>NZ_JBIWAQ010000007.1:108134-357239 GCF_044760155.1 Kitasatospora sp. NPDC098652
GGCGGCGCGCGGGGGGGGGGGGGGGGGGGCCGCCGGGGGCCCCGCGCCGGCCCCCCCCCCCCCCCCCCCCCCCCCCCCCCCCCCCCGCCGGGGCAATGCGCCGATGGGTGCGGGAAGTTGGGGAATGCGGCAAGGCCGCCCGCGCGGGGGATCAGGACAGCATGTTGATCCGGTACTGCTCCGGCGAACGCTGGCCTGGCACATCGCCCGCCGTCCGGGCGGGCTGGTGGCCCTGGCGGTCCAGTACGGTCACATGCGCACACTGATCAGCCAGGGCTACGGGGCGCGAAGCCGCGGCGGGATCCACGATCTGCTGGACTTCGAGACTGCCTGCACGGTCGCCGAGCACCTCAGCGAGGTGCACGAGGCCATGCAGGAGGGCGCCGGAGTCTCCGGTCCAGCGGCCCGGCGCCTGATCAACGCCGCCGCTCAGGAACACCACCGATTCGGCGGCATGATCGCCACCGTCCGCCAGGCCCGCAACCTGCTGGCCGACCCCACGTGCGGGAGGATCGGCCGATCCGAGACGTCGAAACTCGGGCCCATGACCGGGGTCGACATCTCTGCAGAATCGGACCGATCCTCCTATGGGCCGTCAAGCGCGCGCGGGGGAGGTTCCAGGATGACCTCGTTCGGCTCACCGCCGTCGAGGAGGAGGGGCAGGTAGAAGCCCTCTTCGGTGAACACGGTCAGGTTCCCGGCGGTCTTCGTCGGGTGGTCCTGCTTGTACTTCTCGATTTCTTCGGGGCTGCCCTTGCGGGTGACTCCGACGAGGAGGCCGGTGGCGTCGGCCACCATCGCCGGTCCCGAATACGAGCTGCTCCAGCGGAAGGCCTTGCTCGGGTCTCCGAAGGTCGTGCCGTCCTCGGGTCCCTCAAGGGTGTTAGCCATGATGAAGTCGCCCTCGATGTTGCTGATGAGGGTGGCGCGCTCGATCCAGCCGAAGTGGCCCGGCGGGACGGTGATGGTGAAGGCTTCTCCGTGGGCCTGTGTCTCGGCCCAGCTGTGGCTGTACGTCACGCTCATGCCGACCTTGACGATCTTCTGGATCGTGACATCGACGGAGGCGGAGACGGAGATGCTGTTGGTGATGGTGGTGCTGTCGAGCCAGCTCATCTGGTAGGTGTCGTTGGCTGCGCCGTCGTTGTAGACGACGTCCCTGCTGACACGGTGGCGGGCGCTGAGCGTGTACCACTGCTTGGTCGGTCGCACGATGGACCAGGACGGCAGCGACGCGCCGAGCTTCTCCAGCTCTTCGCGGTACGGGCTCTTGGACGGGTCGATCACCGGGATGGAGTCGATCTTGTCGGGGTTGATGTGGTGTCGTTTGCAGGCTTTGCGGAACGCGGTGTAGTCCGGCTGCTCGGGGGGAATCTCGAAGGCCGCCATGGCCGTCTGCTCGTGATGTCGCACGGATGGTTCGTGTGTGTACGCCCTTTGGAACGGTAGTGCCCCCCGCGATGACGATCGGCGTCGCTCTCCACGACGCGCCGAACGGCGGATCGACGTCACCCGCTCTGGTGATACGTGGCTGGCTCGGGGCTCGTTTCACCGTGTGTGGCCTCCGGGCAAATCACGGCGGCGACGCTGATGGCTCAGCTCCGGGCAGCCCGATGTCGGTTGCGGTCAGGCCGCGATCCCCAGCTCCGTTCGAGTGCGGTGCAGGAAGTCGCGGACGGCGGTCTCCCGGCGCCAGGGGGTGAGGGTGGCGTTGAACTCGCGGACGTAGTCCTTGGCTCGGCTCGATTGGACGCGGGCGAGGATGTCGACGGCCTGGTTGCCGAGCTCCAGCCCCTGGTCGAGGTCCTTGTTCTGGAGGTGGGCGGTCCCCACGATCGCCAGCCGCATGCCGACGGAGCGGGTGAACACGCCGGTCGGCATGGCGGAGGCCTGCGCGTTCCAGGCCAGGGCAGCCTTGGGGTTCTTCAGGTCGCGGAAGACCTCGGCGGCGTCCGCCGAGAGCCGGGCGTGGTGATAGAAGTCGATCCACGCGGGTTCCCCGGCACCGTCGCGGGCCTGGTCGAGCAGGCTCTCGGAGGCGGCAAGGGCGGCGGAGGCGGCCTTGGCGTTGTTGTCGCGGGCATGGGCCCGGGCTTCGATCAGCTTGGTGAAGGCCAGCACCCGGGGGGCGGCATGGCCCTTGGCCCGCTGGAAGGCGCCCTGGGTCATGTCGATGGCCTCGCTGGCGAAGCCCCGCAGCAGGGTCTGCATCGCCATGGTGGTGAGCACATAACAGCCGAGTTCGACATCGCGGCCGGCTCGCGCGAGGCGGAGGGCCTGGATGAAGTGCCTTTGGGCGGCGTCGTGCTGGCCGACGTCGAAGGCGGTCCAGCCAGCCAGGCGGGACAGCTCGGCGGTCACCGAGAACAGCTCGCGGCCCACACCGTCGCTGAACGAGCCGTTCAGCAGCGGCACCGCCCGTTCCTGCAAGCAGGCCGTCACCGAGTTGGCCTTCCAGTTCCCGCCGCCATACTTCGAATCCCACCGCCGGGCGTCGTCGGCGGCCTCCCGCAGTTCGGCGATGTCGGCGGCGCCGACCCGGCCGCGGCCCCGCTGGGCGTCGTCGTCGTCTTCCGGGGTGACCAGCCAGCGGGTGACCGGGGTGGCGAACGCGGAGACGGCGAAGCCCGTCCCGGTCAGGAAGTCGCGGCGGTTCACAGTGCTCCAGAACGAAGTGGCGACGCGCACGGCGTCGGCGGGGTCTCGCGGGAAATCCAACCCCACCTCGGCGTCCGGCGTCTCGGCATCCGCCATACCGATCTCCGCCAACTGCACTGGCCGGCCGAGCCGTTCGCCGATCGCCTGGGCCAGCAGCTTGGGCACTGGCCAGTCCGGCACCATGCCCCGGCGGCACCAGTTCGCGACCGAGGTATGCGTATATGTCGTGGTCAGCCCGGCTTCGTGGGCGAGCTGGTTCACGCGCAGGGCCAGCGATTTGTGGCTGGCCCCGTCACACTTTTCGATCATCCGGGCCAGCGCGTCATTCGGCGGCTTAGCCCGGCGGGTGGTCGACGCCACAGCGTCCCCCTCAATCGGTCCCGCGCGGCTCGGCGCGGAAGTCGTACGCGACTGGGCACGAGAAGTCGTACACCCGGCATCTGACGCCGGATCACCGAGGGTATTGCCTTCGCCGCTCGCGGTGAACCGCTTTCGCGAGTTGTGAGCCCCCCTGCGAGCCCTGCCCCGGCCCGGGCGGACGCGGTTGTCTGATGCCCCGGGCCTCCGCCGGACCGGACCACAGACCTTCCGGCGGGGGCCTTCACCGATTCACGCTCGGGGGTGACAACCAGATGTGCGGAATCGCAGGACTGGCCGGCGCGGACGCCGCCCGGCACGAGACCACCGTCGCGGCGATGGGCATGGCCCAGAGGCACCGCGGCCCGGACGGAACAGGGCACCTCACCTCGGCCGATGGCCGGGCGGTGCTGTCCATGAACACCCTGCTGATCGTCGACACCGCCGCCCAGCCCGGCCCCTACCTGGACCGGGCCAGCGGCGTTGTCCTCACCTTCAACGGCGAGATCTACAACTACCGGCAGGTCGCCGCCGCCTGGGGCATCCCCCTGGATCCCGGCGAGAGCGACGCCCACCTGGTGCTGCGGGCCTGGGCGAAGCTCGGCCCCGGCTGCCTGGCTGCCCTGGACGGCATGTTCGCGCTGGCCGTCTACGACCCGCGCGAGGGCCGGTTGTTCCTGGCCCGGGACCGGCTCGGTGAGAAGCCGCTCTACTGGCGCCTGGACGGCGGGCGCCTGGCGTTCGCCTCCGAGGTCACCACCCTGACCGGCTACGGCACCGCCCCGCTGGTCGTCCGCCCCGAGATGCTGAGCATCGAGACGCCGACCGGCGCCGACACCCCGTTCCAGGGCATCCAGCTCCTGCCGCCGGCCGGGCTGCTGGCCTTCGACGTCGCCACCGGCTCGCTGGTCCAGCGGACCTGGTGGCAGCTGGAGGGCCTGGAGCCCTGGCAGGGCGGCTACAAGACCGCGCTCGCCCGGTTCTCGACCCTGCTGGCCGACCGGATCCCGATGCGGGCCCCGGCCTGCGACTTCGCGCTGCTGCTGTCCGGCGGGCTGGACTCCTCGGTGCTGGCCTACCTGATGCGCCCGCAGGTCTGTGTCACGGTCCGCTACCCCGGCCAGGACCGCCTGGACGAGTCGCAGATCGCGGCCGTCGTCGCCCGCGACATCGGCGCCGAGCTGCTGGTCATCGAGCCGACCATCCAGGACTTCACCCGCTCGCTGCCCCAGATCATGCACGCGCTGGACTACCCGATGGGCAACGCGTCCACGTTCTCCGAGCACATGGCCTACCGGGCGGTCGCCGAGCGCGGCATCCGCGTCGTCGTCGGCGGACTCGGGCCGGACGAGTTCCTGATGGGCTACGTCCGCCACGCGCTCGTCCTGTTCGGCCCGGAGGCGGTGCTGGGCGCCGGGCTGGAGTCCTACCGGCCGCTGGCCTCCAAGCTCCTGGGCTCCACCGGGGAACCGCTGGGGCCCGCCGAGGCGATCGTGAAGCTGATCCTGCGCGGAAGCGACCCGGACGGCCGGCTGCGGGAGCTGGTCGCCGACGCCCTCCGCCGGGCGGACGGGGACCTGGCCCGGGGGCTGACGCTGGCGGACCTGGCCACGGCCTGGCGCCCGCTGGTGATGACCTCGGACAAGCTGGCCTCCGCCTTCGCGCTGGAGCGGCGCTCGCCCTACCTGGCCCGGGACCTGGTCGAGTTTGCCTACCGGCTCCCCGTCGAGCACAAGATCGCCGGCCCGGCGGCCGGGAAGCGCATCCTGCGGGACGCCGCGAAGGCCCTCGGCCTGCCCCGGGAGGTCTGGGGCAGCCGGGACAAGCTCGGCTTCGCCTCCCCGGTCCCCAGCTGGCTGTCCGGCCCGCTGGAGCCCTGGGCGACCGCCCAGATCAGCTCGGCGCTCGACCAGGCCCCGCGCGGGCTGCAGCCGCTGCTGGCCGGCGGCCTCAAGCCCGGCGGCCGGTTCGACCGCACCCGCATGCAGGCCCTGATGGCCGCCGCCTGGTTCTCCGACCACACGCTCGCCGCTGCGGCATGACGGACCGCTGGCTCACTACGGTGAGCGCATGGACACCCTCCCCTCGAACCCGTCCGCCGCCGAGCCACGCGGAGCGGTCGCGCTCATCACCAACCGCCGCGGCGAGCTCCTACTGCACCTGCGCGACGACCTCGACGGCATCGCCTGGCCCGGTCACTGGAGTCTCCTGGGAGGCGGCTGCGACCCCGGCGAGAGCCCGGCCGAAGCGATCGTCCGCGAGCTCGACGAGGAAGCCGGCCTCGCCGTCGACGGCGGCCTGACGGAACTGTTCGAGACCCCGGACGCCCACGGTTCGGGGCAGACGATCACCTTCTTCGCCGCTTTCTGGGACGGCGACGAGACCGCGCTGCCGCTGGCCGAGGGCGTCAAGCTCCAGTTCTTCATCCCCGAGCACCTGCCCGTTCTGACCATCCCGCCGTTCATCCGCGACGGCATCCACCGCTACCTCGCCGCCCAGCCGGGCACCTGACGCCCCCGTCCTCGTGGGGGGGGTCGGGACGCCTGGCCGGGCGGCACCCCGCCCCCCTTGGAAGGACACGTTCGTGAAGCTCACCGTGATCGGCTGCGGCTACCTCGGCGCGACCCACGCCGCCGCGATGGCCGAACTCGGCCACCAGGTCCTCGGCATGGACACCGACCTCGACAAGGTCGACGCGCTGAACAAGGGCCAGGCCCCGTTCGTCGAACGCGGCCTGGACGACCTGCTCGCCAAGCACACCGCCGCGGGCAACCTGCGGTTCACCGCCTCCTACGCGGAGGCCGCCGCCTTCGCCGATGTCCACTTCCTGGGCGTCGGCACCCCGCAGCAGGACGGCAGCGGCGCCTACGACCTCACCCACCTGCACACTGCCGTCCGCCAGCTGGCCCCCCGGCTCGGCGACGGCGCGCTGATCATCGGCAAGTCCACCGTCCCGGTCGGCACCGTCGCGAAGCTGCGGCAGACCCTGGACGAACACATCCCGGCCGGGGCGAGCGCCCGCCTGGCCTGGTCCCCGGAGTTCCTGCGCGAGTCGTTCGCCGTCCTGGACACCCTGGAGCCGGACCGGATCGTGCTCGGCATCGAGGACGGCGACACCAGCAGCGAGGCCGTCTTCCGCAAGGTCTATGCCGACATCCTGGCCACCGGCTCCCCGCTGATCGTCACCGACATCCCGACCGCCGAGCTGATCAAGGGCGCCGCGAACGCCTTCCTCGCCACCAAGATCTCCTTCATCAACGCGATGGCCGAGCTCTGCGAGAAGAGCGGCGCCGACGTCCAGCAGATCGCCCTCGCCCTCGGCTACGACCACCGAATCGGCGCCAAGGGCATGCGGCCCGGCCTCGGCTTCGGCGGCGGCTGCCTGCCCAAGGACCTGGCCGGATTCACCCACCGCGCCGAAGAGCTCGGCGCCGACACCGGCCTGCTCCGCCAGGTCGCCGCGATCAACCAGCGTCGGCGCGAGCACACCGTCGACCTCGCCCGCGAAGCGCTCGGCGGCACCCTGGTCGGCAAGCGCATTGCCGTCTGGGGCGCCGCCTTCAAGGCCCACACCGACGACATCCGCGACTCCCCGGCCCTCGCCGTCGCCACGGCCCTCCAGAAGGCCGGGGTCGAGGTCACCGTCCACGACCCCGCCGCGATGGAGAACGCCCGCAGGGCCTACCCCCACCTCGACTACGCCGACGACCCCACCCAGGCCGTCACTGGCGCCGGCCTGCTGCTGCACCTGACCGACTGGCCCCAGTACTCCGACACCGACCCGGAAGACCTCGCCCGGCACATCGCCGTCCCCAAGGTCATCGACGCCCGCGGCACCCTCAACGCGAAGCGCTGGCGAGCGGCCGGCTGGACCTTCCGCGCCCTCGGCCGCCCCTGACCGCCCAAGCCCGCCGGCATGCGTCTGATGTCATTCGGCTTGGTCCGCGCCGAGGTCTCCCTCCGCTTCGGCGGCGTCCGAAGGCTCCTGAGACGCCGCTGAGGGGCCGTCCTCGGTGTGATCGCTAACGTGCTTACTCTTCGTCGCCTCCAGCCCCCGGAGGACGAGCGACCCGACGCCCGCGCAGGTGGAGATTTCGGAGAGGATGAGGTTCCAATCCACAGTCAGTCCCTTGGTGATCAGGACGGACCGGGTCGGTCACGCAGTCAGGTGCCCTCCACGCCCCCCGCATGCCTGATGCCGATCCTGGCCCTTGTCAATGACACGACGAGGGACCGCAGGACCAGGTGCTCGGGGAACCACCGGCTCCGACAAAAGAAGCCCACCTGGCGGATGGCACGGCAGAGGCGGGACGTCAACGCTCTCGGCCCGGGAAGCGCGCACGCGCTCGGCAGCCTCGATCAGAGCGGCGAGACGATCAAGAATTGCGGTCCAGTTCGAAGGCTCCACGCCCAGGAGCATTAGCACTTTCAGCAGCACCAGTGCGGCATGGGCCTCGGCCACCAGTTCGCCGCTCTCCCTGTCGATGCTGCCCCACCGGTCGCTGCTTCCGGAGGCGACCTCAACAGTCTCTCGGGCGTCATCGACCGAAGGCTGTCCTCCGGAAGACCACGGACAGCTGCCAGGACCCACAGTGGGATCTGCGCGGACTTCAACATGCGCAGGCGCCGGGGATTTCCGCTGGCTAGCGTCCTCTCAGCACTCCGCAGGACCTCGATCCTGCCAGCCAGACGCCATACCTGCAGGGCGAACTCCACGCCTATTCCGACCCGCACCAAGGCAGCCATAGGACGCACTCCACCCGTGGGCCCCGCGCCCCGCCCCCGTGACCCCGCTCTCCTTCTTCCCTCCACGAGGTGGGGTGGGCAGGGGGTAGGGGTGGGGGAGGTGGAGGGAGGGGGGCGGGGGCGGGGGCCCCGGGGAAAGGGATTGCGGCGCGCTCCGGGCAGGCCCGGAGCGCGCCGCCGGGGCAATGCGCCGGTGGGTGAGGGAAGTTGGGGAATGCGGCAAGGCCGCCCGCGCGGGGGATCAGGACAGCATGTTGATCCGGTACTGCATGATCCGGTAGTTCGTCAGGTCGTACCACTGGCTGACGACGATGTGGAAGTTGCCGAACGTCGAGCCGGGGATGACGAAGCCGCCGTACGGGCTGGCCACGAAGTTGGCGGTCTCCTGCCCCGGGGCGCAGGGGAGGATCATGGCCTGTTCCAGCGTCCGGGTCAGGTCCGAGGTCGGGAGCGCGAAGACCATCGCCCTGATCGACAGCGGGTCCGTGTTCAGCCAGGTGAGGACGTACTTGCCGTCCATGGCGCGGAAGCACAGCTCGCCCCACTTGCGGGTGCCGAAGACCGTCGTCGGGGCGGGGGCATTCCACTGCCAGTTGCCGTCGGTGTAGCCCCAGGGCTCGTAGGCGTCCGGGTTGCCGAGGCTCTCCTTCCGCACCCGGTGCAGCAGCATCCCCGACTCCACCTCACGGTTGAAGACCGTGGACAGCACGTAGCAGTAGCCGTCGTCGGCCACCGCGTACGTCTTCTGCTGGAACTGCCCGCCGTGCAGGTCGCCGGGCCACTGGCACAGGTACTCCCAGGTCTGCCCGTTGTCGGTGGAGCGCCAGAAGTCGGTGTGGTGGGTGTCGTAGATGACCCCGCGCATGAGGTGCATGTACATCACGCCGTCGACGACGAAGGCGTCGGAGGGGATCGCGGTCGTGTGCGCGGTGTCGCCGACCGGGGTGTGCGGCTCGTCGACGAGGCTGATGCCGTGGGCGCCCCGGACGATGCCGTCGATGCGCAGGTTGTCCAGGTCCGCGCTGCTGGAGCGCAGTCCGACGGGCGCGTTCCACTGCCCGGCGAAGACCTGGTCGCCGTCGAAGGTGTCGCCGCAGACGAAGAGCATGGTGCCGTCCGGGCATCGGACCGGGATGCCGAGGTCGGTCCACGCTGCGCCGAGCGCCCCGGTCTCGGCCGGGCCGCTGAGGTTCTTGAGCTTGGTCGCGATCGTCGGACTGGCCGGGTCGTACGGGCCGTTGGCGAGCGCGGCGGGAGCACCGGAGCCGATGGCCCCGGCCCCCACGGCGACGCCGATGCCGATCCTGAGCAGTTGGCGGCGGGAGGGCCCGCCGGTCGTCTCGTCGTTTCCGCCCGCTGAGCGTGTCATGGTGTCGGTGGCCTTCCGGATCGACGGATCCCGCACCTTCGCCCGGATCGCGCACCCGAGCGGCGACGGGTCGCCATCGAGGCTATGGCGACCCGTTGCTGTCCGGTCGGTGGGTGGACGGACCTTCACCCGAATTGGGTAGGGCCTGCGGAGGCCGGTGATTCGCGGCAGTCCGGGCGCTGGTCGACCCAGCGGAGGTTCACGGACGAACTCCTCCAGCGCGGCGAGTGCCGCGAGCGCGGCGGGTCCCTAGCGCGGGGCCGCCGCCACCGACGTACCGGTTCGGCCGGCCCGGAGCAGGGCGGGCAGTCCGGCGGTGTCGACGAGGTGGGCGCGGGAGGGGAGGACCCGACGGAGCAGGGTGTCGTGGAGGTCGGGGTCCGGGTCGGCGACGCCGTCGGAGAGGACGTGCAGGCGGTAGTCGCGGTCGGCCGCGTCGAGGACGGTGGACAGGACCGCGCCGCCGGTGCTGAGGCCCGCGACGACCAGGGTGGTGATGCCGCGCCCGCGCAACTGCCGGTCGAGGTCGGTGGTGGACAGGGCGCCGTGGCGGGTCTTGCGTACCACGAGGTCGCCGTCGCGGGGGGTCAGGCGCTCGTGGACGGCGGTGGCCCGGTCCTGGTGGTGCAGGGCGCGGTGCCGCGCCAGCGCGGCGAAGGTCGCGTTGGCGGCCGGGACGGCCGCCCAGTCGGCCTCGGTGAAGCCGAGGCGCACCGAGGCGATGGTGCCGCCCGCCGCCCGGACGTCGGCGACGGCCCGTTCCAGGCGGGCGAGCAGGGCCTCGCGGGCCCCGGTGTCGGGCAGGGCGGCCAGGACCGCGGGTTGGCAGTCCAGGACGAGAAGGGCGGTGCTCATGGGGGTGGACTCCAGGCGGGAGCTGCGGTCGGACAGGGCTACGGTCGGACGGTGGCTACGGTCGGACGGTGGCTACGGTCTCCGGCGGCTTTCAGGAGCGGCTGGGGGACGGTTCCGGCTCCTGCGGCGAGGGCTGCTGGTCGCCTCGCGGGAGCAGCAGCGGGGTGGCCAGGATGAGCAGGCCCGCGACGGCGAGGGCAGCGCGTGGGCCGGTGGCATCGGCGAGCAGGCCGCCGAGCGCGGTGCAGACGGCGATGGCGGCCTGCTGGCCGATGGACCAGGCGGACAGGGTGCGGGCGAGGAGGTGCTTGGGCGTGCGTTCGAGCCGGTGGGTGGCGAGCACCGGGGTGTAGAGGCTCATGTTGATGATGATGGCGAGTTCGACGGCCATCACGGTGACCAGGCCGACGATGCCGGGGCGGACGAGGACCAGGCCGATCAGCCAGACGGAGCGCAGGGTGCCGACGGTCCGGAAGACCCGGCGGCGGCCGTAGCGGGTCACGACGCGCTGGGCGAGCCGGGAGCCGATGAGTCCGCCGAGGCAGGGGGCGGCGAAGGCGAGGCCGTACTGCCAGGGCGGGAAGTGGAGTTGGCGCAGCATGAGGACGGCCAGCAGCGGTTCGGTGGCCATGATCAGCCCGGAGACGAGCAGGTTGTTGAGGTAGAGCGCTCGCAGGTCGGGGTCGCCGAGGATGTGCCGCCAGCCGTCGAGGACCGAGCCGGCCCGCCCCGGGTTCTGTCCGGCGGGCTGCGGGGCCTCCTCCCGGCGGCGGATGGCGCCGATGCCGAGGGCGGAGAGCAGGTAGCTGAGCCCGTCGGCGATCACGGTGGTGACCGGCCCGAACAGGCCGATGGCGGCTCCGCCCAGGGGCGGTCCGATCGCGATGGAGCTCCAGTTCGTGGATTCGAGGCGGGAGTTGGCCACCAGGAGGTCCTCGGGCCGGACCAGGGCCTTGAGGTGGGCGCCGGCGGCCGCGTTGAACGCGATCTTGGCCGCGGCGACGACGGCCGAGACCGCCAGCAGTTGGGCGAAGCCGAGGAGTCCGAGGGCGTAGGCGGCCGGGATCGTCGCCATGGCCGCGAACCGGACCAGGTCCATGGTGATCATCACCGGGCGTTTGCGCCGGAACTCCACCCAGGGCGCGAGCGGCAGCGCGATCAGCGCCCCCACGGCAGGGCCCACGGCGGACAGTGCGGACACCTGGGCGGGCCCGGCGTGCAGCACCAGTACGGCCAGCAGCGGCAGGGCGCCGAACCCCAGTCCGGACCCGTACGCGCTGACCGCGTAGGCCGCCCACAGCCAGCCGAACCGCGGCCCGAGCCGTCTCCTGCCGAACCTGCCCGCCGCACCTGCCGTGCCCGTTGCGCCTGCCGTGTCTGCCGCACCCGCCGCACCTGCCGCACCTGCCGCGTCCCCCGTGCCCACCATGTCCGGCGCACTCCCTCGACATTCCGTTCGAACAAACCGACGTTGACCGGGGAGAGCTAACCGAGCGGCACAATCGCAGGTCAAACAACCGACCCACCCGCCGGGTACAACCGTCCGTTGTTCTCTAAGGTGGGCCGACGTGGACCTCGAAGCCGTACGCACCTTCGCCGCCGCCGCCGAGGCCGGCCAGTTCCAGAAGGCCGCCGTCGACCTGGCGGTCACCCAGCAGGCCGTCTCCAAGCGCATCGCCGCCCTGGAGCGCGACCTCGGGGTGCGCCTGTTCACCCGCACCCCGCGCGGCGCCGAACTCACCATTGACGGACAGGCGTTCCTGCCCCACGCGCGCGAACTGCTGCGCGCCGCCGAGCGGGCCGTCGCCTCGGTGCGGACGGGCCGTCGGCCGCTGCGGGTCGACATCATCGCCTCGCGCGGCGCCGGGTCGGGTCTGATGCGCGACTTCCACCGGGCGCACCCCGGGATCGAGTTGGACGTGGTGATGCTGTTCGACGTGGCGGCGGCCGTCGCCGCGATCCGCTCGGGGGCGATCGACGCGTCCTTCCGCGCCGTCGCCGCGCCCGGACGGCCCTTCCCGGAGGACATCGAGTCCGTCCGGGTGCTCGACGAGCCGTTGCAGTTGCTCACCGGTCCGGCGCACGCGCTGGCGGGCGCCCGCTCGGTGACCGTCGCCCAGCTGGTCGGCCACCGGATCTGGATGCCCGGCATCGCCCCCGGCACCGAGTGGGCCGCCTACTACGACGACCTGGTCGCCGAGTTCGGCCTCACCATCGAGGCGACCGGCCCCAACTTCGGCTCCGACGCGCTGCTGGACACCGTCGCCGACACCCCGGCCCTGGCCACCTTCATGAGCGAGCGCACCCGGCTGGTCTGGCCGGCCGGCCACGGTCTGCGCCGCATCCCGGTGACCGACCCGACGCCGGTCTACCCGCACTCGCTGCTGTGGCACCGGGACAACCCCAACCCGGCGTTGGCCACCCTCCGGGCCCACCTCGCCGCGACGTCGCCCGCCCGCGACGCCCCCGGGACCTGGCGGCCGGACTGGGTGCTGCCGAACTGACCACCTCGGGGAACGCCGGGGGCGTCGGGGCCAGGCGTCGGGGACGGGCGACGGCCCGGTCAGGCCTCCTCGCGCCAGCCCTCGTAGGAGGCCGCGAGGGTGTCGAGGGCGTGCAGGAGGGCGGGGGTCCAGCCGTCGGACGGGGGGTCGAGGACGACGAGCCACTGGGCGTCCTCGGCGTCGTCCTCGCCGGCCAGCGCGTCGCGGACGATCTCCAGCTCGCCGAGGTCGGGGTGGGCGGCGGAGAGTTCCTCGGCGGCCTCGTCGGCGGTGTCGCGGTCGGGCAGGACGAGCAGCTGGCGGACGAACGGGTCGTCGACGTCCGGCAGGTCGGGGGCGTGGTTCTCGGTCACCGGACCATTCTCCAGGTCGGACCGCGTACCCCCGCAGGGCGGTCGGCCTTCGCCGAGCCCTGGCCCCGGCCCCCCCGACCCCCGGACCCCCGGGACCCCCGGACCCCTGGCCCGGCCCCCCCGGACCCCCGGACCCCTGGCCCGGCCCCCGGCCCCACCCGCCGGCCGTACGGGCCCTGGTCGTACGGGCGGGAGTGTCCGCCGCGCGTGGGATGCTGGTAGGCGATGGCCAGGAAGAGTGCACCCGACGACCTGCTCGCCCCGCTGACCCTCGCGGTCGGTCAGGAGGAGCTGCTGCTGGACCGTGCGGTCGCCCAGGTGGTGGCCGCGGCCAGGGCGGCGGACCCGGACACCGACGTGCGGGACCTCCCGCCCGGTGGGCTGCAGCCGGGCAGTCTGGCCGAGCTGACCACGCCCTCGCTGTTCGCCGAGCGCAAGGTGATCGTGGTCCGGGCCGCGCAGGACCTCTCCGCCGAGTCGGTGAAGGAGGTCAAGGCGTACATCGAGGCCCCGGCCGAGGAAGTGATCATGGTCCTGGTGCACGCGGGCGGGGCCAAGGGCAAGGGCCTGCTGGACGCCGGGCGCAAGGCGGGCGGGCGCGAGGTGGCCTGCGCCAAGCTGGCCAAGGCGGGCGAGCGGCTGGCCTTCGTCAAGGGCGAGTTCCGTACGCTGGGCCGCTCCGCGACCCAGGAGGCCTGCCAGGCGCTGCTGGACGCGCTCGGCAGCGACCTGCGCGAGCTCGCCGCCGCGTGCAGCCAGTTGACCTCGGACGTCGAGGGCACGATCGACGAGACGGTGGTGGCCCGCTACTACAGCGGACGGGCCGAGGCGACCGGGTTCGAGGTGGCCGACCTGGCGGTCACCGGCCGGGCGGCCGAGGCGCTGGAGCGGCTGCGCTGGGCGCTGGCCGTCGGCCAGCCGCCGACCGGCATCACCTACGCGCTGGCCTCCGGCGTGCGCAGCATCGGTCGGCTGGCGACGACCGGGCGGAACATGCGTCCGGCCGATCTGGCCCGCGAGTTGGGCATGCCGCCGTGGAAGGTGGACCGGGTCCGCCAGCAGATGCGCGGGTGGACGGGCGATGCGGTGGCCACGGCGCTCACCGCGATCGCCCAGGCCGACGCGGCCGTCAAGGGCGGCTCGGCCGACCCGGCCTTCGCCCTGGAACGGGCGGTGGTGGCCGTCGCCAAGGCCGCCCGGGCCGGCTCCCGCCCCGCGTACTGACCACGGCGGCGGCGAGGCTGCGGCGAGCCTACGGGGGCGGCGAGACGGCGGAGGCGGCGGACCGCTACTTGCGCATGGCCCGTACGGCGTTGTCGGCGTCGGTCTGCAGGTCGTTGCGGAGTTCGGTCATGGACGGCGGGTTGGACTTCCCCTGGGTGTAACTGGCGTTGTAGCTGATGTAGTAGGTCATCCCGCCGTCGCGGATCTGCACCTCGGCGAACAGGCTGTGGTACGAGCCCGTGCCGCCGTCGTCCTTGTAGATGAAGTACGCGTCCTCGCCGATCCCCTGGATGTCGGTGATCTGGTAGCCCCGGGCCCGGTAGAGCTCCTTGCCGGACGCCTGCTCGGGCGCCGGGTTGACGGCCTTGTGCAGGTCGGCGCGGATGTACACGCTGGCGTACTCGCTGTCGCTGCCGCCGCCGGTCCGCTTGAGCGACATGGAGCAGTTCATGCTGTCCAGGGCGGCGGTCCGGTCGGTGTGGTGGGACGGCGAACTGCTGTCCGTGGTGACGGTGTAGCTCTCCAGCAGCCGGGAGGGCTTCGCGGTGGCGCAGAAGTCGTCGGAGAGGTGGTAGTTGCCGAGGCTGCGCGGTGAGGAGTCGTTGCTGACCAGGTCCGGGACGACCGCCACGGCGGCGGCCCAGCCGGCCGAGGCGAGGACCGCGCCGACGAAGGCCCAGACGGCGTTGCGGCGCAGCCCGCCGCTCTTGGGCGGCGCGGCGGGCAGCCCGGGCGCGGTCGGCAGCCCGGGCGGCGGCCCGAAGGCGCCGGCCCCCGGCCCACCTGGCCCACCTGGCCCACCGGGCCCACCTGGCCCACCAGGCGCACCCGCGCCCAGTACGGGCGCCGCGGCCGCCTGCTGCGGAAAGCCGTAGCCGGGCCCGTTCGGGCCGGCACCCTGGCCCGGCGACGGCGGTGGCGGCGGTGGCGTCGTCATGGAAGTTCCCCCCTCGGGACTGGCGCCGTGGGTGCTCCCCGCACCCCGGTCGCGCCTGACCGACCCTAGTGGCCGGGACGCGGAACGCGACAGGCGCCGCAGTCGGCCTCGGGGAGAGGCTGACTGCGGCGCCTGCCGTACAGCTCGTGTGCACCGCACCCGCGTGGCGAACGCAGGCCGCGTGCGGTGCGAGTCTCGCACGCCTCGGGGTTCCGGGTAGAGGGCCGGGTCGCCCTGAGGCGGTGGGGGCCGGAGCCCCCGGGGGCGTCAGGCCTGGGCGGCGGTGTTGACGCGCTTGGTGATGGCCGACTTCTTGTTGGCGGCCTGGTTGGCGTGGATGACGCCCTTGCTCACGGCCTTGTCGAGCGCCTTGGAGGCGGCACGGGCCAGCACGGTGGCCTTCTCGGTCTCACCGGCGGCAGCGGCCTCGCGGGCCTTGCGCAGAGCGGTCTTCAGCGAGGACTTGACGGCCTTGTTGCGCAGGCGCGCCTTCTCGTTGGTCTTGTTGCGCTTGATCTGGGACTTGATGTTCGCCACGAAGGAGCCTCAGTCTTGTGAATGGTTACTGGGGGTCCCCCCGGCCGGAGGCTGGGGGAGGGTTGCACCCCGCGGCCGTCGGACCAGCTGAGAGGGCATGCCGAGGCCAGGTGCAGCTGACCACGCTACCAGGGGCCCGCCGCCCGCCCCAAACCGGCGGCCGGCCCACAGCTGCTCCGGGGCAGCGGGCCAGCGGGCCCGCGGGCGGGTCAGGCGCTCAGCACCGGCTCCCCGTAGTGCTCGACCTCCGGGAACGGCCGGTAGAAGTGGTGCAGCAGTTCCCGCCACCGCGCGTACTCGGCCGAGCCGCGGAAGCCCTCGGTGTGGTCGGCGAGGGTCTCCCACTCCACCTGCAGCAGGAAGCGCGAGCCGCGCCCCTCGTCCAGGCAGCGGCGCAGCTCCAGGGAGCGGAAGCCGCGTTGGACGGCGATCAGCGGGCGGGCCTCGGCGAAGGCGGCGAGGAACTCGTCCTCCCGGCCGGGCAGGACGTCGAGCAGGGCGCTTTCCAGGATCATGAACGGCCATCCTGCCGCCTCACGAGCGTGCGGCGGAAGGCTGCGAGGTGCCCGAACGGCGTCCCGGCCCGTAGTCGTGGGAGGATGGGAGGAACTATTTCGATCGGACGAGACCGTCCGGTCCCCGGGATAGCCGGTCAGCGATGATCCGGACACCCCCGGCCCCGGACCAACGGAGAATCGGACCAAGGTGCCCGCGACCCCCAGCAATGTGCCAGAGCCCAGCCGTACCGACCCGGCGCTGATCCGCAACTTCTGCATCATCGCCCACATCGACCACGGCAAGTCGACGCTCGCAGACCGGATGCTGCAGATCACCGGCGTCGTCGACCCCCGGCAGATGCGCGCCCAGTACCTCGACCGCATGGACATCGAGCGCGAGCGCGGCATCACCATCAAGTCGCAGGCGGTCCGCCTCCCGTGGGCCCCGAAGACCGGGCCGGACGCCGGGACGACCCACATCCTCAACATGATCGACACCCCCGGCCACGTGGACTTCACGTACGAGGTGTCCCGCTCCCTCGCGGCCTGCGAGGGCACCATCCTGGTGGTCGACGCGGCCCAGGGCATCGAGGCGCAGACCCTCGCCAACCTGTACCTGGCGCTGGAGAACGACCTCACGATCGTCCCGGTCCTCAACAAGATCGACCTGCCGGCCGCCCAGCCGGAGAAGTACGCCGCCGAGATCGCCCACATCATCGGCTGCGACCCCTCCGACGTGCTCCAGGTCAGCGCCAAGACCGGTCTCGGCGTCGAGGACCTGCTGGACCACATCGTCAACACCATCCCGGCCCCGGTCGGCGTCAAGGACGCCCCGGCCCGCGCGATGATCTTCGACTCGGTGTACGACTCCTACCGCGGCGTGGTCACCTACGTCCGTGTCGTGGACGGTCAGCTCACCAAGCGCGAGCGCATCCAGATGATGTCCACCGGCGCCACCCACGAGCTGCTGGAGATCGGCGTCATCTCGCCCGAGCCGAAGGTCGCCGACGGCCTCGGCGTCGGCGAGGTGGGCTACATCATCACCGGTGTGAAGGACGTCCGGCAGTCCAAGGTCGGTGACACGATCACCTCGATGCACAAGGGCGCCACCGAGCCGCTCGGCGGCTACAAGGACCCGCGCCCGATGGTGTTCTCCGGCCTGTACCCGCTGGACGGCTCGGACTACCCGCTGCTGCGCGACGCGCTGGACAAGCTGCGCCTCAACGACGCCGCCCTGGTGTACGAGCCGGAGACCTCGGTCGCGCTCGGCTTCGGCTACCGCTGCGGCTTCCTCGGCCTGCTGCACCTGGAGATCATCCGGGAGCGCCTGGAGCGCGAGTTCAACCTCGACCTGATCTCCACCGCCCCGAACGTGGTCTACCGGGTGGTGATGGAGGACGGCAGCGAGCACACCGTCACCAACCCGAGCGAGTTCCCGACCGGCAAGATCTCCGAGGTCTTCGAGCCGGTCGTGCGCGGCACCATCCTGGCGCCGAACGAGTTCGTCGGCGCGATCATGGAGCTCTGCCAGTCCCGCCGCGGCAGCCTCCAGGGCATGGACTACCTCTCCGAGGACCGGGTCGAGCTGCGCTACACCCTGCCGCTCGCGGAGATCGTCTTCGACTTCTTCGACCAGTTGAAGTCCAAGACCCGCGGCTACGCCTCGCTCGACTACGAGCCCATCGGCGAGCAGGCCGCCCAGCTGGTGAAGGTCGACATCCTGCTGCACGGCGACGCGGTGGACGCGTTCTCCGCGATCGTGCACAAGGACAAGGCCTACGGCTACGGCGTGATGATGGCCGGCAAGCTGCAGAAGCTCATCCCCCGCCAGCAGTTCGAGGTGCCGATCCAGGCCGCCATCGGCTCCCGGGTGATCGCCCGCGAGACGGTCCGCGCGATCCGCAAGGACGTCCTCGCCAAGTGCTACGGCGGTGACATCTCCCGCAAGCGGAAGCTGCTGGAGAAGCAGAAGGAAGGCAAGAAGCGGATGAAGATGGTCGGCAGCGTGGAGGTCCCGCAGGAGGCCTTCATCGCCGCGCTGTCCACCGACGCCGAGACGCCGAAGGACAAGAAGTAGGCGTAGCGGGAAGCGGTACCAGGAGGGCCCGGGCAGCAGCCCGGGCCCTCCGGCGTTTCCAAGAGGCCCTCGCCGTCGGCTGCTCGAGCCCACGGGGCGGGGTGGGCGCCGACGTGCGCGGAGCCGGGACGGAGGGTTCCGTCCCGGCTCCGCGGGTGGCGACGGGTCAGTCCACCTCGGCCACGGCCTCCGCGAACTGGGCCTGGTAGAGCCGGGCGTAGGCGCCGTCGGCGGCGATCAGCTCGTCGTGCGAGCCCTGCTCGACGATGGAGCCGTTCTCCATCACCAGGATCACGTCGGCGTCCCGGATGGTGGAGAGCCGGTGGGCGATGACGAAGCTGGTGCGGCCGGTGCGCAGCCGGGCCATGGCCCGCTGGATGAGCACCTCGGTGCGGGTGTCGACGGAGCTGGTGGCCTCGTCGAGGACCAGGATGGACGGCTGGGCGAGGAAGGCCCGGGCGATGGTGATCAGCTGCTTCTCGCCCGCGCTGACGCCGGTGCCCTCGTCGTCGATGACGGTGTCGTAGCCGTCCGGGAGGGTGCGGACGAAGCGGTCGACGTGGGCGGCCCTGGCGGCCTCGACGACCTGTTCGCGGGTGGCGGAGCCGGCGCCGTAGGCGATGTTGTCGGCGATGGTGCCGCCGAACAGCCAGGTGTCCTGGAGGACCATGCCGATGCCGGAGCGCAGGTCCTCGCGGGACATCGCGGCGATGTCGACGCCGTCGAGGGTGATGCGTCCGGAGCTGACCTCGTAGAACCGCATCAGCAGGTTGACCAGGGTGGTCTTGCCGGCGCCGGTGGGGCCGACGATGGCGACGGTCTGGCCGGGTTCGACCTTGAGCGAGAGGTCGTCGATGAGCGGCTTGTCGGGGTCGTAGCGGAAGGACACGTCCTGGAAGGCGACCCGGCCGTGGACGGTGTCGGGCTTCTCGGGCATGGCCGGTTCGGGGCTCTGCTCGGGGGCGTCGAGCAGTTCGAAGACGCGCTCGGCGGAGGCGACCCCGGACTGCACCAGGTTGGCCATGCTGGCGACCTGGGTGAGCGGCTGGCTGAACTGCCGGGAGTACTGGATGAAGGCCTGGACGTCGCCGATGGACAGCGCGCCGCTGGCCACCCGCAGGCCGCCGACCACGGCGACCAGCACGTACTGCAGGTTGCCGATCAGCATCATCGCGGGCTGGATGATCCCGGAGATGAACTGGGCGCGGAAGCTGGCGTGGAACAGCGCCTCGTTGTGCTCGCGGAAGGTCTCGGCGGACTCGCGGTGCCGGCCGAACGCCTTGACCAGGTTGTGGCCGGTGTACATCTCCTCGATGTGGGCGTTGAGTTGGCCGGTGGACTTCCACTGCTGGACGAACTGCGGCTGGGCCCGCTTGCCGACCTTCGCGGCGACGACCACCGAGAGCGGTACGGAGACCAGGGCGATCGCGGCGAGGACGGGGGAGATCCAGAACATCATCGCGAGCACACCGACCACGGTGAGCAGCGAGTTGACGATCTGTCCCATGGTCTGCTGCATCGACTGGCCGATGTTGTCGATGTCGTTGGTGACCCGGCTGAGCACCTCGCCGCGCGGCTGCTTGTCGAAGTAGCTGAGCGGCAGCCGGGCGAGCTTGGCCTCGACGTCCTGGCGCAGCCGGTAGCTGGCGGACTGGATCGCCCGGGTGGCCAGCCGGCCCTGGACGATGCCGAAGAGGGCGGAGGCGACGTAGATGCCGAGCACCCAGAGCAGGACGGAACCGATGGCGCCGAAGTCCATGCCCTGGCCGGGGGTGAAGTCCACGGCGGAGAGCAGGTCGGCGATGCCGCCGTCGCCGTGGGCGCGCAGTCCGGCGATGACCTCGGCCTTGGAGGTGCCGGCCGGGAAGCGGGCGCCGATGACGCCGGCGAAGATCAGGTCGGTGGCGTCGCCGAGGATCTTCGGGCCGGTGACGGCGCAGCCGATGCCGAGCACGCCGAGCAGCAGGACGCCGATCAGGATGGTGCGTTCGGGGCGCAGCAGGCCGAGCACGCGTTTGCCGGAGCCCTTGAAGTCCATGGACTTCTCGGTGCCCTGGCCGCCCATGAAGCGGCCCGGTCCGGCCGGTCCGCGGCGGGCGGCGGCGGCCTGGGAGTCGCTGGGGAGCCGGTCGTCGGGCTGTCCGGCGCCCGGTCCGGCGGGGGTCCCGGCCGGCTGCCCGGCCGGCTTTCCGGCGGGCTTTCCTGGGCTGGTCACGCCGCCTCCTGCTCGGTGAGCTGGGAGAGCACGATCTCCCGGTACGTCGGGTTGTCGGCCATCAGTTCGTGGTGGGTGCCGCTGCCGACGACGGCGCCCTCGTCGAGGACGATGATCCGGTCGGCGTCGCGGATGGTGGAGACGCGCTGGGCGACGATCAGGACGGTGGCGTTCGAGGTCTCGCGGGCGAGGGCCTTGCGCAGCCTGGCGTCGGTGGCGTAGTCGAGCGCGGAGAAGGAGTCGTCGAAGAGGTAGACGTCGGGCCGCCGGACGAGTGCCCGGGCGATGGCCAGGCGCTGGCGCTGGCCGCCGGAGACGTTGCTGCCGCCCTGGGCGATGGGGGCGTCCAGGCCTTCGGGCAGCTTCTCGACGAAGTCCTTGGCCTGGGCGATCTCCAGGGCGTGCCAGAGTTCCTCGTCGGTGGCGTCGGGACGGCCGTAGCGGAGGTTGCTGGCGACGGTGCCGGAGAAGAGGTAGGGCTTCTGCGGGACGATGCCGACGCTGTCGGCGATGGTGTCGGCGGAGAGTTCGCGCACGTCGGTGCCGTCGAGCAGGACCTGTCCGGAGGTGGCGTCGAAGAGCCGGGGGACGAGGCCGAGCAGGGTGGACTTGCCGGCGCCGGTGGAGCCGATGATGGCGGTGGTCTCGCCGGGGCGGGCGGTGAGGTCGATGCCGCGCAGCACCGGGGCCTCGGCGCCGGGGTAGCGGAAGGCGACGTCGCGCAGCTCCAGGTGGCCGCGGCGCAGCAGCTCGGTGACCGGGGCGGCGGGCGGGACGACGCTGGAGGCGGTGGAGAGGACCTCCTGGACGCGTTCGGCGCAGACCTCGGCGCGCGGCACCATCATGAACATGAAGGTGGCCATCATGACGCTCATCAGGATCTGCATCAGGTAAGAGAGGAAGGCGGTGAGCCCGCCGATCTCCATGCCGCCGCTGTCGATGCGGTGGGCGCCGAACCAGAGCACCGCGACGCTGGAGACGTTGACGACCAGCATCACGGCGGGGAACATCACGGACATCAGCCGGCCGACCTGCCGGGCGACCTGGGTGAGGTCCTCGTTGGCGTCGGCGAAGCGCTGCTGCTCGTGGCCGTCCTTGACGAAGGCGCGGATGACCCGGATGCCGGTGATCTGCTCGCGCAGCACCCGGTTCACGGTGTCGATCTTCACCTGCATGCTGCGGAACTTCGGCCGCAGGGCGCGCACCAGCAGGACGACGACGACGCCGAGCGCGGGGATGACGGCGAGCAGCAGGCCGGACAGCGGGACGTCCTGGTTGAGCGCCATGATGATGCCGCCGACGCACATGATCGGTGCGGCGACCATCAGGGTGAAGCTCATCAGGGCCAGCATCTGGACCTGCTGGACGTCGTTGGTGGTGCGGGTGATCAGCGACGGGGCGCCGAACTGGCCGACCTCGCGGGCGGAGAAGCTCTGCACCCGGTCGAAGACGGCGGCCCGCAGGTCGCGGCCGAAGGCCATCGCGGTGCGGGCGCCGTAGTAGACGGCGCCGATGGAGCAGAGCGCCTGGAGCAGGGTGACGCCGATCATCACGGCGCCCAGGCGCAGGATGTAGCCGGTGTCGCCCTTGACCACGCCCTTGTCGATGATGTCGGCGTTGAGTGTGGGCAGGTAGAGCGCCGCGAGGGTGGACACCAGCTGGAGGGCCACCAGCAGGGTGATCGGTCGGGAGTATGGGCGCAGGTACGCCCGGAGCAGTCTGATCAGCACTGGCACACTCTTGTCGTCGCCGGTCGGGTTCGCACCCCAATTCTCGTCGTTCTGTAGCGTCGTACAGACGATTCGGGGGCCGTCCGGCGGAGGTTTGCCGGGCCTTTGCCTTCGGGGCCCGGTTCGCGCCCCCGGTGGGACCGGCACCGGCGCGTCGGGGGCGTGCCAGCTGGGGCCGCCCCCTTACGGAATGACCGGTTTCCCCCTAGGCTGCTGACTACGCCCTTGTTACTGACCGGTACCGACCACGTTAACCGGGGCCCGGCGGCCGCCCCCACGGACGCCGCGACAATCCCTCAGACGGCCACCCGCCCCCGGAGGTCCTCGTTGAGTT
Organism: Kitasatospora sp. NPDC098652; assembly: GCF_044760155.1. Classification (NCBI taxonomy): domain Bacteria; kingdom Bacillati; phylum Actinomycetota; class Actinomycetes; order Kitasatosporales; family Streptomycetaceae; genus Kitasatospora; species Kitasatospora sp. NPDC098652. Next base: position 130,528 of record NZ_JBIWAQ010000007.1, read on the forward strand.
CCGCGCAGTCCCTGATCGACTCCGGCAGTGCCGACATCGTCGCCGGGCGTCCCGCCTCCGTCGCCCACCTGTTCCTGGAGCGGGTCGCCCTGACCCCGAACGCCGAGGCCTACCGCTATCCGGCCTCGGTCGACGAGCACGCCGCGGACGGCGCGCCGGGCGCCGAGCAGTGGCGCTCGCTCACCTGGGCGCAGACCGCGGTCCGGGTCAAGGCGGTGGCCGCCGGCCTGATGGCGCTCGGCATCCAGTCGGAGGACCGGGTCGCGCTGGCCTCCTCCACCCGGGTCGAGTGGATCCTCGCCGACCTGGGCGCCATGTGCGCGGGCGCCGCCATTACCACCGTCTACCCGAGCACCAACGCCGACGAGACGGCCTTCATCCTCTCCAACTCCGGCTCCCGGGCCCTGTTCGCCGAGAACGCCGACCAGCTGGCCAAGGCCGTCGAGCACATCGACGAGCTGCCCGAGCTGCGCACCGTGATCCTCTTCGACGCCCCCGCCGGGGAGTCGGGGCCGCAGGCGCTCCCGAAGGCCGGGCTGGACCTGATCACCCTGGCCGAGCTGGAACGGCGCGGCGCCGAGTACCTGGAGCAGCACCCGGACGCGGTCGAGAAGGCCGTGGCCGGGCTCGACAAGGAGCAGCTGGCCACCCTCATCTACACCTCCGGCACCACCGGCCGCCCCAAGGGCGTGCGCCTGGTGCACGACTGCTGGGCCTACGAGGGCCGGGCCCAGGAGGCCAGCGGCCTGCTCGGCCCCGACGACGTGCAGTTCATGTGGCTGCCGCTGTCGCACGTCTTCGGCAAGACGCTGATCTCCGGCCAGATCGCCACCGGCCACGTGATGGCCGTGGACGGCCGGGTCGACCGGATCATCCACAACCTGCCGGTCATCCGGCCGACCACCATGGCCTCGGCGCCCCGCATCTTCGAGAAGGTCTACAACGGCATCGCCGGGCGGGCCCGGGCCGAGGGCGGCGCCAAGTACAAGATCTTCCTGTGGGCCGCCAAGGTCGCCCGCGAGTACGCCCGGGCGGTCCAGGAGAGCCGGGTCGCCACCGGCGTCGAGAGCGCCCCGTTGGGCCTGCGGCTGCAGCACGCGCTGGCCGACAAGCTGGTGTACGCGAAGATCCGGGCCGCCTTCGGCGGCCGGCTGCGCGGCGCGGTCTCCGGCAGCGCCGCCCTGGCCCCCGAGATCGGCTACTTCTTCCTCGGCGCCGGGGTGCCGATCCTGGAGGGCTACGGGCTGAGCGAGACCAGCGCCGGCTCCTGCGTCAACCGCAAGGAGGACGTCCGGATCGGCACGGTCGGCCGCCCGCTGCCCGGCACCGAGGTGCGGATCGCCGAGGACGGCGAGATCCTGCTGCGCGGCCCCGGCGTGATGCGCGGCTACCACAACCTGCCGGAGAAGACCGCCGAGGTGCTGGAGCCGGACGGCTGGTTCCACACCGAGGACATCGGCGAGCTCAGCCCCGACGGCTTCCTGCGGATCACCGACCGCAAGAAGGACCTGTTCAAGACCTCCGGCGGCAAGTACGTGGCGCCCAGCGAGGTCGAGGGCAAGTTCAAGGCGGTCTGCCCGTTCGTCAGCAACATCCTGGTGATCGGCAACGGCCGCAACTACTGCACCGCGCTGATCGGCCTGGACGAGGCGGTGCTGATGCCGTGGGCCGCCGAGCGCGGCCTGGCCGGCAGGAGCTACGCGGAGCTGACCGCCGACCCGGCCGTGCACCAGCTGATCGAGGGCTTCGTCAAGCGGGTCAACGCCGACCTCCAGCGCTGGCAGACGATCAAGAAGTTCCACCTGCTGCCGCGCGACCTCGACATCGAGCACGGCGAGCTCACCCCGAGCCTCAAGATCAAGCGCCCGGTGGTCGAGCGGACCTACGCCGACGCGGTGGCCGCCATGTACGCGGGTGCCAACGAGGCCTGAGCCACCCCCTCCCGTACGGCTCACGAGTTCGGGTGAGTCGTACGGGACAATGGGGTCATGCCCTCCGCACTCCCCGACGGCGAACCGGTGCCGTCCGACGGTTCCCTGCCCGCGCACGCCCTCACCGGGCTGGGCGACCGGCCGTTCGGCTTCTACCTGCACGTCCCGTACTGCGCCAGCCGCTGCGGCTACTGCGACTTCAACACCTACACCGCCACCGAGCTGCGCTCCTCCGGGGCCGTCGCCTCGCAGGAGACCTACGCGGACAACGTGGTCGCCGAGATCCGGCTGGCCCGTCGCATCCTCGGGGACGTCGACCTGCCGGTGCAGACCGTCTTCCTCGGCGGCGGCACCCCGACCCTGCTGCCCGCCCGCGACCTGGTGAGGATGCTGGCCGCGCTGCGCGAGGAGTTCGGGCTCGCCCCGGGCGCCGAGGTCACCACCGAGGCCAACCCCGAGTCCGTCGACCCGGCGTACCTCGCCGAACTGCGCGAGGGCGGCTACAACCGGATCTCCTTCGGCATGCAGAGCGCCCGCCCGCACGTCCTGCGGCTGCTCGACCGCCACCACACCCCCGGCCGCCCCGAGGCCTGCGTGGCCGAGGCCCGCGCGGCCGGCTTCGACCACGTCAACCTCGACCTGATCTACGGCACCCCCGGCGAGTCCGACGACGACTGGCGGGCCTCCCTGGACGCCGCGATCGGCGCCGGGCCCGACCACGTCTCCGCGTACTCCCTGATCGTCGAGGACGGCACCAAGCTGGCCGCCCGGGTCAAGCGCGGCGAACTGCCGATGATCGACGACGACGTGCACGCCGACCGCTACCTCATCGCCGAGCAGGCGCTCAGCGCGGCCGGCTACTCCTGGTACGAGGTCTCCAACTGGGCCACCACCCCCGAGGGGCGCTGCCGGCACAACGAGCTCTACTGGACCGGCGCCGACTGGTGGGGGGCCGGCCCCGGCGCCCACAGCCACGTCGGCGGCGTCCGCTGGTGGAACGCCAAGCACCCCGCCGCCTACGCCCAGGCCCTTGCCGAGGGCCGCACCCCGGCCCTGGGCCGCGAGGTGCTGTCGGAGGAGGACCGCCGGGTCGAGCGCATCCTGCTGGAACTGCGCCTGGCCGACGGCATCCCCCTGGACCTGCTGGCCGAGGCGGGCCGCCGGGCCGCCGCCAAGGCCCTTGCCGACGGCCTCCTCGCCGAGACGGCCTACGAGCAGGGCCGCGCCGCCCTGACCCTCCAGGGGCGGCTCCTGGCGGACGCCGTCGTGCGTGACCTGGTGGACTGACCGGGGACCTATCGTGTTCGCGTGACTACTTCAAGTACGCGGGTGCAGAGGGTCCTTGAGCGGCTCGAAATCCCGGAAGGTGTTCGTGTCGAGATCATCTTCGGGGAGATCCTGCTGTCTCCGAGCTCCGACCTGGCGACCAACCTCATCGTCGCGTCCCTGCTCGACCAGATCCCCTACGGGAAATGGCATGGCTTGACGAAGCAGAGCCTCTCCTTCCCGGGTGACGTCGGTGAGCCGCAACCGGACCTGGTTGTGTTCGAGCGCGGGCCCGTTGAGGAGTTGCCCGCAGCCGCGGTCACTCTGGTGGTCGAAGTGGTCACGAAGCCCAGCGCGCTCCGTGACCACCGAACCAAGCGGGAGCTCTATGCCCAGGGTGGGATTCCCGCGTATCTGATCGTTGACCCGCTCAAGGCCGTCTGTGTGCTGCTGACCGAGCCGACCCGGGCGAGTGTCTCCGGACTGCCGGACTACACGGTGATGCGGACCGTCAAGTTCGGCGAGCCCATTCCGGTGGATCTGCTGGACGTCACGCTCGACACCTCGGAGTTCCAGGCCTACTCCTGACCCGGCAGGGCGGTGAAGTCGATCAACTCCTCGACCTTGGCCAGGAGTTCCGGCTCCAGGTCCTTGTAGGAATTGACCTTCGACAGGATGTGCTTCCAGGCGGCCGGGGTGTCCACCGGCCAGCCGAGGCGGCGGCAGGTGCCCTCCTTCCAGTCCTCGCCGCGGGGGACGGCGGGCCAGCCGGGGATGCCGACGCTGGAGGGCTTCACGGCCTGCCAGATGTCGATGTAGGGGTGGCCGACGACCAGCACCGACTCGCCGGTGACCTGGGCGGCGATCCGGTGCTCCTTCGTCCCCGGGAGCAGGTGGTCGACCAGGACGCCGAGGCGGCGGCCGGGGCCGGGGGCGAAGTCGGCGACGATCGCCGGGAGGTCGTCGATGCCCTGGAGGTACTCGACGACGACGCCCTCGATGCGCAGGTCGTCGCCCCAGACCCGCTCGACCAGTTCGGCGTCGTGCCGGCCCTCGACGTAGATCCGGGACTCCCGGGCGACCCGGGCCCGGGCGCCGGGCACGGCGAGGGAGCCGGAGGCGGTGCGGGCCGGGGTGCGCGGCGCGGCGGGCGCGGCCGGGCGCACCAGGGTGACCACCCTGCCCTCCAGCAGGAAGCCGCGCGGCACCAGCGGGAAGACCCGCTGCTTGCCGAAGCGGTCCTCCAGGGTGACGGTGAACCCCTCCGCGGTCCGCTCGCAGCGCACCACCGCCCCGCAGTAGCCGGTGGCCGCCTCCTCGACCACCAGGTCCCGCTCGGCCGGCACCTCGGGTGCGGGCTGCTGCTTCTTCCACGGCGGGGTGAGGTCCGGTCCGTACTGGTGGCTGCGCATGGGGCGATTTTACGGACGGGGTGTCAGAGGCCCGGCGCGCCCCAGACCGGGAACCAGCGGCTGAGGTCCTTCTCCAGCCGCAGGTCGTTCCCCAGCATCGCGTTCACCTGGAGCTCCAGCGGGCTGTTGCGCCGCTCGCCGCCGCCGGGCATCGGGGCGAAGGGGTAGAAGGTGCCGCGCTTGTAGAGGTAGACCAGGGCCAGCGACTGGCCCTCGGCGTTGCGGAAGACGACCAGGGAGCAGAGCAGCTGCGGGCCGAAGCCGTTCGCCTCCAGCTCGCTGTTGACCGCGTGCAGGTCGTTGACCAGCTCCGGGAGTTCCTCGGGGGTGTGCCGGGTGAGCAGCCAGGAGTAGCCGTAGCCGTCCTTGGAGGCCTCCACCGGGACGCCGCCGCGTTCGGTGTCCGCGTCCAGCAGGGCCCGGACCTGCTGCTCCACCTGGACGAAGGCGGCGCCCTCGACGGCCGCGAAGCAGACCGAACCGAGCCCGGTGGGGAGGAACCCGGCCCCGGCCTCCAGGGTGAGCGCGGCGGACGGCAGGCCGAACAGCTGGTCGAGGTCGGGCTTGACGGGCTTGGTGCGGCCGAACAGGGCGTCCAGGAATCCCACGGCGGTCCTCTCGGGCGGGTCGGGGCGGGGCAGGTCGGTAGGGGGTCAGCGGCCGAGCTGCTCGGAGATCTTCGCCAGCTGGGCCAGCCGCTTCTCCAGCGTCGGGTGGGTGGAGAGCAGCTGGGAGGCGGTCTCCCTGGCGCTCAGCGCGGGGGCGAAGTAGAAGGCGTTGTAGGGCTGGGCCTTGCGCAGGTCCTCGGTGGGGATGGCGGCGATCTGCCCGGTGACCTTGGTGAGCGCCGAGGCGAGGGCGCTGGGCCGGCCGGTGAGCTGGGCGGCGGCCCGGTCGGCGGCCAGTTCGCGGTAGCGGGACAGCAGCCGGGTGAGCAGGAAGCTGATCGCGTAGACCACGATCGACACCAGCGGGATGACCAGCGCCGCGATGGCCGCGTTCTGGTCGTTGCTGTTGCGGTTGCCGCCCATGAACCCGCCGTACATCGCGACCCGGGTCATCGCCCCGGCGAGCACGCCGAGGAAGCCGGCGATGGTCATCACCGCGACGTCCCGGTGGGCGACGTGCGACAGCTCGTGCGCCAGGACGCCCTCCAGCTCCTCGGGTTCCAGTCGGCGCAGCAGTCCGGTGGTGACGCACACCACGGCGTTCTGCGGGTTGCGGCCGGTGGCGAAGGCGTTCGGCATGTCGTTGTCGGCGACCGCCACGCGGGGCTTGGGCATGTCGGCCAGGGCGCAGAGCCGGTCGATGGTGCCGTGCAGCTGGGGGTACTGCTCCTCGGTCACCTGGTGGGCGCCCATGGCCCGCTCGGTGATCTTGTCGCTGAACCAGAACTGGGCCACGAACAGCCCGCCGGAGATCAGCACGATCAGCGGCCAGGCCCCGCGCAGCAGCGCGATCAGCAGGCCCGTGAAACCGACGTACAGCAGCCCGATCACGAACATCGTCCCGACCATGCGGCTGGTCAGGCCGCGGTCGGGCGCGAAACGGGTGTGCTGGCCCGAGCTCGACATCGCTTGCTCCTCCGTTCGCCGTCGCTTTCGATGCTGCCACCCGGACGGCCCCGGGGCACCACCCGTGCACGCGGAGTGTCGCGGTGGCCGTCCGGAACTGCGGGCAGGATCACCCCGGCCGGGCCGTTCCTGCGGTACGACCCGGGCCGTACACTGGCAGGTACGGTTTTGGCACTCGTGCATGCAGAGTGCCAGGGTCGGGGCCCTCCCCGGAGCGGCTCGCAGCATCACAGACGGACAACGTGCGAAGACGGAGGTGCGTGCCCCATGGCCGGAGAGGTCCGCCAGCTGGACGACCGCAAGCTCGCCGTGCTGCGCGCGATCGTCCAGGACTACGTGGGCACCGAGGAGCCGGTCGGTTCCAAGGCCCTGGTGGAGCGGCACAACCTCGGGGTGTCCCCGGCCACCGTGCGCAACGACATGGCGGCGCTGGAGGAGGAGGGGTACATCCACCAGCCGCACACCAGCGCCGGGCGGATCCCCACCGACAAGGGCTACCGGCTGTTCGTCGACAAGCTCGCCGAGATCAAGCCGATGAGCTCCCCGGAGCGCCGGGCGATCCGGCACTTCCTGGACGGCGCCGTCGACCTGGACGACGTGGTCACCCGTACGGTGCGGCTGCTCGCCCAGTTGACCCGCCAGGTCGCCGTGGTGCAGTACCCCTCGCTGACCCGCTCCACCGTCCGGCACATCGAGCTGGTGGCGCTGGCCCCGGCCAAGGTGATGCTGGTGCTGATCACCAACACCGGCCGGGTCGAACAGCGGATGGTCGACTGCCCGGGCACGGTCGGCGAGACGGTCCTGGCGGACCTGCGCTCGCGGATCAACACCCGGGCGGCCGGGCAGCGGCTGCCGGACGTCCCTGGGCTCCTGGAGGAGCTCCCGGCGGCCTTCGAGGCGGCCGACCGGCCGACCGTCAGCACGGTCCTGGCGACGCTGTTCGAGGCGCTCGCCGAGCAGAACGAGGAACGGATCATGCTGGCCGGCACCGCCAACCTGACCCGCTTCGGGCACGACTTCCCGCTCACCATCCAGCCGGTGCTGGAGGCCCTGGAGGAGCAGGTCGTCCTGCTCCGCCTCCTGGGTGAGACCACGGACGCCGCGATGACGGTCCGGATCGGGCGGGAGAACGCCTACGAAGGGCTGAATTCCACCTCGGTCGTTTCGGTCGGCTACGGTTCGGGCGACGAGAGTGTGGCCAAACTGGGTGTGATCGGTCCGACCCGGATGGACTACCCGGGCACAATGGGGGCGGTGCGGGCGGTGGCACGGTACGTGGGCCAGATCCTGGCCGAGTCGTAGCACACCGCCGGCCGTTGGATTCGCAACGGCCGGCGTCCAGTCGCAGCACTACTACAGGCGGAACAAGCGGAGCATTTGGTGGCCACGGACTACTACGCGGTACTCGGCGTCCGACGGGATGCGGGGCAGGACGAGATCAAGAAGGCGTTCCGGCGCCTGGCACGCGAACTGCACCCGGACGTCAACCCGGACCCGAAGACGCAGGAGCGGTTCAAGGAGATCAACGCCGCCTACGAGGTGCTCTCCGACCCGCAGAAGCGCCAGGTCTACGACCTGGGCGGCGACCCGCTGTCGCCGGGCGGCGGCGGTGGCGCGGGCGGCTTCGGCGCCGGCGCGGCGGGCTTCGGCTTCTCCGACATCATGGACGCCTTCTTCGGCGCCGCGGCCGGCCAGCGCGGCCCGCGCTCGCGCACCCGCCGCGGCCAGGACGCCATGATCCGGCTGGAGATCACCCTGGAGGAGGCCGCCTTCGGCACCACCAAGGAACTCCAGGTCGACACCGCCGTCACCTGCACCACCTGCAACGGCGAGGGCGCGGCCCCCGGCACCTCGGCCCAGACCTGCGACATGTGTCGCGGCAAGGGCGAGGTGTCCCAGGTCACCCGCTCGTTCCTGGGCCAGGTCATGACCTCCCGCCCGTGCCCGCAGTGCCAGGGCTTCGGCACCGTGGTGCCGACCCCCTGCCCCGAGTGCGCCGGCGACGGCCGGGTGCGGGCCCGCCGCACCCTGACCGTGAAGATCCCGGCCGGTGTGGACAACGGCACCCGGATCCAGCTGGCCGGCGAGGGCGAGGTCGGCCCCGGCGGCGGCCCGTCCGGCGACCTGTACGTCGAGATCGCCGAGACCACCCACGCGGTCTTCCAGCGGCGCGGGGACGACCTGCACTGCACCGTCACCATCCCAATGACGGCGGCCGCGCTCGGCACCCAGGTGCCGCTGCAGACCCTGGACGGGCTGGAGGAGGTCGACATCCGGCCCGGCACCCAGTCCGGCCAGTCGATCCCGCTGCACGGCCGGGGCATCACCCACCTGCGCGGCGGCGGCCGGGGCGACCTGATAGTGCACGTCGAGGTGCAGACGCCCACCAAGCTCGACGCCGAGCAGGAGGAGCTGCTGCGCCGGCTCTCGCTGCTGCGCGGCGAGGAGCGGCCGTCCGGCCAGTTCGCGCCGGGCCAGCAGGGCCTGTTCTCGCGCCTGAAGGACGCCTTCAACGGCCGGTAGTCGTCCGTGCAGGGGTGCCGGGGGGAGGACCCCCGGCACCCCTGCGGTGTTTCCCCTCCCCGGCCGCAGGCCACCCCAGGAAAGGTTCCCCGCCATGACCGCGCCCGTCTTCGTCGTCGAGACCGAGCGGATCGCCGCCGCCGCGCCCGGGGCCGTACTGCGGCTCGACGGGCCCGAGGGGCGGCACGCGGCGGCGGTGAAGCGGCTGGCGGCCGGCGAGGCGGTCACCCTGGCGGACGGGCTGGGGCTGGGCGTGGACGGCATCGTCGCCGCGGTGCTCGGCAAGGACGCGATCGAGGTCACGGTGGCCGCCGTGCGGCGGGAGCCGGAGCCGGCGCCGCGGATCGTGGTCGTCCAGGCGCTGCCCAAGGGCGACCGCGGCGAGCTGGCCGTGGAGACCATGACCGAGGTCGGCGTGGACGTGGTGGTGCCCTGGGCCGCCTCGCGCTGCATCACCCAGTGGAAGGGCGAGCGCGGCGCCAAGGCGCTCGCCAAGTGGCGGGCCACCGCCCGGGAGGCGGGCAAGCAGTCCCGCCGGCTGCGCTTCCCCGAGGTGCGCGAGCCGATGACCACCCGGCAGCTGGCACCGCTGCTGGCCGGGGCCGCGCTCGCCGCGGTGCTGCACGAGGAGGGCGCCGAGCCGCTGGCGCAGGCCGCGCTGCCGGCCGACGGGGACATCGTGCTGGTGGTCGGCCCGGAGGGCGGGGTCTCCCCGGAGGAGCTGGCCGCCTTCGCCGAGGCCGGCGCCAAGCCGTACCGGCTGGGCCCCTCGGTGCTGCGCACCTCGACCGCCGGGGTGGCGGCGGGGGCGCTGCTGCTGGGGCGCACCGGCCGCTGGGCCTGACCCCGCCGGCAACTCCCGTGCGCCCGCCGGGAGTCTGCGGAAAACGGAGCGGCTCGTACCCGAAGCTGCCTACGCTGGCGGCGTGACGGACTCCCTGAGCACCTCCGCGGGCGCCTATCTGCGCCACCCCCATCTGCACGGTGACCTGGTCGCCTTCGTCGCCGAGGACGACCTGTGGCTCGCCCCGCTGGACGGCGGCCGGGCCTGGCGCCTGACGGCCGATCACCTGCCGGTGCAGCACCCCAGGTTCTCCCCGGACGGGCGGCACATCGCCTTCACCTCCACCCGGGACGGCGCCCCCGAGGTGCACGTGGTGCCGGTGGACGGCGGACCGTCGCGGCGGCTGACGTACTGGGGCAACGCCGAGACCCGGGTGCAGGGTTGGACCGCCGACGGACGCCCGATCGCCACCACCGGCGCGGGCGAGTCCGGCGTGCGCCGCTGCTGGGCGCACGCCGTGCCGCTGGACGGCGGCGAGGCGGTGCGGCTGCCGTACGGGCCGGTCGGCGGGCTCGCCTTCGAGCCGGCCGGCGACCGGGTGCTGCTGGTGACCGTCAACAACCGCGAGCCGGCCTGGTGGAAGCGCTACCGGGGCGGCCGGGCCGGCAAGTTGTGGATCGGGCAGGACCGGTTCGTCCGGATCCACCAGGAGCTGGCCGGGCAGCTCGACTCCCCGCTCTGGGTGGCCGGGGACGGCGACGGCCGGATCGCCTTCCTGTCCGACCACGAGGGCGTCGGCGAGCTGTGGTCCAGCCGCCCGGACGGCTCCGACCTGCGCCGCCACAGCACCGACCCGGACGGCTTCTACGCCCGCAACGCCACCACCGACGGCACCCGGGTGGTCTTCCACCGGGCCGGCGACCTGTGGCTGCTGGACGACCTGGAGACCGCCACCCCGCGCCGGCTGGACGTCCGTCCGGCCGGCTCGCGGGCCCGCCGCCGCCCCCACCCGGTGCACGCCGCGCACTGGCTGGAGTCCGTCGCCCCGGACCGCACCGGCCGGGCCGGCGCCGTGGTGGTGCGCGGCAGCGTGCACTGGCTGACCCACCGCGAGGGCCCGGCCCGGGTGCTGGACGAGACCCCGGGCGTGCGCGCCCGGCTGGCCCGGGTGGTGCCGGGCGAGGACGGCGCCCAGGGCGTGCTCTGGGTGTCCGACGCCGAGGGCGAGGACGCCCTGGAGTACGCCCCCGCCGTGCACGACCCCGAGCGGCGCCGGCTGGCCGCCGGACGACTGGGCCGGGTCAACTCGCTGGTGGTCTCCCCGGACGGCAGGCGGGCCGCGGTCGGCGTGCACGACGGCCGGGTGCTGGTGGTCGGCCTGGCCGACGGCGCCGTGCACGAGCTGGAGCGCAGCACCGACGGCGAGGTCAGCGGACTGGTGTTCAGCCCGGACTCGGCCTGGCTGGCCTGGTCGCGCCCGGTGCACCGGATGGGCCCCTACTCGCTGCGCCAGATCGTGCTGGCCGACCTGGCCACCCGCACCGTCGGGGAGGTCACCTCGCAGCGATTCCTGGACACCTCGCCCGCCTTCACCGCGGACGGCCGCTACCTGGCCTTCCTGTCGGTGCGCAGCTTCGACCCGGTCTACGACGCCCACGCCTTCGGCCTGTCCTTCCCGAACGGCTGCCGCCCCTACCTGGTGACGCTCGCCGCCGAGACGCCGTCCCCGTTCGGCCCGCAGCGGTCCGGGCGGGCGCCCGGCGGGGAGGAGGACGAGCCCGGGGCCCGCACGGCGGACGGCGAGGAGGCCGCGGGCGGGGCGGCGCCGGCCGTCCGGGTGGACCTGGACGGCATCGCCGACCGGATCGTCCCCTTCCCGGTCGAGGGCGGCCGCTTCCACGCGCTGCGCGCCGCCAAGGACGGGGTGCTGTGGACCAGGGCGCCGCTGCTCGGCGAACTCGGCGACGAGGCGGCCTCGTTGGACGACGACCGGCCCCGCCCGGTGCTGGAGCGCTTCGACCTCAGGAAGCGCCGGGTCGAGCAACTGGTGCACGGCGTCGACGGGTTCTCGGTCAGCGGGGACGGCACCCGGCTGGCCGTGCTGGACGGGGGCGAGCTGCGGATCGTCCCGGCCGACCGCAAGGCCGGCGGCGAGGACGACGAGACCGCCGTCGACCTCACCCGGCTGCGGGTGACCGTCGACCCGGCCGCCGAGTGGCGGCAGATGTACGCCGAGAACGGCCGGCTGATGCGGGACAACTTCTGGCGCCCCGACCTCGGCGGCGTCGACTGGGCCGGGATCCTGGAGCGCTACCGGCCGCTGGTCGAGCGGGTCGGCTCGCACGACGAACTGGTCGACCTGCTCTGGGAGGTGAACGGCGAACTCGGCACCTCGCACGCCTACGTCGTCCCGTACGGCCGCTACACCGAGCCCGCCCGGCGCCAGGGCCTGCTCGGCGCCGACCTGGTCCGGGACGGCGAGCAGTGGCGGATCGGCCGGATCCTGCCCGGCGAGTCCTCCGACCCCCGGGCCCGCTCGCCGCTGGCCGCGCCCGGCGCTGCGGTCCGCCCGGGCGACGCCGTGCTCGCCGTCAACGGCCGCCCGGTCGACCCGGTCACCGGCCCGGCCCCGCTGCTGGCGGGCACCGCCGGGCAGCCGGTCGAGCTGACCGTGGCCGGCAAGGACGGCACCGACCGGCGCCACCCCGTGGTCGTCCCGCTCGCCGACGAGGAGGCGCTGCGCTACCACGACTGGGTGGCCGGCCGGCGGGCGAAGGCGCGGGAGCTGTCCGGCGGCCGGCTCGGCTACCTGCACATCCCCGACATGCAGACGGCCGGCTGGGCGCAGCTGCACCGCGACCTCTCCACCGAGATGGCCAAGGAGGGCCTGATCGTGGACGTCCGGGAGAACCGCGGCGGCCACACCTCGCAGCTGGTGATAGAGAAGCTGGCCCGGCGGATCGTCGGCTGGTACGCGATCCGGGACACCGAGGGCCGGGTGCCCTACCCGATGGACGCCCCGCGCGGGCCGGTGGTCGCGATCGCCAACGAACTGTCCGGCTCCGACGGCGACATCGTCAACGCCGCCATCCAGGCGCTCGGCATCGGCCCGGTGGTCGGCACCCGGACCTGGGGCGGGGTGATCGGCATCGACAGCCGGTACCAGCTGGTCGACGGCACCCTGGTCACCCAGCCCAAGTACGCGATGTGGATGGAGAACTACGGCTGGGGCCTGGAGAACCACGGCGTCGACCCGGACGTCGAGGTGCCGTTCGCCCCGCACCACTGGGCGGCCGGCGAGGACCCGCAGCTGGCCGAGGCGGTGCGGATCGCCCTCGACACCCTGGCCGCCACCCCGGCCCGCACGGCGCCGCCGCTGCCCTGGGTGTAGCCGGCGCGGGGCCCTTCGGGGCGCGGGGGTCCGGCGCGGCCGGGCTCCCGCGCCGGGGCGTGGGTAGGATGCGGGGCTGTTCTTGATCACGATCATGATCTGGTCGACGGCTCACGGGGGAGCACACCATGGCGCAGGGCTATCCGCCGCCGCAGTACCCGCAGCAGCAGTACCCGCAGAACCAGCCGTACCCGCAGCAGCAGTACCCGCAGAGCGGCCCGGGGCCGAACCCGTACGGCCAGGGTCCGTACCCGCAGCCCCCGCAGCCGTACCCGCAGCAGCCCCAGCCCTACGGGCAGCCCCAGCCGTACCCGCAGGCCCAACCGCCGTACGGGCAGGCCCCGTACCCGCAGGCGCAGCAGCAGCCCTACCCGCAGCAGCAGAACCACCAGCAGCCGCCGCCCGCGCTGCCGCCGTGCCCCCCGGAGGCGGGCGGCTTCCGGCGCTTTCTGGCGATCGTGCTGGACTTCGCCCTCGCACTGAGCCTCGGTTTCTCCGCCGCCGTCGCCTCCGACGAGGCCGCGGGCCGCACCAAGCCGGTCGCGGCCGCGGCCGGCCACGCCGTCCAGCACGCGAGCGGCACGGTGGTGCAGTTCTGGGCGGCCTTCCTGGGCGTCGGCCTGCTCGCCTCGTTCCTCAACCAGGTGGTGCTCGCCCGGCTGACCGGTTTCAGCGTGGGCAAGGGGATCCTGGCGATGCGGGTGGTGCGCCGCAAGCGGGTGATGCGCCCCAACACCTGGCGGCTGACCAGGCGTTGGCTGCTCGGCTTCGTCTTCCTGGCGGTGGCCTTCCTGTCCGAGGACTTCGACCTCGAGGAGGGGGACGTGGTCGGCATGCGCTCGGTGCGCTGGAAGCACCTGAGGGAGTACCGGCAGGCGGTCGGGCGGCTCGGCTAGGCTGCGCCCGTACGGCCCGTGCAACGTGATCGACGACCGAACCGAGGAGATTCCGATGGCCGGCGAGCCGCAGTCCGACTGTGTGTTCTGCAAGATCGTGTCGGGCGAGATCCCGGCGACCGTGCTGCGCAAGACCGAGCGCGTCCTCGCCTTCCGCGACATCGCCCCCAAGGCCCCCGTGCACGTCCTGGTGATCCCGCACGTCCACTACCCCAACGCCGCGGCGCTGGGCGCCGCCGAGCCCGAGATCGCCGGCGAACTGCTGGCCGAGGCGGGCGCGGTGGCGCGGGACGAGGGCGTCGAGGACTACCGGCTGATCTTCAACACCGGTGCGGGCGCCGGGCAGACCGTGTTCCACGCCCACGTGCACGTGCTCGGCGGGATGCCGATGAACGAGAGCATGGTCTGATCCCAGGTGTCCCAGCGCGAACTCGTCGTCCTCGGCACCGCCAGCCAGGTGCCCACCCGGCACCGCAACCACAACGGCTACCTGCTCCGCTGGGACGGCGAGGGCCTGCTGTTCGACCCCGGCGAGGGCACCCAGCGCCAGATGCTGCACGCCGGGGTCTCGGCCACCCAGATCACCCGGATCGCGGTGACCCACTTCCACGGCGACCACTGCCTGGGCCTCGCCGGGGTGATCCAGCGGATCAACCTTGACCGGGTCCCGCACCCGGTGGACGTCTACTTCCCGGCCTCCGGGGAGGTCTACTTCGAGCGGCTGCGGCACGCCACCGCGTACCACGAGACCGCCGTGCTGCGGCCGCGGCCGATCGACGAACCCGGCCCGCTGCCCGCGCCCGGCGCCCGCTTCGCGCTGGACGCCGTCCGGCTGGACCACCCGGTGGAGTCCTTCGGCTACCGGCTGTCCGAGCCGGACGGCCGCCGGCTGGTGCCCGAGCGGCTCGCCGCGGCCGGCGTGCGCGGCCCGGCCGTGGGCCGGCTCCAGCACGAGGGCGCGGTCGAGGTGGACGGCCGCACCGTCACCCTGGACGAGGTCAGCGAGCACCGGCGGGGCCAGCGCTTCGCCTTCGTGATGGACACCCGGCTCTGCGAGGGGGTGCACCGACTGGCCGAGGGGGCCGACCTGTTGGTGGTCGAGGCGACCTTCACCGACGCCGACGCCCACCTCGCCGAGGACCACGGCCACCTCACCGCCGGCCAGGCCGCCAAGGTCGCCGCCGAGGCCGGGGTACGCACCCTGGTGCTGACCCACTTCTCCCAGCGCTACCCGGACCTGGGCCAGCACCTGGCCGACGCCCGCAAGCACTTCGACGGGGAGCTGGTGCTCGCCGAGGACCTCGCCCGCGTGCCCGTCCCCGCCCGCCGTCACCCGTGAACGGCGCGGCGCCGGCGGTGGACGCTGCGCGGGCTCCCCGCGAAAAGGGCTCGCGCCGCCCCGCGATCTGCCGCAGCATCGTCGGGTGCGGCCCCGCCGCCCGCCGCGGCGATCACGCTCGCGGCGTACCCTGGTGCCCCGGAGAGACCGAGCGGCACACGAGACCACGGATGGGATGAGGCAGGCCCAGCGCCGACCCATGAGTGACACATCGCAGACCCGTACCGACGGACAGTCGCGCCCCGAACCGACCGACGACGGCCGGGTGAGCGCCCGGATCGTCATCCCCGAGAAGCATCCGATGGTCACCCTGCTCGGCACGGCGGACTCGCTGCTGCGCGTGATCGAGCAGGGGTTCCCCGCCGCCGACATCCACGTCCGCGGCAACGAGGTGACCGCCACCGGGGAGCGCGCCGAGGTCGCCCTCGTGCAGAAGCTGTTCAACGAGATGATGCTGGTGCTGCGCACCGGCCAGCCCCTGACGGAGGACTCCGTGGAGCGCTCCATCGCCATGCTCCGCGAGGAGGACCCGGACAGCCCGGCGCCGTCCCAGGTGTTCACGGCGAACATCCTGTCCAACCGCGGCCGCACGATCCGCCCCAAGACGCTCAACCAGCAGCGCTACGTCGACGCGATCGACAAGCACACGATCGTCTTCGGCCTCGGCCCGGCCGGCACCGGCAAGACCTACCTGGCGATGGCCAAGGCCGTCCAGGCCCTCCAGGCCAAGGAGGTCAACCGGATCATCCTGACCCGCCCGGCGGTCGAGGCGGGCGAGCGGCTGGGCTTCCTGCCCGGCACCCTCTACGAGAAGATCGACCCCTACCTGCGCCCGCTGTACGACGCGCTGCACGACATGATGGACCCGGACTCCATCCCGCGCCTGATGGCGGCCGGCACCATCGAGGTCGCCCCGCTCGCATACATGCGCGGCCGCGCGCAACCGGTCTTCACCAAGGTGCTCACGCCGGACGGCTGGCGTCCGATCGGCGACCTCCAGGTCGGCGACCTCGTCACCGGGTCGAACGGCGAGCCGACGCCCGTGCTGGGTGTGTACCCGCAGGGCGAGAAGGACATCTACCGTGTCACGGCTCAGGACGGGGCATCGACGCTCTGCTGCGGAGAGCACCTGTGGACGGTCCGGACAGCGGCGGACCGCCGCCGGAACAAGCCCTGGAGGGTTCTCGAAACCCGGGAGATGATCGGGAACCTCCGGGCCGCCCACGCACGGCGGTACGAGTTGCCGCTGCTCAGCGGGCCGGTCCGCTTTCCGGAGCAGGACGTACCCATGGACCCGTACGCCTTGGGTCTGCTGCTCGGTGACGGCTGCCTCACCGGCTCCACGACGCCCTCGTTCGCCACTGAGGACCCCGAGCTCGCCTCCGCCCTGGAGGCGGCACTGCCAGGGATCGAGGTCCGGTCGAAGGGCGGAGTCGACTACACGCTGAGCCGGGTGAAGGCGCCGGGCGACCTGATGACCCTCGCTAACCCGGTCACCGAGGTCCTTCGGGAGCTGGACCTCCTGGGCGGCAGGTCGTCGTCGAAGTTCGTACCCGAGGTCTACCTCCGCAACTCCCCGGCGATCCGCTTGGCCGTCCTCCAGGGACTGCTGGACGCGGATGGTGGGCCAGTGACACAGGCCGGTCGAACCTGTCGGGTCCAGTACACGACCACCTCGATCCTGTTGCGCGACGACGTGATCGAACTGGTCCGGTCCCTCGGCGGGGTGGCCTACACCCGGCGCAGGCTGGCGGAAGGCCGGAAGCCGGGCCGTGCGCGGGGCCGCGACGTCCACCACCGCCGCGATGCCCACGTCGTCGACATCCGCCTTCCCGAAGGGGTCGAACCCTTCAGGCTCCGGCGCAAGGCGGAGAAGTACCTCACCGCCGGCGGCGGAGGTCGGCCGATGCGGCACATCGACCTCATCGAGCCCGCCGGGCGCGAGGAAGCCGTCTGCATCCAGGTCGCGGCGGCCGATTCGCTCTACGTGACCGAGGGCCACCTACTGACACACAACACCCTGAACGACGCCTTCATCATCCTGGACGAGGCCCAGAACACCTCGCCCGAGCAGATGAAGATGTTCCTCACCCGCCTCGGGTTCAACTCCCGGGTGGTGGTCACCGGCGACACCAGCCAGATCGACCTCCCGGGCGGCACCCGCAGCGGGCTCAAGGTCGTCCAGGAGATCCTGGCCGACGTCCCGGACATCCACTTCTCCGTCCTCACCAGCACCGACGTGGTCCGCCACAAGCTGGTCGGCCGGATCGTGGACGCCTACGAGCGCTGGGACGCGCTGCAGGAGGCCGAGGAGAACTCCCCGGCCGCCCGCAAGCCCGCCCAGCGGCGCCCCGGCAAGACCGCCGCGGCGCGCGCACCCCGACAGTCCCATCGCACCGAAAGCTGAGCACACAGCCCGTCATGTCGATCGACATCGCCAACGAGTCCGGTTGGGACGCCGACGAGGAAGCCATCCTCGACGTCGCCCGCTTCGCCCTGGACAAGATGCGGATCCACCCGCAGTCCGAACTGTCCGTGATCCTGGTGGACGGTGCGGCGATGGAGGAGCTGCACATCCAGTGGATGGACCTGCCCGGACCGACCGACGTGATGTCGTTCCCGATGGACGAGCTGCGTCCCGGCAAGGAGGGCGAGGAGCTGCCGCAGGGCCTGCTCGGCGACATCGTGCTCTGCCCCGAGGTCGCCGAGCAGCAGGGCAAGGCGGCCCCCTCCAAGCACTCGATGGACGAGGAGCTCCAACTGCTCACCGTCCACGGCGTGCTGCACGTCCTCGGCTACGACCACGAGGAGCCGGAGGAGGAGGAAGAGATGTTCGCCCTCCAGAAGCGGATCCTGGACGACTGGCGGGCGGGCCGGGGCCTCGGCGGCATCTCCCCGGCTCCCACCACCCACTGAGCGCGGGGCCCGAACTCCCGTGAGTGGTGAGAGTACGAGCTTCATCCTCGGTGCCGTGGCCCTGGTCGTGCTGGGCTGGCTGGCCGCGTGCGCCGAGGCGGGCGTCTCCCGGGTCTCCCGGTTCCGGGCCGAGGAGGCCGTGCGCAACGGCCGGCGCGGCTCCGCGCGGCTGCTGGCCGTCGCCTCCGACCCGTTCCGCTACCTCAACCTGGCCACCCTGATCCGGGTGGCCAGCGAGATGGCGGCCGCGGTGCTGGTCACCGCGGTGTGCGTGCGCAACATCCACCCGACCTGGCAGGCCGTGCTGCTGGCCTTCGGCGTGATGGTGCTGGTGTCCTTCGTCGCGGTGGGCGTCTCGCCGCGCACGATCGGGCGCCAGCACCCGATCTCCACCGCGACCGCGGCCTCCTTCGTGCTGCTGCCGCTGGCCGCGGTGCTCGGTCCCATCCCGCGGCTGCTGATCCTGCTGGGCAACGCGCTGACCCCGGGCAAGGGGTACCGGGAGGGGCCGTTCGCCTCCGAGGCCGAGCTGCGGGCGCTGGTCGACCTCGCCGAGAAGGACGACCTGATCGAGGACGAGGAGCGCCGGATGGTGCACTCGGTCTTCGAACTGGGCGACACCATCGTGCGCGAGGTGATGGTGCCGCGCACCGACCTGGTGATGATCGAGCGGCACAAGACCGTCCGGCAGGCGCTCACCCTGGCGCTGCGCTCGGGCTTCTCGCGGATCCCGGTGGTCGGCGACAACGAGGACGACGTGGTCGGCATCGTCTACCTCAAGGACCTGGTGCGCCGCACCCACATCAACCGGGAGGCGGAGGCCGAGGAGGTCGGCGCGGTGATGCGCCCGGCCGTGTTCGTCCCGGACTCCAAGCCGGCCGGCGACCTGCTGCGGGAGATGCAGCAGCGCCGCTCGCACGTCGCGATCGTGATCGACGAGTACGGCGGCACGGCGGGCCTGGTCACCATCGAGGACGTCCTGGAGGAGATCGTCGGCGAGATCACCGACGAGTACGACCGGGAGATCGCGCCGGTCGAGGACCTCGGCGACGGCTCGTACCGGATCACCGCCCGGCTGCTGGTGGAGGACCTGGGCGAGCTGTTCGGGATCGAGCTGGAGGACGAGGACGTCGAGACCGTCGGCGGCCTGCTGGCCAAGCACCTGGGCCGGGTGCCGATCCCCGGCTCGGCCTGCGAGATCCCGCTGCCCGAGCCGGCCGCGGACGGCCTGACCGGCATCCTGCTGACCGCCGAGTCCTCGGCCGGGCGCCGCAACCGGATCGGTTCGATGGTGGCCTCGCCGGTGCGCGGGTCGGAGACGGTGCGGGCCGCGGGCGAGTAGCGGGTGGGCGGTCGCCGCGCGACCATGGAGGGCATGACGCACAAACTTCGCGCGGAGTACGGCCCGCAGGGGGCGGCCGGCGGAGTCAAGTCCTGGCACGTGGTGCGGGACGAGGACCCGTCGACCGCGCTCTGCGGCCGGACCATGCCCGCCGACGCCGAGACCCGGCCCGAGCAGGAGTGGGGCACCGGGCTGCGCTGCTGCCAGCAGTGCGGCTCGCTCTACATGCACGAGACGCCGCACATGCAGGGGAGCCATCCCTACAGCTAGCCGTGCCCTTCGGCCGTGCTTGTCGGCCTGGGCCGAGCTCTGGAGGTCGCCATGAAGCTGCAAGACGAACTGCCGACCGTCGATCGACGGCTCGCCCTGGTGTGGCGGGTCGGGGCGGGGCTCGGGGGGATCTTCCTGATCGTGTTCGGGATCCTGGGGCTGACCGACCATCCCGGCTTCCTGGCCACCCACGGTGACCGGATCGCCGGGCTGTCGACCAACGGGGCGCTGAGCATCCTGTCCATCGTGGCGGGGGCGGTCCTGCTGGCCGGAGCGGTGATCGGCGGGAACTTCGCGTCCAACCTCAACATGGTGGTCGGCGTGCTGTTCGTCCTGTCCGGCTTCTACGGGCTGACGGTGCTCGGCCGGCCGGACGCGAACATCCTCAACTTCCGGATGTCGAACGTGCTGTTCGCGTTCGTCTTCGGGGTCGTCGTGACCACATTCGGGATGTACGGCCGGGTGAGCAGCCACCTGCCGCACGACAACCCGTTCTGGCGCGAGCGGGCCTCGCACGAGGAGCCGCTGCCGTCCGGCGCCGCGAAGACCTTCGTCAAGGTGCTCAACCCCAACCCCGGCCGCACCCACCCGGTCGGCCACTGAGGTGTGACGGTGACTCGCCCGCCCGGGCGGGGGAGCGGCCGCCTATGCTCGGCGGCATGAGTGACATCGTCGAACTCGACCCCGAGGACAAGAAGATCATCACCCTGGCCCGCTCGGCCCGCGCCCGCAACGGCGTGGCCGAGGGGGCCGCGGTGCGTGACGAGACCGGCCGCACCTACGTGGCCGGCACGGTCGCGCTGGAGTCGCTGCGGCTGAGCGCGCTGCAGACGGCGGTGGCGATGGCGGTGGCCAGCGGTGCGAAGTCGCTGGAGGCCGCCGCCGTGGTGAGCGAGGCCGAGCAGCCCGCCGAGGCCGACCTGGCGGCCGTGCGGGACCTGGGCGGGGCCGGTACGCCGGTGCTGCTGGCCGGGCCGGACGGGACGCTGCGGGTGGCGGCCGAGGCCCGCTGAGCGGCCTCCGGCGGCCCGTCGGGGCAGGTGCGACGGGCCGCACCCCCGGTATTCAGCAGATAATCTCACCGGAGGGGTGGACTCGGTGAGGGGCTGGGGCATGGGGGCGTTGGCGTTCGTCGCCGGGCTGGTGCTGTTCGTGATGGGCATGGGCAAGTGGCAGGAGACCGGCACGGTCTACTGGCTCTGGGGCTCACTCGCCTTCCTGCTCCTGTTGGTGGTGTTCTCGCTGGTCGGACGGGGCGGCGGCAAGGGCTGACCGTCCCCGACGGACCGGCCCCGGACGGCGGGGCTCCGTTGATCAGGGAGAATGGGGCCCATGAATGCCCCTTCCTCCTCGTACCGCTCCGGGTTCGCGTGCTTCGTCGGCCGTCCCAACGCGGGCAAGTCGACCCTGACCAACGCCCTGGTGGGGACGAAGGTCGCGATCACCTCCGACCGCCCGCAGACCACCCGGCACACCGTGCGCGGCATCGTGCACCGCCCGGACGCCCAGCTCGTGCTGGTCGACACCCCCGGCCTGCACAAGCCCCGCACGCTGCTCGGCGAGCGCCTCAACGACCTGGTCCGCACCACCTGGGCCGAGGTCGACGTGATCGGCTTCTGCCTGCCCGCCGACCAGAAGATCGGCCCCGGCGACAAGTTCATCGCCAAGGAGATCGCCGGGATCAAGAAGACCCCCAAGGTCGCCATCGTCACCAAGACCGACCTGGTCGACTCCAAGCGCCTGGCCGAGCAGCTGATCGCCATCCACCAGCTCGGCATCGAGCTGGGCTTCGAGTGGGCCGAGATCATCCCGGTCTCCGCGGTCGGCGATCAGGCAGCGGGACGCAGTCCCTCGAACAAGGGTGGTGGTGGGCGAGGGGCCGGCCAGATCGAACTGGTCGCCGACCTCCTCACCAAGCTGCTGCCCGAGGGCGACCAGCTCTACCCGGAGGGCGACCTCACCGACGAGCCCGAGCAGATCATGGTCGCCGAGCTGATCCGCGAGGCCGCCCTGGAGGGCGTGCGGGACGAACTGCCGCACTCGCTGGCCGTCGTGGTCGAGGAGATGCTGCCGCGCGAGGGCCGCCCGGCGGACCGCCCGCTGCTCGACATCCACGCCAACGTCTACATCGAGCGGCAGAGCCAGAAGGCGATCGTGATCGGCGCCAAGGGCGCGCGGCTCAAGCACGTCGGCACCACCGCCCGCAAGCACATCGAGGCGCTGCTCGGCACGCCGGTCTACCTGGACCTGCACGTCAAGGTGGCCAAGGACTGGCAGCGCGACCCCAAGCAGCTGCGCAAGCTGGGCTTCTGACCGGGGGAGTACGGCGAAGGGCGGCGAGCCGCCCCGGGCCCGTCCGGACGCCGTACGTGCGCGTCGGGCGGGCCCGTGCCGCACCGGGCCCGTGCCGCACCGGGGCCCGTGCGCGGGGCCTACGCCCCCTCGCGGAGCACCAGCGAGACCAGCTCCCGCTGCGAGTCGGTGAGTTTGGGGTCGGCGCAGTACACCGTCCGCCCGTCGACGGTGATCTCGTAGTGGAAGCCGTCCGGCACCCCGTACGAGGGCGCGCGCAGCCCGCCCGCGACGGCCTCGCGGGCGAGCGCGTGGACGTGCGGGGCGTCCGTGCGGTCGACGGTGTCGAGCTCCGCGTGACGGAGGATTCCGGCGAGCCCGCCGGTCCGGGTGACCTGGATGCGCATGGTGTCCATGGTGCTACGCAGGGAAGGCTTTTGCGGCTCTTTTCCCCGACCGTGACCTCGAAACCGGTCCCGGACCGGTCCCGGACCGGTCCCGAACCGGTCCGGACCGGCGGTGAACCGGTCGTCCGCGGTCACCCCGGGCTGACGCCGACCTGGGCCCAGGAGGCCGTCACGGTGTCGGCGATCGGGGGCTTGTCGGGGTAACGGGCCTTGGCGGCGGCCACGGTGGCCCGGGCGAAGGCGGTGAAGTCGGCGGTGGCGGTCAGCGTGCCGCCGGTCAGGGCGTCGTACCAGATCCGCCCGGCCTGCTCCCAGGACGATCCGCCGAGGGCGGTGGCCAGCAGGTAGAACGCGTGGTTGGGGATGCCGGAGTTGATGTGCACCCCGCCGTTGTCCTCGGCGGTGTTCACGTAGTCCCGCATGTGGGCGGGCTGCGGGTCCTTGCCGAGCTGGGGGTCGTCGTAGGCGGTGCCGGGGGCCTTCATCGAGCGCAGCGCCACGCCCTGGATGCCGGGGGCGAGCAGCCCGGCGCCGATCAACCAGTCGGCGGAGGCGGCGTCCTGGTGCAGGGCGTACTGCTTGACCAGCGAGCCGAAGACGTCGGAGACCGACTCGTTGAGCGCGCCGGGCTGGTCCTGGTAGTCCAGTCCGGCGGTGAACTGGGTGACGCCGTGGGTGAGTTCGTGGCCGATGACGTCGATGCAGGCGGTGAAGTCGCCGAAGATCTGGCCGTCGCCGTCGCCGAAGACCATCTGCCGGCCGTTCCAGAAGGCGTTGTCGTAGTTGCGGCCGTAGTGGACGCTGGCGTCCATCCGCAGGCCCCGGCCGTCGATCGAGTCGCGGCCGAAGACCTCGGAGTAGAGCGCGAAGGTGGCGCCCAGGCCGTCGTAGGCGTGGTTGACGGAGCTGTCGGCGACCGGGGCCTGGCCCTCGGTGCGGACGGTGCGCCCGGGCAGCCGCTGGCCGTGCCCGGCGTCGTGGATCAGCCGGCTGAGGCCGGGGGCGCCGGCGGTCGGCGGGGGAGCGGCGAGGCGGGCCGCGCGGTGCGCGGCGTCCAGGGCGAGGGAGTGGACGGCGGGCTGGTGACCGGCCTCGGCGAGGCGGTCCAGGACGTAGGGCGGGACGATCGCGCAGCGCGGGACTCCTGCAGTCATGCGGCCCAGGGTGAGGCCTCGATGACCGAATGTCACCACCTGCGGCAGCACCGGTCCACGTCTCAAGGGGTGGAACGGTAGCCCGGATCACTTCGGGGGCGCGCGGGCCTGGGTTACGCTGGCCACATCATGCGCAACGGGCTGCTTCTTCTTAGCTGCCGCGTCGAGGGCCTGTAGTCCACCGGGCCGGCTCCCTCGCCGCGGGGAACGAGCTGTGCGCGGAAACGGCGACGCGAGGGCGTGTCGCGGGGCGCAGCAGCGGCCGGCCAGTCGGTGTCGATCCCTCCCGACCGCCCGCATCACGCATCCACAGGAAGCCGAGAGTCCCCTCCATGACCGAGCAGACCTCCGCCGCGTCCGTCCCCGCCGCTCGCGCCTTCGTCGACCGGCCGACCCCGATCACCGCCGCCTCCGTGCGCCAGCGGCCCTCGGGCATGCGCTACGGGCGCTACCTGCCGTTCGGCACCGTCGACCTGCCGGACCGCACCTGGCCGGACCAGGTGATCACCAAGGCGCCGCGCTGGCTCTCCACCGACCTGCGGGACGGCAACCAGGCGCTGATCGACCCGATGTCCCCGGCCCGCAAGCGGAAGATGTTCGACCTGCTGGTGGCCATGGGCTACAAGGAGATCGAGGTCGGCTTCCCGTCCTCCGGCGCCACCGACCACGCCTTCGTGCGGTCGCTGATCGAGGAGGGGGCGATCCCGGAGGACGTCACCATCTCGGTGCTGACCCAGGCCCGCGAGGAGCTGATCGAGAAGACCGTCGAGTCGCTGGTCGGCGCCCCGCGGGCGACCGTCCACCTGTACAACGCGACCGCGCCGCTGTTCCGCCGGGTGGTGTTCCGCAACGACGAGGCGGCCACCAAGGCGATCGCGGTGGACGGGACCCGGCTGGTGATGGAGTACGCGGAGAAGCTGCTGGGCGACGACACCGTCTTCGGCTACCAGTACTCGCCGGAGATCTTCGTGGACACCGAGCTGGACTTCGCGCTGGAGGTCTGCGAGGCGGTGATGGACGTCTGGCAGCCCGGCGAGGGCCGCGAGATCATCCTGAACCTGCCGGCCACCGTCGAGCGGGCCACCCCGAACGTCCAGGCCGACCAGTTCGAGTGGATGTCGCGCAACCTGTCGCGCCGCGAGTTCGTCTGCCTGTCGGTGCACCCCCACAACGACCGCGGCACCGCCGTGGCCTCGGCCGAGCTGGCCTACATGGCGGGCGCGGACCGGATCGAGGGCTGCCTGTTCGGGCAGGGCGAGCGGACCGGCAACGTCGACCTGGTGACGCTGGGGATGAACCTGTTCTCGCAGGGCATCGACCCGCAGATCGACTTCTCCGACATCGACGAGGTGCGCCGCACCGCCGAGTACTGCAACCAGATGGAGGTGCACCCGCGCCACCCGTACGCCGGGGACCTGGTGTACACCTCCTTCTCCGGCTCGCACCAGGACGCCATCAAGAAGGGCTTCGACGCCCTGGAGGCGGACGCGAAGGCGGCCGGGGTGCCGGTGGCGGAGCACACCTGGGGCGTGCCGTACCTGCCGATCGACCCGAAGGACGTCGGCCGCACCTACGAGGCGGTCATCCGGGTCAACAGCCAGTCCGGCAAGGGCGGGGTGGCGTACGTCCTCAAGAACGACCACAAGCTGGACCTGCCGCGCCGGATGCAGATCGAGTTCTCCCGGATCATCCAGGCCAAGACCGACGCCGAGGGCGGCGAGGTCAGCCCGGCGGAGATCTGGCGGGTCTTCGAGGACGAGTACCTGCCGACCACCGGCAACCCGTGGGGCCGGCTGTCGCTGGCGGGTTCGCGCACCCTGACCACCGAGGACGGCCGGGACGCGCTGACCGCCGAGGCCGTGGTGGACGGTGTGCCGGTGACCCTGTCCGGCACCGGCAACGGCCCGGTCTCGGCCTTCGCGGACGCGCTGGCCCGGATCGGCGTGGACGTACGGGTGCTGGACTACGCCGAGCACGCGCTGAGCGAGGGCGGCGACGCCCAGGCGGCCGCGTACGTGGAGTGCGCGGTGGACGGCAAGGTGCTGTGGGGTGTGGGCATCGACGGCAACACCGTGCTGGCCTCGCTCAAGGCGATGATCAGTGCCGTCAACCGCTCGCAGCGGGGTTAACTCCCTGGGGTGTGTCTGACAATTCGCGTCGGATCAGCGTGCGGCGTTGGGGTGCGTGCATCGCAAGGCGGAGGAGGGAGCCCATGCGGAGCATCGGCGACTGACGACAACGCGGCGAGGTGCGTGCCCCGGCGTCGCGCGCCCGGCGGGAATTGTCAGACACGCCCTGGGGTGGTACGCGAAGGGCCGTCCCGCGGGGCGGCCCTTCGCCGTGTCCGCCGGGCGTTCCGGCGGGCTGTGGCCTGCGCCACATTTTTTCGGATCGGAAGCCGTTCGAGGTACTGACACGTGCCGGTAACCGTGGCAACATCGATCCACCGGCAAGCCGGGTCGGTGGGACGGCCTCGGTGTCCGGTCGCGTGACCTGTCCATAGTTGTGCAGGCCGCCTGCCATGTCTGGGGAGTGGCGCCGTGACCAGGTTGTGGGGTGTCCGCCCGAGGTGGCGGACCGATGTTCTCGGTGATTTCTTCTGCCCGGGCTGCGGCGGGGACCGTAACTACCGCCGGCAGCACGGCCGGCGCTGGCTGCGCCTGCTGGGGACGCCGGTCGTGCCGCTCGGGCCGGTGATCGGCAGCGTGCAGTGCACCAGCTGCCACGGGCGCTACGGCGTCGAGTCCCTGGAGCAGCCCACCAGCGTGCGCCTCGGCGCGATGCTGCGGGACGCCCAGTACACCATCGCGCTGGCCCTGCTCGCGGCCGGCGGCACCGCCCACCGGGCAGCCCGCGAGGCGGCCTGCACGGCGGTGCGCGAGGCCGGGTTCGAGGACTGCGGCGAGGCCCAGGTGCTGGCCGCGCTCGCCGCGCTCTCCGGGCTCGGCGGCGAACTCCACGACGCCCACGGGATGTCCGGGGGCCTGGCCGTGGAACTGCACGCGGTGCTCGAACCGCTCGCCCCGCACCTGGCCCAGCAGGGCCGGGAGCGGCTGCTGCTGCTGGGCGCCGCGATCGCCCTGGCGGACGGGCGCTACCTGCCGCAGGAGCGCGAGGCGCTGGCCGCCGTCGGCAGCTGCCTGGACCTGCCGCAGAGCCAGGTGCCGGCGCTGCTGGAGGCGGCGACCCGGGCACCGTACGAGAACCTGTAGGGCCTCGGCCCCCGTCCCGCCGGACCTTCCGTATCCCCCACAAACGGGCCCGCTCGCCCCCGGCCTTCGGCCGGGAGGTGCCCCCCTCCGGGCCCGCCGTGACCCGCACCGCAGTGGTCCTCCCCCACGGTCCCCGGTGCGGGCAACACGGCTGTCCACGGCTGTCCGTGCCCTGGGGGACAATGGGGGGCATGAGCCTTTTCCGGGACGACGGCGTCGTGTTGCGGGCGCAGAAGCTCGGCGAGGCCGATCGGATCATCACCCTGCTGACCCGCCACCACGGCAAGGTGCGGGCGGTGGCGCGCGGGGTGCGCAAGACCAAGTCCAAGTTCGGCGCCCGGCTGGAGCCGTTCTCGCACGTGGACGTGCAGTTCTTCAGCCGGGGGAGCGAGCTGATCGGGCGCGGGCTGCCGCTGTGCACCCAGGTGGAGACCATCGCCCCGTACGGCGGATCGATCGTCACCGACTACGGCCGCTACACCGCCGGCACGGCGATGCTGGAGACGGCCGAGCGCTTCGCCGAGAACGAGGGCGAGCCGGCCGTCCAGCAGTACCTGCTGCTGGTGGGCGGGCTGCGCACGCTGGCGGCCGGGACGCACGAGTCGCACCTGGTGCTGGACGCCTTCCTGCTGCGCTCGCTCGCGGTGAACGGGTACGGCGCGAGTTTCACGGACTGCGCCAAGTGCGGCCTGGACGGGCCGAACCGTTTCTTCTCCCTCCCCGCAGGGGGGGTGCTCTGCGCGGACTGCCGAGTGCCCGGATGTGCCGTACCCTCCCCTGAGACACTGGTACTGCTCGGGGCGCTGCTGTCAGGGGACTGGCGGACGGCCGACGCCTGCGAGCCACGGTACTGGCGGGAGGGCAGCGGCCTGGTCGCGGCCTATCTGCAGTGGCACCTGGAGCGGGGCATCCGCTCGATGAGATACGTGGAGAAGTGAGCACATGGCAGCGCGACGGCTCTTCGGCGGTGGCAAGCAGCGGGTCTACGAACCCCCGACCCCGCACCCCAGCGGCGCCAGGCCCCCGAAGCTCCCCGGCGAGCTGGTCCCGGACCACGTCGCCATCGTGATGGACGGCAACGGCCGCTGGGCCAAGGAGCGCGGGCTGCCCCGCACCGAGGGCCACAAGATCGGCGAGTCCGTCGTGCTGGACGTGCTCAAGGGCGCGATCGAGCTCGGCGTCAAGAACATCTCGCTGTACGCGTTCTCCACCGAGAACTGGAAGCGCTCGCCCGACGAGGTGAAGTTCCTGATGAACTTCAACCGGGACGTCATCCGCCGCCGCCGCGACGAGATGGACGCGATGGGCGTGCGGATCCGCTGGGCCGGCCGGATGCCCAAGCTGTGGAAGAGCGTCGTCCAGGAGCTCCAGGTCGCCGAGGAGCAGACCAAGGGCAACGACGCCGTGACGCTCTACATGTGCGTCAACTACGGCGGCCGGGCCGAACTCGCCGACGCCGCGCAGGCGATCGCGCTGGACGTGGCGGCCGGCCGGCTGGACCCGAAGAAGGTCAACGAGAAGACCCTCGCCAAGTACATGTACCACCCGGACATGCCGGACGTGGACCTCTTCCTGCGCCCCAGCGGCGAGCAGCGCACCTCCAACTTCCTGCTCTGGCAGTCCGCGTACGCCGAGTTCGTGTTCCAGGACGTGCTCTGGCCGGACTTCGACCGCCGCGACCTGTGGCGCGCCTGCGAGCAGTTCGCGATGCGCGACCGCCGCTTCGGCGGGGCGATCCCGAACGAGCTGCCCTCGCCGCTGGAGCTGCCCGCCCAGCGCTGATGCCGACCGGCGCTGATACCGACCGGTGCGCACGTGCCGAAGGGCCCGCGGAACGAACCGTTCCTGCGGGCCCTTCGGCCGTCGTCCGCGCGGGCTGCCCCCGTACGGACGGTCGTTCAGCCCTTCTTGGCGCAGTCCGCGCAGGTGCCGAAGATCTCCAGGGTGTGCGCGATGTCGCTGAACCCGTGCTCGGCGGCGACCGAGTTGGCCCAGCGCTCGACCGCGGGGCCCTCGACCTCGACGGTGGCGCCGCAGTGCCGACAGACCAGGTGGTGGTGGTGCCCGCTGCTGCACCGGCGGTAGACGGCCTCGCCGTCGGCGGTGCGCAGCACGTCCACCTCACCGGCGTCGGCGAGCGACTGGAGGGTGCGGTAGACCGTGGTCAGACCGACGGAGTCTCCGCGGTGCTTGAGCAGGTCGTGGAGCTCCTGGGCGCTGCGGAAGTCCGCGATCTCGTCCAGGGCCGCCGAGACGGCGGCTCGCTGCCGGGTCGAGCGGGCGCGCGGCGACGGGCCTGCGGTGGTCACCGTGGGTCCTCCTGGGGTCGTGGGCGTCACGCACCTCATTGTGCCAGCCCGGCCCGCCGCTCCGGAGTGGTCGCGTCGGAGGAACTCTTTCCCGGGTCCTGGCCGGGGAGCCGGACGTCGCAGACCTGGGGCCCCTGCCCGGCGTCGCCGCGGCGCCGGTGGCGGCGGCGGGCGAGCGGGGCGGCGATCGCGCTGAACACCGCGAACACCGCGATGGCGAGCAGCACGATGGCCGGTCCGGAGGGCACGTTCAGCTGGTAGGAGCCGGTGACGCCGGCCAGCGCGACCACCACGCCGAGCGCGATCGAGGCGGCCTGGGTGGCGGCGAAGGAGCGGGTCAGCTGCTGGGCGGCGACCACCGGGACCACCATCAGCGCGCTGACCAGCAGCAGTCCGACCACCCGCATGGCGACCGTGACGGTGACCGCGGCCATCACCGCGAGCAGCAGGTTGAGGGTGCGCACCGGCACGCCGGTGACCCGGGCGAAGTCCTCGTCCTGGCAGATCGCGAAGAGCTGG
Organism: Kitasatospora sp. NPDC098652; assembly: GCF_044760155.1. Lineage (NCBI taxonomy): Bacteria > Bacillati > Actinomycetota > Actinomycetes > Kitasatosporales > Streptomycetaceae > Kitasatospora > Kitasatospora sp. NPDC098652. Next base: position 160,065 of record NZ_JBIWAQ010000007.1, read on the forward strand.
CGGCGCAGGCCGACGGTGACCGCGATGACCACCGCCCCGAGCACCGCGATGGTGGCCAGGTCGGCGGGGGCGACGGTGAGGATCGAGCCCCACAGGTAGCTCTCCAGCGAGCCGGCCCCGGCCTGGGCGGACATCGAGACGAGCAGCTTGCCGCAGGCCATGCCGCCGTAGAAGAGCATCGCCAGGGCGATGTCGCCGCGCTGGTTGCCGCGCGAGCGGACCAGCTCCATGGTGACGGCGCCGAGCACGCAGACCAGCACGGCCATCCAGACCGGGCTGGTCTGGAAGATGAAGCCGAGGCCGACGCCGGTCATCGCGACGTGGCCCATGCCGTCGCCCATCAGGGCCTGGCGGCGCTGCACCAGGTAGATCCCGACGGCGGGGGCGGTGATCCCGACCAGCACGGCGGCGAGCAGGGCGCGCTGCATGAAGTCGTAGGAGAGCATCTCGGTCATGCGAGCAGCCTCGGCGGGGTGAGGTCGGCGTGCGGGTGGACGTGGTCGTGGCCGGGCAGCGCGTGCAGGCCGGTGTTGGGCACCGGCGGGCCGTCGTGCGCGACGCAGCCGTCCCGCAGCACCACGGCGCGGTCGATCAGCGGCTCCAGCGGCCCGAGTTCGTGCAGGACGAGGAGGACGGAGGCACCGCGGCCGACCTCGGCGCGCAGGGTGTCGGCGAGCACCTGCTGGCTGGCGGCGTCCACGCCGGCCATCGGCTCGTCCATGATCAGCAGGTCGGGGGTGCCGACCAGGGCGCGGGCGATCAGCACCCGCTGCTGCTGGCCGCCGGAGAGGTCGGCGACGCCGTCCCCGGCCCGGTCCAGCATGCCGACGGCGGCCAGCGCGCCGTCCACCGCGGCGCGGTCCCGGCGGCGGAACGGCAGCAGCCGGTGCTGTGCGAGCCGCCCGGTGGAGACCACCTCGCGCACGGTGGCGGGGACGCCGGAGGCGGCGGTGGTGCGCTGCGGGACGTACCCGATCCGGTGCCAGGCGCGGAAGGAGCCGTACGGGGTGCCGAACAGCTCCAGGGTGCCCTGCTCCAGCGGCACGGAGCCGATCACGGCCTTGACGGTGGTCGACTTGCCGGAGCCGTTGGCGCCGAGCAGGGCGACGACCTCGCCGGGTCGGACGGTGAGGTCGACGCCGCGCAGCACCGGCCGGCCGCCGCGCGAGGCGACGGCGTCGCGGAGGCGGACGGCCGGGGGTATCGGGTGGGTCATGGTGGGGCGTCCCGTCAGCTCGCGGGGGTGGGGGCCGGGGTGGCCGCGGCGGGGGCGCCGAGGGCGGCCCGGAGGTTGGCCAGGTTCTGCTTCATGACGGTCAGGTAGTCGTCCTTGGACGGGTCCTTGACGCCCTCCAGCGGGTCCAGCACGGCGGTCCTGAGGCCGAGGTCCTTGGCGACGGTGTCGGCGAGCTTGGGGCTGACCAGGGTCTCGAAGAAGATCGTGGTGACGCCGTTGTCCTTGGCGGCCTTCTGCACCTCGGCGAGGCGGGCCGGGGTGGGCTCGGACTCCGGGTCGACGCCGTTGATGGCGACCTGGGTGAGGCCGTAGTGGTCGGCGAGGTAGCCGAAGGCGGCGTGACTGGTGACGAAGGTCTTGGTCTTGACGTCCTGCAGCCCGGTCCGGAACTCCTGGTCCAGGGCGGTGAGCCGGGTGACCAGGTCGTCGGTGTTCTTCCGGTAGTCGGCGGCGTGCGCGGGGTCGGCCTTGGCGAACTCGTCGCCGACGCTCTTGGCGATCGCGGCGTAGCGGCTCGGGTCGAGCCAGATGTGCGGGTCACCGGCCGGGCCCTCGTGCTTGTGGCCGTCGCCCTCGGCGGCGCCCTCGTCGAGGTGGTGGTCGACCAGCGGGCTGGCCGCGGTGGCGTCGATCTTGTGCTTGCTGGTCGACTGGTCGACGGCCTGGTCGACGGTGGGCTGGAGGCCCTTGAGGTAGAGGATCGCGTCGGCCTTCTGGACGCCGGCGACCTGCTTGGCGGTGAGCTCCAGGTCGTGCGGCTCGACGCCGGGCGCGGTGAGATCGGTGACCGAGACGTGCTCCTTGCCGATCTGCTGGGCCAGGAACTCCATCGGGTAGAAGGAGGCGACGACGTTCAGCTTGCCGTCCGCGCTCTGGGCGCTGCTGCTGCCACCGCAGGCCGTGAGGGCCATGGAGGCGGCGAGGGCGGCGACGGCCAGGGCGGCGGTCCTGCGGGTACGGCGGCTGAGCAGTCCGATCATCATGACAATCATTCTCATCTGCAGTGGAAATGATTGTCAAATCACTCGGACGGGTGAACGGCAGGTGGCCCTGGCTGGGAGGAGTCGGACCATATCGATTTGAACCCCGTACCCGTCTGGCCGGTAACCTTGGGTATTCGGGTACGAGCAACCAGCCGTGCCCTGACCGTGCCGTACGTACTGAAGAGAGCACTGTGGCCGCCGACAAGATCGACACGATCGTCAGCCTGAGCAAGCGCCGAGGCTTCGTCTACCCCTGCAGCGAGATCTACGGCGGCACGCGTGCCGCCTGGGACTACGGGCCGCTGGGCGTCGAGCTCAAGGAGAACATCAAGCGCCAGTGGTGGCGCACGATGGTTCAGGCCCGCGAGGACGTCGTCGGACTCGACTCGTCGGTGATCCTGGCCCGCGAGGTCTGGGAGGCCTCCGGCCACGTCGCCACCTTCAACGACCCGCTGACCGAGTGCCTCTCCTGCCACAAGCGCCACCGGGCCGACCACCTGGAGGAGAAGTACGAGGCCAAGCACGGCTTCCCGCCGCCGAACGGCCTCAAGGACGTCAACTGCCCCGACTGCGGCACCAAGGGCCAGTTCACCGAGCCCAAGGACTTCTCGGGCATGCTCAAGACCCACCTCGGTGTCACCGAGGAGGCGAGCGGCCTGGCCTTCCTGCGCCCCGAGACCGCCCAGGGCATCTTCACCAACTTCAAGGCCGTCCAGACCACTTCGCGCAAGAAGCCGCCGTTCGGCATCGCCCAGACCGGCAAGAGCTTCCGCAACGAGATCACCCCCGGCAACTTCATCTTCCGGACCCGTGAGTTCGAGCAGATGGAGATGGAGTTCTTCGTCAAGCCGGGCGAGGACGAGCAGTGGCACGAGTACTGGCTCCAGCAGCGCTGGGACTGGTACGTCGACCTCGGTCTGCGCACCGAGAACATGCGCTTCTTCGAGCACCCGAAGGAGAAGCTCTCCCACTACGCCAAGCGCACCGTGGACATCGAGTACCGCTTCAACTTCGGCGGCTCCGAGTTCTCCGAGCTGGAGGGCGTCGCCAACCGCACGGACTACGACCTGCGGGTGCACAGCGAGGCCTCCGGCCAGGACCTCAAGTACTTCGACCAGGAGAGCGGCGAGCGGTACTTCCCGTACGTCATCGAGCCGGCGGCCGGCCTCAACCGCGCCATGCTGGCCTTCCTGATCGACGCCTACTTCGAGGACGAGGCGCCGAACGCCAAGGGCGTCATGGAGAAGCGCGTCGGCATGCGGCTCGACCCGCGCCTGGCCCCGGTCAAGGTCGCCGTGCTGCCGCTGTCGCGCAACGCCGAGCTCTCCCCGAAGGCCCGCGGCCTGGCCGCCGACCTGCGCACCGCGTGGAACGTCGAGTTCGACGACGCGGGCGCGATCGGCAAGCGCTACCGCCGCCAGGACGAGATCGGTACGCCGTTCTGCGTCACGGTCGACTTCGACACCCTCGAGGACAACGCGGTGACCGTTCGCGACCGCGACACCATGTCGCAGGAGCGCGTGTCGCTGGACCAGGTGAAGGGCTACCTGGCGGCGCGGCTGATCGGCTGCTGAGTCCGGTACTCCTGCCGAGTCCGGTACTTCGGGGAGCCCCCGGCCGTCCTCCCTCGTGGAGGCGGGCGGGGGCTCCCCGCTTTTCGGACGGCCGGTGGGTCAGCGCCGGCCCCAGCGGGAGCGCGGGGCGGCCGGCGGGGCGGTCGGCAGGCCGGCCGTACGGAGGGCGGCCAGGGTGGTGCGGTGGCGGGTGTCGTCGGCGAGCAGTGCCGCCAGCAGCTGCCCGTAGAGGTCCCGGTGGTTCTCCAGCGCGGCGGCCAGGCGGGCCAGTTCGACCGGCGGGCGGAGGGCCGCCAGCTCCTGCAGCAGGAGGGTGGCGAGCGCGGGCGGCAGGCCGGTCGCGAGTCCGACCAGGTCCGCGGTCGGGCGGCCGGCCGCCTGGCGCAGCAGCGTGCGGACGTCGGCGGGGCGGCCGTGCTGCTGGAGGCCGGCGGCCAGCGAGGTCAGCTCCGGGGTCGGCGCCGAGCCCCACTCCCAGAGCAGTGTGGCGCTGTCGGCGTGCTGCCCGGCCCGCTCCAGCGCGGCGAGCAGCGCCGGGACCGCGGCGGCCGGGTAGGCCTGGAGGGCGTGGAACAGCTCGGCGGCCTCCTCGGCCAGGCCCAGTTCGCGCAGCTCCGCCAGCACCACGACGGCGTGCTCCGGGGCGCTCCGGGCGGCCGTCCGGGCCAGTTGGAGCGAGGCGCCGGTCGGCCCGCGCCGGGAGAGCATCCCGGCCAGCAGGGCGGCCTCGGCGGGGGCGAGGTGGGCGGCGGCCCGGTCCAGCAGGTCCTCGGCCTCGGGGAGGGCCCCGCTGCGGTGGAGTCCGGTGATCCGCTCGGTGAGGGCGCCGAGGTCGGGGCGGACGGGTGGAGCGGGGGGTGGCGGCGGTGCCGGTGCCGGGGGTGGTGCCGGGGCCGGGGACGGTGTTGGCGCTGGGATCGGCGCCTGTCTGAGGTGGAGCTCCAACTCCTGTAACTGATCGCTCAGTTGCAGGCAGCGCGCGCCCAGGCCCTCCCGCAGGGTGCGGGCCTGGGCGAGCTGCCGCAGCAGGTCGCCGTCCGGGCGCCGGCGGCCCGGGGTTGCCCGTATCGCCTCGCTCAACCGGCGTTCGCGTTGGCCCGCGTACCGGCTCGCGCGGAGCAACTCGTCCAGTTCCGACCGGAGTTCGGCGGCCCGTTGCTCGCCCTCCGGTTGCCGGCCTGCGGATTCTTCCGTCGACCGCATGCGCATGATCGCCCCAACCTGTCCATCTGTGCCCTGACTGCGGGACATCCTGGCGTCGGAATGTGGCGATGGAGTTACGAGAGCGCGACCAGTCGTGCCCGAGTGGTGTCAAGGAGCGCGCAGAGGGCGGCCGTTGCGAGAAGTGCGCCGGTCGCGCTCCGCGGCAGGGGCCGCCCCGTCCGGCAGGGGCGCGACCGGTCTCAACCGGCCAGTCGGGCCCGCGCCTCCATCAGCGCGAACCCGAGCAGGTTCAGCCCCCGCCACTCCAGCGGGCGTTCGGCCCGGATGTCGTCCGCGCCGAGGCCGATGCCCCAGATCCGGTCCACCGGGCTGGCCTCGACCAGGACGCGGTCGCCCGTGCCCAGCAGGTACTCCCGCAGGGCCTCGTCCTGACCGAACTTCGCGACGTTCCCCTCGACCACCAGGTCGAACCGGCCCGCCGTCCAGGTCTGGTCGTCGAAGTCCTGCACCAGCCGGCCCAGCTTCTTCGCCTCGGCGGGCGTCCGGGCCTCCAGCACCCGCTGCTCGATCGCCCGGTCGCCGAACATCCGGGCCTTGCCGGCCATCATCCAGTGCTCGGCGGAGGCGTACGTCACCCCGTCGACGGTGAACTGCCCGGGCCACCACTGGCTCAGGCACTCCTGCCGCGTCCCGCCGCCCTTGCGGGCGGTGTGCCCCCAGAACATCACCCACTTCGGCCGTGCCCCGGTGGCCATCAGGCCCGCCAGCTCCTCGCGGCTGCGGACGTCGGCGAAGTCCCCGACCTGCTGCTTGCTCATAATCGTCATTCTGACACGAAGGGCGGGGAGCCCGCCATCCGTTTGACGGCCGCGGGCTCCGTCCGGCTGCCCGAGCCCGAGCCCGAGCCCGAGCCCGAGCCCGAGCCCGGGGGCCGGCGGGTCAGTCCCGTTTGGCGGCGGCGACCAGTTCCAGGAAGCGCAGCCCGAGTTCGGTGACCTCCTCCGCCGTCCAGTCCCGGGCCGAGCCCGCCAGGCGGACCTCGGCCATGGCGAGGCCGGGGGCGGCGTCGGTCCAGTCCAGGAACCAGGTCCTCTCCTGCTCGGCGAGGGCGAGGGTGGCGGCGTTCAGGGCGCGCGCCGGGTGGGGGAGCCAGAGCTGGAAGTCGTGGGTGGGCGGGACCTCCGGGAAGATCCGCGCACCGGGAAGGGCGGCCAGGGCGGGGATGAGGGTCGCCGCGTGGCGGGTGTGGCCGGGGATCCGGGGGAGTTCGGTGGCCAGGCCGGTGAGCGCGGCGAGGGCGGCCGGCCACTGCTGGTAGAGCTGCCCGCCGTAACGGTGGCGCCAGGTGCGGGCGTACGCGGTGAAGGCCTTGTCCCCGGCGAGGGCGGCCCCGCTGATACCGCCGAGGTCCTTGTAGTAGGAGACGTAGACGCTGTCGGCCAGGGCGGCGATCTCGTCCAGCGGCCGGCCGAAGTGCGTCGTGGTGTTCCAGAGGCGGGCCCCGTCGAAGTGCACCCGGGCACCGGCCGCGCGGGCGGCGGCGACCAGCTCGGTGAGCTCGTCCCAGGTGGGCAGGACGAAGCCCGGGTCGCGGAGCGGGAGTTCCACCACCAGGGTGCCGAACGGCTCGCCGAGGCCCCGCAGTTCGTCGGCGGTCGGCTGCCGCGGCTCGGTGGTGGGCCAGAGGCTGCGCAGGCCGGTCAGCTGGACGTGGGCGTGGCGCTCGTGCCGTTCGAGGTGGCTCTGCGGGTGGAGCGCGACGGCCGGGTTGCCGGTCCTCTCGGCGTGGTGGCGCAGGGCGACCTGCTGGGCCATCGTCCCGCTGGGGAAGAACACCGCGTCCTCCGTGCCGAGGAGCGCGGCGGTGCGCTCCTCCAGCTCCCCGACCGGCCCGCCGTTCCCGTAGATGTCGGGGTGGGCGTCCGGCTCGACCGCTTCGGCGAGCGCGGTGAGCCGCTCGCGCATGGTGAGCGGGCGGTTGCCGGAGAGGAAGCGGGTACAGGCCCGGCGGGCGGCGCGCAGGCGGGCCCAGTCGATCTGGTCATCGGTCATCCGGCGATTCTCCGTCCGGCAGGAAGCCGGGCCAACCGCTTTTCGCTACCCGGGGGCGCCGAACCCGGGGGCGCCGAAGCGGGCGAGGTAGTGCCACACCTTCTTGAGGGCCTGGGGGTCGTGGCGACCGCTCGCGGCGGCAGCGCCGATGATCCGGGGGTCGAGGGCGCCGTCCTCGGCGATCCGGGCGCCGAGGGCGACGAACTCCTGGCCGCGGTAGTCGGGGTGGCGGCGGAGCTCCTCGACGGTGAGCCGGAAGCCGGGGTGCCACTCCAGCGGGCAGGGGAGGCGGCGGGCGGCGTCCTCGACCGGGGTGTTCCGGTAGCACGGGTCCAGCACCAGGGCCTCGACGTCCTCGGCCGGCCGGACCGGGCCGTGGACCTGTGCCTCGATGTAGTCGTCGAGGGCGTCCTGGTCATCGGCCAGGGCCAGTTCGACGAGCCCCATGCGGGCCGCGGTGCCGAAGTCCGTGGGCTCCAGGAAGCTGTCCGGGTAGCAGAAGGTGGTGCGCTCCAGGGCGGGGGCGGTGAGCCGCAGGTGCGCGGAGCCGAAGCGGGGTGCGGCGCCGACCGGACTGCGGCGGTGGTCGAGGGCTCCGTAGACGGGGCGTTCGCCAGGAGCCGCGGCGTCGTAGGCGCCGGCGAAGATCCGGCTCTCCCAGCGCCAGCGGTCCCCGCCGGGGTGGGCGGTCAGGCCGCCGTTGCTGGTGCCGGTGGCGAACTGGGAGAGGTAGACGCCGTCCTCGGCCAGGGCGTCGAGGACGGCCCGGCCGCGGGAGACCCGGTCCGGGTGGAAGTTGAGGGTCACCCGCAGGGCCGGGTCGACCGGCGGGCCGGCGGAGAGCGAGGCCACGTGGTCGAGGGCCCGGACCTGCGGGGTCGGGGCGGCGTCGGAGCTCATGCGCGGTAGTGTCGCGCGGCCGGGTCGAGGGGCGCACCCGGGTTTCGTCCGCCCCGGCTCCGCTGCGTCCGCCCCCGGCGCCGGGAACGCGGCGCCGCTGCGTCAGACGTAGTGCGTCTGCAGGTCGTCGGGGAACAGGCCGTTGCCGTGGTGGGTGGCCCAGGTGGAGTGGGTGCTGCGGATCCGGGCGGCCTGGGAGGTCCGCCGCTGTTCGATCAGCAGGCCCTCCGTGCCGTCCGCCCACCGCCGGTGGGCCCGATCACGACGGGCCAGGTACAGGGTGGTGCCGACGACGACGGCCGCCAGCGCGGCCAGGAACGCGAGAACGAAGCTCATGAGCTCCCCCTTCCTTCGGACTCGATCACTGTGCGAACCAAGTATCGCGGACCGGGGTGTCGCTCCGCCATAGCTGAAGTAGCTTGGGGTGCACGGCAAATGATGGTGCAGGAGGTTCCCTTTCGGCCGGCGGGGCGGGCCGGAAGTAGCCTGCGGGCATGTCCGCTTCCTCCGCGCTGAGCCTCCCCACCCGTATCGACGGCGACTCGGACCGGGTCGCGCTGGTCGTCCCCGGCGTCGGCTACACGCCCGCCCGTCCACTGCTGCACTTCGCCTCCTCGGTCCTGATCCGGCACGGCTGGACGGTCCAGGAGCTGTGGTGGCGGATCCCGGACGGATTCGTCGAGTTCACGACGGAGCAGCGGATCGCCTGGGTCGAGCGGCAGGTCGGCGCGGCCGTCGACGCCGAGGGCGGCGCCTGCCGCCTGCTGGTCGGCAAGTCGCTGGGCTCGCTGGCCGCCGGCCTCGCCGCGGACCGCGCCCTCCCGGCCGCCTGGCTCACCCCGGTGCTCACCCTCGACCACGTGGCCCGCGCCCTCCACCGGGCCACCGCACCGACCCTTCTGATCGGCGGCGGCGCCGACAAGCTGTGGGACCGGAGCGTCGCCGACGCCACCGGCCACCAGGTCCTGGAACTCCCCGCCGCCGACCACGGCCTCGAACTCCCGGACGACCCGACCGGATCCGTCGACCTGCTCCGCACAGCCGTCGCCCGCCTGGACACCTTCATCGGCGCACTGGCCCCCGGCCGTGGAACCTGCGCCTAGGCAGGAGCGCCGCCGGGCTCGACGTCCGACGTCGAGCCCGGCGCGGTGATCGGCAGGTCACGTTCCTCGGCTGCTTCGGCGAGGCGTTTGTCGTACGTCACAAAAGCGGTGAGCGCCTGCTCCAGGTGTTCGGCGCTGGCGAGGTGAATGGCGTCGAGCGTCCCCGAGTGCCGGGTGGGGAAGCTGCCGGCGGCTCGGAGGATCGGATCGGAGAGCCGGATGCGGAGCATTCGGTCGAGCAGGTCCGCCGCAGCATCGTGCAACTGCTGCGGCGCACCGATCCTGATGAGCGCGCGCGGGACCTCGACCTGGGCCAGCGCACTGGTCGCATGGCCCTCGGAGCCGTGTGACGAGAGGAACGTTCGCAGTGCGGAGGACTCCGTCTCCGGGAGGAGGAGCTTGAGGATCGCGCAGGAGTCGAGGTAGATCAACGGTCTTCTTCCTCGCGCATCCTGTGGAGGGCCTCGGTCGCGGACGGGAGCTGGATGTCGACCGTGGGCGGGACCCAGTCGGCCAGTCCACGGGCGGTGGCGGCGTTCTCCGGGTCGATGGTGCCGTCGCGTACGAGATCCTCCAGGACCCGCTGCTCCGGGTCAGGCGGTGCGAGTACGGCGATCAGCCGCCCGTTGCGGGTGATCTCGATGCGCTCCCCGGCCGCGACCCGGTCGATCAGTTCGCTGGCATGTTGCTGGAGCTGCCGGATGGGGACTCTGGCTGTCATGCGACTCACGGTAGGGCGGATCGTGCGGCGATTGCGAGCAGCGTGCGTCGGGTTCACCCGGACGAGCGTCACCCCCGCCCCGGGAGCTCCCGGCCCGGGAAGCCGTGGCGGCGGGCCGCCGTGGTCACGGCCAGGGCGAGGGCCAGCAGGGCGAGGGCCGACCAGGGGAGGGACTGCGGCCCGGCGTGGTCGAGGAGGAGGCCGCCGGCGGACGCGGCGGCGGCGATGCCGAGGTTCCAGCAGGTGACCAGCAGGGACTGGGCGAGGTCGGCGGCCGTGTCGGCGGCGTCGGCGACGGCGGTCTGCAGCAGGGTGCCGACGCCGCCGAAGCCGAGGCCCCAGACCGCGGCGGCGGCGTGGACGGGCCAGGGCGACGACGAGCCGAGCAGGGCTCCGGCGAGGGTCAGGGTCGCGGCGCCGACGAGGAGGCAGGCGGTGAGGGTCAGGGTGCGCAGGTGCCGGTCGATCAGCGCTCCGGTGACGGCGATGCTCACCAGCGAGGCCAGGCCGAGGACGAGCAGCACGGTGTCGGTCCGCCCACCGAGGTGCAGCGGTTCGAGCAGTGCCGCGACGTAGGTGTAGAGGATGTTGTGGGCGAGTACGAAGGTCGCGGTGACGGCCAGGACGGACGCCACCCCGGAGATCCTCGACACCCTGGAGTCCGAGACCGAGCGGATGACCCGCCGCATCCACTGCCTGACCCGCAACCGCGACGCCATCCTGGAGTACCTGTCCGTGGTCAGGGAACTCGCCTGACCGTACGGGCGGTTGCGGGCAGCGCGACGGCCCCGAGACCGGCGGGAACCGGTCGCGGGGCCGTTCGTCGTCGCCCGGGCCCGTGGGCCCGCGGGGCTCAGCCGACGGAGCGGGGCAGGCGGGTGGTCAGGTACAGCACGGTGAACGAGCCCAGCAGCTGGACGCCGAGGCACAGGGCGAGCGCGCGGCCCATGCCGAGGCTGGGGGAGAGGGACAGGTAGAGGGTGCCGAGGGTGGCCACGCCGAGGGCGAGGCTGGACTGCTGGCCGGTGGCGAGGACGCCGCTGCCGACGCCGGCCCGGGCGGCGGGCACCTTGGCGAGGACGACCCGGAACAGCGGAGTGCCGATCAGGCCCTGGCCGATGCCCGCGAGGGCGACGCCGGGGGCCATCCGCAGCGGGGAGAAGTGGTCCGCGTCGGCGAGGACGGTCAGCGCGATGGTGGTGAGGCCGAGGGCCTGGACGACGGCGCCGGCGCTGAGCACCCGGCTGCCCCAGCGGCCGATCAGCCGCGGGCCGGAGAGCGAGGCGGTGAAGTAGCCGACGGCCATCGGGACGAGCGCCCAGCCGGCGGCGACCACGCCGAGCCGCAGGCCCTGCTGGAGGGCGACGGCGATGACGAACATGAAGCCGCCGAAGCCGGCGAAGTAGGGCAGCGCGATGCCGAGGCCGCGCCGCATCTCGGGGATCCGCAGCAGGCTGGGCGGCACCAGCGGGGTGTCGCCGCGGCGCTCGGCGCGGCGCTCGACCAGGGCGAAGGCGGTGGCGAACACCGGGAACAGGGCGAGCAGCACCCAGGACCAGAGCGGCCAGCCGGCCGCGCGGCCCTCCATCAGCGGGACGAGCAGGGAGAGCAGGGAGGCGGTGAGCAGCACCGTGCCGGGCACGTCGACGGCTGCGGCCCGGGTGGCCCGGCTCTCCGGCACGTACCGGACGGCGAGGACGACGGCGAGCAGCGCGAACGGGACGTTCAGCAGGAAGACCGAGCGCCAGCCGGTGCCGAACAGGTCGGCGGCGACCAGCATCCCGCCGAGCACCTGGCCGATCACCACGGAGATGCCGCCGACCGCGCCGTAGACGCTGAGCGCGCGGCCGCGCCGGGCGCCGTCGGTGGCGGCGGTGATGGTGCCGAGCACCTGCGGGATCAGCAGCGCGGCCGAGGCGCCCTGGGCGGCCCGGGCGGCGACCAGGGACCACGCGTCGGGGGCGAGGCCGCAGGCCAGCGAGGTGACGGCGAAGGCGGCGGCCCCGGCGACGAAGAGCCGGCGGCGGCCGAAGGTGTCGCCGAGCCGCCCGCCGAGGACGAGCAGGACGGCGAAGGCGATGCCGTAGCCGGCGGCGACGAGTTCCAGCACCGCTGGTCCGGCGGCCAGGTCCTTGTCGATGGTGGGCAGGGCGACGTTCACGATGAAGAAGTCGAGCATCGGCAGGAAGGCCCCGAGCAGGACGGTGACCAGCCCGGCGGTGCCGAGGGTGGAGGTGTGCGGGGCGGTGGTCTGCGGGGCGGCGGTGCTCGGGGCGGCGGTGCTCGGGGTGGCGGTGCGGGGCGAGGCCGGGGCGACGGCGAGTCGTTGAGTCACGGGTCATACGATCCGCCGCTCCCCAGCCTGGTACCAGAGTGTGGTTATCCAGGTATAAGAAGTACCTGGCAACAGGCTGCGGCGTGCCGCATGCTGGGGAGCATGAGCCTGATGACCCCGGCCGCGCAAGCCCGTCCCGGCACCGCCGTGCCGCACCGCGCCACACCCGACGAAGCCCGCCGGCACGACCTGGCGGCGTTCCTGCGCAGCCGCCGCGAGCGGATCGCGCCCGAGCAGGTGGGCCTGCCGTTGACCGGCCGCCGCCGCACCCCGGGGCTGCGCCGGGAGGAGGTGGCGCAGCTGGCCGCGGTGGGGGTGACCTGGTACACGTGGTTGGAGCAGGGGCGGGACATCCAGGTGTCCGTCCAGGTGCTGGACGCGGTGGCCCGGGCGCTGCTGCTGGACCCGAGCGAGCGGGCGCACCTGTTCACCCTGGCCGGTGCGGACGATCCGGCGCCGGTGCGGGAGTGCCCCTCGGTGACGCCGAGCGTGCGGCTGGTGCTGGACCAGCTGGCGCCGTACCCGGCCGCCGCGGTCAACTCCCGCTACGACATCCTGGCGCACAACGCGCCGTACACCGCCATCGTCGGCGACCTCGGGGAACTGCCCCCGGAGGAGCGGAACCTGATGTGGCTGGCGTTCACCCCCTCCCGTTTCCGCGACGTGCTGGTCGACTACCGGACGGAGCGCCTCGGCATGGTGGCCCGGTTCCGCGCCGCGATGGCCGACCACTCGGCCGAGCCCGCCTGGAAGGCGCTGCTGGCCCGGCTGCGCAAGGCCTCGCCGGACTTCGAGGAGGAGTGGCAGCGGCACGAGGTGATGCGGCCGGGCAACGGGATCAAGCGTTTCCAGGTGCCGGGCGTGGGCCTGCTGCGCTGCGAGTACACCAACTTCTGGCTCGGCCCCCGGCTCGGGACGCGGCTGATCAGCTACACCCCGCTGGACGAGGAGACCCGCCTCCTGATGGACCGGCTGCCGACGCGGGCCTAGCCGCGTATCACCACACCGCGCACCGCCCCGGGTATCGCCTCGCGCCCGAGCAGCAGGCACAGCACCGCCAACGGCAGTTCGACGCAGCAGGCCATCACCAGCGCGGCGAGCACCGCGTGCCCCGGCCCGGCGCAGGCGATGTCGGCCAGGGCGTCCCCGGCCAGCAGCAGCGCCACCACCGCGCCCGCCCAGAGCGCGGCCGGGCTGCGCCGGCGCAGCAGCGCGTCCAACGAGAGCAGCGCGGCGAACTCCGCGAGGTCCAGCACCACCCACGGGGTCTCGTGGTTGACGGCCAGGACCATCAGCCAGGGCAGCAGCCCGAAGGCGGCCAGCCGCGGCAGCCGCTGGAACCGCTCCGGCAGCACGTACGCCGGAGCGCCCGGGACGACGGCGGTGCTCATGCCGCACCCCCGGCCGCGCGACGGACCCGCTCCAGCACGAGCCGCTCGGCCGGCCCGCCGGCCGGGTGCCCGACGAGCACCGCGTCGAACGGCCCCTCGGCCAGGGCGAGCCAGAACTGCCCGGCCACCGTGACCACTTCGGCCGCCGCCGCCCGGGCGGTGCCGAACAGCCGCCGCCCGCCGGTGAACACCACCGAGGGCGCCAGGCCGTCGGCGGGCAGCCGCCCCCAGGCGAGCACGTGCGAGCCCCGACCGGCGGACGGGCTGCGCCGCGCGCCGCGGACCAGCTGCGGAGCGAGCCGGGCGGCGACCAGGACGTCGGCCAACTCGCCGTGCTGGTACAGCTCCAACGCGGCCCGGCCGCGGCCGGACCGGACGCTGCGGACCGACCAGGGCCCGGCCCCGGCGGGCAGCGTCCCATCCGGCCCCGGCGCCGGGCGGAGCGCGCCCCCGGGAACACCCCCGTGGTTCCCGGGGACGGGCCGCCCGTGCGGCGGGGTGGCGGAGTGCGATGCGGTGCTCGTCATGTCCCCAAGCCTTCCGCCGCGAGGGGGGTCCTGTCGGTGGTGCTCCACCCCGAATCGGGGGTGTATCCAGCTACACCCCCGGCCGGTACCCCCCTTCATGGCGGTCGTTGATCACCGGGCCCTACGCTGTCCGGCATGCCTTCCACCACGTTGCGCCGAGCGCTCGTCAGGAGCCTCGGGCGACCACCGTGGTCCGCCGGGGCCTGGCGGGACGCCCGCTTCATCGCCGCCGGAATACCCGTGGCCGCGCCGGTCTGGCTGGCGGTGACCGAGCCCAGCCTGCTCTTCCCGGTCCTCGCGGTCGTGCTGGTCTGCTCCCGCTGGCTCACCGCCCTCCAGCGCGGTCGGCTGCGCGCCCTCCGCGGCGTGGAGGTGCCGCCGCCCGGCGCGCCCGCGGCCCTGCGGCTGGGCCGGCTGCGGCTCGCCCTGGCCTGGCGTCAGTTCGGCTACCACCTGCTGATCGGCCCGGTGCTGGCACTCTGTGCGCTGGCCGCCGGGTACGTCTGGGGCATCGCCCTGGTGCTGACCACCCTGTACGCCTGGGTCTGGCTGCTGCCGCCCGAGGCGGGGCTGCGCGGCGAGCTGGCCGGTCTGGACGTGGCGCTCACCGTGTTCGGCGTGCTGCTGCTGGTGGCGGCGCCCTGGCTGACGACGCTGACAGCCCGGCTGGAGGTCCGCGCGGCGCAGTTCCTGCTCGGGCCCAACCGGGCGGAGAAGCTGGAGCGCCGGGTCGAGGAGATCGCCGAGTCCCGGGCCGGCCTGGTGGACGCGGTGGACGCCGAGCGCCGCCGGATCGAGCGGGACCTGCACGACGGCGCCCAGCAGCGCCTCACCTCCCTCGCGATGAACCTGGGCCTGGCCCGGCGCACCCTCAGGGACTGCCCGCCCGACGCCATGCAGGTGATCGTCGCGGCGCACGAGGAGGCGCAGGCGGCCATCGACGAGCTGCGCGACCTGGTCCGCGGGCTGCACCCGGCCGTCCTGGAGGACCGCGGGCTGGACGCCGCGCTGTCCGGCATCGCCGCCCGGGCCCCGCTGCCGGTGCGGCTGGACGTCGAGCTGTCCGAGCGGATCGCCCCCACCGTCGAGGCGGTCGCCTACTTCACCGTCTCCGAGGCGCTCACCAACGTGGCCAAGCACGCCCGGGCCGAGCAGGTCGACGTCTCGGTGCGGACGGCCGGGGGCGTGCTGCGCCTGGTCGTCAGCGACGACGGCGTGGGCGGCGCGGACGCCTCGCGCGGCACCGGGCTCACCGGTCTGCGCCAGCGCGCCGCCTCGGTCGACGGGACGCTGTCCGTTCTCAGCCCCCTCGGGGGCCCCACCACCATCACCGTGGAGTTGCCGTGCGTGCTGTGATCGCCGAGGACTCGGTCCTGCTGAGGGTCGGCCTGGTCAAGGTCCTGGAGGCGGTGGGCTTCGAGGTCGCGGCGGCCGTCGGGGACGCCGTCGAGCTGCTGGCCGCCGTCGAGGAGCACCGCCCGGGGGTGGTGGTCGCGGACGTCCGGATGCCCCCGGGCTTCCACGACGAGGGGGTGAAGGCAGCGATGGTGATCCGCCAGCAGTGGCCGGACACCGCCGTCCTGCTGCTCTCCCAGTTCGTGGAGGAGCGCTACGCCGCAGACCTGCTGGCGACCAACACCAGCGGTGTCGGTTACCTGTTGAAGCAGCGGGTGGCCAATGTGGACGACTTCGTGGAGGCGCTGCAGCGGGTGGCCGAGGGCGGCACCGCGCTGGACCCGGAGGTGGTGGCCCAGCTGCTGGTGCGCCGGCACCGGGATCCGCTGGAGAAGCTGACCCCGCGCGAGCGGGACGTGCTCTCGCTGATGGCGGAGGGCCGTTCCAACGCGGCGATCGCGGCCGCCCTGGTGGTCAGCGACAGCGCGGTGGCCAAGCACATCAACTCGATCTTCACCAAGCTGGACCTCCCGCCGGCCGACGACAGCCACCGCCGGGTGATGGCGGTGCTGCGCTTCCTGGAGATCACGTGAGCGCGCGGTCCACCAGGGCGTGGCGGATCACCGGGGTGATCGCCCTGGTGTTCGTGCTGGTCATGGGAGGGGCGCAGACCATGGCCCTGGTGGCCCGGCAGTCGCGGACCGAGCAGCAGGTGTTCGTGGCCGAGGAGGTCCACAAGCTGCGGCTGGCCACGAGCAGCGCCTCCGTGCGGATCAGGCCGGGCGTGGAGGGCCGGGTCGTGCTGCGCAAGAACCTCGACTGGACGGTCTCCGAGCCCCGGGTGCGCGCCGACGTGGTCGGCGACACGATGACCGTCGGTGTGGAGTGCCGGCGTTCCCTGCCCTTCTACAACTGCGGCGCCTCGATCGAGCTGGAGGTGCCCGCGGGGACGGAGGTCGCCGGCACGGTGACCTCGGGGTCGGTCGAGGTGTCGGACCTCAGCGGCGCGGTCCGGCTGGACGGGACCTCCGGCGCGATCCTCCTGCACGGGCTGTCCGGCCCGGTCCGCGCCCGCACCACCTCCGGGATGACCCAGGGCACGGACCTCTCCTCGGCGCAGGCGGAGGTGTCCAGCACCTCCGGGTCGGTGGACCTGACGTTCCGGTCGGCGCCGCAGGACGTGAAGGTGCGCGCCACCTCCGGCTCGGTGACCGTGCGGGTGCCGCGGGGCAACCGCTACCGGATCAACGGCGGGACGGGGTCGGGCAGCATCAACATCGACCCGGCCCTGGGCGACGCCGCCAGCAGCAGGAGCCTGGAGGCCGACGTCGGCTCGGGCTCCCTGGACATCGGCTACCGCGCCGATCCGGAGTAGGTGGGGCCGGCTCACCCGGGTGGGGGACAATGGAGAGTCCCGTCCCCCGCTACCCGAGGTCAGCCGCGCATGACAGCCACGCCCGCACCCACCGCGACCGAGACCGAGTTCGCGCCGCTGGACATCGGCCCGATCCGGGTGTGGCCGCCCGTCGTGCTGGCCCCGATGGCCGGCATCACCAACGCCCCGTTCCGCACCCTGTGCCGCGAGCAGAGCGGTGGCAAGGGCCTGTACGTGTCGGAGATGATCACCACTCGGGCGCTGGTCGAGCGCAACGCCAAGACCATGCAGCTGATCAAGTTCGACCCGAGCGAGAAGCCGCGCTCGATCCAGCTGTACGGGGTGGACCCGGTGACCGTCGGCAAGGCGGCCCGGATGATCTCGGACGAGGGCCTGGCCGACCACATCGACCTCAACTTCGGCTGCCCCGTCCCCAAGGTGACCCGCAAGGGCGGCGGCTCGGCGCTGCCGTACAAGCGCAACCTGCTGCGCGAGATCCTGCGCGAGGCCGTCGCCAACGCCGGGGACCTGCCGGTGACCATGAAGATGCGCAAGGGCATCGACGACGACCACCTGACCTTCCTGGACGCCGGCCGGATCGGTGCCGAGGAGGGCGTGGCCGCGATCGCCCTGCACGGGCGCACCGCCGCCCAGCACTACGGCGGTACGGCCGACTGGTCGGCGATCGCCCGGCTGCGCGAGTCCGTCCCGGCGCACGTGCCGGTGCTGGGCAACGGGGACATCTGGTCGGCCGACGACGCGCTGCGGATGATGCGGGAGACCGGCTGCGACGGCGTGGTGGTGGGCCGCGGCTGCCTGGGCCGTCCGTGGCTGTTCAAGGACCTGGTCTCGATCTTCGAGGGCGACGTCGACCACGCCCGCCCCGACTTCGGCTACGTGGCCCGGGCGATGGTGCGCCACGCCCAGCTGCTCGGCGAGTGGCTGGGGGACGAGGCGCGCGGCGTGATCGACTTCCGAAAGCACGTCGCCTGGTACACCAAGGGCTTCTCGGTCGGTTCCGAGCTGCGGGTGAGGCTGGCGAACTCCTCCTCGCTGGCCGAACTGGCGGGGACCCTCGCCGAGGTGGAGCAGACCCAGACCTGGCCGATCGGCGCGGACGGCCCGCGCGGGCGCACCAGCGGCAACGGCCGGGTGGTCCTGCCGGAGGGCTGGTTGGACGATCCGTACGACTGCGCCCGGCCGGGCGAGGACGCCGAATCGGACACCTCCGGCGGATGATCTAGCCGATCCGTCGAATCAGGCCCCTCGGGGCCGCTGGCCACCTGGTCCCAGCCCTCTTGTCCACTCTGGACAGGAGGGCTCCTTTTCGGCGTTCCGAGGTCACGGAACGAGCACATTCCTGGACGCAGTGCGACGATTGACGCAGGCGCCCTACGCTCGAGCCGCGAGACGGGCTGGTGACGCTTGCCACACGCCGGAGCGACTGACGGTCGGTCAGTGGACGGAATGGACAGGTCGAGCGTGAATCGCTTCCCGAAGCCGGTTCGACGCCGATCGGCCGATCCGGGTGCAGGAAATCAAGCCGGGGCAACGCGACCGACCCGCGGTCGCTACCCAGCGTCCGAATCGGGCGATCTTCCTGTTTCCTCGCCTTCAAGACTTGAACGCTGGCTCGCGTCAGGGGGACGATTTCACCAACAGAGGTGAACGCCTTTATGTGCATTCGATCTAGCGGGTTACCGCTCGGTACCGGCCTCGTGTGGCCTATTGAGGGCAGAGAAGTGCCTTCGAAATGGGTATGTTCTCCGGCGTCAGGGCAACCGCGTACGAGGAGACCGACCCGTGCCGTCCCAGCAGAAGTTTGTTTACTCCTTCACCGAAGGAAACAAGGACCTCAAGGATCTTCTTGGCGGCAAGGGCGCGAACCTGGCCGAGATGACCAACCTGGGGCTCCCCGTCCCTCCGGGGTTCACCATCACCACCGAGGCCTGCAAGGTCTTCCTGGAGACCGGTAGCGAGCCGTCCTCGCTGCACGAGGAGATCAGCGCCCACCTGGACGCCCTCGAGCAGGAGATGGGCAAGAAGCTCGGCCAGGCCGACAACCCGCTGCTGGTCTCCGTCCGCTCCGGTGCCAAGTTCTCCATGCCCGGCATGATGGACACCGTCCTGAACATCGGCCTCTCCGACGCCTCGGTGGTCGGCCTGGCCGCCCAGTCCGGCAACGAGCGCTTCGCCTGGGACTCCTACCGCCGCCTGGTCCAGATGTTCGGCAAGACCGTGCTGGGCGTCGAGGGCGAGCTGTTCGAGGAGGCCCTGGACGAGGCCAAGCACGCCAAGGGCACCGTCAACGACCTGGACCTGGACGCTTCCGACCTCCGGGAACTGGTCGAGGTGTTCAAGGGCATCGTCGAGCGCGAGACCGGCCGGCCCTTCCCGCAGGACCCGCGCGAGCAGATGGACCTCGCCGTCCACGCCGTCTTCCACTCCTGGAACGGCGACCGCGCCCGGCTGTACCGCCGCCAGGAGCGCATCCCGAACGACCTGGGCACCGCGGTCAACGTCTGCACCATGGTCTTCGGCAACCTCGGCGAGGACTCCGGCACCGGCGTCGCCTTCACCCGCGACCCCTCCACCGGCGCCCAGGGCGTCTACGGCGACTACCTGTCCAACGCCCAGGGCGAGGACGTCGTCGCCGGCATCCGTAACACGCTGCAGCTGTCCGAGCTGGAGAAGCTCGACAAGAAGTCGTACGACGAGCTGATGGCGATCATGCAGAAGCTCGAGAACCACTACCGCGACCTCTGCGACATCGAGTTCACCATCGAGCGCGGCAAGCTCTGGATGCTCCAGACCCGGGTCGGCAAGCGCACCGCCGCGGCCGCCTTCCGGATCGCCGTCCAGCTGGTCGACCAGGGCCTGATCGACCTGGACGAGGCCCTGATGCGGGTCACCGGCGGCCAGCTGGCCCAGCTGATGTTCCCGCGCTTCGCCCCGACCGCCGAGTCCAAGCAGATCGGCTGGGGCCTGGCCGCCTCGCCCGGCGCCGCGATCGGCAAGGTCGTCTTCGACTCCTACACCGCCGTCAAGTGGTCCCGCTCCGGCGAGAAGGTCATCCTGGTCCGCCGGGAGACCAACCCGGACGACCTGGACGGCATGATCGCCGCCGAGGGCATCCTCACCTCGCGCGGCGGCAAGACCTCGCACGCCGCCGTCGTCGCCCGCGGCATGGGCAAGACCTGTGTCTGCGGCGCCGAGGAGCTGGAGGTCGACACCAAGTCGCGCAAGTTCACCACCGCCGACGGCCTGGTGGTGCACGAGGGCGACGTGGTCTCGATCGACGGCGCCAGCGGCAAGGTCTACCTCGGCGAGGTGCCCGTCCTGCCGTCCCCCGTGGTCGAGTACTTCGAGGGCACCCTGCACGCCGGCGCCGACGTCCAGGGCGGACTGGTCCAGGCCGTCCACCGGCTGATGTCGCACGCCGACGGCCGCCGCCGGCTCGCCGTCCGGGCCAACGCCGACAACGCCGAGGACGGCGGGCGCGCCCGCCGCTACGGCGCCCAGGGCATCGGCCTGTGCCGCACCGAGCACATGTTCCTCGGTGAGGAGCGCCGCAAGGAGGTCGAGCACCTGATCCTCGCGGACAACGACAAGGACCGCGAGCTCGCCCTCTCCACCCTGCTGCCGCTGCAGAAGGGCGACTTCCTGGAGCTCTTCCAGGCGATGGACGGGCTGCCCGTCACCGTGCGCCTGCTCGACCCGCCGCTGCACGAGTTCCTGCCGGACATCACCGAGCTGTCGGTGCGCGTCGCCCTCGCCGAGGCCCGCAAGGACCCGAACGAGAACGACCTGCGCCTGCTCCAGGCGGTGCACAAGCTGCACGAGCAGAACCCGATGCTCGGCCTGCGCGGCGTCCGCCTCGGCCTGGTCATCCCCGGCCTGTTCGGCATGCAGGTCCGGGCCATCGCCGAGGCCGCCGCCGAGCGCAAGCTGGCCGGCGGGGACCCGCGCCCCGAGGTGATGATCCCGCTGGTCGGCACCGTCCAGGAGCTGGAGCTGGTCCGCGACGAGTGCGAGCGGGTGCTCGCCGAGGTCGTCCAGTCCACCGGCGTCCAGCTGGACATCAAGCTCGGCACCATGATCGAGCTGCCGCGCGCCGCGGTGACCGCCGGTCAGATCGCCGAGGCCGCCGAGTTCTTCTCCTTCGGCACCAACGACCTGACCCAGACGGTCTGGGGCTTCTCCCGGGACGACGTGGAGGCCTCCTTCTTCACCGCCTACCTGGAGAAGGGCATCTTCGGGGTCTCCCCGTTCGAGACCATCGACCGGGACGGCGTCGGCTCGCTGGTCAAGCACGCCGTCGAGGCCGGCCGGGCCACCCGCCCCGACCTCAAGCTCGGCGTCTGCGGCGAGCACGGCGGCGACCCGGAGTCGGTGCACTTCTTCCACGAGGTGGGGCTGGACTACGTCTCCTGCTCCCCCTTCCGGATCCCGGTGGCGCGCCTGGAGGCAGGCCGCGCCGCCATCGAGTCGGCGGGCAGCGACTCGCGCTGAGAGGGTAGGCATCCCCTACTCACGCGCGGGTACGACTGACCGCTCACCCTCCCGTCGGGAGGGCGTACACCGGAGCTCGGCGCAGGAGAACCGGCGTACGTGACACGGCCGGGCGGGAACGGACAACGGCGTCCGTTCCCGCCCGGCCGTACGTTCGTGTGGCGCCCGTCATGTGTGTGACACGGCCGCCCGGACGCCGCCGCCTGCCAAGCTGGACCGCATGACCAGAAGCAAGAGCCCGCTCGTCGTCGTGGCCGTCCTGATCCTGGCCGTGCTCGCCGGAGTCGGCTACCTGCTCGCCGGCAAGGGCGGCAGCAGCCACCCCAAGGCCGCCGCGAGCGCCACCACCACCGCGGGTGCCTCGGCGCCCAAGCCTTCGGCGCCCAAGCCGTCCCCGCCGGCCGGCGGCACCCCCTCCGCGGCCGGCACCTGGGTGCCCGCCGACCCGGCGCTGGCGGACGTCTGCCGCACCAAGCTCCCCAGCCAGGCCCAGGACACCCTCGGCCTGATCGCCAAGGGCGGCCCCTACCCGTACAACCGGGACGGCATCGTCTTCGAGAACCGCGAGAGCCGGCTGCCGAAGAAGGGCAACGGCTACTACCACGAGTTCACCGTGGTCACCCCGGGCTCCAACGACCGCGGCACCCGGCGGGTCGTCACCGGCGGCGCCGGCGAGCAGTACTGGTCCGCCGACCACTACGCGACCTTCCAGGAGATCGACCCGCGCTGCTGAGCGACGAGTTCGTGGAAAGTACTTTCCAACTCGGAAAGATGGTGGCACAGTGGAACCACCGTCACTTTCCGAGGGGGAAGCATGAGTGACTCCGTTCCCACCCCGCCGCTGTCCGCCGCCGAAGCGCTGCGCCTGGCCGACCGTGCCGACGCGGCCGCCCGGCGGCCGGGCGTGGTGCCGCGCTGGTACGGGCCGGCCTTCGCCTTCGCGTTCGCCGCCTACGGCCTGGGGATCGGCCAGGCCGTCGAAGCCCGGCAGTTCGCCCTGATCGGCGCGTTCGTGGGCGGCTTCGCCGCCCTGACCGGTGGCCTCGCCCGGGTCGCCGTGCGCAGCGACGGCATCGTCCGCCGGGGCGTGCCGGACGGCATCGGCGGCCCGGTCGCCCTCGCGGTCCTCGCGGTCTGCGCCGCATCGGCGGCCGGGATGCTGCTCGCCTGGCAGGCCGGCGGCGGCCCGCGCTGGATCGGCGGGGCCGCCGGGCTCGCGGCGGGCCTGACCTTCTGGGTGGGCACCGACCGGCTCAACCGCCGGGTCAGGCGCTCCCAGGAGACCGGCTGATGCCCGCCGCCCTCGACCCGCTGCTCCAGCACGCCACCCGGCTGACCGTGCTCGCCTTCCTCGGCGCCTGCCGCGAGGCCGAGTTCGGCGCCGTCCGGGACCACTGCGAGGTCTCCGACTCCGTCCTCAGCAAGGCCGCCACCGCTCTGGAGGAGGCCGGCTACCTCACGGTGAAGAAGGGCTACGTCGGCAAGCGCCCGCGCACCTGGCTCGCCGCCACCTCGGCCGGCCGCGCCGCCCTCGCCGCCCACCTCGCCGAACTCCAGCGGCTGGTCGCCGCCGCCGAGGCGGCCGGCGCCCAACACGCCTGATACGAGGCCGAGTTCACCGGGCCCGCCGCCAGCTGATCCGGCCGTGCGGGCCGTGCGGGCCGGTGGTGACCAGGGCGGTCAGCTCGTGCAGCACCGGCGATGGGTCACGGCGGAGCTGGACCGGGGTGGCGCGCACCACCGGCAGTCCGGCGCCGGCCAGCCGGTTGGCGCGGGCCAGTCCGCGTTCGTGGTCGGCCGGGCGCAGGTGGTAGGCCCGGGAGTCGATCTCCAGCGCCACGCAGGCGTGCGGCCAGTAGGCGTCCGGCACGGCCAGGAAACGGCCGTCCAGGAACAGCACCGGATTCCACAGCGGTTCCGGCAGGCCCGCGTGGGCGAGCAGTTCGCGGGCCTCGCCCTCCACCACCGACCGCACCCCGGCGGTGAGGTCCTCCACCACCCGGGCCACCTGCGGCAGCGCCAGCGCCCCCGGCCTGGTGAGCAACTGGTCCAGCAACTCGCCGAGTTCGCAGTGCCGCCGCTGCACCGCCTCGGCACACAGCGCCCGGAACCGGCGCTGCCCGGTCTCCCTCGGCGCCAGGTCCGCCAGCGCCCGCGCGACCGGGACGCTCCACAGCCCGTCGTCCCGCTCGAAGCCGCCCGGCAGCACCCCGGACGAGCGGTGGATCCGGACGAACTCCTTTTCCCTGACCCGGCGTTGGCCGGGGATCAGGACATCGACCTCGGTCAGGTCGGCCGGGTGCCCGGCGCTCGGCAGCCCGGCGTCCGCCAGCACCGCGAACCCGGTCAGCAGCACCTCGCCGGGCTGCGGCTGCCGCCCCTTCGGGCTCGCGTACGCCAGGGCCGCCCGAAGTCGCTGATGGGCCGTCAACCTCCCGTTCTGCAGACAGATCACACGTGGCAGCACCTGCTGCCAGGGCCCGCCCGGCCGCAGCCGGTGGGCGATCGTGCCGGAGGGCACGCCGAGCCGGCGCAGCTGCGCCCGGGTGGCGATGTGCTGCTGGTCGGCGCCGAGCAGGGCGACGGCGTCGAGCGGATGCGCGCGGGTCATACCCCGGTGGTGCCCACCCGGATCGGAGGTATGCGAAACATCCCTCGTCAGGGGCTTTCCCGTAACGATGTTGACGAATCGGAGGCCGATCCGTTGTGCTGGGGGCACATGATGACCGAACCCAACGGCCCCGCGCTCGACGCGCTCAACGGCCTCTCCGTCGGTGACGCCCTCGGCGCCCAGTACTTCGTCCCGGAAACCGCCCGGGCCCACTTCGCCTCCCGTACCGAACCGCCCGGCCCCTGGCCGTGGACCGACGACACCGAGATGGCCTGCTCGGTGTACGCCGCCCAGCGCGAACGCGGGGCGATCGACACCTTCGACCTCACCCACGCCTTCGCCCGCCGCCACGACTTCGACCGCGGCTACGGCCCGGCCGCCAACCGGCTGCTCCGGCTGATCCGCGAGGGCGGCGACGCCAGGGCCCTGGCCGCCGAACTCTTCGATGGCCGGGGCTCGTACGGCAACGGCGCCGCGATGCGGGTCGCCCCGCTGGGGGCGGCTCACGCGGATGACCCGACGGCCGTGGTCGGGCCCGCCGCGGACACCGCCGTGATCACCCACACCCACCCGCAGGCGGTGGACGGGACGGTCGCGGTCGCGGTGGCGGCCGCGTACGCGGTGCGGGCGCGCACCGAGCCGATGACGCCGAAGGGCTTCCTGGAGGCGGTGGTCGAACTCACTCCGCACGGCGCCCTGCGCGACGCCCTCGCCGAAGCGGTCCGATCGGTGGACGTGCCGGACCTGCGGGCAGTCGCCCGGGCGCTCGGCAACGGCAGCCGGACCTCCGCCGTCGACACTGTCCCGTACGCCCTGTGGTGCGCGGCCCGGAACCTCACCGACTACCGGTCGGCCGTCCGGGAGGCGATCGCGGCCGGCGGCGACATGGACACCGTGGCCGCGATCACCGGGGGAGTGGTGGCCGCGCGCACCGGCAGCCGCGGCATCCCCGCGAGCTGGATGGCCGCCCGCGAACCGCTGCCCGGCTGGGCGTTCCCCGAGCCGGGCAGCGTCCGGGCGGCTCCCGCGGACGACTCGTACCTGAAACCGCTGCGGCTGCCCCGCCCTTGCCCGGTGCCGGACCTCGTCTGGACCGAGGAGCAGTGGCAAGCGGTCAGGTCCGGGCGGATTCCCGGGGACATCGACGGACGGTGGGAGTTCTACACCGCCGAGGGCGTCCTGCACCTGCACCGCAGCTGGACCGGCCACGAGATCTGGCGCGTGCGAGTCGCCCCGGTCAAGGGCGGCGGCTGGCGGCCCGTGTCCGCGCTGGTCGAGGCGTACCCCAAGCACTACACGGGCGAGCCCGAGGTCCCTGAAGGCCTCCTTCGCACGGTGGCCGGGCTGTAGCCCTCAGGCCGTGATCATCAGCTGCCCGGTGCCGCTGCCGCCCTGTCTAAGACACTCCTGGTTGATCGCCGGATCCGGGGCGCTCGGCGAGGTGGCGGCGGCGATCCGCAGCTCGATGATGTCCCGCACGGCCGGCCACTCGGTGTCCAGGATCGAGTAGAACGCGGTCGAGCGCACCACCCCGTCCAGCCCGCGCGAGTGCGCCCGGCGGACGCCCTCGGAGGTCGCGCCGAGCCGCTCGATGGCGGCCCGGGAGCGCAGGTTGCGGGCGTCCGCGCGCAGCGAGATCCGCTGCACGCCCCAGGTCTCGAAGGCGTACCGGAGCATGAGCAGCTTGGCCTCGGTGTTGATGCCGGTGCCCTGGGCGCGCGGGGAGAGCCAGGTGTTGCCGATCTCGGCGGCGTCCGGGACGGCCGTGGCCGGATCGCCGAACGGCACGCCGGGCACCGGCGGCCACACCATGGGCCCCTGCCAGTAGTCGAGTTCCAGGAACCGGGTGGAGCCGACCACCCGGCCGTCGGCGACGTTCACCGTCGCGAACGGCAGCGACCGGCCCGCGGCCTGGTCGGCGAGGGCGCGCGCGATGTAGTCGCGGGCCGCTTCCAGGCCGTGCGGGACGGGGGTGAAGGCGTAGGTCGTACGGTCCTCGGCGCCGGCCGCGGCGATGGCCTCGGCGTGGTGGGCGGCGAGGGGCTCCAACCGAACGGTGCGGCCGGTGAGGAAGACAGGTGCTGGCACGGAACCTTGGTCCTTCATCGGTCGTAGGGCGCAACCGGCGCCGGGGTGCGGCACTGACTGCGGTGGACGGGGGGTCGCCCCGGCCCGGTTTCCGGCTCCGGGTACCCGTGTGCGCCGGAGGATTCCGGTGGGATGGGGCGGAGCGGCGGCCCGGAACGGGCGGCGAGGGTGCCGGAACGGACACGGATCCTCGGACCGGTCCGGCGGGAAGAGCGAGGGGACAGTGTGCGTCCGCGAAATGGCCGAAGAGGGAACGAGTGCGCGAAGGGAAGCAGGCGGCCAGGTGAAGGCAAGATGCGTCGTGGGTGTCTGCCCGAGCAGCGATCCGGGTCGTGATCGACGGCGTTACGGACGACGTGACGACGACGCGACGATGCGAGGCAGCGAGAGGACGATACCCGCCAGAACGCGGTGCGTCACTTCGCGGCACCCGAATGTCGGCGCGGGCCGCCACCGCGCGCCCCGGACGGGGCTGTTGAACACCCGTGAACAGGGGCTTTCCCCCCGGATGCGATCATGGTCCGGAGCGCTCGGCGACGGCCCCGAGCGTGTTGCCGGGCGGGTCGCGGGGCGGGCCGTCCGCGAGAGCGGTCGGCCGGAACGGGAATTCCCGCGCGCCCCGGCACGCTGGAAAGGACGAGAGCCGGTCGGAGCAGGACGAGCAGAGAACGGGGAAGGGTGCGCGGTGCGAGACTTCCAGGCGCTGTACGAGCTGGATGAGCGGGGCGTGGCCGCCGTGGCCGAGGCCAACGCGGAGCTGCGCGACACCGGCGCCGGCCTGGTGCTGCTCCAGCACTTCGAGGGGTTCATGGACGCCGGCGAGGCGGGCGCCCAGGTGGTGGCCCACCTGCTGGAGACGGGCTCCCCCCAGGTGGTCGCCCGCTTCGACCACGACCGCCTCGTGGACTACCGGGCCCGCCGCCCCGCGATGGTCTTCGACCACGACCACTGGTCCTCCTACGACCCGCCGGAGATCCTGCTCCAGCTGGTCCGCGACGCCGCCGGCGCCCCGTTCCTGCTGCTCACCGGCCCCGAGCCGGACGTCGAGTGGGAGCGCTTCGCGCGCGCCGTCCGCGAGCTGGTCGAGCGCTTCGAGGTCCGGCTCAGCCTGGACTTCCACGGCATCCCGATGGGCGTGCCGCACACCCGCCCGGTCGGCCTGACGCCGCACGGCAACCGGCTCGACCTCGCGCCGGGGTACCCGCAGTGGTTCGAGCAGGCGCAGGTCCCGGGCAGCGCCCAGGCCCTGCTGGAGTACCGCCTGGCCGAGGCCGGGCACGACGTGCTGGGCTTCGCCGTGCACGTCCCGCACTACGTGGCCCGTTCGGCCTACCCGGCGGCCGCCGTGCTGATCCTGGAGGCGGTGCAGTCCGCCACCGGTCTGGTGCTGCCCGGCACCCGGCTGCGCGAGCGGACGGGCGAGGTGTACGCCGACATCGAGGAGCAGCTGGCCCAGGGCGACGGCGAGTTGCGCTCCGCCATCCGAGGCATGGAGGGCCAGTACGACGCGGTCGCGGGCGCCGAGGGCCGGGAGAGCCTGCTGGCCGAGCCGGTCGACCTGCCGTCCGCGGACGAGCTGGGGCGGCGCTTCGAGCAGTTCCTCGCCGAGCACGAACGCGGCGCGGAGTAGCGGGAACGGCGTAACGCCGACGGCGCAGCGGGTCCGGCGCGGCGGGGCCGGCGCGGCGGGGCCGCCGTGGCGGGAGTCATCGGCGCCGCCCGTACGTTGAGCGGTGCGGTGCCCGGGGGGACCGGCCGCCGCATACGGAACCGCCCGTGACCCGCACCCCCAGGGGGGACGCCATGCCCAGGACCACCCGCCCGACGACCGTCGCGACGGCCCTCTCGGCCGCCCTGCTGCTGGCCGCCCTGGCCGGGTGCAGCGGCGGGTCGGACGGCGCGGACGGTTCCGACCGGGGCTTCGCGGGCGCCCTGCCCGGCCGCGCCCCGGCCGGGGCGACCCAGACCCCGACACCGACCCCGACCCCCACCCCGCCGCCCATCGCCCCGTACGTGGCACTCGGCGACTCGTACACCGCCGGGCCCCGGATCGCCCCGCAGACCGGCGACCCGGCCGGCTGCGCCCGCTCCGGGGCCAACTACCCCTCCCTGCTGGCGAAGGCGCTCGGGGTGGTGCCCGGGCAGTTCCGGGACGTCAGCTGCAGCGGCGCCCGCACCGGGGACCTCAGGAGCCCGCAGCGGACCGCCGACGGTCCCAACCCGGCCCAGCTGGACGCGCTGACCCCGGACACCCGGCTGGTCACCGTGGGCATCGGCGGCAACGACGCCGGTTTCATGGAGGTCGTGACCGAGTGCGCCAAGGCCACCCTGGCGGACGCGGTCAAGGACCTGGTCGGCGAGGACCGCGCGGCCGCACCCTGCCGGGAGCACTACGCCTCCGGCGGCACCGACGAGGTGCGGGCCCGGGTCGACGCGGCGGGCGAGAAGCTCGGCGAGATCCTCCGGGAGATCGGGCGCCGCTCCCCGCGGGCCCGGGTGTACGTGGTCGGCTACCCGACCCTGCTCCCGGCCGACCCGGCGGGCTGCCGGGCGACCCTGGGCACCACCGTCGCGGCGGCCGACCTCGGCTTCCTCACCGAGAAGGAGCAGCAGCTCAACGGCATGCTCAAGCAGCGTGCGGAGGCCGCCGGGGCGGTGTTCGTGGACACCGCCGGGCCCTCGGTCGGGCATGACATGTGCGCGGGGGAGGACGCCCGCTGGATCGAGCCGCCGTTCCCGGCCCACGGCCTCACCCCGGTCCACCCCAACGCCAAGGGGGAGGAGGGGGTGGCCGCCGCGCTGCTCAGGGCCGTCCGGGGCTGAGTGCCGCCGGGGGGTGAGTCCGCCCGCGCCGGGCGCCGCGGTCGGGCCCCGTGACCGGACCGTTCGGGCCCGGCCGATCCGCCGGGGCGGACACCGGCGCGCCTCCCCCGGTTCACGCGCCGGTCCGCACCCCTTCGCGCGCGGCACACCCCGCGTGTCGGGGGCGCGGCGTACCGTGAGTGGCATATGGATGACACCACGCACCGCCTCGCCGCCCCGCTCCCGTACGACCACGCCGCCGAGGCCCGCTGGGTCCCCGAACCGGACAAGCGACCCGGCCGCACCGCCTTCCAGCGCGACCGCGCCCGGGTGCTGCACTCGGCCGCACTGCGCCGGCTGGCTGGCACCACCCAGGTGGTCGCCCCGATGCGCCGCGACTTCCCGCGCACCCGGCTCACCCACTCGCTCGAATGCGCCCAGGTCGGCCGGGAACTGGGCGCGGCCCTCGGCTGCGACCCGGACCTGGTGGAGACCGGCTGCCTGGCCCACGACATCGGCCACCCGCCCTTCGGCCACACCGGCGAGGAGGCCCTCGACCAGGCCGCCGAGGCCTGCGGCGGCTTCGAGGGCAACGCCCAGTCGCTGCGCATCCTGACCCGGCTCGAACCCAAGCGCTTCGCGCCGCCGGAGGACCAGCCGGCCTCCCGGCTCGCCCCCTGGCCCGGCCGCAGCGTGGGCCTCAACCTGAGCCGGGCCGCCCTGGACGCGGCCACCAAGTACCCGTGGACCAAGGGCGCCCACCCGACCGACCCGGCCTCGCCCAAGTACGGCGTCTACGCCGACGACCTGCCGGTCTTCCGCTGGCTGCGGGCCGGCTCCCCGGCCGGGCGCAAGTGCTTCGAGGCCACCGTCATGGACTGGTCCGACGACGTCGCCTACTCCACCCACGACGTCGAGGACGGCCTCCAGGCCGGCCACATCGACCCGGCCGCGCTGCGCGCCCCCGGCGAGCGCGCCGACCTGTTCAAGGTCGCCGAGCGCTACGCCCCGGACGCCGAGCCGGAGGAGCTCTCCGCCGCCCTGGACCGGCTGCTGGCCCAGGACTTCTGGCCGCAGGGCTACGACGGCACCGCCCGCGCCCGGGCCGGGCTCAAGGACCTCACCAGCCAGCTGATCGGCCGCTTCTGCCTGGCCGCCGAGCAGGCCACCCGCGCCAAGTACGGCCCCGGCCGGCTGACCCGCTACGCCGCCGAGCTGGTGGTGCCGCGGGAGGTCCGGCTGGAGGTCGCGGTGCTCAAGGCCGTCGCCGTCCTCTACGTGATGATGCGCGACGAGCAGGCCCAGCTGCGGGCCCGCCAACGGATCGTGATCGCCGAGCTGGCGTACGTACTGAACCAGCGCGCCCCCGAGGGGCTGGACCCGGTCTTCACCGCGATGTACCACGAGGCGGAGGACGACGGCGCCGCCCTGCGCACCGTGATCGACCAGATCGCCACCCTCACGGACGCCTCGGCCCTGGCCCTGCACGGCAGGCTGGTCGGCGCCTCCTGGACCTGACGCCCACCGCACGCGCACCCGGCGCGGCCCGGCCGGAACCCGGGCCGTAACCCCGGTTCGAAACCCCGGCCGCCCCAGTAGACTTCCGGGGTGGCCGGGCGGATCAGGGACGAAGACGTACAGGCGGTGCGCAGCGCACTGCCGATCGACGCCGTGGTGGGCGACTACGTACAGCTGACCAACGGTGGCGGTGGCGAGTACAAGGGCGTCTGCCCCTTCCACGACGAGAAGTCCGCCTCCTTCTACGTGAACCCCGCCAAGGGCGTCTTCCACTGCTTCGGCTGCCAGGAGAACGGCGACACCATCGCCTTCCTGATGAAGATCGAGCACTTCACCTTCGCCGAGGCCGTCGAGCGGATGGCCGCCCAGGCCGGCATCACGCTGCGCTACGAGGAGGGCGGCTACAGCCCCCGCCACCAGCAGGGCGAGCGCACCCGGCTGGTCGAGGCGCACAAGGTGGCCGCCGCCTGGTACCAGGAGCAGCTGGCCTCGGCGGAGGCGGAGATCGGCCGTCGCTTCCTGGCCGAGCGCGGCTTCGACGAGG
This sequence comes from Kitasatospora sp. NPDC098652, assembly GCF_044760155.1. Taxonomy (NCBI): domain Bacteria; kingdom Bacillati; phylum Actinomycetota; class Actinomycetes; order Kitasatosporales; family Streptomycetaceae; genus Kitasatospora; species Kitasatospora sp. NPDC098652. The sequence continues at coordinate 190,897 of NZ_JBIWAQ010000007.1, forward strand.
AGGCCGCGAAGACCTTCGGGGTGGGCTACGCCCCGGCCGGGTGGGAGCACCTGGTCCGCTATCTGCGCGGCAAGGGGTTCAGCGACAAGGAGATCCTCCAGGGCGGCCTGGCCTCGCAGGGGCAGCGCGGCGGTCTGATCGACCGCTTCCGGGGCCGGCTGGTGTGGCCGATCCGGGACATCGCGGGCGAGGTGGTCGGGTTCGGCGCCCGCCGGCTGCGCGAGGACGACAACGGTCCCAAGTACCTGAACACCCCCGAGACGCCGATCTACAAGAAGTCCCACGTGCTGTACGGCATCGACCTGGCGAAGAAGGAGATCGCCAAGTCGGGCCGCGCGGTGGTGGTCGAGGGCTACACCGACGTGATGGCCTGCCACCTGGCCGGGGTCACCTCGGCGGTGGCGACCTGCGGCACGGCGTTCGCCGAGGACCACATCAAGATCATCCGCCGGCTGCTGATGGACACCTCCCAGTACCGCGGCGAGACGGTCTTCACCTTCGACGGCGACGCGGCCGGCCAGAAGGCCGCGCTGCGCGCCTTCGAGGACGACCAGAAGTTCGCCGCCAAGACCTCCATCGCGGTCACCCCGGGCGGCATGGACCCCTGCGAGCTGCGACTGGCCCAGGGCGACGAGGCGGTCCGGCAGCTGATCGACCACCCCGTCCCGCTGTTCGAGTTCGCGCTGAACACGGCGGTCGCCAAGCACCGGGTCGAGACCCCCGAGGGGCAGGCCGCCGCGATGGAGGAGGCGGCCCTGATCGTCGCGAAGATCAAGGACCCGTCGATCCGGCACGGCTACGCGATCCGGCTGGCCGGCATGCTCGGGGTGAACCCGGGCGACGAGCAGTTCGTGGTCCGCCGGATCTCCCAACTGGCCCGCTGGGAGCGGGAGAAGCAGCAGAACCCGCGCGCCAACGGCCAGCAGCGGCGCAGCGAGCAGCCGGTCGCGGCGCCGCGCCCGCCCGCGTTCCGGCTCAACCCGCGGGACCCGGCCCAGTTCGTCGAGCGGGAGCTGCTCAAGCTGGCGCTCCAGCACCCGGACCTGGTCAGCCCGGCCTTCGACCAGTACGGCGACGACGAGTTCCCGACCCCGCCGTACACCGCCGTCCGGCAGGCCATCGCCAAGGCCGGCGGCACCGCGTACGGGGCGGCCGCGCCCGACTTCACCGGCGCGGTGCGCGAGGCCTCCCCGGACGACCAGGTGCGCTCGCTGGTGACCGAGCTGACCGTCGAACCGGTGCGCTCGCTGCGCAAGGCGGACGCGGTCTACGCGGGGGAGTTCCTGGTCAAGCTGCGCCTGCTGGCGGTCGAGCGGCGGATCGCCGAGGTCCGCGGCTACCTCCAGCGGCTGGGCCACCGGGCGGACGCCGAGCAGCTGCACGCAGTGCAGACCGAGCTGTGGCAGCTCCAGCAGTACGGCGACCAGCTCAAGAGCCGGGGCGCCGCGGCGCTGTAGCGGTTCCTGCTGCGGAGGCGCGCGGGAAGTCCCGTGCAGAAAGTCGGCGCACGAGTCTCGGCCACGGAGCGTGGCGTACCCCACACTGGAGGGCGTCCCACCTCCGTACAGCGCGGGTCCGCCAGAGTCGCGCCCGCCCCGAGGGATGCCCGTGGACCCAGGCCTTGCCGCAGCGACCACCGCCACCAGACGAGCCGAGCCGACCGGACGGGCCGATCCCACCGGGCGGGCCGAGCCGACCGGACGCGCCGATCCCACCGGGCCGCCGACCGGGGAGCTCGAGACGGACCACGGCCGGGCCGGGGCCGCGCCCCCGGACCAGCGGGTCCCCGCCCAGGAGCTGCCGGAGGGCCACCCCGACAGCCCGGAGCCGGAGGCCGACGCCGAGGCCGAGGCCGAGGCCGACGCCGACGCCGACGCCGAGCCGGACCTCGACGACGAGGGCCCCACCGAGCGCTCCGAGGGCGGCGGCCCGGTCGGCGACCTGCTGCGCCAGTACCTGCGCGAGATCGGCCGGATCCGGCTCCTCACCGCAGCCGAGGAGGTCGAACTGGCCCGTCGGATCGAGGCCGGACTGTTCGCCGAGGAGCGGCTGAACGGGGACCCGCCGCCGCCCGACCCGCTGGCCGGCGAGCTGGACTCCCTGGTGGTCCTCGGCCGGATCGCCAAGCGCCGCCTGATCGAGGCCAACCTGCGCCTGGTGGTGTCCGTCGCCAAACGCTACGTCGGCCGCGGGCTGACCCTGCTGGACCTGGTCCAGGAGGGCAATCTGGGCCTGATCCGGGCGGTGGAGAAGTTCGACTACGCCCGCGGCTACAAGTTCTCGACGTACGCGACCTGGTGGATCCGGCAGGCGATGAGCCGGGCGCTGGCCGACCAGGCCCGGACGATCCGGGTGCCGGTGCACGTGGTGGAGCTGATCAACCGGGTGGTCCGGGTGCAGCGCGCGCTGCTGCAGGAGCGCGGAGTGGAGCCGAGCCCGGCCGACATCGGCACCGCCCTGGAGCTCACCGAGGCGCGGGTCCGCGAGCTGCTCCGGCTGGCCCGGGAGCCGATCTCGCTGCACACCCCGGTCGGGGAGGAGGACGACGTCGCGCTCGGCGACCTGATCGAGGACGCCGACGCCGCCTCACCCGCCGAGTCGGCGACCTTCCTGCTGCTGCGCCAGCACCTGGACGCCGTGCTGGCGACCCTGGGCGAACGGGAGCGCCAGGTCGTCCAGCTCCGCTACGGCCTGGACGACGGCCGCCCGCGCACGCTGGAGGAGATCGGCGCGGTGTTCGGCGTGACGCGGGAGCGGATCCGGCAGATCGAGTCCAAGACGCTGGTCAAGCTCCGCGACCACGCCTATGCCGAGCAACTGCGCGGCTACCTCGACTGACCGGGCGGGGCGGCGGACGGGCTCGGCGAGAGCTGCTCGGCCGGAGGCGCCTGGGTCGCGCCCTGCGCCGGTTCGGCCGGGGCCGATGCCGATGCCGATGCCGGAGCCGGTGCCGAAGCCGAAGCGGAGGCCGAGTCGCTCGGCGTGGCCGCCGCGGATTTGGCGCCCGGAGGCGGCGAGGCGGGGCCGATCGGGATCGGGGTGGAGGCCACCACCGTGGCCAGGTCGGTGACGGTCCCGGTGCAGTCGTGCCCGGCGGGCTGGAAGCCGCAGACCTGGAAGCCGACCGAGGGGTTGGCCGCGTTCAGCATCTGCGAGTAGTTGTCGTAGCCCCAGTGGATCATCGCGGTCTCGCTGTCCCCGGTGCTGTCGGTGATCACCGCGTAGTCCTTGGGTTCGCCCTCGGTGATCGCCGCCCAGGCGGCCTGGCAGGTCTGGCTGTAGCGGAGGTAGACGACGACCTTGCCGATGACCGTGGTCTGCAGGGTGCGGGCGTCCTTGCCGCAGCCGGTGGTCTTGGGGTCCTTGTGGGCGCAGCCGAGGGCCCGGCAGTCGGGGGCGCCCGCGGTGGTCGGGGCGGGCCTGCCGGTGGCCGAGCTGCTCGGGGCCGGCCCGTCGGCGGCCGAGGCCTGGTCGTCGCGCCGGCTGAGGTGCAGCCCGGCCAGCACCAGCAGCAGCGCCAGTACGGCCGCACCGGCGACCAGGGCCGCCGGACGGCGCCACCAGGCGACGGCGGGTTCGGCGGTGGGCCCGTCGGTGGGCCCGTCGGCGGCTTCCTCGGCCGGTCCGGCGGCCGGGTCGTCGGTTGGGTCGTCGGTGGGCCCGGCGGTCGGCGTCGGCTCCGCACTCCGGTCCGTAGGCTCCCCGCCCCGGTCCGCGGGCCCCGAGGTCGCTGTCTCCTGGGCCACCGTCTCCTGGGCCACGGGTTCGGCCGCCCGCTGCCGGAGCCGGCGCAGCACCACCGCGTCGCAGTCGACCGCCCCGATCAGCGCCTCCAGCGCCTGCTCGGTGACCACCCGCTTGCCGTTCAGCCAGCGCTCCCAGGAGGCCCGGCTGTAGTGGGTCCGGGTGGCGAGCTCGGACAGTGACAGTCCGGCGGTGTCCTTGAGCTTCCGGAGCTCCTCGGCCAGTAGGCGAGCGGGCTCGGACAGCTCCTCGGGCAGGTCCTTCCAGGCGGAAGCCAACGCGGTCCTCCATGAGTCGCGGGACGTGACGACGGTGGGACGGGGCGGGAGGTGCGCGCCCGGTCCGGCCGTTCGGCGTCTCCTCGTTCTCCAACCTCAGCGGCCCGGTGTCCCAAACTCCAGGTCATGGCGTTGAGACGGACGGAAGTGTCTCACAACCCCCGGGAACCCTCGAACAGTCATGTGTTCGTCGTGCAGAGTTCTCCCTGCCGGTGCGTTCGACCGCCCGGCCGTTTCGTTCGGGCCCCGGCCGGTCGGCCGTGGTCGGCCCGATACGGAGTCCCGGATCCCCCACCGGTCGTGGCAGCCTCACGGGGGGAGGCTGCCCCGACCGACCGGGACCACCCGGTGGGAGGGCGCTTTCCCTGCGCCCTCCCACCGCGGCGTTTCCCGGGGCGCCGAACCCGGCCTTCAGTGGTGGAAGCCCTCGCGGACCGGCACGCCCAGCTTCCGCAGCGGGACGGGCTGGCGGCGCAGCTCCGGCAGCAGCCGGTTGAGGTCGGCCAGCAGCAGGTCGGCGAGGTCCCGGGAGAAGCCGTTGCGACAGACCACCCGGAGCACCGACAGGTCCTGCCGGTTCGCCGGGAAGGTGTACGCGGGGACCTGCCAGCCGCGCTCGCGCAGCCGCCGTGAGACGTCGAAGACGTCGAAGGGGACGTCCTCGGTGGTGGTGAAGGCGAACACCGGGACCTGGTCGCCGCGGGTCAGCAGCCGGAAGCAGTCGAGCTTGCCGATCTCCCCGGCCAGGTAGCCGGCGACCTCCCGGCAGGCGCCCTGGACCGCCCGGAAGCCGGCCCGGCCGAGCCGCAGGAAGACGTAGTACTGCGCCACGACCTGCGCGCCGGGCCGGGAGAAGTTGAGCGCGAAGGTCGGCATCTCGCCGCCCAGGTAGTTGACCCGGAAGACCAGCTCCTCGGGCAGGGCCTCCTGGTCCCGCCACAGTGCCCAGCCGACGCCGGGGTAGACCAGGCCGTACTTGTGGCCGGAGGTGTTGATCGACTGCACCCGGGGGAGCCGGAAGTCCCAGACCAGCTCCGGGTCGAGGAAGGGCGCCACCATGCCGCCGGAGGCGCCGTCCACGTGCACCGGGACGTCCAGGCCGGTGCGCTCCTGGAGCTCGTCCAAGGCCGCGCAGATCTCCGCGATCGGCTCGTACGAGCCGTCGAAGGTCGAGCCGAGGACGCCGACCACGCCGATGGTGTTCTCGTCGCACAGCGCGACGGCCTGCTCGGGGCCGAGGTGGAAGCGCTCGCCCTCCATCGGCGCGGTGCGGGCCTCGATCTCCCAGAAGTTGCAGAACTTCTCCCAGCACACCTGGACGTTGACGCCCATCACGAGGTTGGGCCGGGCCCCGGCCGCGTAGCGCTCGGGGTTGCGGCGCATCCAGCGGCGCTTGAGCGCCATGCCGGCCAGCATGCAGGCCTCGCTGGAGCCGGTGGTGGAGCAGCCGACCGCGGCGTCCGGGTCGGGGGCGTGCCAGAGGTCGGCGAGGATGGCCACGCAGCGCCGCTCCAGTTCGGCGGTCTGCGGGTACTCGTCCTTGTCGATCATGTTCTTGTCCAGGCACTCGGTCATCAGCCGGGTGGCCTGCACCTCCATCGAGGTGGTGACGAAGGTCGCCAGGTTGAGCTTGGCGCTGCCGTCCAGCATCAGCTCGTCGTGGACCAGCTGGTACGCGGTGTCGGCCGCGACCGCCCCCTCGCCGAGCCGGTGCACCGGCGGGGCGAGTTCCATCGCGCCCAGCGGGTCGGTGATGCCGAGGAACGGACTGACGCTCAGCCGGCGGTCGTCGCCGGTCCCCTTGTGCAGGGCCATGGGTGCCTGTCGCCCTTCGCCTCGGTGGCCGTGTCCCGATCCACGCTCCCACCGGGCGCCGGGTGACGCATCTTCACTGCGGACTCCGGCACTGCGGACTCCGGCCGATCGGGATCACCCCCGGCGGCAGCGTTCAGGCGGACGGGCCGGCGGCGGCCTCCGGGTGGATCTGGTCCCGGGCGGCGCGGTACTGCCGGCGCACCGCCGACCCGATCGCCAGGTCCTGTTCGCCCTCGGGCTCGACCGTCTCGGCGTCCGGCAGCGCCCACTCCGGCGGCTCGGGGGTGCCGGCCAGCGCCCAGGCGGCCTGCCGGGCGGCGCCGCGGGCGGCGTGCGCGCCCGGCGGGGGCACCACGACCGGGACGCCGAACAGCATCGGGGCGATGTGCCGGACGGCGGGCAGCCGACCGGCCGCGCCGAGCAGGAACACCCGCTTGATCCCGACACCTTGGGCGCGCAGCACGTCCAGGGCGTCGGCGGTGTTGCACAGCATGCCCTCGACGGCGGCCCGGGCCAGGTGCTGGGGAGTCATCGCCTCGGCCCGCAGGCCGGTCAGGGTGCCGGCGGCGTGCGGCAGCGCGGGGGTGCGCTCGCCGTCCAGGTAGGGCAGCAGCACCAGCCCGTAGGCGCCGGGGGAGGAGTGCAGGGCGAGGTCGCTCAGCCCCTCCAGGTCCCGGCCGAGCATGGCGGCGGTGGAGCGCAGCACCTGGGCGGCGTTGAGGGTGGCGACCATCGGCAGGTGGCGGCCGCTCGCGTCGGCGAAGGAGGAGACCAGGCCGGTGGCGTCCACCACGGCCTCCTCGTGCACCGCGAAGATCGTCCCGGCGCTGCCGAGCGAGACCACCGCGTCGCCCGGGCCGAGGCCCAGGCCGAGGGCGGCGGCCATGTTGTCGCCGGTGCCGGCCGAGATCAGCAGGCCCTCGGGGGTGTGCCCGGCGGGTTCGGCGGGGCCGAGCACGTCGGGCAGCCGGAGTTCGTGGCCGAGCGCCAGCTCGACCAGGTCCTGCCGGTACTCGCCGGTGATCGGGGACCAGTAGCCGGTGCCGGAGGCGTCGCCGCGGTCGGTGGTGCGGCGCTTGGGGTGGCCGAGCAGCTGCCAGACCAGCCAGTCGTGCGGCAGCAGCACCTCGGCGACCCGGCGGGCGTTGGCCGGTTCGAACTCGGCCAGCCAGCGCAGCTTGGCGATGGTGTACGTGGGGCCGGGCACGGCGCCGATCGCGGCGGTCCACGCGGCCGGGCCGCCGAGGGCGTCCAGCAGCTTGGCGGCGGCGCCGCTGGAGCGCGGGTCGTTCCACAGGATCGCGGGCCGCACCTGCACCCCGCCCGCGTCCAGGCCGATCATGCCGTGCTGCTGGGCGCTGACGCCGATCGCCCGGACGCCCTCCAGCAGGCCGCCGGCCGCGGCGTCGCCGAGGGAGTGCAGCCAGACCTGCGGGTCGGCCTCGCCGGGGCGCAGGTCCTGGTCCTCGGGGACGGGGTGGGGCGCCTTGCCGGAGCGCAGGACGGTGCCGGTGTCGGCGTCGCACGCGACGATCCGGGTGCGGCTGGTCGAGCTGTCTATCCCCGCGACGATGGCCATGTCGAGATCATGCCTCAGCCCGGCCCGGTACGCGTCCGGGCCGGGTGAGCCGTTGCCGGTTCGGGACCGGGCGTTGGGATCGCCTTTGCCGTGGGATCACCGCCCCGTCGGGAGCGCGGGCTACCGCCCGGTCACGGGCGGACGGTGCCCCAGCCGTCGTCCTCCGACCGGGCGCGGGTGAAGTACGGCACCCGGTCGGTGACGGCGTTCGGCAGCTTGTCCCCGACCCGGTCCGCGACGGCACCGGCCGCCTTCCCGGCCACCGCGCCGGCCTGCTGGCGCGCCCGGTCGGCGGCCCCCTGCACGGTGGGGTTCCGCGCGATCCGTCGGGTGACCTCGGTGATCTGTTCGTAGCGCCGGCGCCCGGCCCGCGAGCCGAGGACGTAGCCGGCCGCGAAACCCGCGGCCAACGACAGCTTCCACATGATCGGACCCACCCTCTCCTGGCGGCCTTCTGCCGCATTGCCCTACCCGTTGCCCGGGACGGCGAACCGTCCGCGCCCCCCAGCATCCCCGGGAGCCGTCGGCGGCGCGCGCGGGGCACGCCGGGCCGGTGGTCCGGGGCGGCCGGGGAAACGATTGGCGGACCACCCCCCCGAGTGCGCTAATGTATGTCCCGCAGCGAGCGCCGAGGAGCCCGGGTCACGGGAGCCGAAGCGGAAGCCGATCCCCCATAGCTCAATTGGCAGAGCAGCCGACTGTTAATCGGCAGGTTATTGGTTCGAGTCCAATTGGGGGAGCTCGGGACGAGTGCTCCTAGGAGCCCGACTCCCGTGGCAGGTAAGGAAGTCAGCACAGCGATCCCCCATAGCTCAATTGGCAGAGCAGCCGACTGTTAATCGGCAGGTTATTGGTTCGAGTCCAATTGGGGGAGCTGCGCCGGGTTCGCCCGGTGACTGCTCAGAGCGAAGGCCCCTCGGACGACCGGGGGGCCTTCGTGTTGTCCGCCCCGGTGTCGCGTACGTCACCCGGCCGCCCCGGTCCCCGGCCCGCCCTGGCCTGCCCCGGCGCCGAGGACGCGGGCGGGGCGGGCCGGGGACGGCGGGGGTCAGGTGGTCGCCCTCCGGTACAGGTCGGCGACCCGCTGGTCGAAGGCCACGCTGTACGAGGTGCCCGGGGTGTCCCCGCCCTCCTCGAGGCCGCCGATCACGCCGACCACCGCGCCGTCGCCGGTCACCCACGGGCTGCCGCTGGTGCCGTCGGTGTAGCCGCCGCAGTCGAAGCGCTCCTGGGTGGCGCTCTGCGAGCTGGTGCGGACCGCGCAGGTGATCGGTTCGTCGCTCTCGTTCGGGTAGCCGGTCACCGAGACCGCCAGTCCGACGCCCCGTCCGGTGCCGAGCGGGTTGCCGCCGACCGCGTCCTCGATCTGTCGGCCGTCGGCCGGGCGGACGGTGACGAAGGCCACGTCGTAGTCCGGGTCGTCGTCGGAGGCCCAGCGGGGATCGACGGTGATCGACTGCACCTGCCAACTCCCGTACGGGGAGTACCCGTTGCGGTAGCCGGGGGTGAACACCAGGCCGTCCAGCAGGCCGACCCGCTGGTTCTGCACGCAGTGCGCGGCGGTGACCAGCAGGTTGCGCGCGGGGCTGCGCACCACGCTCGCCGTGCAGGACCGGGGGCCCTGGGCGCTGTGGACGGACAGCGTGCCGATCCGGTCGCGGGCCGCGCTCTGCTGGGCGACCTCGGCGTTCGGCGCCTTGTCCGACCCGCTGCCGCACGCGGTGCCGGCGGTCAGCAGCAGGGCGGCCAGCGCGGTCGCTCCGGCCGCGCGCGCGGGCGGCACCGGGCGGGGGGCCATCGGGGCTCCGTCTCGTTCTTCGGGGCGGGCATCCGGGCCGTGCGTTCCGCCGTTCGAGAGGAAGATCTACCAGTCCGTGCCCGGCGGCGCCACTGCCGGGTGTTCGAATCGGCCCGGGTCCGGCCCGGGTTCGGCGCGGGTTCGGCGCGGGTTCGGCCCGGTCAGCCGGTGGCCCGGTCGTAGAGCGCCTGGACCCGGTCGCCGAAGTAGCTGCTGTACGAGGTGTCCGGGCTGTTCCCGCCCTCCTGGTAGCCGCCGATCACGCCGACCACGGTGCCGGTCCTGGTGGACGGGTCGAAGTCGGTGACCCAGGGGCTGCCGCTGGTGCCGCCGGTGTAGTCGGGGCAGTCGATCCGCAGCTGGGTGGCGCTCTGTTCGGCGGTGGTGTTGGAGCAGGTGATCGGGACGTCGCTGCTGCCCGGGTAGCCGGTCACCCGCACCGGGAGCTGGTAGCCGCGGTTGACGCCCAGTTTGTTGGCGCCGAGCACCTGCTGCACCTGCTGCCCGTTCTGCGCCTGGACGACGGCGAAGGCGACGTCCATGTCCGGGTCGGCGTGGTCCTTCCAGCCGTCGTCCACGCTGACCGCCAGCAGCGGCCAGACCCCGCTCGGGGTGTCGCCGTTGCGGTAGCCGGGGACGAAGACCAGGTCGCTGCGCCGGCCGATCTTCGGGTCCCAGACGCAGTGGGCGGCGGTGACGATCAGGTTGAGCCCGGCGCTGTCGACCACGCTGGCGGTGCAGAAGTGGTCGCCGTCCGCGTTGCGCGTGAACACCGCGCCGACCAGGCCGTTGAGCACCGTGGGCTTGGCGGTACGGGTGACCCCGGTGTGCTTGCCGGTCGCCCCCTTGAAGCGCTGCTTGTTCCAGCCGTGGGCGTTCGCGGCGGCGCTCGGCGGTGCCGAGGTGACCGTCGGGGCGACGGTGCCGGGCCGCGCCGCGGTGGTGCACCCCGCCAGCGCGAAGGCCAGCACCAGCACCCCGGCCGCCGCTCCCGTCCCACGCATCGTCATCAGCCCAGGCTGCCCTGTCCGGGCCCTCCACCGCCACCCGGAGCCCGCCGCCGGGACCGGCCCGCGCCCTCCCGCACCCAGCTGCGCCCCCGGCGCGCACCACGGGTGATCGACCGGCTATGCTGCCCGGGACGGCCTCGCGGGGCCGTCTGCTGCTGCCGTGGCCGACGACCGGCGCGCGCGGCGAACCGGGGCGGTAGCTCAGCCGGTTAGAGCAGGGGACTCATAATCCCTTGGTCGTGGGTTCGAGTCCCACCCGCCCCACCTCTGCGACGCGTGACGAGTGTCGTATTTACCGTCCGTCGGCGGGGCGCCTGAACTGGCGCCTTCACCGCCCGTGACGACGGAGAGTCTAGAGCGCGGCCCCCCTCTTCCGGTCGGTGGCGCGCCGGAATTCACCCGGCCGTGGGCATCGCCCCGGCGCCCCCTGACACGTTCGCGCCGAACCCCGCGCCTGCCCTCTTCCGCACCGCTTCCGTCCCGGCCCTGGCGTGCTGTGCGAAAAAAGTGATATCACTTTGACAGCTGCAGCGGACGTCCGCGCGGCGCACATCGCACAAGGGGGGAGTCGGTCCCATGACCGCACCGCACGTCTCCGTCGAGGACGGCCCCGTCCTCGACCTCCCGGCCCCGAAGGTCACCGAGCGGGTGATCACCGGCGCGCCGGGGCTGCCGGTGCTCGGCGGCGCCCTGCTGGCCGGGCTCGCCGGGCTTGCCGGGCTGATCACCGGCGGGGTCCAACTCGCCGGTGGCAACAAGGGGTTGGGCGTTCCGCTGGTGGTCCTGGGGCCGCTGCTGCTGCTCGGCTCACTGATCCTGCTCTGCGGGCTGACGGTGGTCTCGCCCGGCTCGGCCCGGGTGGTCCAGCTGCTCGGCACCTACCGGGGGACGATCCGCGCCGAGGGGATCAGCTGGCTGAACCCGTTCACCAGCCGCCGGCACATCTCGCTGCGGATCCGCAACCATGAGACCGAGACCGCCAAGGTCAACGACGCGGACGGCAACCCGATCGAGATCGCCGCCGTGGTGGTCTGGCAGGTCGAGGACTCCGCGATGGCGGTGTTCGAGGTGGACGACTACACCGACTTCGTCGCGATCCAGACCGAGACGGCCGTCCGGCACATCGCCACCAGCTACCCGTACGACGCCCACCACGACGGGCAGTTGTCGCTGCGCGACGGCGCGGACGAGATCGCCCGCAAGCTGTCCGCCGAGATCGCCGCCCGGGTCGCCTCGGCCGGTGTGCGGGTCGTCGAGTCCCGGATCACCCGGCTCGCCTACGCGCCCGAGGTCGCCCAGGTGATGCTCCAGCGGCAGCAGGCCGGGGCCGTGGTGGCCGCCCGGCGGCTGATCGTCGAGGGCGCCGTCGGTATGGTCGAGGAGGCCTTGGACCGGCTCGCCGAGCGGGACGTGGTGGAGTTGGACGAGGAGCGCAAGGCCGCCATGGTGAGCAACCTCCTGGTGGTGCTCTGCGGCGACCGGGGCACCCAGCCCGTCGTGAACACGGGCTCCCTCTACCAGTAAGGGCGCGGCGTTGGCGACGGAACGGAAGAAGCTCCTGCTGCGACTGGATCCTTCGGTTCACGACGCACTGGCGCGGTGGGCCGCGGACGAACTGCGCAGCACCAACGCCCAGATCGAGTTCGTGCTCCGCCGCGCCCTCGGTGAGGCCGGCCGGATGCCCAGCGGCGCGGCCCGGCTTCCCCGGCGCGGCCGACCGCCCAAGGAGAGCCCGGAGGACGGCGGTCCGCCCGAGGACTGACCGCGGCGGCCGGGCGCTCCGCAGATCGTCCCAGATCCTTCGGAGACCGAGATGGACCTTCCCGTCAATCTGCCCGAGAAGCTCTACCTGCTCGCCTACGACCCCGAGCGCGGGCGGCTCACCCGCACCACCGACCTGGACCTGGCCCTGCGGGCGGCGGCGCTCACCGAGCTCCTCCGCCGCGGGCTGCTCCGTGACGACGGCCGGCACCCGGCCCCCGTCGACGGCCCGACCGGCGGGCTCGACCCGCTCTCCGCCGCGCTGCTGGAGCAGATCCGCCAGGGGCGGCGGCGCACCTGGTGGAGCTGGATCGGGCGCCCGGGGAGGTCGGCGCGGGTGGTCCGCGACGGGCTCGCGGCCGCCGGGCGGATCCGGGTCGAGGAGCACCGGGTGCTCGGGCTCTTCCCGGTCGCCCGGGTGACCCTGACGGAGCCCCGGGTGCGCAAGGCGCTGGCGGCGAGCGTCACGTCGGCGCTGAGCGGCCCGCTCAGCCGGGTCGACCCGGCGGACGCGGCGCTGGTCGCCCTGGTCGACGCGGCCCGGCTGAGCCCGGCCCTGACCTGGCGGAGGCGGCGCGAGTTCCGGGCCCGGATCGACAAGCTGGCCCCGGCGGCCGGCCCGGTCCCGCGCGCCCTGCGCCGGGCCGTCAACGCGAAGTACGCGGACGGCGGGGCGGGCTGACCCGCCCGGGGTGCCGCCGGCCGGCCTGGACGGGCCCGTAAGCTGGCCGGATGCTCGAACCCGCCCTGCTGCCGACCCCGCTGGTGGACTGCACCGACGGGGTGTTCACCCGGGCCGGGGTGGGGCTGCGGCTCAAGCGGGACGACCTGCTGCACCCGACCGTCCCCGGCAACAAGTGGCGCAAGCTGGCCCCGAACCTGGCCGCTGCCGTCGAGCAGGGGCACACCCGGCTGCTGACCTTCGGCGGCGCCTACTCGACCCACCTGCGGGCGGTCGCGGCCGCCGCCGACGCGCTCGGCCTGGAGAGCGTCGGGCTGGTGCGCGGCGAGGAGCTGGCCGACCGGCCGCGCAACTGGTCGCTGCGGGCCGCCGAACGCTCCGGGATGCGGCTGGAGTTCCTCACCCGGGCCGCCTACCGCGAGGCCACCGGCCGGGCCGGCACCGGTGACGGTACGGAGTTCCAGCGCCGCTGGGGCCGCTGCCTGGTGCTCCCGGAGGGCGGCTCCAACGCCCTGGCCGCGATCGGCGCGGCCGCGATCCCGGCCGAACTGCCGGACCTGGACGGGCGTGACGTGGTCTGCTGCCCGGTGGGCACCGGCGGCACCCTGGCCGGGATCGCGGCGGGCCTGCCGCCGGGCGCAAGGGCGCTCGGGGTGGCCGTGCTGCGCGGCGGCGAGGGCTACCTGGAGGCGGAGGTCGCCCGGCTGCACCGGGCCGGGTTCGGGCGGGAGTTCGCCAACTGGCGGATCGACCACGCCCACCACGGCGGCGGCTACGGCAAGGTCCCGGCCGAACTCGCCGCCTTCGCCACGGAGTTCGAACGCCGCCACGGCGTCCCGGTGGAACGCCGGTACGTCGCCAAGCTGCTCGCCGCGCTGGCCGACCTGGCCGCGGCGGGTGCCTTCGTCCCCGGCACCCGCCTGACAGCCGTGGTCACCGGCCTGCCGGACCCGGAGTAGCTGGGGCCCAGGGCCCGGAGTAAGGCGGGTCCTACGACCCGAAGGTCAGGTCGGCGCAGGGGTCGGTGTCGGCGCCGCGGGTGTTCTCCGCTATGCCGGTCGGGATCCCGCTGGGCGCGGTGGCCGTGGGCGAGGGCGCGGTCACCGAGTTCAGCTGGGTGCCGGCCGCCCGGTAGTCGGCGCCGAGGGTGACGGTGATCCCGCCCGAGCCGGGCTCCTCGACGGCGCCGGCGCCGGGGAAGAGCGCGACCACCTGGTCGGCGGCGGCCTTGAGCGTCGGGTCGTAGGAGACCTCGGTGTGCTGCCTGCCGGGGTTGTTGGCGCCGAGGGTGACGTTCTGGAAGCCGCGCCCCTTGAGGGTCTCGGCGCCGGAGCCGGCCAGGCCGGCGGTGCCGACGCCGTTGACCACGGTGACCGGGGCGGCGGCCTGTTCGGCGGTGAGCGGCGCGTTCGTCCCGGAGCCCGCACTCGGCGAGGCGGAGGCGGAGGCGGAGGCGGCGGCGGAAGCGGAGGCCGCGGCGGTGGCCGCACCGGTGCCGCCGGTGCTCTGCCCGTCCAGGGTGCGGTCCTCGCGCAGCAGCTTCCACAGCGCGTCGGCGTCCGGCTGGACCAGCCGCACCCGGTCCCCGGCGAAGCGCCAGGGGGCGGTGACGAAGGTGACGTCGGAGAGCTTGATGTCCTCCATCGAGCGGGCGAAGTCCACCAGCTTCATCGCGGTGCCGAGGCCCTCGTCCACGGTGAGCGACTTGGTGGCGGCGTCGGCCAGCGGCAGCAGCGTGGGCAGTGAGAAGCCCTGGGACTGGACCTTCTTGATCATCGAGGAGAGGAAGGCCTGCTGGCGCTTCATCCGGCCTATGTCGGAGTTGTCGCCGATGCCATGCCGGGCCCGCAGGTAGTCGACCGCGGACTTCCCGGAGAGCTTCTGCATCCCCTTCTTGAGCTGGATGCCGTACTCGTTGACGTCGTTGGGCACGCAGGCGTCCACGCCGCCGATGGCGTCGGTCATCGCGGCGGCGCCCTTGAAGTCGACCACGATGGTGTGGTCGACCCGCAGCCCGGTGAGCTTCTCCACGGTGTTCTGGGTGCAGGCCGGGTTGCCCTTGGCGAGTTCGCCGAGGCTGAACGCCGAGTTGAACATCTGGTCGTTGCGGGGCTTGGTCCAGGTGCCGTCCGCCAGCTTGCAGGACGGGATGGTGACCAGGGTGTCGCGGGGGATCGAGACCCCGACGGCGTGCTTGTGGTCGGCGTAGACGTGCACCAGGATCGCGGTGTCCGAGTTGCCGACGCCCTCGTCGCCGCCGCCCAGTGAGTTGTTCCCGTCGTCGCGGGTGTCCGAGCCGAGCAGCAGGATGTTGACCGGCACCTGGGCGCCGGGGCTGGCCGGCACGGGGGCCGGCGGGCGCTCGGTGGCGACACCGCCCGCGTCGAAGGTGGTGATGTTGTTGTCCAGCCGGTGGTAGAACCAGGCCCCCGCCCCCACGACCGACAGCACCAGAACGGCGGCCAGGCCGATGGCGGTCCGCAGGTAGCGGCGCCGGCGCGTGCTGCTGCTCATCCCCGTGCCCCCCGTCCTCAGGTCTCTCGCGTTCGATGTTCGAACGTTAGACGTTCCGGAAGGCTGTTCGGTTACCCCCTGGGGGCGGGCGAATCGGGCGGCGGGGCTGTGATGCTGGTCACGCGCCGGGGCCGGAGGCGCCGGTGAGCATCCGCCGGAGCAGGTCCCGCAGGACGGTGCGCTCCTGCGGGCCGAGTGCGGCGAGCGGCTCGCGGGCGAAGTTGAGCGACTCGCGCAGCTCCTCGGAGGCGGCCGAGCCGGTCTCGGTGGCGGCGACCAGCTTGACCCGGCGGTCCTGCTGGTTGGCCTGCCGGGTGACGAAGCCGCGGGCCTCCAGCCGGTCGACGATGCCGGTGATGTTGGAGGGCTCGCAGCTGAGCGTCTGGGCGATGTGGCGCATCGGCAGCGGCCCGCGCCGCAGCAGCGCGAGCACCTTGGCCTGGGCGCCGGTGAGCGAGCGGGCGGCGGCGGCCTCCTCGTACTCGCGGTGGAACAGGGCGACCAGGTTGGCCATCAGGTCGACGACCTCGCGGGTGATCTCGTCGGACTGCGGCGTGGCGACCTCGGTCTGCTGGGTGTCCATGCCTCAGAGTCTACCTGAAAAGTTGACAACGTGAACCTTTCACGTCCATCGTTACTTCAGTTGCTCAACCTTTTACCTGCCGAAACCCCCCAAGGAGCACCTCCATGGCAGAGCAGGCCACCCCCGCCGCCGCCCGTGAATGGCACCTCGCCGCCCGCCCCCAGGGCTGGCCCGTGCCCGCCGACTTCGCCCTGGTCGAGGCCCCGGTCCGGACCCCGGGCCCGGGCGAGATCCTGGTCCGCAACACCCACCTCTCGGTCGACCCGTACATGCGCGGCCGGATGAACGACGTCAAGTCCTACGTGCCCCCGTTCCAGCTCGGCCAGGCGATGGACGGCGGCGCGGTCGGCTACGTGGTCGCCTCCGAGGCCGAGGGCTTCGCCCCCGGCGACGCCGTGCTGCACGGGCTCGGCTGGCGCGAGTACGCCACCGTGGACGCGAAGCGCGCGGTCAAGGTCGACCCGGCCGCCGCCCCGCTCTCCGCCTACCTCGGCGTGCTCGGCATGCCCGGCCTGACCGCCTACGCCGGACTGCTCGCGGTCGGCGGCCTCAAGGAGGGCGACAAGGTCTTCGTCTCCGGCGCGGCCGGCGCCGTCGGCTCGCTGGTCGGCCAGATCGCCCGGCTCAAGGGCGCCTCGCTGGTGGTCGGCTCGGCCGGTTCGGCGGAGAAGGTCGCCAAGCTGGTGGACGAGTACGGCTTCGACGCGGCCTTCAACTACAAGGACGGACCGGTCGCCGAGCAGCTCGCGAAGGCCGCCCCGGAGGGCATCGACCTCTACTTCGACAACGTCGGCGGGGAGCACCTGGAGGCCGCGATCGGCGCCCTCGGCGTGCACGGCCGCGCGGTGCTCTGCGGCGCGATCGCCCAGTACAACGACACCACCCCGCCCGCCGCCCCGCGGAACCTGGCGCTGGCGATCGGCAAGCGGCTGCGCCTGGAGGGCATGCTGGTCGCCGACCACGCCGCCCTGCAGCCGCAGTTCGTGGCCGAGATGAGCGGCTGGCTGCGCTCCGGCGAGCTGCGCTCCGAGGAGACCGTGGTGGACGGCTTCGAGAACGCCGTCGAGGCCTTCCTCGACCTGCTCCGCGGCGTCAACACCGGCAAGATGGTCGTCCGCCTGGACGGCTGACCCACCGTCAGGTCCTCGACCCGGAGTCGAACCCGCCCCGCCGCCCCGACCGGGCGTGCGGGGCGGTTCGCGTGCACGGCGCAGGGGATCCGGCCGCACTACCGCATTCCGGCCGGATCCGAAAGTGCGTCATCCATCGCCCCGCGCCGCGCGGTACGGTGGTCCCGCCTGGCGATGGGGCCGTTCGGGGGAGAGATCCGGCCGAGGGGTAGACCTCGTTGAGGATTCGACTAGCATTGAGCGAAAGCCTGTCCGTTTTGCTCAATTTAGTAGCTTAATGTCGGCTAACGTGGGTAACTGTGGATCAACTGCAGGCACGAGGCAGCTGGGGAAGGCGACCCTCGTCCACAGCCTGGAGGTCCCGGTGACGACACGTGGAGTTCTCTACATCCACTCCGCGCCCCGCGCGCTGTGCCCGCACGTCGAGTGGGCCGTCGCGGGGGTGCTCGGTGTGCGGGTGAGCCTGGACTGGATCCGCCAGCCGGCCGCACCCGGGCACTGGCGCGCCGAGCTCTCCTGGCAGGGGGAGCCCGGCACCGCCTCGAAGCTCGCCTCCGCGCTGCGCGGCTGGCAGCTGATGCGGTACGAGGTGACCAGCGAGCCCTGCGCCACGGCGGAGGGGGAGCGGTACAGCAGCACGCCCGCGCTCGGCATCTTCCACGCCGTCACGGGCATCCACGGCGACATCCTGATCCCCGAGGACCGGCTGCGGGCCGTCCTGCTGCGGGCCCGCAGCGAGGGGGCCGACCTGGAGGCCGAGATCTCCCGGCTGCTGGGCAAGCCCTGGGACGACGAGCTCGAGCCGTTCCGCTACGCGGGCGAGGGCGCGCCGGTGCGCTGGCTGCACCAGGTGGTCTGAGCCCGCGGGACGACATGACGGAGGGGCCGGCGCCGTAACGGCGCCGGCCCCTCCGTCATGGGCGTCAGCGGGTGCGGAAGGCCAGCACCACGTTGTGGCCGCCGAAGCCGAACGAGTTGTTCAGCGCGGCGATCCGGCCCTCGGGCAGCGGGGTCGCCTCGGTCACGACCTTCGCGTCCACCTCGTCGTCCAGCTCCTCGACGTTGATGGTCGGCGGGGCGATCCGGTGGTACAGCGCCTGCACGGTGGCGACGGTCTCGATGCCGCCGGCGCCGCCCAGCAGGTGGCCGGTCATCGACTTGGTGGCGGAGACCAGGATGTGGTCGAGGTCGTCGCCCAGCTCCTTGCGGAGCGCCTTGAGCTCGGCGGTGTCGCCCTGCGGGGTCGAGGTGGCGTGCGCGTTGACGTGCACGATCTCGGCCTTGTCCAGGTCGTTGCGGTCGAACAGGTCGGCCAGCGCGCGGGCCACCCCGGCGCCGGTCGGCTCGGGCTGGGCGATGTGGTGGGCGTCCGAGGACAGGCCCTGGCCGACGGCCTCGCAGTAGATCCGGGCGTTGCGGGCCTCGGCGTGCTCCAGCGACTCCAGCACGACCACGCCGGCGCCCTCGCCCAGCACGAAGCCGTCCCGGGCCTTGTCGTACGGGCGCGAGGCGCGCTCGGGCTCGTCGTTGTTCTTGGACATCGCCATCATGTTGGCGAACGCGGCGATCGGCAGCGGGTGGATCGCCGCCTCGGTGCCGCCGGCCACCACGACGTCGGCGCGGCCGCTGCGGATCATCTCGATCGCGTAGCCGATCGCCTCGGCGCCGGAGGCGCAGGCGGAGACGGGGGTGTGCACACCCGCGCGGGCGCCGACCTCCAGGCCGACGTTGGCCGCCGGGGAGTTGGGCATCAGCATCGGGACGGTGTGCGGGGAGACCTTGCGGGCGCCCTTCTCCCGCAGCACGTCGTACTGGTCGAGCAGGGTGGTCACGCCGCCGATGCCGGAGGCGATCACGGCGCCCAGGCGCTCGGGGGCGAGCTTGGAGGACTCGTCGGTGGCCGGGGTCTCGAAGCCGGCGTCGGCCCAGGCCTCGCGGGCGGCGATCAGCGCGAACTGGGCGGAGCGGTCCAGCTTCCGGGCCAGCGGGCGGGGCAGGATCTCGCCCGGTTCGACCGCGGTGCGCGCGGCGATCTTGACCGGCAGGTCCTGGGCCCACTCCTCGGTCAGCGCCGCCACTCCGGAGCGCCCGGCGATCAGGTTCTCCCAGGTGGTGGCGGCGTCGCCGCCCAGCGGCGTGAAGGCGCCGATACCCGTGACGACCACGGTTCGGTTCTCAGCGGTCACTGGTCTCTCTTCTTTCACGTTTCGTGCGGGGTCGGCGGCGAGCCGAGGAAGGGCCCGGCCGGGCGCCCGGTGGGGCGTCCCGGCCGGCGGGTCGGCCTGGCTCTCGGAGCCGGGCCGACGGGTCAGCCGTCCTGGGCGTGCGTCACGCGGGACGGACTGGGCGACTCGTACGAGTCGATCGCTCAGGCGGCGTTGGTGAGGATGTAGTTCACCGCGTCGCCGACGGTCTTCAGGTTCTTGACCTCGTCGTCCGGGATCTTGACGTCGAAGCGCTCCTCGGCGGCCACCACGACCTCGACCATGGACAGCGAGTCGACGTCCAGGTCGTCGGTGAAGGACTTGTCGAGCGCAACGTCCTCGGCCGGGATGCCGGCGATCTCGTTGACGATCTCGGCGAGACCCTCCAGGACCTCGTTCTGCGTAGCCATACTGGCTGCTCCTCTTCGGTGTTGAACGCGTCCGACCGTCGGCCGAACACGGGCTTGTGGATGGGTGGGGCGAAACGCGCCTAGGGGAGCGTAACGACTGCCGCGGCGTAGACGAGACCCGCCCCGAACCCGATGATCAGCGCGAGGTCGCCGCTGTGGGCCTCGCCGGACTCCAGCATGCGCTCCATCGCCAGCGGGATGGAGGCCGCCGAGGTGTTGCCGGTCTCCGCGATGTCGCGGGCGACCGGCACCGACGCGGGCAGCTTGAGCGCCTTGATCATGGCGTCGGTGATCCGCATGTTGGCCTGGTGCGGGATGAAGGCACCGAGCTGGTCGGCGGTGATCCCGGCGGCGTCCAGCGCCTGCTGGGCCACCTTGGCCATCTCCCAGACCGCCCAGCGGAACACCGGCTGGCCGTCCATCCGCAGGGCCGGCCACTTGTGGTCCTGCTCCTCGCCCGGGCCGTTGATGGCGTCGGGCTTGGCGAAGGCGGTGTCCCAGGCCTGCGTCTGGCTGATGACGTCGGACTGCGAGCCGTCCGAGCCCCAGATCAGCTTGCCGATGCCCGGCGTGTCGGACGGGCCGACGATCGCGGCACCGGCGCCGTCGCCGAAGATGAAGGCGGTCGAGCGGTCCGACTTGTCGGTCAGGTCGCTGAGCCGCTCGACACCGATCACCAGCACGTACTCGGCGTTGCCGCC
Source organism: Kitasatospora sp. NPDC098652 (assembly GCF_044760155.1). Classification (NCBI taxonomy): domain Bacteria; kingdom Bacillati; phylum Actinomycetota; class Actinomycetes; order Kitasatosporales; family Streptomycetaceae; genus Kitasatospora; species Kitasatospora sp. NPDC098652. The sequence continues at coordinate 211,106 of NZ_JBIWAQ010000007.1, forward strand.
GCGGATCATGCCGTCGGCCAGGCCCAGGCCGTAGCCGAAGCCGGCGCAGGCGGCCGAGATGTCGAAGGCCGGGGCGGTGCCGCAGCCGAGCCGCTCGGCGATCTCGGTGGCGATCGCGGGGGTCTGCTTGAGGTGCGAGACGGTCGCGACGATCACGCCGCCGATCTGCTCGGCGGAGATGCCGGCCTGCGCGATGGCCTTGCCGGCGGCCTGCACCGACATCTCGGCGACGCTCTCCTCCGGGCCCGCCCAGCGGCGCTCGGCGATCCCGCTGCGGGTGCGGATCCACTCGTCCGAGGAGTCGATCCACTCCAGGACCTCGGAGTTGGGGATGACCCGGACCGGGCGGTAGCCGCCGACCCCGTGGATCCGGGAGTACTGCGCGCCGGTGGCGGGGCGGATCTGCGGCTTGGTCATGCCAGGTCCTCCTGGTGCTGCTGGTCCGGCTGCCCCTGGCCGCTGTGCTCCGCGATGAGCGCACGCGCCTTGTCCAGGTCGGCGGGGGTCTTCAGGGCGAGCGTGGCCACGCCCTTGAGGTTGCGCTTGAGCAGCCCGGTGAGCGTGCCCGCGGGGGACAGCTCGATCACGGCGGTCGCGCCCAGTCGGCCGAGGGTCTCCGTGCAGAGGTCCCAGCGGACCGGGTTGGAGACCTGCGACACCAGGCGGGCCAGCACCTCGGCGCCGGAGTCGACGACCCCGCCGTCCTTGTTGGACACGTAGGTGACCTGCGGGTCGGCCACGGCCAGGCTCGGGGCCAGCGCGGCGAGCCGCTCGACGCCGGGGTTCATGTGCTCGGTGTGGAAGGCACCGGCCACCTTGAGCGCGATCAGCTTGGCGCCGGCCGGCGGGTCCGCCTTGAGGGCCTCCAGCTGGACCAGCGTGCCGGCCGCGACGATCTGGCCGCCGCCGTTGTTGTTGGCCGCGGTCAGACCGTGCTCGGCCAGCTTCGCCGCCACGACCTCCGGGTCGCCGCCGAGCACGGCGGTCATGCCGGTCTCGGTGACGGTGGCGGCCTCGGCCATGGCCAGGCCGCGCTCGCGGACGAAGGTCAGCGCCTCGGCGGCGCCGAACACCCCGGCGAGGGCGGCGGCGGTGATCTCACCGACGCTGTGGCCGGCGACGGCGCCGGTCAGCTTGCGGGCGGCTTCCTCGTCCGGGAACAGCGCGCGGGCGGTCACCAGGCCGGCCGCGACCAGCAGCGGCTGGGCGACGGCCGTGTCCTTGATCTCCTCGGCGGAGGCCTCGGTCCCGGCGTGCACCAGGTCGAGCCCGGCGGGCTCCGACCAACGGCGCAGGCGGTCGGCGACACCGTCCAGCTCGAGCCAGGGGCTGAGGAAACCGGGGGACTGGGCACCCTGTCCAGGGGCGACGATTACGAGCACGGTTCAACCCTCTCTCGCCAGGCGCCCGGGGGCGGGTAGGCGACGGTAACGAAGAAAACCATCCGGGATTGTATGGTCCCTACACCCCGGCTCAGCCGGGCTCCCCGGCGGCGGTGAGCCGGCCGAGGGCCAGTGCGATCCGCAGGGTGAACGCCGAACGTACGTCGGAGGGGGCGTACCCCGTGACGTCGGTCACACGTCGTAGCCGGTAGCGCACCGTGTTGGGGTGCACGAAGAGCATTCGGGCCGCGCCCTCCAGGGAGGACGCCTGCTCCAGGTAGACGCTCAGCGTCTCCAGCAGGGCGGAGCCGGCCTCGTCCAGCGGTGTGTAGATCTCCTCCACCAACTGGCGGCGGGCGGCCTGGTCCCCGGCGAGTGCCCGTTCGGGCAGCAGGTCGTCGGCGAGCACCGGGCGCGGGGCGTCCGGCCAGGCGGCGCAGGCGCGCAGGCCGGCCGCGGCGGCGTGCGCCGAGCGGGTCGCCGAGAGCAGGTCCGGTACGGTCGGGCCGATCACCACCGGGCCCGGCGCGAACTGGCCGATCAGCGCCCGGGCGGCGTGCACCGGCTCCTTGTCGCCGCCGACCACGACCACCAGGCGCTTGCCCAGCACCCCGGTCAGCACGTTCAGCTTGGCGTACCGGGCGGCCCGGCGGATCGCCTCGACCACCAGCTCGCTGTCGCCGTCCGGGGCGCTGCCCATCACCACCCGGACCTGGCTGGGCTGGCCCCAGCCCAGGGCGGCCGCCCGGGAGAGCACGCCCTCGTCGGCGTCGCCGGACAGCAGGGAGTTCACCACCAGCGCCTCCAGCCGGGCGTCCCAGGCGCCGCGCGCCTCGGCGGCCTGGGCGTACACCTGGGCGGTGGCGAAGGCGATCTCCCGGGCGTAGACCAGCACGGACTCGCGCATGTCCGCCTCGTCGCCGGGGGCGGCCACCTCCTCGATGGCCTCCTCCATCACCTCGATCGTGGTGCGGATCAGCTCCACGGTCTGGCGCAGCGTGATCGCCCTGGTCAGCTCGCGCGGGGCGGTGCCGAAGACGTCGGTGGAGATCGCCCGGGCGGCCTCCGGGTGGCGGTACCACTCGGTGAAGGCGGCGATGCCGGCCTGGGCGACCAGGCCGATCCAGGAGCGGTGCTCCGGTGGCATCCGCCGGTACCAGCCGAGCTGGTCGTCCATCCGCGAGATCGCGGCGGTGGCCAGCTTCCCCGAGGACTTCTCCAGCCGCTTGAGCGTCGCGGCCCGGCGCTCGGCCCGCTCGGCGGCGTTCCGGCGCTCCTGGGCGGTCAGACGGGGGGCGGGGCGGCCGGGGCGGTCGCGGGAGGTCCGGGGAGCCGGGCTCTTGCCGGTGGGTTCGGCGGCGGGACTGGGTTCGCTCTTGGAGTTCGCGGAAGCGGCTGGCACAAGGACAAGACTGCCTCACGCGAGTGACTGCTCGTGCACACCCCCCGGCGCAGCGGCACGGTGGTGCCGCTCACACCCCCGGGGCTCGGGGCGCGTCCGCGCCCGGGCGCGCGCCGTCCGGAGCAGTACGGTGAGGGGCGTGACCGACGCCGCCGCCCGCCCCCGTGCCGACCAGCGCCGCACCGCCGAGCGCTACCGCTCCACCCCCGCCGAGGGCATCGAGACCCGACACGCGTTCTCCTTCTCCGGCCACTACGACCCGAAGAACACCCACTTCGGCGCGCTGCTCGCGTGCAACGAGGAACTCCTGGCGCCCGGCGCCGGGTTCGAGGAGCACAAGCACCGGGACACCGAGATCCTCACCTGGGTGCTGGAAGGCGCTCTCGCCCACCGGGACTCGCACGGCCACCACGGGGTGGTGCGCCCGGGCATGGTGCAGCACCTCAGCGCCGGCTCCGGGGTCACCCACACCGAGCGCAACGTCGGCGGCGCCACCGGGCCGGTGCGCTTCGTCCAGATGTGGCTGCAGCCGGACGAGTTCGACGCCGCCCCGGCGTACGGGCTGCGCAAGGTGGAGCCGGCGGACGGCGGGTTGACGCTGCTGGCCTCCGGCCTGGAGCGCGACGCCGGGACGGACGCCCTGCGGCTTCGACGCCGCGACGCCGCGCTCTGGCTGGCCACCGCCGGCCCCTGGCGGCCGCTGCCCGAACTGCCCGCCGCGCCCTGGCGGTACGCCCACCTGACGGCCGGCTCCCTGGGCTACCGGACCGTGCCCGGGCCCAAGGGCGCCGGGCGGTCGATGGTGCCCGGCGACAGCGTGCGGATCACCGGCGAGGCCTTCGCCGACCCCTCGGCCGGGGAGACCGGCGCCGAACTCCTGCTCTGGGAGATGCACTCGCCGGTCTCGTACGGCTGAGGTCAGCCCCCCAGTTCGCCGAGGACGGCGTCGGACAGCGGCGGCCAGGCCTCCACGGCCCAGGGGCCGAAGTCCCGGTCGGTGAGCGCGATGCAGGCCGCGCCGGCCTGCGGGTCGACCCAGAGGAAGGTGCCGGACTGGCCGAAGTGGCCGAAGGTCTCGGGGGAGTTGGCGGTGCCGGTCCAGTGCGGGCTCTTGCCGTCGCGGATCTCGAAGCCGAGGCCCCAGTCGTTCGGGCGGCGGTGGCCGTAGCCGGGCAGCACGCCGCTGGTGCCGGGGAAGGCGACCTCGCGGGTGGCCCGGTGGACGGTGGACGGGTCCAGCAGCTTCGGGGACTGCAGCTCGGCGGCGAACCGGGCCAGGTCGGCCACCGTGGACAGGCCGCCGGCGCCGGCCGGGGACTTGCTCGCGGTGTTGATCAGGGTGTCGTGCATGCCCAGCGGCTCGAACACCGCCTCGGCGACGTACCGGTGGAAGGCGATCCCGGCGGCCTCGGCCAGGGTGGCGGCCAGCGCGTCGAAACCGGCGTTGGAGTAGAGCCGGCGCTTGCCCGGCTCGGCGAACAGCCGGTCCTCGTCGAAGCCGAGGCCCGAGGTGTGGGCGAGCAGGTGGCGGACGGTGGAGCCGGGCGGGCCGGCCGGGTCGTCCAGCTCGAACACGCCCTCCTCCAGGGCGACCAGCGCCGCGTAGGAGGTCAGCAGCTTGGTCACCGAGGCCAGCGGGAAGAGGTGCTGCTGCGGGCCGTGGGCGCCCAGCACCGCGCCGTCCGACCCCCGGACCACCGCGGCGGCGGCGTGGGGCACGGGCCAGTTGTCGATCATCCGCAAGCTCTCCATGCGGTCGACTCTAATGTGCGGCCCAGCCGGGTGGCGGGGGCACCCGGGTAGGTGGCTTGCTTGGAGTGCACTCCAACTCGGTAGCGTCGTCGTCACAGGACAGGGGGAATCGATCATGGCCACACCCGTACGGGCCCGGGCCGGTCTGCGCAGCTGCGCCGAGGTCTTCAACGGCCCGGCCGGCGAGCCGGACCGGACCCCTCGGCACACCATCAGCGAGGTCGCCGCGGTCAGCGGGCTGACCGCCCACACGCTCCGCTGGTACGAGCGGATCGGCCTGCTCGACCCGGTCGACCGCGCGGCCGGCGGCCAGCGCCGCTACTGCGACGGCGACCTGCACCGGCTGGCCTTCCTGGGCCGGCTGCGGCTGACCGGGATGTCGGTGGCGGACATGCTCAAGTACGTCGACATGACCCGCCGTGGCGACGAGACCTACGTCGAGCGCCGGGAGCTGCTGGAGACCCAGCGCGAGGAGGTCCGGCAGCGGATCGTCGACCTCCAGGCCACCCTGGCCGTCCTCGACCACAAGATCGATCTCTATGCCGGGAGGATCGCCGACAGTGCCGGCGCCCCCGTCCGATGCCAGTACCACCGAGCAGTAGAGGAAGAGCAGAGCGCATGACTCACCCCGTCCTCCCCACCGCCCCCCTCGGCACCGACGGCCCGCTGGTGGGCGTCCAGGGCCTCGGCTGCATGGGCATGAGCGAGTTCTACGGCCCGACCGACACCGACGAGGCGCGCGCCACCCTGGACGCCGCGCTGGAGGTCGGCGTCACCCTGTTCGACACCGCGGACATGTACGGTTACGGCCGCAACGAGGAGTTCCTCGCCCCCTTCGTCCGCGCCAACCGCGACCGGGTGGTCATCGCCACCAAGTTCGCCATCGACCGCAGCGAGGAGGACCCGAGCCGCCGGGCTATCCGCAACGACCCGGAGTACATCCGCACCGCGGTGGAGGGCTCGCTGCGCCGCCTCGGCGTGGAGACCATCGACCTGTACTACATGCACCGCCGTGACCCGGCCGTGCCGCTGTCCGAGTCGGTCGGCGCGATGGCCGAGCTGGTGAAGGCCGGCAAGGTGCGGCAGCTGGGGCTGTCCGAGGTGACCGGGGCCGAGCTGCGCGAGGCGTACGCCGTCCACCCGATCGCCGCGGTGCAGTCCGAGTGGTCGGTGTTCGCCCGGGACGTCGAGCGCTCCGCGGTGCCGGCCGCAGCCGAGCTGGGCGTCGCCTTCGTGCCGTACTCGCCGCTCGGGCGGGGCTTCCTGACCGGCGCCTTCCAGGACGCCGCGGCCCTCACGGCGGACGACTTCCGCCGCAGCAGCCCGCGCTACACCGGTGAGAACGCCGTCGCCAACGGCGAACTGCTCACCCCGCTGCGGGAGATCGCCGCGGCCCACGACGCGACGCTCGCCCAGGTCGCGCTGGCCTGGGTCCAGCAGCGGGCCCAGGTGCACGGGCTGACCGTGGTGCCGATCCCCGGGACCCGCAAGCGCAGCCGGCTCGTCGAGAACACCGGCGCGGTCGCCCTGCGGCTGAGCGCGGAGGAGCTGGCGCTGCTGGAGCCGCTGGCCGGGCGGGTGGCGGGCGAGCGCTACGCGGACATGAGCAACACCTCGGTCGGGCGCGAGTAGCCCGGACCGGGAGAGCGGCCGTACGGGCCCGGGGGTCGGTGACCTCCGGGCCCGTACGGCCGTTCCGGGGCGCGGGCCCCGGGGGTCACGCCCCCGGGGGTCACGGAACGGGGGGTCACGGAACGGGGGGCCTCAGGCCTTGCGGCCCATCCAGGCGGCCAGCCGGGCGTGCACGTCGGCGTCGTCGGCGACCGGCTGCACGGGGCCGAACGGGGTGCCCGCGACCCGGCTCTCCGGCGGCAGGACGAGCTCGGCGACGGCCAGCGCGGTGCGGGCCAGGTCGTCGTCCAGCGCGAAGCCGTTGTCGAGGGCGGTGGCGATGTCCCAGGAGTGGGTGACCAGCTCCATCACGTAGCCGCCGACCGCGATCGCCCCGGGCACCTCGCCCCAGGGCGCGAAGGTCGGGCGGCCCAACTTGGCGTCGTCGGACCAGGCGGCGGTCACCCGGGTGCGGGCCCGGTCCAGCGCGGCCGCCCAGCCGTCGTCCGACGGGTCCTCGACGGCGGCCACGACGTCCTGGGCGTGACCGCCCTCGCCCATGTACGCGAACCGGTGGACGCCGCCGACCACGTGGTTCAGCAGCTGACGCAGCGTGTACTCCTCGCAGGGGGTGGGCCGGTCGAGGTCGGCGGGGGCGACGGCGCCGACCAGCTGTGCCAGCTGGTCGAGGGCGGCGAGGTACTGCGGGCGGGCGTCCTGGACGGCGTTCATCTGCGGTCGGCTCCTCTGCACGGTACGGCCCTTGCTCGGGTGATCGCTCGGGCTCGGAACGCAATCTCCCAGTAAAACCTGACAAGTGTCGTCAGGATTCTTGGGATTCTGGAGCCATGAAGGCCGACCGCCTGCTCTCGATCCTGCTGCTGCTCCAGACCCGGGGCCGGGTGCCCGCCACCGAACTGGCCGAACGGCTGGAGGTGTCCGTCCGCACCATCTACCGGGACGTCGAGTCGCTCTCCGCCGCCGGGGTGCCGGTGTTCACCGAACGCGGCCGGCACGGCGGCATCAACCTGCTGCCCGGCTACCGCACCGACGTCACCGGGCTGACCGCAGACGAGGCGCGGGCCCTGTTCGTGCTCTCCGCCCAGGGCGCCCACAGCGACCTCGGGCTGGACGGCGCGCTCGGCTCGGCGCTGCGCAAGGTGATGGCCGCGCTGCCCGCCCCGCACCGCCCGGCCGCCGAGCGGGTCAGCGAGCGCATCCTGGTCGACCCGGCGCGCTGGATGCAGAACCCGCAGGCGGGCACCGGCAGTCCGCCGGACCTGGGCGAGCTGCAGTACGCGGTGTTCGCCGACCGGCGGCTGCGGCTGCGCTACCGGCACAGCGGCACGCCCGCGCCGGTGGAGTACACCGTCGACCCGTACGGCCTGGTGAACAAGGCCGCGGTCTGGTACCTGGTGGCCGATCTGCACGGTGAGCCGCGGCTGTTCCGGGCCGACCGGGTGCTCGCCGCCGAGACCGCCGAGGAGGCGGTGCGCCGCCGGGCCGGGGTGACGCTCGGCGAGGTGTGGGCGGCGCTGCGCGAGCAGGTGGAGCGGCTGCCGAAGGACGTGCCGGTCCGGGTGCGGGTGCGGCGCGGGCGGCTGGACATGTTCCTGCGCATCCACGGCGGCCGGGTCACGGCCGTGCCGCCGGAGACGGGCGGCGGGGCGACCGAGGAGTGGGTCGAGCTGGCGATGGCCTTCCCGGCCGCGGCGGCCGTCCGCGCGCTGCTGGCCTTCGGCGCCGAGGTCGAGGTGCTGGGCCCGCCGGCCGCCCGGCGCGAGCTGGCGCGGGCGGCGGCGGAGGCCCTGCGGCTGTACCAGGAGCAGTAACGCCCCTGCAGGGGCTAGGAGTTGGTGGGCCGGACGACGTCGCGGTAGTCGCCGAGCGAGATCGCGGCGAAGTTGTGCAGGCTGTCGGTGCCGTCCGTGAAGTAGCCGTTGTGGCCGGACGCGCGGGCGGAGGAGATCTGCTCGGCGCCGAAGCCGCTGCCGGTCGGGTCGGCGCCGTGGCCGAGCTTGCCGACCTCCAGGAACGGGACGTTGCCGATCCAGTCGTTGGGGTTGCGGGTGGCCCACACGTGGACGCCGGCGCCCAGCGCGTCGGCCGACTGCACGCCCATGCCCGGGCTGCCGAACACCATCATGTCGGTGATGCCGGAGGTGTCGGACGGCGAGGCGGCCGCCCGCGGGATCCTCGGGGCGGCGGTGCCGCAGACCACCGAGCCGTACGAGTGGCAGAGCAGCGCCGGGGGCGCGTCCGGGCGGGTGGTCTCCCGGAGGCCGGCCAGCAGTCGCTCCAGCCGGGGCGCGGCGACGTCGGCGAGCCGGGAGGTGGCCGCGTCCGGGCCGAGGCCCGAGGGGGTGACGTACCCCGTCCAGGCGATCACGGCGGTGCGGGTGCCCGGGGCCTGGCGCTGCTCCTCGGCGTACAGGGCGCGGGCCATGCCGGCCGGGGAGCGCAGCGGCTCGGCCGCCTGGTCGAAGTGGCCGAGGTCGGCGTCGGAGCCGGGGACGATGACGGAGACGTGCTCGGCGTCGGCGAGGTCGCCCCAGACCTCGGTGACCAGGCCGCGGCCGCGCGGGTCGAAGGCGAGGACCTGGCGGCCGGGGGCGAGCAGGTGCTCGACGTCGTTGGCGCGGGAGACGGCCAGCGCGCGGGTGTCGGAGTCCAGCTTCCTGTCGGCGGCGCGGGCCCGGGCGGCGTCGCGCTCGTTCGCCAGGGCGATCCGGTTGGCGCGGTAGCGCAGGTCCAGCGGGGCGCCGTCGTAGTTGCCGACGACCAGCGGGTAGTCCTTGATCAGCCGGTCCAGCTCGGTGGGGGCGAGCGAGGCGAAGAAGGCGGCGGCGTCGGCCGGGCTGGTGGTGGCCGGGTCGGGCAGGATGCGGCCGAAGGAGTGGTCCTGGATCCAGGCGGCGCTGCCGGCCGGAGGCGTGGAGATCGCCAGCTGCTCCGAGGAGACCGCGGCCGCGGCTGCCGAGGCACCCGCGTCGGCGAGCACGGCACAACCCGCGAACGCCCCGATCAGTACCCGCTTCCAGCGTCGACGGTTGCGCACCGCACCAACTCCCTTGGGGCCCGTCACCGTTTCTCGGGCGGTGCCCGGAGGGTGCGAAATGGACTTGCTGACTTCCCTGGGAAAGCGTAGAGGTCACAGGAGGGTGACGGACACGCCCAAACTGTGGGATGGATCACATGAACCGGGAGTGTCCTCCCGGCGTCCTTGTGTGGCCGTTTCGGTGGTGCTAGGCGGAGTGCTGGGCGTCGAACGCGCCGACCACCCGCTTGGGGGCCGTCCGCCGCCAGGCCTCGGTGACCACGTCGCGCAGCTCCTCCGGGTCGACCAGGTCCAGCCGGACGCTCACCCAGCCGTGCCGTCCGACGTAGCGCGCGAAGGAGAACACCTCGGGCTCGGCGGCGATCAGTTCGGCCTGGTCCTCGCGGGTGGCCTTGACGGTGACGCTGGCGCCGTCGGGGTCGCCCATCGCGAAGACCTTGCCGCGGACCCGCAGGGTCTGGATGCCCCAGGTCGGTTCCTGGGCGGCCTCCGGCAGGGCCAGGGCCATCGCGCGGAACTCGTCGAACGTCACCATGGCGGCAGGGTAGAGCAGGCCCCCGTGCACCGCGCCCCCGCACCCCCGGTCGGGTGCGGGGACGCGGGGACGCGGGGGCGCGGGCGGCGCTCAGCCGAGCGAGGCCCAGTTGTCGCAGGTCCGGTCGCCGTCGACCAGCCGGTCCGGGTGCCCGCTGCCGTCGGCGATCGAGATCCGGCGGTAGCTCTGGCCGCAGAACACCCAGAACTCGCTGCTGCCGCTGACCCGTTGGCGGTCCGGGACGGGCAGGAAGCAGTCCACCCGGCTGAGCCCGTTCAGCGAACTCCACTGGGAGAGCTCGCGGTCGGTGCGCTCCCGCACGTCGGTGTGGGAGGAGCCGTCGGCGATCGAGATCAGCCGGTACTGCTGGCGGCCGCTGGTGGTGTGGAAGCACCAGTACCAGCTCTTGCCGCCGACCCGCTGCTGGTCCGGCACCGGCAGCCAGCAGTCGACCTGGCCGACGCCGCTGAGCGAGCCCCAGTAGGTGAGGTCGCGGTCCGAGCGCTCCAGCGCGGTGGTGTAGCGGCCGCCGCCGCAGGTGATCGAGACCAGGCGGTACTGCTGGCGGCCGCCGGTGCTGTGGAACACCCAGTACCAGCTCTTGCCGCCCGGGTCCTGCTGGTCCGGGACGGGCAGCACGCAGTCCACCCGGCCGACGCCCTGGAGGCAGGTCCAGCTGGTCAGCCAGGCGTCGTCCTCGACCTTGCGGTCGGTGTGGGCGGAGCCGTCGGCGATCGAGATCACCCGGCAGCGGTCGCCGTGGAAGGCCCAGTACCGGCTCTGGCCGCCCTTGCGATACTGGTCCGGGACGCCGACGAACTCGTCGCAGGGGTAGGCCTTCACGGGCTGCGGCTTGGGCTGCCCGCCGGTCTGGGTGCCCGTCTGGCCCGTCTGCCCGGTCTGGCCGGTCTGGCCGGTCTGGGTGCCCGTCTGGGTGCCGTTCTGCCCGACCGGGGTGAGCCGGCCCTCGCAGAGCCCGCGCAGGATGCTGAGCGAGGGCATGAAGGCGTAGACCGAGCCGGTGGTCTGGACGAACTGCTGGAAGCTCACCGGGGTGTGGCTGATCAGGCCGTCCGGCCCCCGGCTCTCGAAGTCGACGTCCGGGGCCTCCTGGGTCACCGGGTCCTTGCCGGGCACCGGCCTGGGGCCGGCGTGGCCGGGCGGGACGGCGCCGCCGCTGTCCCGGTTCGGCGGGAAGTTCGGCTGGTCCATCCAGTCGGCCTGGATGAACTCGAACTGCCGCTGGATGTCGGCCTGGTAGCAGATGAACAGCAGCCCGCGCGGGTCGTCCGGGCCGCCCGGGCCCTCGGAGGCCGGGTCGAACGGGGCACCGTACGGGGTGCCCCGGCGGATGATCCGCCGGCCGTCCAGGATCCCGGCGTCGAACGGCGGCTTGTCCGGGCTCTCCTGGAGGCCGGCCCGCGGGCTGGTCTTGCGCAGGTGCGACCAGAGCGGCGTGACCAGGCCCTCCAGGTCGTCCCGGAAGTCGAAGTCGTTGTCGTTGGCGGCACTCGGGCTGTTCGGGACGTCCCGGTCCTGGTGCTTGCAGACCGGCGCGCCGGAGCGCCAGCGGCCGACCATCCGGGCGGCCAGCCACTCGGCGGTGGCGCTCTCCGGGACGGCCTTGGCCTGCTTGAGCTCCCGCAGCTTGACCGAGACCTGCGACCACCAGCCGGGGACGTCCTGGGCGAGCCGGCGCACCACCTGGAAGGAGCCGTTGCGCGCCCACTCGGGGTACTGGGACGGCGGGCCGCTGAACCGGTCGTTCTCCAGGCCGCAGACGAACTCGCCGGCCGGGACCAGCCGGGTGCCCGGGTGGCCGTCCTCCTCCTCCGGCTTGGCCGGGTTCGGCCGGTCGAAGCCCCTGACGCCGGGCTCGCTGATGCCGTCCTTGAAGCCGAAGTGCTCCTTGCCGCGCCGACTGCCCAGCAGGGTCTGGGCGTTCTGCTGGTAGACGATCAGGACCCGGCACTCGGCGGCGGCGATCCGCTGCGCCTCGACGGCCGCCTGGAGGTCCCGCTCGGTGTCCGCGGAGATCTTGAGCAGGGCGTGGACGGGCTGGTTCTTCCCGTTGCCGAACAGCCAGTTCTCCGGGGAGTTGTCGCCGGTGTCGCCGAGCGCGCCGGCCCGCTGGGCCGAGCCCTCCTTGAAGGCCTCCAGGCCGCCGCCGACCGGCGGGGGTGTGGGGAACGGGTCGGTGCCGGCCAGCATCCGCAGGCCCTCGTAGGTGAAGCTGACGCCCAGCCAGGTGGCGGTCAGCGACTTGGGGTCGTCGCCGCCGGAGGCGTGCCTGGCCTCGCTGAACGCCTCGTTGAACGCGGCGACCTGGCGGGTGGTGGCGATCTGCGGGGTCAGTCTGCGCAGCCAGTCGCGGGCGCGGGAGGCGTCCTCGAACTTGAGGAACAGGACGCTGACGTTGTCCTTCTTGAAGCCGGCCAGGACGTCGCCCTGGATCTCCTCGCTCTCGCGCAGGCTCAGTTCCGTCGTCATCGTTCTCGGGCTTCCTTTCGGGGTGGGGGGTTTCAGGCGGAGAGCTGGATCCACTGCGCGACGCTGGGCACGCCCTTGTCGCTGAGCAGGAAGAGCAGGTACCAGCCGGGCGGGGCGGCCTTGGCGTCCGGCGGGGCCTGGAACTCCAGCCGGTTGCCGGCCCGGCTGGTCAGCCGCAGGTCGACGTGCCGCTGGCTGGTGTTGACCGAGTGGGTGGAGGTGGTCGGGGCCAGCAGGACGGCCCTGGCGGCGAGGCCCGGGGTGGTGCTGGTGACGGTGAACTTCTTGTCGTACCCGACCGGCGCGGTGGGCGCGTTGGCGAGTGCGGGCCGGTCGCCCTGGTGGAGGTAGGGCGGTTCGTAGATCTCGATGGTGCCGTTCATGGTGATCGGGCCGGTGGTGCCCGGGACGCCGTCGACGGTGCCGTTGATGTCGGTGTTGTTGGCCATCTGCTGGAGCTCGTCGCCGGTCACCATGATCCGGCCGTCCGGCAGCACCACCGCGTTGGAGTGGTAGCCGCGCGGCAGTCGCTGGACTGGGCCGAGCTGCCAGTTGCCCTGGTCGTCGCGGAGTTCGATCTGGCGGTACTTGAGGTCGGCGTTCGGGTTGTACGGGCCGTTGCCGTAGTCGCGGATGTCGTAGGCGCCGTTGACCGTCATCAGCCGGCCGTTGGGCAGCAGCAGGGTGTCGTCCTGGGTGCGGCCGAAGGCGCGGGACTTCTCGGCGGTCCAACTGCCGTTGGAGAAGCGCAGGGTGCCCGGGTTGTCCCGGTCGCCGCCGAGGATCAGCGCGGAGTCCGGGCCGTTCGCCCCGCCGGGCAGCATCACGGCGGAGCCGTAGTTGCGCTTGCGGCCGTCGGGGCGGGCGGTGAGGTCGGCGCGGGTCTCGGCGACCGGGTCGAAGCGCCACTGCTCGTTCGCGGCGCGGCCGAAGCCGTAGACGTTGCCGTCGTTGAGCGAGAACAGGTGGGGGTAGTCGAAGCTGAACGGCGCGTCGGCCTTGAACCGTTCGACCGGGGTGTTCGTCGGGGTGTCGGTCTTCTTCACCGGGACCGGGAAGGCCTTGGCGGGGAAGCGTTCGACCACCGGGGTCGGGGTGCCGTAGCCGAGTTCGGACTGGCCGGACATGATCAGCTGGCGGCCGTCGGCCCCGGTGACCACCGAGGGGTACCAACGGCCCACCGACATGTCGGGGTTGCGGGTCCAGGTCTCCGTCCACGGGTCGAAGACCAGCGAGAGCTTGGCGCCGGTGCCGCCGTTGCCGCCCAGGTTGCCGCCGAAGACGCCGAGCATGCCGTTGGGCAGGAAGGAGTGCCCGGAGCAGAAGAACGGCACCGGGCGGGGCTCGTCCAGGCCGTCCGGCATGTCCGAGACCGGCGGGTTGACCTGCTTGAAGGCGTCCTTGCCGGTGCCCTTGGCCGGGTCCCAGAGGAAGGCCCGGCCGGCGTTCTCCTTGCCGGTGGTCTGGGTCGGCGCGGGTTCCTTCTCGGGGTTGGTCTCGATCCGTTCGAAGGAGAACAGCAGCACCTTGCCGGTGGGCAGCAGGGCGACGTGGTCGCCGAAGTCGGGGGACGGGAAGTACTCCTTGAAGGCGCCGAAGGTCTCCGGTGCGAAGGCCTTGTTGTGCTGGGCCTGGGAGGCGGTCAGGGCGTTGTACCGGTTGGTGCGGGTGGTCTGCGGGTAGTCGCCGATGCCGCGGACGGCCGCGCGCATCCGGGCGTGCTCCTCGGCGTGTTCCTGACCGAGGGCCGCGACCTCGTCCTGCCGCACCTCCTCGGCGACCCGGCGGGAGTCGACGTGCGGGGCGAGGTCGTCCCCGCCGTGGGCGAGCGCCGGGGCGGCGGCGCTCAACAGGCTTCCGGCGGTGACCGCGAGGACCACGGCGGTGGCCGGCAGCCGGCGGCGGCTCCGGGGCCTCGGCCGCGGGCGGAGTGGGGACGGGGGCATGGATCTCCTCGGGGAGGGAGGGCTGTTCGGGGGGAGGGGGCGAATGCGGACGGACGGGCCGTGGGCGGGCGCGGTCCAGCGATGGTCGCCGACCGTCACAGAACATCACGGCGCGTGGTGGTGCGCATGCGACGTACCTCCCTTGGAGCGGTCCCGCTTCCGGGGATGCGCTGGAACGGCCGAAGGGGCGCGCACCGTTCGGTGCGCGCCCCTTAGGGCGTGTCTGACAATTCCCGCCGGGCGCGCGACGCCGGGGCACGCACCTCGCCGCGTTGTCGTCAGTCGCCGATGCTCCGCATGGACTCCCTCCTCCGCCTTGCGATGCACGCACCCCAACGCCGCGCGCTGATCCGACGCGAATTGTCAGACACGCCCTTGGAGCGGTGATCGCCGGCGTGGTCGCCGGGGTGTCACACCATGCCCAGCGCGTACGCGGCGAACAGCGCCGCCGCCGTGCCCGCCAGCGCCTTGCCGGCCCGGGAGAAGGCCGTCCACGGCCCGTCGAAGCGCCGGGTGAACCACCCGATCGCCACCAGGGCGGCCCCGAACAGCGGCAGCAGGGAAAGCCGGGCGGCCACCCAGCCGAGCGAGTCCGGCGCGGTGGTCAGCCCCGGGACGGCGCCCAGGCCGGCCGCGCCGGGCACCGCCACCGCGAGCATCGCGCTCTGGTGCCAGCAGAAGATCGTCATCGCCGACAGGTTGACCGCCACCACCGGCAGCCACAGCAGCGGACGGCGGGTCAGCAGCCGGCCCAGCCGCTCCCGCAGCAGCACCGCCGCGCCGCACTGCACCGCGGCCAGCGCCAGCACCAGCAGGGACGGCGGGTGCGAGTTGGTCCGCTCGACGCCCGGCACCCCGACCATGCTCGCCGGGTAGTGGAACACCACCAGCAGGACCGCGAACAGCGCCGCACCGCCGAACAGCAGCACCCGGGCGGCCGACCGGCCGAGCCGGCCCTGCGCCCACAGCACGCCCAGCTGGTAGCCGAACATCCAGCCCGGCAGCAGGTTCAGCAGCCCCAGCCAGGACGGCACCGCCTCGGCCCACGGCCCGTACCGCAGCAGGTCGACCAGGGCGACCGAGGCCACCAGCAGCCCAGCCGACCACGCGCCGAGCCGCCGCCCGAAGGCCACGCAGAGCGGGGTGAGCGCGGTCAGCGCCAGGTACACCCCGATGTACCAGAGCGGCTGCACCACCAGCGTGGCGCCGGTGCGCAGGGTGTCCGCGGGCACGCCGAGCCGGGGCAGCAGCGGGATCAGCAGCGCCCACACCGCCGTCACCCCCAGCACCGGGCGCAGCAGCCGGACCGTCCGGGCCCGCAGCCAACTCCCGTACGTCAGGCCCTTCTCCCGGGCCCGTTCCAGCGAGCGGACCGAGGAGTGGCCGCCGACCAGGAAGAACACCCCGAGCATCTGGAGCACCCAGCTGGCCGGGGCGAAGCCGCCGAGCGCGGAGAGCGGGCTGGCGTTGTGCAGGGCGCCGTCGGCGGAGCGGGTCAGGCCGCCGAGCATCCAGTGGCCGATCGGGACGGACAGCAGGGCGAGGGCGCGCAGGCCGTCCAGGGCGCGGTCGCGGCTCGCGGGGGTCTTCGCGTCGACCTTCGCGGCGGCGCGGCGCAGCGTGGTGAGGGGGTGGGCCATGGTGGTGCTCCTTCCTTGGCGGGGTACGGGGGCTCAGCGGCCCTGGGCGATGGCGGCGTAGGCGGTGAGCGAGGCGGTGCCGGGGGCGAAGTAGCCGGTGTGGCCGTGGGACCCGGTGGACGGCAGCGGGCGGGCGCCGAAGCCGGGGTCGGTCGGGTCGGCGCCGTGGCCGAGGCCGAGGAAGCGGACGTTGGGCACCTTGCCGATCCAGTCCGAGCCGTTGCGGGCGGTGGCCCAGAGCGGCACTCCGGGGTCGAGGTCGGCGGCCGAGTCGACGCCCATGCCGGGCGAGCCGAGCACCACCAGGGCGGAGGCCCGGGCGGGGGTCGGGCGGGCCAGGCCGCAGACCACCGAGCCGTAGCTGTGGCAGAACACCGTGGGCGGGGCCTGCGGGGAGGTGCCGGCGGCGAGTCCGTCCAGGAACCGGTCGAGGCGGTCGGCGCCGGCCCGGGCGAGGTCCTCGGTGGCGGCGTCGAGGCCGACGCCGACCGGGGTGGTGTAGCCGGCCCAGGCGATCACGGCGGTGTGCCCGTCGGTGGCCCGGTACAGGGCGCGGGCCATGCCGGCGGGGGTGCCGTACGGCTCGGTGGCGCGGTCGAAGGTGAGCAGGTCGATGTCCGAGCCGGGGACGATCACGGCGGTGCGGGGGGCGGTGGTGAGGTCGCCGAACACCTCGGCGACCAGGCCGCGGCCGCGCGGGTCGAAGGCGAGGACCTGCCGGCCGCCGTCCAGCAGGGTGCGGTAGCGCTCGGCGCGGGTGCGGGCGGCCTGCTGGTCCTGCGGGGTGAGGGCCGGGTCGGCGGCCCGGGCGAGTTCCCGGTCGCGTTCGGCGGTGAGGGCCAGGGTGTTGGCCCGGTACCGGAGCGGGACGGGGGCGCCGTCCAGGTTGCCGACCACCAGGGGGTGCCGGGCGGCCAGGGCCTGCTGCTGGGCGGGCGTCAACCCGGCGAAGAAGGCGGCCACTTGGGCGGGCGTGCTGGTGGCCGGGTCGGGGAGGCGGAGGCCGAGCGCGGTGTCGGCGGTCCAGGCGGCGCTGCCGGGCGGCGGGCCGGTGACGGCGGCCTGGCTGTCGGCGGCCCAGCCACCCGCGCCGAGCACCGCCGCCAGCGTCAGCGCGGTGGCGACGAGCGCCCGCTTGGTACGGAGCTTGCGCATGTCCCTGTTCTCCCTCGTCGGTTCGGCAGCCGGCTTCGGCTCTCGACGAGGAGGAAGGTAGGAACACGGCGGCCCCGCGGACGTCACACCGCGGGGCCAACTACCCGGTGCTACCGGGGTATGAGGGGGATAACCCCCCTTACTCGCCGGGGGTCACCAGGCCCGACTCGTAGGCCAGCACCACCGCTTGGGCGCGGTCGCGCAGGTCGAGCTTGGCGAGGATGCGCCCGATGTGGGTCTTGACGGTCTGTTCGGCGAGCACCAGCTTGGCGGCGATCTCCTGGTTGGACAGGCCGCGGGCGATCTGCTCCAGCACCTCGGTCTCCCGCGGGGTCAGGCCGTTGAGCCGCAGTTTGGGGTCGCGGCGCTTGGCGGGCCGGTTGCGGGCGAAGTCGGCGATCAGCCGCCGGGTGACGGAGGGGGCGAGCAGGGCCTCGCCGGCCGCGACCACCCGGACCGCGGCGATCAGGTCGGCCGGCGGGGCGTCCTTGAGCAGGAAGCCGCTGGCCCCGGCGCGCAGTGCCTCGTACACGTAGTCGTCCACGTCGAAGGTGGTCAGCATCAGCACCTTGGGCCGGTGGGCACCAGGGACGGCGGGGTCGAGCAGCCGCCGGGCGGCCTCCAGGCCGTCCATGACGGGCATCCGGACGTCCATCAGGACCACGTCCGGGTGGGTGCGGCCGCTGACCTCCAGGGCCTGGGCGCCGTCCGCCGCGTCCCCCACCACGTCGATGTCGCTCTGGACGCCCAGCAGGGCGGCGAAGCCGGCCCGCACCATGGCCTGGTCGTCGACGATGATCACGCGGATGGTCATGCGGGTGTCTCCCCGGGGGTGTCTGGGCGTTGGGACGGGTCGAGCGGCAGTACGGCGGCCACCTTGAAGCCGCCGTCCGGCAGCGGGCCGGTGTCCAGCCTGCCATCGACCAGCCGGACGCGTTCACGCATTCCGACCAGGCCGTGCCCGGTGCCCTCGGCCGAGGCCTCCAGTGACTCGGTGCGCTGCGGCGGGGGCGCGTTGACCACGGTGAGCCGCAGCTCCGGGCCGTCCGCCGACAGCGACACCCAGGTCCGGGCGCCGGGCGCGTGCCGGACCACGTTGGCCAGCGCCTCCTGGACGATCCGGTAGACGGAGAGGCCGACGGCCTGCGGCACCCGCTCGGCCAGCCCCTCGTCCACGGCCAGTTCGGCGGGCACCCCGGCCCGCCCCACCGTCTCGACCAGCTGGTCGAGTTGGGCCACGCCCGGCTGCGGGGCCTTCTCCCCGGAGGCGTCCTCGCTGCGCAGCACCCCGAGCAGCCGGCGCATCTCGGCCAGCGACTCGCGCGCGGTGCCGGCGATCGCGGTGAACTCCTCGGCGGCGTCGTCCGGGACGCCCTGGATCCGGTAGGGCGCGCTGGCGGCCTGCACCGCGATCACGGACATGTGGTGGGCCACCACGTCGTGCAACTCCCGGGCGATCCGGGCGCGTTCCTCCAGCAGGGTGCGCCGCTCACGCTCCACCTCGCTGATCTGCTCCTGCTCGGTGAGCAGCCGGCGGGCGACCGCGCGTTCCCGGATGGCCCAGCCGAACAGCAGGACGGCGCCGCTGAGCGCGATCAGCAGCACGGTGGTGCCGTCGCCGGCCCGGGGCAGCCCGAGGGTGGTGGCGAGGACGGTGAGCAGGACGGTGGCGACCCAGACCGCGAGCACGGTGCCCCGGCGCTCGCGCAGCCCGAGGGCGAGCAGCAGGAAGAGGTACGAGACGATCATCGACGCGGTCCACGGCCAGGTGCCCATCACCTGCTGGTGGCGAGCGGTGACGGCGGCGGTGAGCACCAGAGTGGGGGCGCTGATCCACCAGGCGGCCAGCGGCCGGGTGATGGCGAGGATCAGCGGGGCGGTCTGGGCGACGGTGAGCGCGGCGGCCACCGGCAGCACCAGGCCGTAGAAGCTGGCCAGGTTGGCGATCCCGGTGGGGATCAGCGTGGCCTGGAGCGTGATCGCGACGACGTACGGGATGCGGCGCACCCAGCGTCGGCGGGAGCTCCCGAGCAGCGGGGTGTCGTCCTCGCTGGGGCTGGTCAGGTGCAGCCGCAGGGTGCGCAGTTGACGGGCGGCGAACCTGCGGGCGTCGGCGGCGGTGAGCGTCTTCATCGTGGGCCAGCCTAGGAGGGCCGGCCCGCGGCGGGCGTCGGACTGGAGCGCGAACTTCCGGGCGGTACCCGGGTACGGGGTGATACCCGGGTACTACGGGCGGTCGCGCCAGTGGCCGGCCAGGGCGGGGCCGAGCTGGTCGAAGTAGCGCTCGATCACCACGACCATGCCCTCGGGGCCGGCCGGCTCCTGCTCGGCGGTCCAGGACAGGTGGGCGGCGCGCAGCAGGCTGCCGAAGACGGCGGCGAGCACGACCGGGCGCAGGTCCTCGGCCGGGTCGAGGCCTTCGCGTTCGGCGAGCACCTGGACCACCAGCCGCTCCTGCTCGGTGACCCGGCGCAGGTGGGCGGCGAGCAGGGCGGGGGTGTCCTCGATGATGCGCAGCAGTTCGAGGGCGCTGCCGATGGAGCCGGGTCCGGAGGTCCGGGCGTTCCCGAGGTCGCGCCAGGCCTGGACGATCGAGGCGCGCAGGGCCTGCAGCGGGGTCTCCTCGGCCGGCCGGTGGCGCAGGCAGTGGATGAAGTAGTCCTCGGCGTCGGACATCACGGCGAGGGCGACCTCGTCCTTGTTGGCGAAGTAGCGGAAGAAGGTCCGCTGGGAGACGTCGACGGCGGAGGCGATCTCGTCGACGGTGGTCCTGGCGAAGCCCTGGCCGAGGAAGAGCGCGTGGGCGGCCTGCACCAGGGCGTCCCGGGTCTGCTGCTTCTTGCGTTCCCGCAGACCGGGGGCCCGGCCGAGGTCCTCCGGGGTGCCGACGGGGTGGGGGGTGCGAGCGGCCATGGCGGGGGCCTTCCGGGGCGCGGGTGTGGCGGGTGGGAGCACAACCTTAGCCGCCTGACAAATGTCAGTTCCGGTCACAAGTCACTGTTTGCCGATTGTCAGTCGCTGACATAATCTGCCGGAGTGGCGCTCGTCGGCCGGGCACTCGTGGGGACGGGTGGGTCGTCGCGGCGCCACGCCACGTTCCGGTCCGTGTCACGCCCCCGGAGGGCCCCAGATGAGTCAGTCCGTCGTCAAGAACTCCGAGGCGGACGCGGCGCCGCCGTCGAAGCCGCCGGCCGGGGGAGGGCTCAAGGGGCACCCCTGGCTGACCCTGCTGACCGTCGCGGTCGGCGTGATGATGGTCGCGCTGGACGGCACGATCGTCGCGATCGCCAACCCGGTGATCCAGGAGAAGCTCAAGGCCGCGCCCTCCGAGATCCAGTGGGTCACCAGCGGCTACCTGCTGGCGCTCGCGGTCTTCCTGATCACCGCCGGCAAGATCGGCGACCGCTTCGGCCACAAGAGCACCTTCCTGGTCGGCGCGGTCGGCTTCGCCGCCACCTCGGCCGCGATCGGCTTCGCGGGCAACATCCAGACCGTGATCGCCTTCCGCGTCCTCCAGGGCCTGTTCGGCGCGCTGCTCCAGCCCGCCGCGCTCGGCCTGCTGCGCGGGGCCTTCCCGGCCGAGAAGCTCAACATGGCGATCGGCATCTGGGGCGGGGTGATCGGTGCGTCCACCGCGGCCGGCCCGATCGTCGGCGGCCTGCTGGTCGAGCACGTCAACTGGGAGTCGGTGTTCTTCATCAACATCCCGGTCGGCCTGGCCGCGGTCGCCCTCGGCCTGTGGATCCTCAAGGACGTACGGGCCGAGAACGCCGCCAGGTCCTTCGACCTGCCGGGCATCGGGCTGCTCTCGGTCGGGATGTTCGCGCTGGTCTTCGGGATCATCAAGGCCCCCGAGTGGGGTTGGGGCGACGCCCGGACGCTGCTGTTCCTGGGCGGCGCGGTGCTGCTGATGGTGCTCTTCGCGCTCTGGCAGGGCCGGGCCAAGGAGCCGCTGATCCCGCTCAGCCTGTTCCGCTCGGTGCCGCTGTCGGCGGGCGTGCTGCTGATGGTGCTGATGGCCTTCGCGTTCTTCGGCGCGATCTTCTTCGTGACCTTCTACCTCCAGAACGTGCACGGGATGAAGCCGGTCGACGCCGGCGTCCACCTGCTGCCGATGACCGGCATGATGATCGTCGGCTCGCCGCTGGCGGGCATCGCGATCGGCAAGCTCGGCCCGCGGATCCCGATCATGGTCGGGATGCTGCTCACCACCGGTGCGATGGTCGGCATGTCCACCCTGGACACCGGCTCCGGCACCGGCGTGATGTCGCTCTGGTTCGTCCTGATGGGCCTCGGCATCAGCCCCGTCATCGTCGGCGCCACCGAGGTCATCGTCGGCAACGCCCCGCTGGAGCTGTCCGGCGTGGCCGGCGGCCTCCAGCAGGCCGCGATGCAGGTCGGCGGCAGCCTCGGCACCGCCGTGCTGGGCGCCCTGATGGCGGCCAAGGTCGGCGACGTGCTGCCCGGCAACTGGGCCAGGGCCGGCCTGCCGGCGGTCGAGGACCCGCAGGCGGCCGCGGGCCTCAAGCAGGCCGCCCAGCTGGGCATCACCCCGCCGGCCCCGCCCGGCACCCCGCAGCAGGCGGTGGACGCGATGGCCGGCGCCGTGCACCAGTCCTTCGTCAGCGGGATGTCGCTGGCCTTCGTGGTGGCCGCGGTGGTGGCGTTCGGCGCCGCCCTGCTGGCCCTGCTGACCCGCCGCGGCGAGACCGACGCGGGCCCGGCCGTGCACATCTGACCGGCCGGTGGGCGGCCCCGGACTCCGTGGCGGAGTCCGGGGCCGTCGTGCTGCCCGGGGGCGCCGCTCAGACCCGGGTGAGGGCCACCAGCGGGACCGTCCGGGCGGCCTTGCGGTAGTCGGCGAACTGCGGCTGGGCGGCCACCTGGCGGGCCCAGAGCGCGTCGTGCTCGGCCGGGTCGACGGCGGCCGCCTGGGCCGGGTAGCGCTCGGCGCCGAGCTCGACGGTGACCTCCGGGTGGGCGACCAGGTTGCGGTACCAGACCGGGTCGGTGTCGCTGCCGCCGTTGGAGGCGAAGACCACCAGCCGCTCGCCGTCCGGCAGGTAGACCAGCGGGGTGGTGCGCGGCTCGCCGCTGCGGGCGCCGACCACGGTGAGCAGCAGCAGCGGCATCCCGGCGAGGTCGCCGCCCACCACCCCCTCGGCGGTCCGGAACTCGGCGATCACCTTGCGGTTGAACTCTCCCGCGCCGTCGGCGGGTTCGGGGTGGTGGTTCGTGCTCTGGTTCGCGCTCTGGTCTGCGTTCCGGTTCGTCATGCCGTCGAGCGTAGGACCTGACCCCGGTGCCAGGTGCGAGAACGCCGAAGGGCCGGACCCCGTACGGGAGTCCGGCCCCTCTCAGGCGCTAGCGGGCGATCAGGCGTCGCCGCCGGCGGCACCCGGGTCGGCCGCGGCCACGTCCAGCAGCTGGTAGCGGTCGATCGCGTCCTTCAACGCCGAGCGGTCGATCTTGCCCTGCTTGGCGAGCTCGGTGAGCACGCCCAGGACGACCGACTGCGCGTCGATGTGGAAGAAGCGACGGGCCGCACCGCGGGTGTCGGCGAAGCCGAAGCCGTCGGCGCCCAGCGACTGGTACTGGCCCGGCACCCAGCGGGCGATCTGGTCCGGAACGGCGCGCATCCAGTCGGACACCGCGACGAACGGGCCCTCGGCGCCCTGGAGCTTCTGGGTGACGTACGGGACGCGCTGCTGCTCCTCGGGGTGCAGCAGGTTGAACTCCTCGGCCTCCACCGCGTCGCGGCGCAGCTCGTTCCAGGAGGTCGCGGACCAGACGTCGGCCTTGACGTTCCACTCCTCGGCGAGGATGCGCTGGGCCTCCAGGGCCCACGGCACGGCCACGCCGGAGGCGAGGATCTGGGCCGGGATCTGGCCGGCGGTGGCCGGCGCGTACCGGTGCAGACCCTTGAGGATGCCCTCGACGTCCACGTTCTCGGGCTCGGCCGGCATCTTGATCGGCTCGTTGTAGACGGTGAGGTAGTAGAACACGTCCTCGCCGTGCGGGTGCTCGGCGCTGGAGCCGTACATCCGCCGCAGACCGTCCTGGACGATGTGCGCGATCTCGAAGCCGTACGCCGGGTCGTACGCGACGACGCCGGGGTTGGTCGAGGCCAGCAGGTGCGAGTGGCCGTCGGCGTGCTGCAGGCCCTCACCGGTCAGGGTGGTGCGGCCGGCGGTGGCGCCGATCACGAAGCCGCGGGCCAGCTGGTCGGCCATCTGCCAGAACTGGTCGCCGGTGCGCTGGAACCCGAACATCGAGTAGAAGACGTAGACCGGGATCAGCGGCTCGCCGTGGGTCGCGTAGGACGAACCGGCGGCGATCAGCGAGGCGGTGCAGCCGGCCTCGGAGATGCCGTCGTGCAGCATCTGCCCGGTCGGCGACTCCTTGTAGGCCAGCAGCAGGTCGCGGTCGACCGACTCGTAGGTCTGGCCCAGCGGGTTGTAGATCTTCGCCGACGGGAACAGCGAGTCCATGCCGAAGGTGCGGTACTCGTCCGGCGCGATCGGCACGAAGCGGTTGCCGATGCCCTTGTCCCGCATGAGGTCCTTGAGCACCCGGACGAACGCCATGGTGGTGGCGATGGTCTGGTTGCCGGAGCCCTTCTTGACCGCCTTGTACACGTCGTCGCCGGGCAGTTCCAGCTTGCGCGGGCGCACCTTGCGGGTCGGCACGTAGCCGCCCAGCTCGCTGCGGCGGTCGTGCATGTACTGGATCTCTTCCGAGTCGCGGCCCGGGTGGTAGTAGGGCGGGTAGCCCTCGTCGAGCTGCTTGTCGGTGATCGGCAGGTGCAGCCGGTCGCGGAAGCGCTTGAGGTCCTCGACCGTCAGCTTCTTCATCTGGTGGGTGGCGTTGCGGCCCTCGAAGTTGGGGCCCAGCGTCCAGCCCTTGACCGTCTGCGCCAGGATGACCGTCGGCTGGCCCTTGTGCTCGCGGGCCGCCTTGAACGCCGCGTAGATCTTCTTGTGGTCGTGGCCGCCGCGACCCAGGTGCTGGATCTGCTGGTCGGTCATGTTCTCGACCATGGCGCGCAGGCGCAGGTCGCCGCCGAAGAAGTGCTCGCGGATGTAGGCGCCGGTCTCGGTGGCGTAGGTCTGGAACTGGCCGTCCACCGTGGTGTTCAGCTTGTTGACCAGGACGCCGTCGCGGTCCTGCGCGAGCAGCGGGTCCCAGCTGCGGTCCCAGACCAGCTTGATCACGTTCCAGCCGGCACCCCGGAACTGGGACTCCAGCTCCTGGATGATCTTGCCGTTGCCGCGGACCGGGCCGTCCAGGCGCTGCAGGTTGCAGTTGACCACGAAGGTCAGGTTGTCCAGGCCCTCACGGGCGGCCAGCGAGAGCTGGCCGAGCGACTCGGGCTCGTCCATCTCGCCGTCGCCGAGGAAGGCGTAGACCTGCGAGTCCGAGGTGTCCTTGATGCCCCGGTGCTCCAGGTAGCGGTTCATCCGCGCCTGGTAGATCGCACCGAGCGGGCCGAGGCCCATCGAGACGGTCGGGAACTCCCAGAAGTCCGGCATCAGCCGCGGGTGCGGGTAGCTGGACAGGCCGTACGGGGCCTTCGACTTCTCCTGGCGGAACGCGTCGAGCTGCTGCTCGGTGAGTCGGTCCAGCAGGAAGGCGCGGGCGTAGATGCCGGGGGAGGCGTGACCCTGGAAGAAGATCTGGTCGCCCGACTCGCCCTCGGCGTCCTTGCCGCGGAAGAAGTAGTTGAAGCCGACGTCGTACAGCGACGCGGAGGAGGCGAAGGTGGCGATGTGCCCACCGACGCCGATGCCCGGGCGCTGCGCCCGGGAGACCATGACGGCCGCGTTCCAGCGGGTCGCGTTGAGGATCTTGCGCTCGATCTCCTCGTTGCCGGGGAAGAACGGCTCGTCCTTGGTCGCGATGGTGTTCACGTAGTCCGTGCTGCGCATCTCGGGCACGGCGACACGCTTCTCGCGGGCGCGCTCGATCAGCCGCAGCATCAGGTAACGGGCACGCTCACGCCCCCGCTCGTCGATGGCCGCATCGAGCGACTCCAGCCATTCCGCGGTCTCCTCGGGATCGAAGTCCGGGACCTGACTCGGAAGGCCGCCAATGATGATCGGGTTGCGATCGGATCCGGAAGCCACGCTGTTCCTTCACTGTCGGTCGAAACTGAGGTGTGTCGCGCCGCCTCCATCGTGCTACCGCGCTCGGAGATCCGTCATCTCTACCGATCGGTAACCGTTCCGCCTGGTGGGCGGAACGGTCTGGTGGCGCGCGTCGCGGGCTTCTTCGTCCGCTCCGAACACCCCCGGGTGTTACGAAAAGAGGTGGTCCGACCTGGTGTCCCGTCCGCCCGATGGCGGGCGGCCGGGGTGAGGGCCAACAGGAGACTCTACGCCCGCGCACGCGCGGACCCCGAATGCCGTTCGCATCTCGGGCACGCGTACGGCCTGTGGGCCGGGACCACCCGAAGCATCCTTGTCCCATGCAGAGAAGGGCAAATCGGTGTGATTCCCGACACGTCGCCCGGCGTGTTCCGGTGCGACACGTCAACCTTTGGGGGGGATCGGCGGTCGGGTACTTGCGCGAACCGCCGCGCCCGTGTGGACTACGGCCACAGCCTCGGCATGGATGCCGGGCCGAATACTGGAGGTTATTCCCGTGAGCGCGACCGCGGACCCCGCGGACAAGTCCAACCCGGCGACCCGTCTCGGCTTCGAAGAGGGCCAGATCGTCCAGGAGCTGGGGTACGACGAAGACACTGACCAGGATCTCCGTGAGGGCATCGAGGAGATCACCGGGACGGAGCTCGTCGACGAGGACTACGACGACGTCGCGGACGCCGTCCTGCTGTGGCACCGCGACGACGACGGGGACCTCACCGACTCCCTCGTCGACGCCCTGGAGTACCTGGCCGAGGGCGGTCTGATCTGGCTGCTGACGCCCAAGACCGGCCGGGACGGCCACATCGAGGCGTCCGACATCGCGGACGCGGCCCGCACCGCCGGTCTCTCCCAGACCAGCTCGATCGCGGTCGCCAAGGACTGGGCGGCGACCCGGCTGGCGACCAAGTCCACGGCGAAGCAGCCCAAGCAGCGCTGAACGGGTCCTGAGCCCCGCGCCGGGCCCCGACGGAGGATCTCCTCCGTCGGGGCCCGGCGCTTTTGCCTGTGGCGCTTCTGCCGGCGGGCGTTTGCTTGCGGCGTTCTTGCCGGCGGCGCTACGTGTGCGGCCGGGCGTTCCGGGTGATCCGGGTGTTCGCTCAGGGCGGAAGGGGTGGGCCTTCCGGCGGGCCGGGTCATCCGTTCGGCCGAACGTCGGTCAACGGATGCGAGGATGTCGCCTGCCGTGCCCGCCGCGCGGCCAGGTCGCGTCAGAAAGGTCCCGCTCATGGCCATCGAGATCGGCACCCAGGCTCCGGACTTCGAGCTCGCCACCCAGCACGGGGAGACGGTCCGGCTGGCCGACTTCCGCGGCCGCAAGCACGTCGTCCTGGTCTTCTACCCGTTCGCCTTCACCGGCGTCTGCACCGGCGAGCTGGGCGCGATCCAGCGCGAGCTGGCCGGGCTCCAGAACGACCAGGTCCAGGTGCTCGGCGTCTCCTGCGACTCGCAGTTCTCCCAGCGGGTCCTCGCCGACCGGGAGGGCCTGGAGTTCCCGCTGCTGGCCGACTTCTGGCCGCACGGCGAGGTCACCCGGGCCTACGGCGTCCTGGACGAGCGGAAGGGCTGCCCGCTGCGCGGCACCTTCGTGATCGACAAGGCCGGCACGGTGCGCTGGAGCGTCGTCAACGGCCTCCCGGACGCCCGGGACGAGCAGGAGTACCTCAAGGTGCTGGCCGGTCTCTGAGCCGCCCGGGTGGCCACACGGGGCCCGTACGACGCTCCGGCCCCGCCGTTCGGGCGTGCGTACGGGAACCCGGTACTACGCTCGGGCCGTTGGCGGAGTGCGGCGAACGTCCGTTTTTTCGTCGGTCGGCGCCGCGAACCGCACCACCCGGGGGCACCACCCGTGCCTCCCGATTCTTGGAGGACACGTGGGAGTCAGCCTCAGCAAGGGCGGCAACGTCTCGCTCACCAAGGAGGCGCCGGGTCTCCAGGCCGTCGTGGTCGGCCTGGGCTGGGACGTCCGGACCACCACCGGGACGGACTTCGACCTGGACGCCAGCGCGCTGCTCTGCAACGAGCAGGGCAAGGTCGCTTCGGACGGGAACTTCGTGTTCTTCAACAACCTGAAGAGCCCGGACGGCTCGGTCGAGCACACCGGCGACAACCTGACCGGCGAGGGCGAGGGCGACGACGAGGCGATCAAGGTCAACCTGGCCACCGTCCCGGCCGACGTGCAGAAGATCGTCTTCCCGGTGTCGATCTACGACGCCGAGAACCGCGGCCAGAACTTCGGCCAGGTGCGCAACGCGTTCATCCGGGTGGTGAACCAGGCGAACAACGCCGAGCTGGCGCGCTACGACCTCTCCGAGGACGCCTCCACCGAGACCGCGATGGTCTTCGGTGAGCTCTACCGCAACGGCGGCGAGTGGAAGTTCCGCGCCATCGGCCAGGGTTACGCCTCCGGCCTGCGCGGCATCGCCCAGGACTTCGGCGTCAACGTCTGATTCCTCCTGCGGCGCAAGGCTCTTGCGCGGCCCCGGGGCGGCCCCGGACCTTCGAGGTCCGGGGCCGCCCCGCTTCGTCGGGACCGGCCCGGCTTCGTCGGGGTCCGGTGCGCTGCGAGGATGTGAGTTCAGGAAGTTCAGCCGGCCGAAGCGGGCCGGCCGGGGCCGCGGGGGACTACACCTGTATGGCGCCCCGGGAGAAGCAAGGGAGGAAGAACACCATGGTGGTCACGCTCGCCAAGGGCGGGAACGTTTCGCTCACCAAGGCCGCGCCGAACCTGACGCAGGTCCAGATCGGCCTCGGCTGGTCCGCCCGTTCGACCACGGGCGCACCGTTCGACCTCGACGCGAGCGCCCTGCTCTGCGGTGGCGGACGGGTGCTCGGCGACGAGTACTTCGTCTTCTACAACAACCTCAAGAGCCCCGAGGGCTCGGTGGAGCACCAGGGCGACAACCTCGTGGGCGGCGACGAGACGGGTGACGACGAGCTGATCCTGGTCAACCTGGAGCTGGTCCCGGCCCAGGCGGACAAGGTGGTCTTCGCGGTCTCGATCTACGAGGCCGAGGCCCGGCTGCAGAACTTCGGACAGGTGCGCAACGCCTACATCCGGGTCGTCAACTCCGTCGACGGCGAGGAGATCGCGCGCTACGACCTGTCCGAGGACGCGTCCAGCGAGACCGCGATGATCTTCGGCGAGCTGTACCGGTACGCGGGTGAGTGGAAGTTCCGCGCGGTGGGCCAGGGGTACGCCTCGGGCCTGCGCGGGATCGCGCTCGACTTCGGCGTCAACGTACAGTGAGGCCGTAAAACGGACTTATCGCACCGATCAACGATCAGATGATCAACGATCAAACGATCAAGAGAACAGAGGGCAGTGCGGGGGTGACCTGACCGGGCCCGGCCCGGTCAGGCGTCTCGGGACCAGGCCGCCCCCGACACGGCCAGAACCCGAAAGGTAGCCAACTCCCGTGTTCCTCCGCACATTCGGCTGGTCGTTCGCGATCACCGCCCTGGGCCTGATCGCGGCCGGACTGCTCTGGGGGGCCCAAGGCTTCGGCATCGTGCTGATCCTCTCCATCCTGGAGATCTCCCTGTCCTTCGACAACGCGGTGGTCAACGCCACGGTGTTGAAGCGGATGAACCCGTACTGGCAGAAGATCTTCCTGACGGTCGGTGTGCTCATCGCCGTCTTCGGGATGCGTCTGGTCTTCCCGCTGCTGGTCGTCGGCCTCACCGCGAAGCTCAACCCCGCGACGGTGATCGACCTCGCCCTGCACTCCAACGCGACCCACGACGGCCTCACCTACGGCCAGTACCTGGAGGCGGCCAACCCGGCCATCGCGGCCTTCGGCGGCGTCTTCCTGCTGATGATCTTCCTCGACTTCGTGTTCGACGAGAAGGAGCACAACTGGCTCGGCTGGCTGGAGCGCCCGCTGGAGAAGGTCGGCAAGCTGGACGCCCTGTCCAGCGTCGTCTCCCTGGTCGCGCTGGTGCTGGCCTCGCGCTTCTTCGCGGCGGAGCACGCCGAAACCGTTCTGCTGGCCGGTGTGCTCGGCCTGATCACCTACCTCGTCG
This sequence comes from Kitasatospora sp. NPDC098652, assembly GCF_044760155.1. NCBI lineage: Bacteria > Bacillati > Actinomycetota > Actinomycetes > Kitasatosporales > Streptomycetaceae > Kitasatospora > Kitasatospora sp. NPDC098652. The sequence goes on from NZ_JBIWAQ010000007.1 coordinate 240,247, forward strand.
TCGGCGGCCTCTCCTCGATCTTCGAATCGGGCCTGGAGGAGGAGGCCGAGCGCGAGGAGGAGGCGGAGAAGTCCGGCAAGTCGGTCGTCCAGGTGGCCGGCAAGGCCGCGTTCTTCCTCTTCCTCTACCTGGAGGTCCTGGACGCGTCGTTCTCCTTCGACGGCGTGGTCGGCGCCTTCGCGATCTCCAACGACATCTTCCAGATCACCCTGGGCCTCGGCATCGGCGCGATGTACATCCGCTCGCTGACCGTCTTCCTGGTCCGCAAGGGCACCCTGGACGACTACGTCTACCTGGAGCACGGCGCCCACTACGCGATCGGCGCGCTGGCGGTGATCCTGCTGGTCGGGATCAAGTACCACATCCCGGAGATCGTCACCGGCCTGATCGGCGTCGCCTTCATCGGGCTGGCGCTCGCCTCCTCGATGCTGCGCAACCGGCGTGAGGCGGCGGAGGGGGAGAAGGAACTCGTGGGCAGCGGGCAGTAGTCCGCCGCCCCCCGCCATCCCCTCGGCCGTAGGGCCGGGGAACGCGACGGCCGCCTCCGGGGATCCGGGGGCGGCCGTCGCGTTGTTCCTGCGGGGGATGTGTGGGCGGGGGCGGGGGTCAGCCCAGCTGCTGCTCGATCGCGCGCAGCTTGCGCTCCAGCGAGTCCAGCTTCGGCATCGACAGGGTGTCGTCGTCGGCCGTCAGGTCGACGGTCGAGCTGCGGTAGGACGAGGTGGAGCCGCTCGTCGAACCGGTGGTCGAGGAGGAGTACGAGCTGCCGGTCGAGGAGGAGTAGGAGCTGCCGGTCGAGGAGTAGGAGCTGCCGGTCGAACTGCTCGCCGAGGACAGCGAGGAGGACGACAGCGAGCTGCTCGCGGAGGAGGTGTAGGACGAGCCCACGGCGGCCCGCGGCCGGCGGCCGGCGTCCAGCGCGGTGGCGGAGGAGGTGTACGGGTCCTGCGCGGTCGAGGCGGTGCGGTCGCTCTCGGCGGCTAGGGCAGGCTCCGTAGCGGTCTGGCCGTCTCCGGCCGCCGTGAGCGCGGGCACCTGACGCCCGCCGCGGGCCCGGGCGAGCATGCCGCCCTGGCGGGAGATGGCCTTCAGCTCGGCCCGCTCGCGGCGGTCGGCGGAACGGGCGCGCACCTTGGCGTCCAGCTTCGCCTGGCGCTCCTCGCGGACCTCCTCGACCGCCTCGTCCAGGCTGCGGACGTTCTCCAGCAGCATCAGCGACCAGGCCGCGTAGGTCTCGCGCGGGGCGCGCAGCCAGCGGACGATGCGGATCTGCGGCAGCGGACGCGGCACCAGGCCCTGCTCGCGCAGCGCGGCCTTGCGGGTCTGCTTGAGCGCGCGGTCGAACAGGATCGCCGCCGAGATCGACATGCCGGAGAAGAACTGCGGGGCGCCGGCGTGGCCCAGGCCGCGCGGGGCGTGCACCCAGTTGAACCAGGCCGAGGCGATCGCGAACACCCAGACCAGCAGGCGGGAACCGAGCGCGGCGTCACCGTGGCTGGCCTCGCGGACGGCGAGCACCGAGCAGAACATCGCGGCGCCGTCCAGGCCGAACGGGACGAGGTACTCCCAGCCGTTGGACAGGCCCAGGTTCTCGATGCCGAAGCCCACCAGGCCGTGGAAGGAGAGCGCGGCCGCGACGCCGGCGCAGCAGAACAGCAGGGTGTACGAGGAGATTCCGTAGATCATCTCCTTGCGGCGGCGGCGCTCCTCGCTGCGCTCCCAGGAGTCGCCGGCCTCGTCGTTCTTCGAGCTCTTGAATCGCAGCGTCGCCATCAGGATGGCGACGAACAGCAGGGCTGCGCCGCCGACGACGGTCCAGACCAGCTGTATGGAGGTCAGGTTCATTGCGGGTCGGGCCTCGGGTTTCCGCAGGGGACAGGTTCACAGCGCGACACAGGTGGTCAGGTCCCGCGGGGCGGGTACCGCCTGACGGATCGTTCGTCGCCGCACGACGTGCCCACCGCGCCCGCGCAGGGGCGGACGGGACACCTGTGCGGCTAGACGATATCGCGTCCGAAGGGGCGGCATGTTACGGGAGGGCGGCTTCCGCGGGCCAATCGACCCACCGGTTCGGGTCACGGGCGGGAATCACGGGTGGGCGTCAACGGCCGGGCAGGGTAGGGAAAGAAGGAGTCCGGGTATCCGTCGGCCCGGTCGATGCCCGATCATGGACCGGCGGATCGTCAGACCGCCGCACGGAGGCAGGGGGAGAGGACTGGATGGTCTCGATCTGGGAGTACCTGCGCGGGGACAAGAGCTACACCTTCGACAACCCGGGCGGGCAGCACAAGGTCACGCTCACCAAGTCGGCGCCGCAGCACGCGATCACCGGCTCCGCCGCCACCACCGGCTACCTCTACGTCAACCTGCACTGGACCATGCGCTCGGGCGCCGTCCGGCCGAGCACCCGGGACACCCTCAAACGGTTCTTCAGCCCGCGGATCCTCAGTCCGCTGGAGCCCGACTCGCCGGGGGGCAACGAGCAGCTGAACGTCGACCTCGACCTCGCCTGCATGTACGAACTCTCCGACGGCACCAGGGGCGTGGTGCAGCCGCTCGGTGAACTCTTCGGCGACCTGCGGGAACCGCCGTTCATCAAGCTCAGCGGTGACGACCAGTACGGGGCGCCCTCCGGCGAGACGATGTACGTCAACCTGGAGAAGAAGGACAAGTTCAAGCGGCTGCTGATCTTCGTCTACATCTACGACGGCACCCCGGCCTTCGAGCAGACCCACGCGGTGATAACGATCGTGCCGCAGACCGGGCCGCGGATCGAGATCAAGCTGGACGAACGGGCCCGGGCGGCGCGCTCCTGCGCGGTGGTGCTGATCGAGAACGCCGGGGACAACCAGCTGACCGTGCGCCGTGAGGTGCGGTACGTGAACGGGTTCCAGGCGGACATCGACCGGCTGTACGGCTTCGGGATGCAGTGGCAGCGGGGGTACAAGGGGCAGAAGCCGAGCGGGGGCGGGGACTGAGGTCCCCGGCGAGGCCGGCGGGGCCGCGGGGGTGCGGTGCTGGGGGCGTCGGCCCCGCCGGGCGTCGGGCTCGGCGGGGCGGTTCGGTGTGCGGTGATCCCCCGGCGGGGACGGCTCAGTGGGGCTGGAACTGCGGGCCCTGCGGGGGCAGCGCGAACTCCTCGGCGGGCTGGGCCTGGGCCTGGGGCGGTACCGGTGCCGGGGGCTGCGGCGGGACGGGCGGCTGCTGGCCGGTGCCCGGCTGGGGCTGCGGGTAGCCGTACCCGGTGCTGGGCTGGGGGTAGCCGTAGCCGCCGGGGTGGGGGCCCGGCTGGGGCTGCTGGGGCGGGTACGGCTGGTTGGGCTGCGGGTAGCCGTAGCTGGTCGCGGGCTGGGGCTGCGGGTAGCCGTACCCGGTGCCGGGCTGGGCCTGGGGGTAGCCGTAGCCGCCCGACGGGGCGCCCGGCTGGTGGGTCGGCTGGTGGGTCGGCGGCGCGGGCGGGGCCGGCGGGATGCTCGGGGGCACGGTGGGCGGGGCCACCGGCGGGGGCGGGGTGGCCGGCGCGGCGGACGGCGGGGTCGCCGGGCCGTTCGCGGCGGCGGCAACCGGGGCCGGGGTGGCCGGAGCGACCGGGGGCCGGGCCGGAGGCTGCGCCGGGGACTGCGGGACGGCCGGGCTCAGGGTGAAGGTGCCGGGCTCGGGCCGAGCCTCGGAGCGCGGGTCGGGCAGCGGGGTGGCCCGTGGGTCGACCGCGCCAGTGGGGGTGGCGGTGGAGGCGGGCGCCGGGGTCGGCTGGGCAGCGGCCGCGGCCGCCGCCGCAGCGGCGGCCTCCGCCTCGTCGTCGACCGTGATGCCGAAGTCGGTGGCCAGGCCGATCAGTCCCGAGGTGTACCCCTGGCCGATCGCCCGGAACTTCCAGGAGCCGTTGCGCCGGTACAGTTCGCCCGCGACCAGCGCGGACACGTTCTCGGCGTCCACGATCGCGAACTCGGCGAGCGGAACCGCGCCGTCACCCGTGGCGGCGTCGAACAGCAGCAGCCGCAGCCCCGGGACGGCACGGAACGAGCCGCCCTCGGAGGAACCGGCCAGCACCACCCGGTCCACCTCCACGGGCAGCTTGGCCAGTTCGACCTCGACCGTGTCGATGATCTCGGCGCCGCCCGCGGTGTGCTGCTTGGGCAGGTGGCGGACCAGGCCGGAGGGGTGGCGGGGCTGGTTGTAGAAGACGAAGTCGGCGTCCGAACGGACCTTGCCGTTGGTGCCGAGCAGCAGCGCGGACGCGTCCACGTCCGGCGCACCGGGCGTGGCGCTCCAGCGCAGCACGGCGCGGACCGCCGCCGCCGGCAGTGCGATGTTGGCGCCCTTGGCCATCACGTGCGTCATAGCGGACCATCCTGCCCGTTCGCCACCCCTTCGGACAACGTGACCGGGACGGTCGGCGTGGGGGCGGACTTTGCCAAGACTTGCGTCGGACCGAGGTTTGCGGCGGGCCTTCCGGTGGGTGGCGGGTGGCCGGTCGGAGTCGGGCGGGGGCTGGGTGCCGCCGGGCGGCGGGTGGCCGGTCGTCCGTGGGGCGATCGCCCCGGGCGGGGCCTGGCGCCCGCCGGATGTTCCGGGAGTTCAGTGCCCGGACGCCGGGAACGGCCGGAACCCGTCCGTACGATGGGCCTTCGAACAGGCCCCCGGAGGCCGGTGGGGGGAGTCCGCCGGTGGTGCGTCCAGGCGGGAAACCGCTGGCCGGAGGCCGTCCGTCCGGTCGGTCAGCCCGCCGTCCAGCCCCGAGGAGAGCACCGTGCGCCATTTCGGCCACCTCGTCGACGACGTCCGTGCCCGGCTGTTCCTGGAGCAGCCGCGGACGTTCACCGCGGCGAGCGAGCCCGCGGTGCTCGCCACCGCCCTCGGCGGCACCCTCTACAGCCCCGCGACCAGGCCCGCACTGGCCGCCGACATCCGCAAGCTGGCCGGACAGGGCGTGGTGTCGATGGTGCTCTGCCTGGAGGACTCGATCGCCGACCACGAGGTGGGCGCGGGCGAGCGCAACCTGGTCGAGCAGTTGTCGGACCTGGTCAATGATTTCACCGACTGCGCACAGGATCACCCGCTTCTCTTCATCAGGGTTCGCACTGCTGAGCAGATCCTCGACCTGGCCGAGCGACTCGGTCCGGCCGTCGGACTGCTGAGCGGCTTCGTCCTGCCCAAGTTCACCCCGCAGGTCGGCGGCGCCTACCTGGCCGCGCTCGCCGCCGCCGAGGCCGCCACCGGGCGGCGGCTGTTCGCCATGCCCGTCCTGGAATCGCCCGAACTCGCCCACCTGGAGACCAGGCGCGAGCAGCTCTTCGGCATCGCCGAGCTGCTCGCCGAGCACCGCGAACGGGTGCTCGCCGTCCGGCTCGGCGTCACCGACCTGTGCTCCGCCTACGGGCTGCGGCGCTCACCCGACCTCACCGCCTACGACGTGGCCCTGGTCGCGGCCGTGATCGGCGACGTGGTCAACGTGCTCGGCCGGGCCGACGGCACCGGGTACACCGTGACCGGGCCGGTCTGGGAGTACTTCCCGGTGCAGGAGCGGATGTTCAAGCCGCAGCTGCGCCGCACCCCGTTCGCCGCGACCGCCGGCACCGCCCGGGCCTCCGGCGAGGAGGTCCGCCGGAGGATCATCGAGCACGACCTGGACGGGCTCATCCGCGAGGTCGAACTCGACCGCGCCAACGGTCTGTTGGGTAAGACCTGCATCCACCCCAGCCACGTCCCCGCCGTGCACGCGCTGTCCGTGGTCACGCACGAGGAGTACTGCGACGCGCGCGACATCCTGCGGCAGGAGCAGGACGGCGGCGGGGTACTCCGCTCGGCGTACACGAACAAGATGAACGAGGCCCGGCCGCACCGCGCCTGGGCGGAGCGGGTGCTACTGCGGGCGGAGGTCTTCGGAGTGGCCCGGGAGGACGTGAGCTTCGCGGAGCTGCTGTCGGCCTGCCTGTGCGGCTGACTCCGGCCCCTCGACCCGACGACATGCGCGAACAGATCGATCAGCACCACCGAAGGCGGGACCAGTAGTGAAGAGAGCAGAGACGGCGACGGCGGCGGCAGCGGCGGCAGCGACGGTGACGGCGGTAGCGGGCGGGGCGGGTACGGCCGGGGCGGCCGGGGCGGGTGCGGCGGGTGCGGCGGGTGCGGTGGAGGGCGGCTGGACCGGGCGCTGGGTCGCCGAGCGGGCCGGGATCGCGCTGACTGGATCGGAGCGCCTACCCGAACTGGTCGGCCTGGCCCTGCGGTCCGGCAACCCCAGGCGGGCCCACCTGCTGGTCTCCAGCGTGCTCGGCAAGCACGTCCCGCAGCGGCCCGCCGTCGTGCACGGCGCCGGGCTCGAACTCGGTCGCCGGGTCCGGGAGTTGCTCGGCCCCGCGGCGGCCGGCCAGGCCGTCGTGCTCGGCTACGCGGAGACGGCCACCGGCCTCGGTCACAGCGTCGCCGACGGCCTGGACGCGCCCTGCCTGCACTCCACCCGCCGCCCCGTCCCCGGGGTGCCCCCGCTCGGCGGATTCGAGGAGGAGCACTCCCACGCCACCGGCCACCTGCTCCTCCCGGCCGACCCCGAACTCCTCTCGGGCGACGGGCCGTTGGTGCTGGTGGACGACGAGCTCTCGACCGGCCGGACCGTCCTCAACACCATCCGTGAACTGCACCGCCGCCACCCGCGCGGCCACTACGTGGTGGTCGCCCTGGTCGACCTGCGCTCCGCCGAGGACCGGTGCCGGCTCGCCGCGGCCGCCGCCGAACTCGGCGCCCGGCTCGACGTGGTGGCCACCGCGAGCGGTGGCGTCGAGCTGCCCGAGGACATCGTGGCGCGGGCCGAGCGGCTGATCGCCGCCGTCCCCCCGGCCGCCCCGCCGCCGGCCGTCGAGCCCGCCCCGCTGGTCCGGGTCGAGCTGGACTGGCCCGCCGGGCTGCCGGACGGTGGGCGGCACGGCTTCACGGCGCGGGACCGAGAGCGGCTGGACGCCGTACTGCCCGCACTGGCGGGGCAGCTGGCGGAGGCGCTCGGGGACGGCGCGGGGCCGGTGGGCGGTGCCGGCTCGGTGGGCGGCCCTGGCTCTGAGCAGCAGCGGGTTTTGGTGCTCGGCTTCGAGGAGCTGATGTACGCGCCGCTGCGGCTGGCCGAGGCGCTCGCCCAGCGGCTCGGCGGTGACCGCGTCCGCTACTCCACCACCACCCGCTCGCCCGTCCTCGCCGTGGACGACCCCGGCTACGCCATCCGTACCCGGCTGGTCTTCCCGGCCCACGACGACCCGCAGGACGGCGGCTCGCGCGAGCGCTACGCCTACAACGTCGCCCCCGGTGCGGACGGTGCCCGCCGCTTCGACGCCGTGGTGCTGGTGGTGGACGACGTGGCCGACACCCCGGCCTTGCACCAGGGGGAGTACGCGCTGCTGCGCCAGCTGCGGCAGGTCACCGACCGGGTGGTCCTCGCGGTACTCCCCTCGCACCGCCCGGTGCTGCCCGCCGTGCCGTCCTCGGCGTCGTCCACGGTGCCGCCGGCTCCGCTGCCGGCTCCGCTGTACGGGCCGGAGTTCTCCTCCTACCGCCCGGAGGAGGTCGCCTGGCTGCTCAAGGACCTCTCCGACGTGCCGCTGGAGGCCCCCACCGAGGAGCGGGAGGAGGCCGTCCAGCACGGCGGCGCCCACTACGCCGAGTCGCTGCCGGTCGAGTACCGTCCCAGCCCCGAGTACCAGGAGCTGTTCCACCAGGCGCTGCGCGGTTCGGCCCGCCGGATGGCGCTCGCCGTCGGCACCGTCGCCGAGACCCTGCTGCGCGAGCGCGGGCCCGGCCTGGTGCTGGCCTCGCTGGCCCGGGCGGGCACACCGGTCGGCATCCTGGTCCGACGCTGGCTGGCCTTCGCCCACGGCCTGTCCGTGCCGCACTACGCGGTGTCCATCGTCCGCGGCCGCGGCATCGACCAGGTCGCGCTGCGCTACCTGGCGGCCCACCACCGGGCGTCCGACGTGGTGTTCGTGGACGGCTGGACCGGAAAGGGCGCGATCACCCGCGAACTCACCGACGCGCTGGCCGGCACCGGCTTCGACCCGGACCTCGCGGTGCTCGCCGACCCGGGCCGCTGCGTCCGGACGTACGGCACCCGGGAGGACTTCCTGATCCCCTCCGCCTGCCTCAACTCCACAGTGTCCGGGCTGGTTTCGCGCACCGTGCTGCGGGCCGGACTGATCGGCCCCGGTGACTTCCACGGTGCCAAGCACTACGCCGAACTCGCGGGCGGGGACGTCTCGGAGGCCTTCCTGACCGCGGTGGCCGACCACTTCGGGGAGGTCCGCGCCCTCGCGGTCGAGGAGGCCGAGCGGCTCGCCGCCGACCCGGACCGCACGCCCGACTGGGCCGGCTGGGCCGCCGTCGAGCGGATCAGCGCCGAGTACGGCATCGACAACATCAACCTGGTGAAGCCCGGCGTCGGCGAGACCACCCGGGTGCTGCTGCGCCGGGTGCCCTGGCGGGTGCTGGCCCGGCGCGGCGCGGGCACCGACCTCGACCACGTACGGCTGCTCGCCGCCCAACGCGGCGTCCCGGTCGAGGAGGTGGATGGGCTGCCGTACAGCTGCGTGGGCCTCATCCACCCCCGTTACAGTCGGGGGGCGACGGGGGAGAGCGGACGGGCCGTGACGGGGAGGGAGTCCTGATGGATGCCGTGGACGGCGTGGACGGTTCGGACGGTGTCGGCGGTGCTGCCGATGGTGGCGCGGGTGGCGTGCTGGTGGCCAGCGACCTCGACCGTACGCTCATCTACTCCGAGCGGGCCCTGGCCCTGGGCGGACCCGACCGGCTCGCGCCGCGCCTGCTCTGCGTCGAGGTGCTGGACGGGCGCCCGCTGTCCTTCCTGACCGAACGGGCCGCCGCCCTGCTGCTCGAACTGGGCCGCCGGGCCCGCTTCGTACCCGCCACCACCCGGACCGTCGAGCAGTACCGGCGGGTCAACCTGCCCGGCCCGACGCCGACTTACGCGATCTGCGCGAACGGCGGACAGCTGCTGGTGGACGGCGAGCCGGACCGCGACTGGCGCCGCGAGATCACCGCGCGGATCGCCGCCGGCGCCGCCCCGCTGGACGAGGTGGTGCGTCGACTCGCCCTGAGCGCCGACCCGGAGTGGACGCACAAACGGCGGGTCGCCGACGAGCAGTTCGCCTACCTGGTCGTCGAACGCGACCGGCTGCCCGACGGCTGGCTGCCCGAGCTCACCGGCTGGTGCGCCGAACGCGGCTGGCAGGTCTCGTTGCAGGGCCGCAAGGTGTACGCCGTGCCGCAGCCGCTCACCAAGAGCGCCGCGCTCGCCGAGGCCGTCCGGCGCAGCGGCGCGCACACCGTCCTGGCGGCCGGCGACTCCCTGCTGGACGCCGACCTGCTGCTCGCCGCCGACGCCGGGTGGCGGCCCGGGCACGGCGAACTGGCCGACGTCGGCTGGACGGCCCCCGGCGTCACCGCCCTGGCGGAGGTGGGGGTGGCGGCGGGGGAGGAGATCGCCCGCCGGTTCCTGGCGGCCGCGACCGCTGCGACCGTCGCCCCCGTCGCCCACGTCGGCACTGTGGTCGCCGGCTAGCTGCCGGTCAGCCGCCAGTCCTCTCCGGTCAGCCGCAGCACCCGCCGCCGCAGCAGCCGCCCCCGCCCCCACTCGGGGCCTGCTGCGGCGCGCCGCCCGCCGCGCCGGTGACGGCGACGGTCGACAGCAGCTTCACGGTGTCCGGGTGGCCCTGCGGGCAGACGGCGGGGTCGTTGGCCTGGGCCATCGGGCGGCGGAGCTCGAAGGTGGCTCCGCAGGAGCGGCAGCGGAAGTCGTAGCGTGGCATACCGGCAGGGTACCGACCGCGCTCAGCGGTGCTGGCCCAGATCGCCGCGGATCATGTCGATCACCCGGGCCGCCGTCTCCCGCACCGCCGCCAGTTCGGTCAGGAAGTGCCAGTAGTCGGGGTGCCGGCCCGCGGCCTGGAGGGTCTCCAGTGCCCGGTCCAGCCGGGCCACCGCCTCGTCCAGCGGGCCGGCGTGCCGCGGGTCCGGCGCGGTGCGGCCCGCCATCGCCAGGCGCTGGGCGTCCCGGACGGCGAAGCGGGCGCGCTCCACCTCCCGGTTCGGGTCGTGCTGCACCTCGTTCAGCTGCCGCAGCCGGTCGTTCACGGCCTGCACCGAGCCGTCCGCGGTCTCCAGCAGCGCGCGGACCGTACCGATCGCGGCCGTGGCGTCCGCCCACCGCTGCTCGTCCCGGGCCCGGGCGGCCTCGGCGAGCTTGCGCTCGGCGGCCCGGCCCGCCTCGGCGACCTGCTCGGGCACCCGCTGGAGGTCCTGCCAGCAGGCCGTGCTGAACCGGCGGCGCAGCTCGCTCAGTGCCGGATCGACCGTCTCCGCCTTGGTCCCCAGCGCCTGGATCCGGGTCCGTAGGCTGGACACCCGGCGGTCCAGCTCCCGGGCCCGCTCGGGCAGTTGGGCGGCGTCGGCGGTGATCGCCGCCGCCCGCCGCTGCACGTCCTCGGCCCGCTGGAGGGTGGCCGCCACGCCGTGCCGCGCCGCCCCCTCGTTCAGCCGCCCCAGCTCCGGCGCCAGCTCGGCCAGCCGGGCCGCCAGGTCGTCCGCCCGGAGCCCGGCGCCGCGCACCTCGTCCAGCGTGGTGGTCGCCTGCAGCAGCGCGCGCTTGGCCTGCTCCACGGCCGGCGTGACCCGCATCAGCTGCTGCTCGGCGTGCTGGAGGGTCGGCTGGAGGCGGCGCAGGAAGTCGGTCAGCTCGGCGCGGGCCGAGCGGAGCTGGCCCTGCACGTCCATCAGCAGCCGCCGGGCCTGGGCCACCGAACCGGCGTCCAGGTCCTCCCGGTCCAGGTCATGGGCGTCGAGCGCGGCCAGGTAGTTCACCGTGACCTGCTCGACCCGGCCGGAGATCGCCGGCCACTCGGCCAACGCCCGCTGCGCCGCCGCACCCTCCTCGGCCGCCCGGACGGTCTCCACCGCCAACCGGAGCTCGCGCTGCGTCTCCTCCAGCTCGTAGAACGCCTCCTGCGCCGCGGCCCGCGCCTCCCGGGCCTCCGCCCGCACGCCGTCCCCGGCACTCCGCCGCCCCCACCAGCCGCCGCTGCCCGCCGACGCCAGCCCGACCGCCCCCAACGCACCTGCCAGCACCACCGGCAACACCAGCGCGTCGCCCAGCGCACTCCCCGCCCGACGCCGCCCCCGCTGCCCGCTCCCGCCGGCCACCGCCACTGCGCGCTCCCTGCTCCGACCCGCTGATCCGCGCCCATTCTCCCCGATCCCCCCGCACCACGGGCAGCCCCCTCCCACCACCCCGCCCCGCCCGCACCACACCACCCCTCCGGACCAGGTACCCTAGGCACTCGTCGTACGCCCGAAGGGCCACGACCGGGGGCGCGTAGCTCAGTGGTAGAGCGCCGCTCTTACAAAGCGGATGTCGGCGGTTCGAAACCGTCCGCGCCCACCCCGTGAACAGCTGGAACGCACACTGCGGCCCAGGTCAGGAGCATGATCCTGACCTGGGCCGCAGTCGTTCCGGCGGTCTTGCCGTAGCCCCGGCCACAGGGCGGAAGCGTCCTGGTGGGCCGGGGCTTTCGGTGTTTCCGGGGTGGGGGGTGGGGTGGGGTCATTGGCGGGTGGGGGTGGTGCCGGTCATGGTGAAGCGGGGGGAGCACTGTTCGGTGGATCGGTTGTTGGCGTTCCAGACGCAGATCTGCAGGGTGTAGCCGGTGACGGGGAGGAAGCTCGTCTTCGCGGCGCCCCAGGAGGCGCGGAAGGTGTAGGTGAGGCCGTCGCTGCGGGAGAGTTCGGCGACGCAGGTCTGGTTGAGGGAGGTGTTGAGGACGCCCGCGAGTGAGCCGGTGCCGTTGTCGTCCAGCCAGGCGGAGCAGGCGGCGTCGTTGCCGAACCAGCTGGTGTCCGCCTCGGAGCCCTTGACCTGGGCGGGGTCGTCGCTGCCGTTGATGCCGCTGATCGAGGAGGAGGTGACGGTGGGGGCGGCAGCCGAGGGGGTGGCGGGGGCCGTGGTGGGTGGGGTGGCGAGTTTGGGGGTAGAGGCGGTGGAAGTGGCGGAGGTGGTCGAGGGCCGCGGGGTCGGGGAGGGGGCCCGGGTGGGGTCGGCCGGGGTGGTCGACGGCGGGGGCGAAGGGTCGGCGGTGGGCGAGGGTGTGGCGCTCGGGCTGCTGGTGGAGGGACCGGGTGTCGTGCCGGCCAGGGGCTGGACGGTGACCGGCGTGCCGAGGGAGTCCTGGGAGGTGTGGTGCTGCGGGAATGTGTCGGGGCTGAGGGCGTACACCGTGACCGTGCCGAGGGCGATCACGGCGGCGATCGGTAACAGGAACAGGCGCTTGCGCCGGCGGCGGCCGGGTGGTGTGGGGGGAGGGGTCCCGGCGTCGGGTGGCGGGACCGTCTCCAGCTTGCCGACCGGCGTTTCGGCGAAGGCGCGGCGCACGTCGATACGGGCCAGGACTTCGGTCGGCCAGGACGGGGGAGGGGCGGGCAGGTGCGCCCGGGCCGCCTGGACGACCTGGTCGGCGGTGGGGCGTGCGCCGGGGTCGGCGGCGAGGCAGGGCGCCAGCACGGCGGCGAGGTCGGCGTCCACGGCGCGCAGCCGTTCCAGGTCGCGGACGGCGTCGGGCGTGCGGGCCGAGGCGGCGTAGAGCAGGAGCGCCGCGAGTGCGTAGACGTCCGCGGGCGCTGCCACGTCCTCGTCCCCGGCCTGCTGTTCCGGTGCCGAGAAGCCCTGCGTCCCGTAGCCGTCACCGCTCCTGGTGAGCCGCGCCTGGTCCGCGGCGCGGGCGATGCCGAAGTCGATCAGCTTCACGCCGTCGTGCACCAGCATGATGTTGGCGGGCTTGATGTCGCGGTGCGCGATCCCGGCCGCGTGCACGGCCCGCAGTTGGGCGGCCGTCTCGGTCAGCAGTAACCACAGCACCTCGGCGGGCAGCGGGCCGTGCAGTCGCACCGCCTCGTCCACGGTGAGGCCGGGGACGTACTCGGTGGCGAACCACGGGCGTTCCGGCGTACCGTCGCTCGCCAGCACCCGCGGTGCGACCCCGAACGGCACCCGGTAGAGGAGACCGACCTCCCGTTCGAAGCGCTCGCCGGAGACCAGCCGTGGCCGGACGAGCTTGACGGCGGCGTAGCCCCGGTCCGAGACCCCGAGGTAGACCTCGCCCATGCCTCCGGTGCCGAGCAGGCCGATGACGCTGAAGCTGCCGATCTCCTGCGGATCGCCCGGGCCGAGTGGTTCGGCGACGGCGCTGTCGATCGCAGCGGCTCGCCGGCTGATCGTGCTCACGGCGGGCAGGCTATCGAGCAAGGTCACGCCCGGCAAACAGAGTTGACGGTTCCGCGGATGCGGCCCACGCATGCCGGAGGGAGGACCAGTCCTCCCGGAGCGCTCGTACACTCACTGGCGCGAGCCGAGGCGCAGGCATGTGAGCAGAGGCATGTGAGCAGAGGCATGTGAGCGGAGGTATGTGAGATGGCGTACGGAAACTTCCCACCCCAGATGCTGCCGCCGGGCAGCCCCTCCGACCGGGTGCCCCCGGCACCGCCCGGGACGATCTTCGTGATCGGCCCGGAGGGTGGGTACGCCGTGCCGCCGCGCCGGTACACCCTGCTGTTCGGGCGCGACCGCGAGGACGTGCACGTACCGGTCGGCGTCGACGACCCGACCGTCAGCCGTCGGCACGGGGTCTTCAGCTGCGCCGCCGCGGACGGCGACTGGTGGCTGGTCAACACCGGCAACCTGCCGATCGAGCTGCCCGACGGCGTGCTGATGCTCACCGGCCACAAGCGGATCATCGGGCCCGGGTACACCCCGCTGGTGATCAACTCGTCCAAGCGGCGCTCCCACCTGGTGGAGGTCCGGGTCGTGGACGGGGACGACCTGCACCCCCGTGCCACGAGCAGCGCCGAGACCGCCGCTCCCGAGACGGTCTACGCGCTCTCCCCACAGGAACGGCTGGTGCTCACCGCGCTCGCCCGCCGGTACCTGGAGGGCCAGGAGGCCTTCCCGCTCCCGCTGGCCTGGGAGGACACCGCCCGGCTGGTCAACGCCTCGCCGTACGCGACCAAGTCCTGGACCTACAAGTCGGTCGCCAACACGGTCGAGGACGTGCGGGAGCGGCTGCGCCGACGGGGCGTGCGCGGACTGACGCGCGACGAGGTCGGCGAGCCGGTCGGGTCGACGCTCAGCGTCAACCTGATCAGGGAACTGCTGAGAACGGCGACGCTGAACGCCCAGGACCTGGAGTTGCTGGTCGAGCACCATTGAGCGGACGTCGGAGCGCGGGCCCTGGTCGATGGTTCGACCGGGGCCGCGGCGGTTCTCAGCGCTCTGTACCGGGCTCGGCGTGGGCGTTGTAGGTGACGTGCATGGTGCCGTGTTCCAGTGCGACGACGACTGCCTGGTCCTCGGCCGAGTTCTGCTGGCGGGGTTGGGGGTCGGGTTGAGGCTGCTCGGGGCGATCCGTCGTGTTGGTCACCCGGTTGTTGTCGCCCACGATGAAGGTGCCGGAGACGTCTCCGGTTCGGATGGCGTCGGGGGTGGATTCCGCTGGCATGGGCGGGCCTTTCTCGGTCGGTCGTGCGGAGGTCATGTGCTGCAGTGGGTTTGCAGCCTGTCCAGGGCCGTGTTCGTTGCCGATGCCTGAGTCGACGTGTCGACCGTGTCGCTCTGCCCGTTGCGAAAGGACTGGTACTGGCTCACCATCTGCTGAACGGGACTCAGGATGCTGTTGAGGTCCGATGCCACGGATCTGTCCCGTGCGCGCGACGCGGCCGCCTGCGCCGTGGACTTGATGGAGCGAAGGTCCTTGATGACGGTGTCGATGGCGGAATTCGGCGCGCTTCGGTCGGGAGCGGCGGAGGTCCGTCCCGAGTTGTAGGCCTCCACGGCGTTGTTGTACGAGGTGACCGCGCCGTGCGCGGTGGTCGCGTCGGTGTTGAACCGGCCGATCTCTCGGTCCAGCTCCGGCAGCACCGTTGCGCACACGGGATCGACGGATCTCGTCGGGACGACCGGAGGCGGGTACGGTCGGCCGCCGGCCTGGACGGGGCCGGACGTGGCGGCCGAGGACGAGCCGCGGTCCTTGTTGGCGTTGACCGCGGCCCCCACACCCACCACGGCTGCCAGTCCGACCGCGCAGGCGATGGCGAGGGCGATGCCGCCCTTGGCGGTCGCCGCGCCGGCGGTGGCGAGTGCGGTGTGGCCCGTGCCGGTCGTGGCGGCGCCCGCGGTGTGTGCCGAATGGGCCGCGTGCGTCGAATGGGCTGCGTGCGTCGAGTGGGAGCCGTGCGTCGAGTGGGCGGTGGAGCTGTGCGAGCCCGAAAGGTCGACCTTCGGCGGCGTCGCCTGCGAGGCGGAATGCGTGCCGGGCAGGTGGGTGCCCGGCACCGGCTGTTGGGCGGTGTGGGACAGGTCGATCACCTTCGGTGGAGCCGGCGGGTGCACGGGCGCCGGAGCACCGGAGGCGGGAACCGGGTGGGTGACGGTCGGTGGTTGGACCACGGGGTGGGTGACGGTGGGCGGTTGGACCACGGGGTGGGTGACCGTCGGTGGCTGGACGACCGGGTGGGTGACCGTCGGCGGGCTGACCACGGTGTGTACCGGCCCCACCGGCCCCACCGGCCCGACGGGCCCCACGGGCCCCACCGGCCCCACCGGCGCCACGGCCGCCGTCACCGCCGTGACGGCCTGATGGACCGCCGACTGCGCCTGCAGCGCCATGAGTTCCTGCCAGAGCACCCCCGCCTCGAGCACCAGCGTGGCCGTCTGCGCCACCCGCCCGATCGCCCTGCGGCGGGCGCGTGCCTCGCGCAGGAAGAACTCCTCGCCCGCGCTGTCGCCCGCGCTCTTCGCGGCGGCCCAGCCGGCGCCGAGCAGGCTGCCCCACGCGTCGAACTGCCGGGACAGTGCCAGCTTCGGCGAGGCGGCGCGGGCCAACGCGGCGCCGAGCTGCGGCTGTCCGCTCCGCTCCGCCCGCAGCACCGCGACGTCCAGGGCCTGGAAGTGGGCCGCCACCTGGTCCGGGGTGGTGTCCCGCGACTCGACCCACGCGGTGAGCGCCCGGCAGAGCGGCCCGGCCGGGAACTGCGTCATCCGGCTCTTCAGCACGCACTCGGCGACGTCCGGTGGACACCGGTAGCCGGTCTCCGAGGCGAGCAGCAGACCGTGTCGGACCAGGCCGTCGGCGAGCGCCTCGGCGTCCGGGCGGCCGAGCAGGGTGTCGAGCTGCGGGGCGGCCAACTCGGCGCCGGACAGCGAGCCGAGCAGGTGCAGCAGGTCGCGCTCCGGTGGCCGGAGCCGGTTGAGCAGCGCGGGCAGCAGGGCGGGGAGGTCGGCGATGCCCGGCAGGCGGTTGCCGGTCGCGGCGGACAGCGCGATGCGCCGCAGCCGGAGCGGGTTGCCGTGCAGGGCGTCGCACAGCGCCTCCACGGTCCGCGCTTCGTCGGGCAGCAGTCCGCGGGCCAGGACGGTCTGCACCAGGGTCACCCCGGCCGGGGCCGGCAGTCCGTCGAGGCGGATCGCGTGAACGCCGGTGAGCGCCGAGCGGTGCTGCGAGGTGAAGACGAACGCGGACTGCTCGGCCATGTCGGACAGCCGGCGCAGGTCCTTCTCGTCGAGTCCGGCGTCGTCCAGGTAGATCCGTAGCCGCAGGGTCTTCAGGTGCTCCTTGAGCACCTCCAGCGACGGCTTGTAGTTCGGCGCCTCGAAGCCGATGTCGAAGATCGCCTGCGCGAGGTCGTCGGCCGTCCGCCCGCCGGCTTCGACGTAGGCCGCGCCGTCGGGGCCGCCCGGCAGGGTGCGGGCGAGGTGGCGCAGCAGCGCGCTCTTGCCGACGCCGGGGGTGCCCCAGATCTGCACCAACTGGCTTCTCCCGAGCGCCTCCTGCACCAGCCGGAGGTCCCGCTCGCGGCCGATCAGCGGCTCGGCGGCGGACCGCGGCAGGTGGGAGATCCACTGCCGTTTGACCGGATCCGGCAGCGGTCCGGTGTGGACGGTGACGGACGAACCGCTCTCGGCGGTGACGCTCAGGTTGGTCACGGTGTTCCGGTCGCCGACGATCATCGTCCCGGAGACGTCGCGCGCCCGGATCCGCGCGGGACTGCCCGGAGTGCCGTGACCACCGGGAGTGCTGCTACCGCCCGGAGTGCCGCTACCGCCCGGGGTGCCGCTACCGCCCGGAGCACCGTTGTTCTCTGGCATCTGCTTCCCCGGTCCTCTCCAACGCTCGGCTCCCGGCTCTCGGTCATGCTGGCGCCGAGCCGTCGGGGGAACCCGGCGCTTTTAGCTGTTTGGCGGGATCGCCCGCGGATCGGCCGCACCGGCCGCGACGGTCGCGACGGCCGTACCGGCTTCCTCGGCCGCGACGGCGATCCGGGCGAGGTGGTCCAGGTCGAGGATCGTGATCCTGCGGTAGCCCGTGACGACCGCGCCCGAGTCCCGCAGCACCCGCAGGGCCTTGTGGATCGACGACTCCGCCGCGCCGACCAACGTGGCCATCTCTGGTTGCGACAAAGGGAGTTGGGCTTCCTTGCGACCCGGTCGGCCGTAGGTGACGGCCAGGTGGTGCAGGATCCTGGCCAGCCGTCCGAGCACGTCGCAACCGGTGAAGTCGACGATCCGGCCGGTCGCCGTCCGCAGCTTGGCCACCACGCTCGCGTTGAGCGCGAGCCCGATGGCGGGGTGCTGCTTCGTGCACTCCAGCAGTTCGGAGGACAGGATGTAGCGGGCCAGCACCCGGCCGCAGGTGGTCACGGTGCCGCTGCGCGGCTGGCCGTCGATCCCGGCGAGCTCTCCGACCAGGTCCCCGGCCATCCGTACCGCAACCAGCGCCTCCCGGCCGTCCTGCGCGTGCGCGGTGACCTTCACCGTGCCGCCGAGCAGGAGCAGCGCGAAGTCCGAGGTGTCGGCCTCGTGGATGGTGATCTGACCGGCCGGGTAGACCACGCCGTGGCCGAGCCCCAGCAGGATCCGGCGGTCGGCCTCGCCGACCCGGCCGAGCAGCCCGGCCGGCGGCCAGTAGGCCTCGGCCCCGCGCACCCGTGTGTTGCTCATCGGTCACTCCTCCTCCTCGTCCGGCCGAAGCCGGACAAGCCGTATTAGTAGCCGTTCTACCCGAGGACCCCTCCTCTACGATCTCGTCAACCATCTTGTCGGCGCCTCCAGTTCGGCGCCGACGGCACATCGATCTCCGAGTGCCGGCCCCTGGCGTGACCGCAGCGGGAAGCAGAGGGAACGTGAATCCGAGGTACGAATACCGAGCGCTGTTGGCGTGCGACATCGCGGGTTCCGCGGGCCGCGGGCAGCAGCGGCTGCAGGAGATCCGCGGTGCGCTGCGATCCGTGCTGTCCGGTGCCCTCGACGTCGCGGAGTTGGACCGGCGGGACGTCTCGTACGTGGACACCGGTGACGGCTGCCGGCTGGTCGCTCCGGCCGGGCTGCCCAAGGCCGAACTGCTGGTCCCGCTGCTGCCAGAGCTGAGCGCACGGATCCGCGGGCACAACCGGCAGGCGGGCCCGGACACCCGGTTGCGGGTGCGGGTGGCGGTGCACGCGGGGGAGGTCCGGTTCGATCCGGACGGCATCGTCTCCGGCACTCCGTTCGAGGTGCTCGCCCGGCTGCTGGACGCGGCCCCGCTGCGGCGTGCGGCCGTGGCCGGTCCGGACGGTGCCCCGGTGGCCGCGATCCTTTCGCAGCACTACTACGAGGAGACGGTCGGGCACGGCTACGAGGGGCTCGAAGCCGATGCCTTCACCGCGGCCGAGGTGGTCGTGAAGGAGTACGCCGCACGGGCGTGGCTCTGGTACCCGGGCAGCCCGGTCGGGCCACGACCCGAGGAGGAAGCGGAGCCGCGGTCCGCGGCAACCGGGCCACGGCCTGTGGAAGCCGGGCAACAGCCGACGGAGGCCGAGCCGCGGACCGTGGAGCAGGTCGTCCGGGCCACCGGGCACGGCACGGTCTTCGCCGTCGCCCGCGGCGTCCAACACATCCGATCCAACGAACGGGGCTGAAACGCCGATGAACGAGGAACTCGCCGAGCTGGCCGCGAGCGGAGCCGCCGCTCTGGTCGCCGCGATGGGCACCGACCTCTGGACGGAGGCGAAACGGCTGATGAGCGGCGTCATCGCCCGGGCCCACGGAGGCCGCCGCAGGGAACTGTCCGCCGCACTGGAGCTGCCGTCGACCACCACGAGGGGAGTGGTCGACGGCGAGGTCGTGGGCTACTGGACCGACGCCCTGGTCCAGTTGCTCGACCGGAACCCGGGTCTCGCCCAGGACGTCACGGCCCTTGCCTCACTGCGGATCGCGCACCAGCCGGACGTCGCCGTCCAGGTCAACTCCGCGACCGGTTCGGGTGAGGTGTTCGCGGTGCAGCACGGCAACCAGCACTTCGCCGGCGGGCCGAGGTCCCGCGACTCCGGGGACGGGCGATGAGCGGGGGCGACGGCCGGTCGGACGGTCCGACGGACGGCTGGGTGCGGGCGGGGCTGCTCGTCGCCGTCACCGTCGGGGCCCTCGTCGAGGTCGGCACTCCGCACCGGCACTACGGCTGGTTGGTGAACGTGTTGGCCCTCGCGGCAATGGGTGTCGTCGGTGCGGCGGCCGCGCTGGGATCCGAGCTCGCCGTGGCGCCGGCCGGGCAGCGGGGTCGGCCCGAACGGGAGCCCCGGGGCTTCGAACGAGAGCCCCGGTCCGACCCGGCGGCGCCGGCCTGCCGCTACGTCGCGGGGCCGACCACGCCGACCGCGCCGACCGGGCCGACCGGGCCGACCGCGCCGATTGCGCCGACGGCCCAGCCGGGGAAGCCCCGGCCGTTCCTGCGTGAGCGGCCGACCGACCTGAGCGTTCCCCGCTTCGGTGACGGTGCACGGGCCCAGGGCTTCCCCTGGCTGCTGCCGGAGCGCACGGTGCAGAACGGGATCGCCGCCGACGAGGCCACGGTCGGCGCCCTCGCCATCCGCGCGGCCTCCGTGGTCGGGCCGGGCCACCGGTGCGATCAGCCTGCCGGGCCGCGACAGGACTCCTACCGGATCGGGCGCACCCGGGACAGCCGGTACGCGATCGTGGCCGTGGCCGACGGCCTGTCCAGCGCGGCGTGGTCCGACACCGGGGCCACCACGGCCTCCAGCCGGGCCGTCACCCTGCTGCGCGAGCAGATCGAGGCCGGCGGCTTCGACCGGCTCGACGTCAAGGAGTTGTACGGGCGGGTCGCGGAGTCGGTCGCCGGGCAGGCGGCCGGACGCGGCGTCGGCACCTCGCACCTGGCCACCGTGCTGATCACTGCGGTGATCGCCGAGCCGGACGCGAGCGGCGCGGCCCGGGCGTGGGTCGGGTGGCTCGGTGACAGTTCGGCCTGGCTGCTCGACCCACGTGTCCCGCGGTGGCAGTTCTCCGCCGGCGAGGCGAAGGACCGCGAGGGCCCGGTGGTCTCGAACGAGGTCGCCGGCCGGCTGCCGGACACGCCGCACCTGGCCCTGGACGGCTACCTCACGCTGGCCCCCGGTGCCGCCCTGGCCCTGGTCACGGACGGGATCGGCGACGCGTGGGCGGACCGGGCGGGCAACGTCAACGAGTACTTCGCGAACGCCTGGCGCTCGCCGGTCCCGGCCACCCGGTTCACCGCCGACGTCTGCTTCGACGCACCGCAGTGCCTCGACGATCGCACCGCCGTCGTGGTGTGGAACGGCAGGGCGGCATGACCGACCTCCATCCCGTCGCCGACGGCGGCCTCCCGGCGGTCGATCCGAGGGGCTGGTCGTTGCCGCGGGCCGTGGGCCTCGACGATCTCGGACCGCTCGCCGAACCGATCTCCGAGCACAACGGTCAGGCCGTCGCCGTAAGGCCGTTGACGGACCATCCGGGCTGGCTGGCCAAGCTCTACCGGCCGGACCAGCACCCGGAGGACGCCCGGCGGATCGACCTGTTGATCTCGGCGCCGGACACCCTGCCGGAGGCGGAGCGGGCGACCCTGTACGCCGGGACGTGCTGGCCCGCGGCCCGGATCCACGGGCCCGGCAGTCCGGTCGTCGGGTGCGTGATCCCGATGGCGCCCGAGCACTACCGGGCCGAGCTGAGGCGTGGGAAGTTCAGCGAGCGCCGGTTCCTGGAGATCGACTGGTTGGCGAAGTCCGACGAGTCGATCCGGGGCGTCGGCCTGCCACGTCCCGGTTTCGAGGACCGGCTGGCGGCCTGTCGCCGGCTGACCGAGCTCGCCGCGATTCTGGAGCGGCTGGGCCTGGTCTACTCGGACTGGTCGTACTCCAACGCCTTCTGGAGCCCCGACCGGCGTTCCGTCTACCTGATCGACGTCGACGGCTGCCGGCCGAGGAGGATGCCCGACATCCACCAGCCGAACTGGGCCGACCCGCTCACGCCGCCGGGCTCCGACGCGGACCGTTGCACCGACCGCTACCGGCTCGGCCTGCTCGTCGCCAAGTGCCTGACCGGCCAGCGCGATGCGCGCGCCTTCTACAGCGTCTCCCTGTCGCCCTGGCCGGACCAGCCCGCCCTCTCCGAGGTGCTGCTGGACATGCTGTTCGCGACCGATCGCGAACGACGGCCCACCGCCGCCCAGTTGAGTCAGGCGCTGAACAACGGGCCCTACCTCAGGGCCGTGCCGCGGCCGACCCGTGGCCCGCTACCCCCGGTGCCTCCGCTGCCCACGCACCTGGTCCCGCAGCCCGCCGCCGACGCGGTCAGCGCCGACCCGGTCGGCGTTGGCTCGGTCAGCGTTGGGCCGGTCACCACCACGGCAGGCGCCGCCGAGTCGGGTACCGCCAAGGGCGCCCCGGGCGCCGCCGAGCAGAAGAAGGATCCCGCGACCAGCCGGAACGCCCAGTGGGCCTGGGTGGTCGTCATCGCCGTGATCCTGCTCATCGTCATCAGCCTCGCCTCCCATCACTAGCTCAGGGGTGCACACATGTCACTCTGCCTGCCCACCTACGTGGTGATCGACGCGTCCTCGTCGATGAAGCCGCACGAGGCAGTGCTCAACGCGACCCTCTCGCGTCTGCACTACAACCTGGCGACCAATCCGCGCGTCTCGGAGTTCGCCCGGGTCAGCGTGGTCGCCTTCTCCACCGACGTGCACGTGGTGATCCCGATGTCGGACATGGAACAGGTGCCCAACATGCCCGAGGTGATCTGCGGCGGGCGCACGGACTACGGCAAGACCTTCGACCGGCTGCGGGAGTGCATCGAGCAGGATGTCAGCAGCCTGCGGGCGCAGCACTACAGCGTGTTGCGGCCGACGGTCTTCTTCCTGACCGACGGCGGTCCGACCGACGCGGGCTGGCGGCAGTCCTTCCGCGAGCTGGTGGACCGGAGCCGGCCGCGCTACCCGCACGTGATCGCCTACGGCTTCGGCGCCGCCGAGCGCGGGGTGCTGCAGGAGGTGGCGACCAAGGCGCTGTTCATCGCCGACGGTACGGACACCGAGTCGGCGCTGAGCGGGGCGATCTCCGGCCTGCTCAACACCCTGATCGCCTCGTCGCAGACCGGTCAGATGCAGATCGCCACCGACGTCAAGGGCTTCGAGTACGTCCAGGTCGCCCAGGAATACGTGGACTGAGCATGACCGCCGACCCCCGTACCCCGGCGCCCCGGGCGCTGCGCGCCTCCGTCGGGCTCTCCGTACTGGCCGCCGTGCTGCTCGCCTGCGGTGGCGCGGTCGAGGCGGCGGGCAATCTCCTCGGTCCTTCGGCGGCCGGGGGAGGCGGCGGCCCGCACCCGGCGACGCCGGCGCCGGCCCGGCCGAGCCCCGACGTCACCTCTTCCCCCGCTTCCCCGGCCTCCACAGCGGCGGCGTCGCCGAGTTGCCCGCCCTCGCTCTCGTCCTCGCTCTCACCCTCGCCCCCGTCCACCCTGCTGCCCGAGCCCGCGCCGACCGCCACCACCCCGTCGTCGGCTGCCACCCCGTCGCCCGCTGCCACGAGGAGCCGTTCCAGGCACGAGACCGCCAGGGCGACGGTCCCGGTGCCGGAGAGCTGAGTAGCTGCTCGGTCTTCGGGCTCGCCGAGGGGTCGAGCAGCACGGCCGGCGACGGCCGGAACGCACCGCGCGGCCCGGGGCGGGAGCTCGTTCCCGACCCGGGCCGCCGTCGTCCCCTGCCGGGTCCGGCACGGCCCGGCGCCGCTCGGTGTGTCCGCCTCGGTGTCAACGCGTGGTGTGGGCAGCGCCGTTGAGGTGAGGTCCGGCCGCGGCTCGAGGGTGCCCCGGGGTCCGGGACCGGTGGCCTGCTGTGGTAGGAGGGACGGGTGACTACCAGGGCTTTCGATGCGGTGCTGTGTGATGTGGACGGTGTGATCCGGTTCTTCGACGGGGCCGGGGTGGCCGCGCTGGAGCGGGCCGCCGGGGTGGAGGAGGGGAGCACGGCGGCGGTCGGGTTCGCGCCGGTGAACGACCTGCCCTTGCTGCTGGGGCGGATCGGCCGGGCGGAGTGGGTGGACTCGATCGCGCGCGGGCTGGCCGGCCGGGTGTCGGAGGAGGCGGCCCGGGGCCTGGCGGAGGCGTTCGCGCACTCGCCGTTCTGGGCGGACGAGGTCGTGGTGGAACTGCTGCGCCGGGTGCGGGAGCACTGCCGGGTGGTGCTGGTGACCAACGCGACGGTGTGGCTGGACGAGGACCTGGCGCGCCTGGGGCTGACGGACCTGGCGGACGAGGTGGTGAACAGCTCCCAGGTGGGCAGCGCGAAGCCGGACCGCCGGATCTACGAGATAGCCGCCGGGCGGGCCGGGGCGAGGCCGGAGCGGTGCCTGTTCGTCGACGACCGGCAGGAGAACGTGGACGCGGCGGTGGCGCTGGGGATGACCGGGCTGCTCTACCGGGGCCCGGAGGACCTGCGGCGGGCGCTGGCACCGCTCCTGGGGTGACGGGCGCGGGAGACCCCGGCCGGTCTGCTGGGCGAGTGGCTCGCCGGCGAGTGGCGCGCCGGCGGGTGGCGGGGTCGCAGGTGCCGGGCGAGGATCGGGGGGACCGTACGGACCCCTGAGGGCGGTGGGCGCGGATGGCGGAGCGGACGGGGGAGACGGGGGAGACCCGGGCGCAGCTGTCGGCGCGGTTGAACTGGCTGCGGGCCGCCGTGCTGGGTGCCAACGACGGCGTGGTCTCGACGGCCGGGATCGTGACCGGTGTGGCGGGCGCGGCCGGGTCCCGCGCCGCACTGCTCGCAGCCGGGGTGGCCGGGCTGCTGGCGGGGGCGATGTCGATGGCGGCCGGCGAGTACGTCTCCGTCAGCACCCAACGGGACACCGAGCGCGCCGCGTTGGCGAAGGAGCGGCGCGAGCTGGCCGAGGACCCGGAGGGGGAGCTCGACGAACTGACCGACTACTACCGGGACAGCGGGCTGACCGACGGGCTGGCCCGGGAGGTGGCCACGGCGCTGACCGAGCGGGACGCGCTGGCGGCCCACGCGCAGACCGAACTCGGCATCGACCCCGAGGCGTTGACCAACCCCTGGGAGGCGGCGCTGGCGAGTGCGGCCGCGTTCACGCTGGGTGCGCTGGTGCCGCTGCTGGCGGTGCTGCTGCCGCCGGAGTCCTGGCGGCTGGGGGTGACGGTGGCCGCGGTGGTGCTGGCGCTGACGGCCTCGGGCTGGGCGAGCGCCCGGCTCGGCGGGGCGGGGCCGGGGCGGGCGGTGGCGCGCAACGTGGCGGGCGGGCTGCTGGCGATGGCGGTGACGTACAGCGGCGGGGTGCTGCTGGACCGCCTCAGCAGCTGACCGCCTCACCAGCTGATGGGCTCCACGGGCCGACGACCGGGCCCCGGGCGGGGTCCGGCTCGACAGGCGGCCCGGCGCGCCCTGTGTTTTTGTGGCTGCAAACCGCTTGGAAGAGGTGAACCACCGTGACGATGCCCCCGTTCGGATCGAGCGACCCGTTCTCCGACCTGCTCAGCCGTTTCTTCGGGATGAGTCCGCTGGCCTCCCCGCCCGCCGTGCAGCGGGTGCCGATCGGGCGGCTGCTCAGCGAGTCCTCCCAGGAGCTGCTGGGGCTCGCCGCACAGCGTGCGGCCGAGGACGGCAGCAGCGACCTGGACACCGCGCACCTCGCCTGGGCGGCCACCCGGGTGGAGCCCTCCCGGCGGATGCTGGAGCGCGCGGGCATCGATCCGGACCAGCTCTCCGGGGACCTGGAGCACGCGCTGCCCTCCGGCAACCCGGAGGCGCTGGACGGGCAGCCCGCGCTGACCCCGTCGGCCAAACGCGCCCTGCTCGCGGCGCACGCCCGTTCGCAGGCGGCCGGCGCCTCGTACATCGGCCCGGAGCACATCCTCGGTGCGCTGCTGGAGCAGGAGCGGTCCGGTGCGGGGACGGCGCTGCGCAACGCGGCGCCCTCGCAGGAGGCGTTGAAGTCGGTGCTGGACGGGCGCGGCACGGGCGGCGAGCGCAGCAGCACGGGCGGGCACCCGAGCGACACCCCGACCCTCGACGAGTACGGGCAGGACCTCACCGAGGAGGCGCGCGGGGGCCGGCTGGACCCGGTGGTCGGGCGGGCCGAGGAGATCGAGCAGACCGTGGAGATCCTCTCCCGGCGGACCAAGAACAACCCAGTGCTGATCGGCGAGCCGGGCGTCGGCAAGACCGCGATCGTCGAGGGCCTGGCCCAGCGGATCGTCTCCGGGGACGTCCCGCAGAGCCTGCGGGACAAACGGGTGGTCACCCTGGACCTGACCGCGCTGGTGGCCGGTTCCAAGTACCGGGGCGAGTTCGAGGAGCGGTTGAAGAAGGTGATCGACGAGGTCACGGCGGCCGAGAAGAGCGTGATCCTGTTCCTGGACGAGCTGCACACCGTGGTCGGCGCGGGCGGTGGCGGCGAGGGGTCGATGGACGCCGGGAACATCCTCAAACCGGCCCTGGCGCGCGGGGAGTTGAGCGTGGTCGGCGCGACCACCCTGGACGAGTACCGCAAGCACGTGGAGAAGGACGCCGCGCTGGAGCGCCGCTTCCAGCCGGTGCTGGTGCCGGAGCCGAGCGTCGAGGAGACGATCGAGATCCTCCGGGGGCTGCGCGACGCGTACGAGGCGCACCACCAGGTGCGGTTCACCGACGAGGCGCTGGACGCGGCGGCGACCCTCTCCGACCGGTACGTCAGCGACCGCTTCCTGCCCGACAAGGCGATCGACCTGCTGGACCAGGCCGGCGCCCGGGTGCGGCTGCGCAGCCTGAGCGGCTCCACCGAGGCGACCTCGGTGCAGGACCGGATCACCAAGTTGAAGCGGGAGCTGGACGAGGCGGTCGCGGACGAGGAGTTCGTCCGGGCCGCCAACCTCAAGTCCGAGCTGCGGCGCACCGAGGACGAGCTGGCGGCGATCGCCGAGTCCCGCGAGGAGGTCGTCGACGTGACCGCCGACGACATCGCCCAGGTGCTCTCCTCCCGCACGGGTATCCCGGTCGCGGAGCTGAACGCGACCGAGAAGGAGCGGCTGCTCAAGCTGGAGGACCACCTGCACGAGAAGGTGATCGGCCAGGACGAGGCGGTCACCGCCGTCGCCCAGGCGGTGCGCCGCGGCCGCGCCGGGATGGGCGACCCGGACCGGCCGACCGGCTCCTTCCTCTTCCTCGGGCCGACCGGCGTCGGCAAGACCGAGCTGGCCAAGGCCCTGGCGGCGCTGCTGTTCGGCGACCCGGACCGGATGATCCGCTTCGACATGAGCGAGTTCCAGGAGAAGCACACCGTCTCCCGGCTGGTCGGCTCCCCGCCCGGGTACGTCGGCTACGAGGAGGCCGGGCAGCTGACCGAGGCGGTCCGCCGCAAGCCGTACAGCGTGCTGCTCTTCGACGAGGTGGAGAAGGCGCACCCGGACGTCTTCAACCTGCTGCTCCAGGTGCTGGACGACGGGCGGCTCACCGACTCCCAGGGGCGTACGGTCGACTTCCGCAACACCGTGGTGATCATGACCAGCAACATCGGCTCGCAGCGGATCCTGGACCACTCGGGCAACGTGGACGAGATCAGGGACGACCTGATGCGGGACCTGCGCCAGCAGTTCCGGCCGGAGTTCCTCAACCGGATCGACGAGGTGATCGTCTTCCACGCGCTCACCCGGAAGGACCTGCTGTCGGTGGTCGACCTGCTGCTGGAGCGCAGCCGGCGGCGGCTGCGGGCCCAGGACGTGCGGCTGGAGGTCACCGAGGCGGCCAAGGAGTACCTGGTCAACCGCGGTTACCAGCCGGAGTTCGGGGCCCGGCCGCTGCGCCGGACGATCCAGTCGGAGCTGGACAACCGGATCTCCAACCTGCTGCTGGACGGGACGGTGCGGGAGGGGGACACGCTGATCGCGGACGTCGAGGACGGGGAGCTGACGGTGACGCTGGCGCGGCCGGAGCCGTCGGCGACCTTCGCGGAGGCGGAGGAGAAGGCGCAGGCGGGGGCGGAGGCGGAGGCCGAGGGGTGAGGCGGAGCGGTGAGGCGGCGGGGTGAGGGCAGGCCGACCGGTTCGGGCGTACTCCAGCGGGAGTACGCCCGAACGCCACTGGTGGAGGACGCGCCGGGGCCGGGCGCGGGTCTAGCCTTCCGGGCATGATGCCGCCCACGTCCCCACCGCCGGAGCAGGGGCCGCCCTCCCCGCAGGGGCCGCCCTCCCCGGAGGCGCCGCCCGAGCCGTGGCGCCCGCCCTGGGCGCGCGGGGGCCGCTCGGGCCTGCCGGTGCGGCTGGCGGTGGCGGCCGCCGTGGTCCAGGTGGTCGGGTCGGGAGTCGCCGCCCGCCACCAGGCGGGCCGGGCCCCGCTGGACGCCGTCGGCTACCTGCTGTTGCTGCTCGGCCCGGCGCTGCTGGCGGTGTTCGGGCGCCGTCCGGTCGCCGCGGTGGCGGGGACGTCGGTGGTGACCGCCGGGTACCTGGCCGCCGGGTACCCGTACGGCCCGGTGTTCGTCAGCTGGGTGATCGCCTGCTGCTTCGCGATCGGCTGCGGACACCGCCGGGCGGCCTGGACGGCCGTCGCCGGGGTGTACCTGGTGCACGTCCTGGTGTCCTTCGTCCTGCCGGACGGCTGGCTGCGCGCCGCCAAGCCCCGATTCGTCTGGCAGGTGGAACTCGGGCTGCTGGCCTGGCTGCTGCTGATGCTGGCGGTCGCCGAGCTGATCCGCTTCCGGCGCGAGCGGACCGCCGCCCACCGGGCCTACCGGCAGCAGCTGGAGCAGCGCCGGGCCAACGAGGAACGGCTCAGGATGGCAAGGGAGTTGCACGACATCCTGGCGCACAGCCTGTCCCTGATCAACATCCAGGCGGGGGTCGCGCTGGCGCTGCTGGACCGGCGGCCGGCGGAGGCCCGCACGGCGCTGGTCACCATCAAGTCGACCAGCAAGGAGGCGCTCGGCGAGGTCCGCCAGGTGCTCGCCACGCTGCGCGGGCCCGACGCGGCGCCGCGCGGGCCGGCCCCCGGGCTGGGGCGGCTGGACGAACTCACCGAGCAGGCCGACCGGATGGGGCTGACGGTCGAGGTGCACGAGGACGGCGTCCGCCGCCCGCTGTCCGCCACCGTCGACCTGACCGCCTTCCGGATCGTCCAGGAGGCGCTGACCAACGTGATCCGGCACTCGGTGGCCCGGGAGGCGGTCGTGGTGCTGGACTGGCGGGACACCGCCGTCCTGGTGGTCCGGGTCGAGGACCCGGGGCCCGCGGTGGTCGCGGACGCCGGCGGGTCCGGCAGCGGGCTGGTCGGGATGCGGGAACGCGCCTCCGCGTTCGGTGGCACCATCACGGCGGGGCCGCTGCCCGGCGGCGGCTTCCGGGTCCGGGCGGAGCTGCCGACACCGAAGGCGGAGAGCGATTGATTCGGGTACTGCTGGCGGATGACCAACTGCTGGTCCGGGCGGGCTTCCGGGCCCTGCTGGACCTCCAGGACGACCTCACCGTGGTCGGCGAGGCGGACGACGGCGAGGCGGCGCTGCGGCTCGCCCGCGAGCTGGTGCCCGACGTCGTGCTGATGGACGTCCGGATGCCCCGGATGGACGGGCTGGAGGCCACCCGGAGGATCGCCGGGGACCCAGCGCTGTCCTCCGTACGGGTGGTCGTGCTGACCACCTTCGAGCTGGACGAGTACGTCTTCGAGGCACTGCGCTCGGGGGCGTCGGGCTTCCTGGTCAAGGACACCGAACCGGCCGACCTGCTGCGGGCGATCCGGGTCGCGGTGGCTGGGGACGCGCTGCTCTCGCCGGGCGTGACCAGGCGGCTGATCGGCGAGTTCGCGGCCCGCTCCAAGGGGCCGGAGACGGCTCCGGAGGGGCTCTCGGACGTCTCGGCGCTGACCGAGCGGGAGCGCGAGGTGCTGGCGCTGGTCGGGATGGGGCTGTCCAACGAGGAGATCGCCCGGCGGCTGGTGGTCAGCCCGCTGACGGCGAAGACGCACGTCAGCCGGGCGATGGTGAAGCTCGGGGCCCGGGACCGGGCGCAACTGGTGGTGCTGGCCTACGAGTCGGGGCTGGTACGGCCGGGCTGGCTGGGCTGAGGCCCCTCGGCCGGCGGGCCGGACTTCTGGCGCGTTTCGCGCGGCTACTTCCGGCCCGGCGTGGCGCGGGGCCTGGGTACTCTCCCGGGAGTACCCCAAGTGCCGCTGCTGGTAGGACGCGTGATGAGGCCCCTCGGCGGGACGCTCAAGGCACCTCGGGAAGCCCCGGGGCCGTGGAGCCGACCGCGAGGAGATGAACCGTGATGAACACGCAGCTGGCGGAGCAACTGGCGGACTGGCACGGGCCGGGCGCCTGGATCCTGCTGGTGCCCCTGGTCTGGATCGCCGTGGTGGTCCTGGTGATCGCGTTGCTGCGCCGGACGGTCTGGCGGCGGCGCGGCGCCTGCGGGTTCGGGGCCGGCGCCCCGGGCGGCGCGGAGCACCCGCTGGCCGTCCTGGGCCGCCGCTACGCCGAGGGCGACATCGACGCCGAGGAGTACCGCGCCAAGCGGGCGGTGCTCACCGAGCCGACGCGGGACGGCCCCCGGGGCGGTGGCGCCGCATGACCACCCTCAACGTCGTGCGCGGCACCGCCGCCCGGGCCGCCGACGCCGTGAAGGTCCACGGCGTCGGCGGGGGCCGGCCGCCGGGGTCCGGCGGATCAGCCCACCGTGACCTGCGGGAACACCTCCCGCAGCAGCGGGTCCGGCAGCCCGCGCTTGCGCCACTCGCGCGGGTAGCCGAGCGAGACCTCCTCGAACGGGACGCCGTCGTAGGAGGTCTTGCGCGGAATGTGCAGGTGCCCGTAGATCATTGCCGCGGTGTTGAAACGGCGGTGCCAGTCGGCGGTCAGCTCGGTGCCGCACCACTGGGCGAACTCGGGGTACCAGAGGACTTCGGTGGGGTGGCGGACCAGCGGGTAGTGGTTGACCAGGACCAGCGGGACGTCCGGGTCGCAGGCCGCGAGCCGCTGTTCCGTCAGCCGGACGCGCTCGCGGCACCAGGAGTCGCGGTCCGGGAACGGGTCCGGGTGGAGCATCCGCTCGTCCGCGCAGACGATGCCGCTCTCGTACGCGGCTGCCAGGGACTCCTCCTTGGTGGTCGTCCCCGGGGCGCGGAAGGTGTAGTCGTACAGGAGGAAGAGCGGGGCGATCCGCACCGGACCGGCGGGGCCGTGCCAGAGCGGGTACGGGTCCTCGGGGGTGACGACGCCGAGGGCGCGGCACAGTTCCACCAGGTGGTTGTAGCGGGCCACGCCGCGGAGCTGGACCGGGTCCTCGGGGTGGGTCCACAGCTCGTGGTTGCCGGGGGCCCACACCACACGGGCGAAGCGGTCGGCGAGCAGGCCGAGCGCCCACTCGATGCTGGTGGTGAGTTCGGCGACGTCACCGGCGACGAGCAGCCAGTCGTCGGGGTGGGTGGGCCGGAGCTTCTCCACCAGGTCGCGGTTCTCCTGGTAGGAGATGTGCAGGTCGCTCACCGCGAGCAGCCGCCCGCCCCCGCCCGCCCCGATGGGCCTCGGCTGTGCGTCGCTGCGGATCTCGGTACTCACTCCTGCCCCCTGTGGTCACCCGGCCGATGTGGCCACCCTACGTGGCGGGCGGGGGTCGTGGGCAGGGTTGACATGATCGGCTGTCCGGCCCGGGGCGTCCGGGAGTTGAAGCCGGTCAGGAGCCGAGGTCGATGAGCACGCCGTGGGAGGTGGCGGTGGTGACGGCGAGGATGGCCAGCGAGGCGATGCCGAGGGCCAGTCCGAGGAAGGCGCGGCCGCGGCGGCTGGTGCCGCGGACCAGGGCCAGGGTGGCGAGGGTGATGGCGAGCGGGCCCAGCACGAGGTTGAAGAGCAGCAGGCCCGGGAGGCCGAGCAGGAAGGAGGCGACGGCCAGGTTGTCGGCCTCGGCGGTGCCCTGACGCTCGTCGGCGGTGCGCTCGGTGGTGCGCTCGGTGGTGCGTTCGGAGCTGCTACGGCCGGTGGCGGCGCGGCTGGTGACGGCGTGGTCGGTGACGGCGTGGTCGGTGACGGCGTGGTCGGTGACGGCGTGGTCGGTGACGGTGC
Source organism: Kitasatospora sp. NPDC098652 (assembly GCF_044760155.1). Lineage (NCBI taxonomy): Bacteria > Bacillati > Actinomycetota > Actinomycetes > Kitasatosporales > Streptomycetaceae > Kitasatospora > Kitasatospora sp. NPDC098652. Next base: position 271,672 of record NZ_JBIWAQ010000007.1, read on the forward strand.
TCATGGCGGTGGCGGTCCTCTCGGCGGTCGACGGGAGCGGACGGTGCGGCGGACTCAGCGGTGCCGCAGGCGGGCGACGCCCTCGCGGGCGCCGAAGGCGAGCAGCCAGGCGGAGATGGCGGCGGAGGCGGCGAGGAACACCGGGAGGGGGAGGTGGGCGGCGGTGCCGATCAGGACTCCCATGGCGACCAGTGCGGAGAACAGGATCACGGCTGGCTCCTTCGGCTGGGGATGCGGCGACTGCTGCTGCGCCGATTTCGGTTGACAAGTGTTCACTGACTTCGAGGCCCACTGTACGCCCGGCTGGCCAAGTTCGGCAAACGACTGTTTACTGAATGGCGTGAATCACACCGTGGGGGCCAGACAGGCCCAGAAGCAGCAGAGTCGGCGGGCCTTGCTGGACGCGGGACTGCACCTGCTGGCCGATCAGAACCTGGCGAGCCTGGGCGTCCGCGAGGTCACCCGGGAGGCGGGGCTGTCCCCGGCCGCCTTCTACCGGCACTTCCCGGACCTCGCCGCCCTCGGCGTCGCCCTGGTCGAGGAGTCGCTGGCCAGCCTGCACGTCATGATCCGCGCGGTGCTCGCCGAGGCCGGCGGGGCCGAGGAGCTGATCGACCGGGCAGTGGACGTGATCCAGCGGCACGTCCGCGACCACCAGCCGCACGTGCGCTTCCTGTCGCGCGAGCGGCACGGCGGGGTCCGGCAGGTGCGCGAGGCGATCGACGCCGAACTGGGCCGCTTCGCCGCCGAGGTGGGCTCAGCCCTGGCGCTCCAGCCGGTCTCGGCGGGCTGGAGCGAGCAGGACCTGCGGATGCTGGCCGAGTTCTACGTCGACCACATGGTGTCGACGGCCTCCGCCTTCCTGGAGGCCCAGGAGGCGGACCCCGCCCGCGAGCAGCGGATCGCCGCCACGGCCCGCTCGCAGCTGCGCCTGATCAGCCTCGGCCGGCGGTACTGGCAGGGGAGTTGACCGCGGCGGGGTCCTGAGCGCCCGCCCGGGCACCGGCGGGCGCAGGGTGGGCGCCGGGCGGGCGGTTCCTGACCAGGGGTGTTCTCTTGGTCCGGTTTTGACTCTTGACAGTAAGTCATGTCCGCGACAGCTTTGGGGGACCCCCACACCGAGAGGTCTCTCATGAAGAAGCCGCTCATAGGCATGCTCGCCACGCTCCTGGTCGCGGGCGCCACCGCCCTCGGCGGTGCCGCCCCGGCGCAGGCCGCTGCTCAGGCGCAGGTCACCGCCCCGACGGAGGCCACCGCCCAGGCCGAGGGCTCCGCCCCGGCGGCCAAGGCGGCCGCGGTCAACTTCGCCGGGACGGTCGCGCTCAGCAACTGCTCCGGCTCCCTGGTGCGGATGCCCGGCTCGGCCGCGACCGACCCGGCCCTGGTGCTCTCCAACGGCCACTGCCTGGAGTCCGGCATGCCCGGCCCCGGCGAGGTCGTCCTCAACCAGCCCTCCAGCCGGACCTTCACCCTGCTCAGCTCGACCGGCGGCCGCCTCGCCACCCTGCGGGCGAGCAAGGTGGTCTACGGCGCCATGACCGACACCGATGTGTCGATCTACCAGCTGAACACCACCTACGCCTCGATCAAGTCGAAGTACGGGATCTCGCCGCTGACCATCGCCGACACCCACCCCACCCAGGGGTCGGACATCCGGGTCGTCTCCGGTTACTGGAAGAAGATCTACTCCTGCTCGATCGACGGCTTCGCCTACCAGTTGAACGAGGCCGACTGGACGTTCAAGGACTCGGTCCGCTACACCTCGGGCTGCAACGTGATCGGCGGCACCTCCGGTTCGCCGGTGGTCGACGCCTCGACCGGTCTGCTGGTCGCCGTGAACAACACGATCAACGAGAGCGGCGAGTCCTGCACCCTGGACAACCCGTGCGAGGTCGACGAGTCGGGCGCGGTCACGGTGCACCAGGGCATCGGCTACGCCCAGGAGACCTACGGCATCCCCGCCTGCTTCGCACCCGGCAACCGCCTCGACCTCACCCTGGCCGGCTGCACCCTGCCCCGCCCGTAGGCCCCGCCTGCAAGCCCCGCCCCTAAGCCCTACCCGGTAAGCCCTGGCCCGACCCGCAAGCCCCGGCCCGCCCGCACCGCACCCCCTCGGCGGGCGGGCCGGCCGGCGGGACCTCCGGGCCGTCGACGGAACCGCAGCAACCCCCTTGACCAGCACCTTTCCCCGATGGGCCACCCGCGACCAGGCGGGTGGCCCATTCGGCCGTCCACCGGGCGGCCGCCGCACCACCCGCACCGCAGAGTAGTGCCGACGAGGCACGTCATGTCCGTTGACCAGATGGAGAGTTGATGACCACCAGGCTCAAGAGGCTGCTGGTATCCGTCCTGCTGATACCGATGTTCGCGATCGGGGGCCTGGCCGTCCCGGCCTCGGCCGACACCGGCCGCGGGGCCGAGGCGTCCGGGGCCGCGCACGACCGGAGCCCCGCCGACGACCCGACCGCCGACATCAAGGACCGCCTGGCGGCGATCCCCGGCGTGACGATCACCGAGGAGAAGCCCACCACCACCGGCCACCGCTACTTCCTGGCCACCTACACCCAGCCGATCGACCACTTCCGCCCCTGGCTGGGCACCTTCCAGCAGCGTTTCAGCGTGCTGCACCGCGGCTACGACCGCCCGACCGTCTTCTACACCAACGGCTACACGCTGGGCACCACGCCGTCCCGCACCGAGCCGACCCGGCTGGTGGACGGCAACCAGGTCTCCATCGAGTACCGGTACTTCACCCCCTCCCGCCCCGAGCCGGCCGACTGGTCCAAGGCGGGCATCCGCCAGCAGGCCGCCGACTCGCACAAGCTGGTGACCGCGCTCAAGCGGATCTACGACCAGGAGTGGCTCTCGACCGGCGCCAGCAAGGGCGGCATGTCGTCGACCTACTATCGCCGCTTCTACCCGGACGACGTGGCCGGCACGATCGCGTACGTCGCGCCGAACAACACCGACGTCAACGACTACGCGGCCTACACCGAGTTCTTCCGCAACGTCGGCACCCCGGAGTGCCGCGCCAAGCTGAACGCCGCCCAGCGCGAGCTGCTGGTGCGCCGTGACCGCCTGGAGCCGCGCTACATCGCCGACAACAAGACGGCGGGTTCCACCTTCAACACCCTCGGCACCCCGGACCGCGCCTACGAGGCCGGCGTGCTCGACGTGGTCTGGGGGTTCTGGCAGTACAGCCTGGAGTCGGACTGCGCGAAGGTCCCGGTGGCCGCGACCGCGACCGACGACGAGCTGTACGCGTGGTACGACGCCCAGTCGGGCATCACCGGCAACAGCGACCAGTCGCTGGCGAAGTACACCGCGTACTACTACCAGGCCGCGACCGAACTGGGCGCGCCGTTCTTCGACGTCTCGTACTTGAAGGACCAGCTGCACTACGACTACAAGGAGCTCTACTCGGCCCGCTCCTACGTGCCGAAGGAGATCCCGACCGTCTTCAACCCGAAGGCGATGCCCGACATCGACCGCTGGGTGAAGCGCGAGGGCGAGCGGATGATGTTCGTCTACGGCGGCAACGACCCGTGGGGCGCCAAGCCGTTCCACCTCGGCCGGGGCAGTGACGACAGCTACGTCTACGTCGTGCCCGGCGGCAACCACGGCTCCAACATCGGCAAGCTGCCGGCCGACCAGTCGGCGGAGGCCACGGCCAAGGTGCTGGAGTGGGCCGGTCTGGGCGACCAGGCCGCCGCCCGCTCGCTCGCCAAGTCGCCGCAGCCGGGCGCGCCGTTCGGGCCGCTGGACGTCGAGGGCCAGCGCCTGGAGCAGGAGCGCCGCCCGCTGTAGCGCCGCGTAGCCAGGAAGCAGAACCAGGAGGCCGCCCCGCCCGGGGCGGCCTCCCGTCGTTCCCGCTCCCGCTCCCGTTCCTGCCGCTGCCGCTGCCGCCGTCTCCGTCTCCGCCCGCCCCCTCCCCGAAGCAGTGAATCGGTGCTTCAATACTTCCATGGCCTACCGACGCACCCCCGCCGTCCAAGCCCGTCTGGACGCCCAGCGCGAGGCAGTGCTGCAGTCGGCGGTGGGCCTGCTCGCCGAGCGCGGATACGGCGGCTGCACCATGGCCGCCGTGGCGGACCGCGCCGGGATCGCCACCGGCAGCCTCTACCAGCACTTCGCCAACAAGGCCGAGCTGTCGGTGCAGCTGTTCCGCCGGGTGGTCACCCGCGAGATGGCCGCGGTGAATGCTGCCGTCGCGCTCCGGGACACCCCGCGGCAGCGGATCGCCGCCGTGGTCGAGACCTTCGCCGCCCGCGCCCTGCGGGCCCCCCGGCTGGCCTACGCACTGCTGGTCGAGCCCGCCGACGCAGTGGTGGACGCCGAGCGGCTGGTGTTCCGGCGGGCGTTCCGGGACGTGATCGCCACCGAGATCGCCGCTGCCGTGGCGGCCGGTGAACTCCCCGAGCAGGACCCGGTGCTGACCGCCGCCGCCCTGGTCGGCGCGGTCGGCGAGGCCCTGGCCGGCCCGCTCGCAGCCGAGCCCTCCGGCCCCCGGCCGTCCGAGCCCCAGCCCTCCGAGCCCCGCCCTTCCGACCCCCAGCCTTCCGACCCCCAGCGGGCCACCACCGAGGTGGTCCCCGCCCTGGTCTCCTTCACCCTGCGTGCCCTGGGAGGACGCGATGACAGCGACGCATGAGGTCACCAACCAGGTGCCCCTGCCGTACGGACACGACACCGCCGCCGATCCGACCCTGCTCGCCGCCCTGCACCGGGCCGGCGCCGACTGGGCCGAGCCCGAACTGCGCGAACTCGGCCGCCTCGCGGGCTCCGAGCAGGCCGCCGACTGGGGCCGACTGGCCAACGAGAACCCGCCCGTGCTGCGCACCCACGACCGCTTCGGCCACCGGATCGACGAGGTCGAGTTCCACCCCTACTGGCACGAGCTGATGCGCACCGCCGTGTCCTACGGCCTGCACGCCGCGCCCTGGCGGGACGACCGGCCCGGCGCCCACTCCGCCCGCGCCGCCAAGTTCTTCGTCTGGGGCCAGGTCGAGGCCGGTCACACCTGCCCGATCTCGATGACCTACGCCGCCGTCCCGGCCCTGCGCCAGAACCCCGTCCTGGCCGCCGAGTTGGAGCCGCTGCTGGCCGCCACCGAGTACGACTACGGCCTGCGCGAGCCGCACACCAAGCGCGGGCTGATCGCCGGCATGTCGATGACGGAGAAGCAGGGCGGTTCGGACGTCCGCACCAACACCACCACCGCTGTCCCGCAGTCCGACGGCACCTACCGGCTCACCGGGCACAAGTGGTTCACCTCGGCGCCGATGTCCGACCTCTTCCTGACCCTCGCCCAGGCCCCCGGCGGGCTCAGCTGCTTCGTGCTGCCGCGCGTCCTCCCGGACGGCAGTCGCAACCGGCTGCACCTGATGCGGCTCAAGGACAAGCTGGGCAACAAGTCCAACGCCTCCGCCGAGCTGGAGTACGACGGCGCGGTCGGCTGGCTGGTCGGCGCGGAGGGCCGGGGCGTGCCGACCATCATCGAGATGGTCAACATGACCCGCCTGGACTGCACCGTCGGCGCCGCCTCCGGGATGCGCTACGGCGCCACCCGGGCGGTCCACCACGCCCTGCACCGGCGGGCGTTCGGCAAGGCGCTGGTCGACCAGCCGCTGATGCGCAACGTCCTGGCCGACCTGGTGGTGGAGTCCGAGGCGGCCACCGCCGTCGCGATGCGGCTGGCCCACGCGACGGACCTGACCCTCGCCGGGGACGGGAACGAGGCGCTGGTACGGCGGTTGGGTCTGGCGGTGGCGAAGTACTGGGTCTGCAAGCGCGGCCCGGCGCACGCCGCCGAGGCGCTGGAGTGCCTGGGCGGCAACGGCTACGTCGAGGAGTCCGGGATGCCCCGGCTCTACCGCGAGGCACCGCTGGTGTCGATCTGGGAGGGCTCCGGCAACGTCGCCGCCCTGGACGCCCTGCGCGCCATGGCCAAGCGTCCGGAGACGATCGAGGCCTTTCTGGGCGAGCTCGACGCGGCGGCCGGGGCGGACCGCCGGCTGGACACGGCCGTCGCCGGACTGCGCAAGCAGCTCAGCGACCTGACCGACCTGGAGTACCGCACCCGGCGGCTGGTCGAGTCGATGGCCCTGGCCCTCCAGGGCTCGCTGCTGGTCCGGTACGGCAGCCCGGCGGTGGCCGACGCCTTCTGCGCGAGCCGGCTCGGCGGCGACCACGGCGCCGCCTTCGGCACCCTGCCGTCCGGCGTCGACACCGCCGCGATCATCGACCGCGCCCGCCCGGTGCCCGCGTGAACGACCAGGAGGCCGCAGGCGTACGGGAGTTCTGGCAGGAACTGGGCCTGCCCGGGCTGATCGACGTGCACACCCACTTCATGCCGAAGAACGTCCTCGACAAGGTCTGGGCGTACTTCGACGCGGCCGGCCCGCTGGTGAACCGCCCCTGGCCGATCACCTACCGCGAGGCCGAGGAGCAGCGGGTCCAGCGGCTGCGGGACTTCGGCGTCCGGGCGTTCACGTCCATGCTGTACCCCCACAAGCCGGGCATGGCCGGCTGGCTGAACGCCTGGGCCGCCGAGTTCGCCGCCCGCACCCCGGAGTGCCTGCACACCGCGACCTTCTTCCCCGAGCCGGGGGCGGCCGGCTACGTGGCCCGCGCGATCGAGGACGGCGCCCGGGTGTTCAAGGCGCACCTCCAGGTCGGCGGTTACGACCCGACGGACGACCGGCTGGACGAGGTCTGGGGGCTGCTCGCCGACACCGGCACCCCGGTGGTCACCCACTGCGGATCCGGGCCGGTGCCGGGCAAGTTCACCGGCCCCGGCCCGATCGGCGCGGTGCTGGACCGGCACCCGGGCCTGGTCCTGGTGGTCGCCCACCTCGGCATGCCCGAGTACCGCGACTTCCTCGACCTGGCCGAGCGCCACCCGTCCGTCCGAGTGGACACCACCATCGCGTTCACCGACTTCGCCGAGGCCGACGCGCCCTTCCCGCGCGACGAACTGCCGCGCCTGCGCGGGCTCCGGGAGCGCGTTCTGCTCGGCAGCGATTTCCCCAACATCCCGTACCGGTACGTGCACCAGCTGGAGGCGCTGGCCGGGCTGGGGCTGGGGGAGGAGTGGCTGCGGGCGGTCTGCCACGACAACGCGGCCGCGCTGTTCGGTCTCACCTGAGCTCTGAGCCCGAGTCCCCACCCCGACCCGGGACCCCACCCCGACCCGAGGCCCCACCCGAGGCCTCACCCGACCGCCCGCAGCACCTCGACCGCGTCCGCGTGCAGTCCGGGCGCGGCGGTGAGGAAGCCGTCCGAGCCGGCCGTCCAGGCCGACCCGGCGGTGTCCGTCACCGTCGCGCCCGCCTCGCTCGCCACCAGGGCGCCCGGCAGCAGGTTGCCCGCGTCCTGCCCGTACTGCCAGAACAGTGCCAGGTGCCCGGAGCCGACCTGGGCCACCTGGAGCGCGGTCGGGCCCAGGTTGCGCACCGCGAGCACCGCGCCCGCCATCGCGGACAGCGACTCGCCGGCCCGGCGCAGCGCCACCGGGTCGGCGGCCACCAGCGGCGGCTGGCTGGTGGCCGCGACGGTGGCCGCCAACTCGCGCTCCAGCGGCGCGATCGGTCGCCCGTCCACCTGTGCCCCGCCGCCCAGCACCGCCCGGTAGGTCCGGCCCGCGCCGAACAGCTCCGGGGCGTGCACCACGGCCAGTACCGCCGCGCCGTCGCGCACCAGCGTGGCCGTCACCGCCCAGTGCGGCTGCCCGAGCAGGTACTGCACCGCGCCGTCGGTCGCGTCGCAGACCCACCACTCGCCCTCGGCGGGCACCGAGCCGTCCAGTTCCTCCGGCACCCACCCGGCCTGCGGGCGCAGCGTGCTGAGCCGCTCGCGCAGCTCGGCGGCGGCCGGACCGTCCAGCTCGGCGAACCGCGCCATCGCCTCCTCGACCGTCCGTCCCGGGGTCGGATCGACCGGCCGGGCCGCCGCCAGCCCCGCGCCGACCTCGCGCACCGCCGCCTCCACGGCCTCCGTCAGCGCCCACAGCTCCGCAACCTGTCCGTCCATGCCCTGTCCGTTCATGTCCTGTCCGTTCATGTCCTGTCCGTTCATGTCCCGTCCGTTCATGTCCTGCCTCCTCGATTCCGCCCCGGTCAGCCCCGGTCCGCCCTGGTCCGCCCCGACCGGTGCGTTCCGGCCGGGCAGGACAAGGAGTACCGTCAGAGCTGCCGAACAGGACGCAGTAGCGCCTTCGAACGACGGAGATCGGACACCATGGACCTCGCCACGACGGATCCGGACACCGTGCTGGACACCCTGGACCGCCGCCTGGTCTGCGCCCTCCAAGTGGACGGACGGGCCGAGCCCGGCCGGATCGCCGAGGTGCTGGGCGTCTCCGCCCGGACGGTCACCCGCCGGCTGGGCCGGATGCGCGAGGCCGGAGTGCTCCGGGTGGTGCGGCTGCCCGACGTCGAGGACGCCGCCGTGGGCGCGCTGCTGCTGCGGGTCCGGGTGCTGCGCGGCCGGGTGGACGCCCTGGCCCGGGCGCTGGCCGACCGCTCCGACGTGCCCTTCGTCGACGTGATGCTCGGCGGCCACGAGGTCGGCGCCGTGATGCTGAGCGACGCCCACGGCCGGGACCGCCTGCTGTACGGGCAACTGCCCGCGACCGGTGCCGTCGTCGAGACCACCACCCACGCCGTCCTGCATGCCTTCGCGGACGCCGGGCAGTGGCGGGCCGGCTGGCTGACCGACCGGGAGGCCGCCGCGCTCGCCCGGCCGCTCGCCCCGCGCCCCGCCGTGCCCCCGCCGCTGGACGACCTCGACCGCGCCCTGCTGGGCCGGCTCGGGCAGGACGCCCGGCAGTCCCACGCGGTGCTGGCCGGGGCGGTCGGCGCGCCCGAGTCGACCGTACGGCGCCGGCTGCACCGGCTGGACGGGCTCGGCCTGCTGCGCACCCACGCCACCGTGGACCCCCGGCTGCTCGGCATGGCCGTGGACGCCAACCTCTGGCTGGACGTGCCGCCCGGCCGGCTCGCCGAGGTCGGTGCCGAGCTGGCCCGCCACCCGCAGGTGCACGGCGTCTTCGCCACCAGCGGCCCGACCAACCTGCTGGCCACGCTGTTCTGCCCGGACCACGGCGGCCTCTACCGCTTCCTCACCGACACCCTGGGCCCGCTGGGAGTCACCCGCGCCGAGACCACGATCACCGCCCGCGCGGTGAAGCGGGCCGGGGTGCTGCTGGACCGGCCGGCCCGCGGACGGTGAGCGCCGGGGCCCCTGGCCGGGCGGCCTTACCTGCGGGGTAATCGACGTGCACGGTCCGGCCCGGCAGGGTGGAGGCACCCGGTCGGGCGGTCGGCGCCACCGGGACACCACCTCGGTCAGGAGACGATCCGCATGCCCGCGAACGCGCCCCCCGTCACCCCCGTCCGGTCCGCCGCGGCGTTCTCCCCGTGGACGGTCCGCGGGGTCCTGGCCCTGGACGCGGTGGTCACCACCGGAAACGGCCTGGCCTATCTGGCCTTCGCCGGGCCGCTCGGCAGCCTGTTCGGGGTCGGCCTCCCCACCCTCCTGGTCGTCGGGCTGCTGCTGACCTGCCACGGTCTGGTGGTCGGCGCGCTGGCCGCCCGCCGCCCGCCGCGGCCTGCGGTGCTGGCGGTGGTGGGGATCAACACCGGGTGGGTGCTGCTCAGTCTGGTCGCGCTCGCCGCCCGGTTCGCGCCGACCGTGTCCGGCACGGTCTGGATCCCCTTGCAGGCCGCCGCCGTGGCGCTGTTCGTGGTGCTCCAGCTCGCGGCCCTGCGCCGCAGCGGCGCCCGGCGGTAGGGCCGGGCTGCCGGGGTGGGCTGCCGACGCGGGCCTTCCGTGGTGGGCTACCGAGGTGGGCTACCGCTCCGGGCCGACCACGGACTGCAGGTGCTGCACGGTCTCCCGGTCGGCCGGCAGGAAGGTCTCCAGGGCCAGTTCGGAGACCGTCACGTCCAGTGGCGTGTTGAAGGTGGTGACGGTCGACAGGAAGGAGAGCACCCGACCGTCGTGCCGGACCCGCAGCGGCAGCGCGAAGGGGTTCCCCTCGTCGGCGGCGTCCGGGGCCGGATCCTCCTCCGGTTCGGGGTAGCCGAGCACCTCCTCGTACAGCCGCCGCAGTGGCTCCGCGTGGATCCCCGGCTCCAGCCGCTCCTCCAGCCGGCTGAGCAGGTGCCGCCGCCACTGCCGGAAGTTGACGATGTGCGGTGCCAGCCCGTCCGGGTGCAGGGCGACCCGGACGGCGTTGAACGGCGGTCGGAGCAGCTCCGGGGCGACGCCGTCCAGCAGCAGGGTGAGCGAGCGGTTGGCCGCCAGCACCTGGAAGGTGCCGTCGATGACCACGGCCGGATACGGGTCGTGGGCGGCGAGCAGTCGTTCGACGCCGCCGCGCAGCGCGTCCATGGACGGGGTGTCGAGCGGAGTCTCGGGGTAGTGCGGGGCGTAACCGGCCGCCAGCAGAAGGGAGTTGCGCTCGCGCACCGGGACGTCCAGCTGCTCGGCCAGGCGCAGCAGGAGCTCCCGGCTCGGCCGGGCGCGGCCGTTCTCGACGAAACTGAGGTGCCGGGCCGAGGAGTTCGCCCGAAGTGCCAGTTGGAGCTGGCTGAGCTGCCGCCGCTCCCGCCAGCCGCGCAGCAGCGGTCCGACGCCGGTTCCTGTCGGGCCGCCCATGCCCGCCATGATCGTCATGGGCAAGGACGGTACTCGAACCGACCCCGTCCGCGGGAGGGTGCCGGGAGTTCGGAGGCCGGGTTCGGACAGCGGCGGGTCAGGCGCCGGTGGTCGAGCCGGGGCGGATCACCATCAGCACCACGACCACCGCCCACAGCAGGTTGAACACCCCGGCGGTCATCGGCAGCAGCCGCAGGCCGCTGACGGCCTTGGTGCGCTGCTCGTCCGCCGGGTCGAGGCCGAGCGCGTCCACGGCGGCCTGCTGGCCGGGCAGCACGAAGAGCAGCAGGGAGAGCGCGGCGACCGCGGTGAGCACCATGGAGGCGATCAGCCAGGACTGGCCGAGCACGTCCATCACCTGGGCCAGGCCGATGCCCAGCACCGGCACCGCGACGCCGAGCAGCGCGTAGACCTGGGTGATCCGGTGCAGGACGCGCAGCACGCCCGCGTCCGAAGCCTGGTCCGGGCCGCCGGCCAGGGCGGCCTTCGCCCGGCGCGGGAACATGCTGACGGCGACCGCGACCGGGCCTATGAACAGGACCGACGCGAGGACGTGCAGGCTCAGCAGGAACTTGGCCATGGCGGGGCACCCTTTGATCCGGTGGGCAGCTGGGGGTCGGCGGGCGTGCGCGCTCGGCGTGCCCACGACCAGGCACGCTAACACCGCTTATTCACCGGCCCCGCGCTCGGGTACCCGGCCCCGCGCTCGCCTGGCCCGGCCCAGTGCTGGGGTACCCGGCCCGGTGCCCCGCTCAGCCCGCCGGGACCAGCTCCACGATCCGCGGCGGGGCGGTGCTGACGGCCGCGACGGCGGCGCCCTGCCCGGGGTCGGTCCAGTCGAGCAGGTGGAGGTCCTCGAAGCGGCTGCGCAGCGGGGCGCCGGGCGGGACCTCCAGCGGCAGGGCGGAGAGGTCGACCTGCCCGAGGGTGTCCAGGGTGACCCGCCCGATCTTGATCAGCGACTCCTTGCGCACCCACTGCCGCAGGAACGCCCGGTCCGGCTCCGGCGCCGCCTCGACCAGGGCCAGCTCGGCCGGGGCGAGCACCCGGCGGGCCACGGCACGCAGCGAGCCGCCCCGGCCGGCCAGCTCGACGTCCACGCCGACCGGGCGGCGGCCCGCACCGGCCGCGACCACGCCCCGGGTGTGCGACAGGGTGACCTCCACCCCGGGGTGGTCGGGCAGGTAGGGCTTGCCGTGGTCGGCGAGGCCGCAGTCCGGGCACTCCTGGGCGAGCACCAGCCCGGCGACCGGTACGTCGAGCAGTCGGGCGGCGCAGAGCCGGACCAGGACGTGCCCGGCGACGAAGTCGGCCCGCCCGGACTCCTGCCGGAAGCGCGCGGCGCGCGCCCGCTCGATCTCGGTGAGCAGGTGCTCGCCCGCCTCGGGGTGCCGCAGTACGGCGTCGGCGGACGCGACGGCGACGAGCGGCGCGTCCTGCTCCTGGGCCTCGGTGGTCATGCCTTCCAACTTAGGGCGTGTCTTGTGGATCAGGCCAGGCCCGCGACGCCAGGGCACGCACCTCGCCGCGTTGTCGTCGGTCGCCGATGGCCCCCAGCCTTCGGCCGGGAGGTGCCCCCACCGCATGGACTCCCTCCTCCGCCTTGCGATGCACGCACCCTGACGCCGCGGTCTGGTCCGACCTGATCCACAAGACACGCCCAGTCCGCCCGGCCGCCGGGCGGAGAGCCGGACCCCGAGCGGAGAGCCGGACCCCTGGGGGAGCGGCCGTGGTCCCGGCGGGCGGGCCGGGCCGACCGATGAGTCGTCCGCAGGGTGTGAATAGTCCGTTTTAGGATTGAATGTCTCTGATCTATGGGATCGTCAGGAGATACGACGGAACCTGGCAGGTCGTCCGGCCTGCCCTTTTCTCTGCGCGGAGGAATTGTCGATGGGTCAGGCCACCGGTTCGCCGGGTCACCGAGCGACCGCCGTGAGAAGAACACCCGCCACCGGCCGTCGCCGGGCCGTCCGGATCGCTGTGGCGACCGCCGTCGCCGCCGTGCCGATGGCCGCCGTGCTGACGGTCGGTTCGGCCGCCCCGCTCGCCCCGCCGCTGGGTGCCTGCTCCGGCCCCGACTGCCCCGCCACCTGGCCGCCGCCGAACAACGGCGACTTCACCGGGCGGGACGCCACCATCAACGTCTTCACCGGCGGCGACTACACCGTCAACGGCCGTGCGGCCGAGGCCGAGGGCAAGATCGTCACGCTGGGGAACCTGACCGTCGACAAGAACGGCGGCGGCGTCTACAACATGGGCGTGGTGGGCGTCGGCTCGCGCGTCGTACCGCCCAACGGCAGTGACTTCGTCACCAGCGGCGGCAACGTCGACGTCAGGACCGGCAACTCGATCCTGATCGGCGGCAGCGACTCCCACGGCCCCGCCTTCGGCAACCTGCGCCACGCGGGCAGCGTCACCGGCACCGTCAGCATCGACCCCACCGGCCGGTCGATCCAGGACCCGAACGCCGCCGCGCCCTACCAGGACGTGCTGACCCAGATCGAGGAGGTCTCCGACTGTGTCGGCCGGGCCACCGCGACCGGCACCGTCGACGTCTCCTCCAGCCAGGCCACCTTCACCGGCGACGGCGTCAGCATGAAGCAGGTCTTCAACGTCAGCCAGAACCTGGCCTCGCCGAGCGGCGGCCAGATCGGCCTGGTCTTCAACAACATCCCGGCCGGGGCCACCGTCGTGGTGAACATGCTCGGGGACAGCCCGATCATCAACACCTACACCGGCACCGGCCTGGCGGGCGACCAGACCACCGACATGCGCTCCAAGCTGATGTACAACTTCCCGACCGCGACCTCGCCGCAGATCCTCGGCAGCGCCCAGTTCCAGGGCTCGGTCATGGCCGGCAACCCGGGCAGCACCACGACCCTCGCCCAGCCGGGCATCAACGGCCGGGTGTACCTCGCGGGCAACCTGATCCACACCGGTACGGGCGGCTACGAGATCCACAGCTACCCATTCGACGGGGATCTGCCGGACTGCCGGGTGACGCCGAGCCCGTCGCCGACCTCGCCGTCGCCGACCTCTCCGTCACCGACGTCCCCGTCTCCGACCTCTCCGTCACCGACGTCCCCGTCTCCGACCTCTCCGTCACCGACGTCCCCGCGCCCGACGTCCCCGCGTCCGACATCCCCGAGCCCCACCTCCTCGCGCCCGACCTCGCCGTCCCCGACCTCCCCGAGCGCGAGCACCACCTCGGCGTCGGCCAGCGCGTCCACGTCGAGCGCAGGCCCGGCCCCGACCAGCCACCACCCGACGAGCCACCACCCCACCAGCCACCACCCGACCGGCCACCACCCCGGTGGTGACGGCGAGTTGCCCTCGACCGGTTCGGGTGACGCGCCGGTGGTCTTCGGCCTGGCCGGTGTCGGCCTGCTCGGCCTCGGTGGCCTCGCCGTGCTGGCTGCCCGCCGCCGCGGCCGCCACAGCTAGCAGCGCTCCCAACACCCCGGCCAGTACCCCTCGGGCCGCCCGCCTCCGTGGCCGGGCGGCCCGAGTCGTGTCAGTGCCCCGACCGGTACCCGGCGAGTCCGGAGGCGCGCAGGTCGAAGGCCCGTTCCACCGCCGTCCTGACCCGTTCCCGCACCTCCTCGGCCGGCTCCCCGGCGACCATCGCCCGCCGGATCTCGCCGAGCACCGCCCGGTGGGCCCCGGCGACGGCGCCGGCCACCACCCGGGGGAGCGGGTCCGCCGGTCCGGCGCCCGACTCCTCGGCCAGGGCGGCCGCCAGGGCCGCTTCGGAGCGTTCGCCGAGTTCCAGCAGCCGGGCCCGCAGGGCCGGGCTGTCCGCGATGATCCGCCAGAACGTGGCCATCCGGGGGGTGAGCCCGATCGTCGGCTCCCCGTCGGCGAGGCCCGCCAGCAGGTCGGCCCGGACGGCGTCCACGGCGGAGCTGCCGGCCGGCCGTCGGCGGACCACTTCGGCGAGGTGGCCGACGACCTCGTCCTGCCGGTCGAAGAACAGGTCCTCCTTGGTCGGGAAGTAGTTGAACACCGTGTTGGGCGAGACCCCGGCGGCCCGGGCCACCTCGGCCACGGTGACCCGCTCGAAGCCGTGCTCGGCGAACAGGCCCATGGCGGTGTCGGCCAGGAGTTCCCGGGTCTGCTGCTTCTTGAGTTCGCGAAGTCCCATGGTCGCATCCTAGCGCCAAATCATGGTGTCACTTAAAACTTGCAGTGACACCAAAAATATCCGCTACGGTGTCGCCATGACACTCACCTTCGGTATCTACCCCGGTGGACTGCTCGGCGACGAGACCGGGATGATCCAGCCCGCCCGCCCCGACGATCCTGCGAAGATCACCGCCGCTCTGCGCGAACTCCAGGGCGAGGCGGCAGAGTTGCTCGTGCGCGCCTACCGCCTGTACCCGGACGGCGCGCACACTCCGGAGCGGCCCGAGCGGTACGCCGCCGAGGGGCGGAAGCTCGACCTCGTGCTCCAGTACCGCGAGCTCAGCGGGGAGTTGGCGGGCTGGCTGGACTTCGTCCGGCGGACCGTCCGGGCCGAAGGCCCCCGCCTCGCGCTCCTGCAGATCTGCGAGGAGCCCAACCTGGACCTGCCCGTCCTCGACGGCAGCATCCCGAACGTCCGCCGGGCGCTGGTCGAGGGCGTCGTCGCGGCCAAGGAGGAGGCGCTGGCCTGTGGTTACGATCACCTGGCGGTCGGCTTCAACGCGGTGCCCTCCTTCGACCCCGCCGACACCTTCTGGCCGGAGCTGGGGCGGCTCGCCGACGAGCGCTTCCACCGCGCCCTGGACTACGTCGGCCTGGACTTCTTCCCGGACGCCTTCCGCCCCGTCCCGGAAGGCCGGATCGCGGAGGCGGTGCGGGCGGTGCTCACCGGCTTCCGGAACGACGCGCTGCCCCGGGCCGGGATCGGGCCGGCCGTCCCGCTGCGGATCTGCGAGAACGGCTGGCCCACCGGTCCGGGGCGGAGCGAGGCCCGGCAGGCCGAGGTGGTGGAGCAGGTGGTCCGGGCGGTGGCCGGGCTGGCCGGTGAACTCGCCGTCCGGAGCTACTCGTTCTTCTCCCTCCGGGACGCCGACAGCGCCGGCCCCGGTCCGTTCCACCACTTCGGACTGCTCCGCGACGACTGGACGCGCAAGCCGGCCTTCGACGTCTACCGGAAACTGATAGCGGAGTTGACGATCAGTCGGTCCAGCGAGTGAGCGAAGGGCCCCTGCCTCCGGTCAGGTCACCTCGCCCCGGCGGGAGAACCGCTCCTCCCGCCACTCGCCGCTCGCCAGCACCTCGGCCAGCTGCTGCGCCGCGTCCCACACCTCGGTGTACGAGAGGTACAGCGGCGTGAAGCCGAAGCGCATCAGGTCCGGTGCGCGGAAGTCCCCGATCACCCCGCGCGCGATCAGCGCCTGGACCACCGGGTACCCGTCCGGGTGCCGCAGCGCGACCTGGCTGCCCCGCCGGGCGTGCTCGCGCGGGGTGACCACCTCGATCCCGTCCAGGCCCTCGACCAGCGAGACGAACAGGTCGGTCAGCGCCAGGCTCTTGGCCCGTACGGCGGTCAGGTCGGCCCGCTCCCAGATGTCCAGGGAGACCTCCAGCGAGGCCTGGCCGAGCAGGGAGGGCGAGCTGGTCAGGAAGCGCCCGATGCCCGGCTTGGGGTCGTAGCCGGGCTCGAAGGCGAACGGGCGGGCGTGCCCGAACCAGCCGCTCAGCGGCTGCCGCGGACCGGCCGCCAGGTGCCGCTCGGCGACGTACAGGAAGGCCGGCGAGCCGGGGCCGGAGTTCAGGTACTTGTAGGTGCAGCCGACCGCGAAGTCGGCGTTGGCGGCGCCGAGTTCGACCGGCAGTGCGCCCACCGAGTGGCAGACGTCCCAGATCATCAGGGCGCCCGCGGCCTGCACCCGGGCGGTGATCCCGGGCATGTCCAGCAGCTCGCCGGTGCGGTAGTCCACGTGCGAGAGCACCACCGCGGCGACCTCGCCGTCGAGGTGCCGGTCCAGCTCCTCGGGGCGGATCAGCACGCTGCGCCCGCCCTCGACCAGGCCGGTCACGCCCTCGGCGATGTACAGGTCGGTCGGGAAGGCCTCGACGTCGCCGAGCACCGTACGCCGCCCCGGGCGGAGCCGGAGCGCGGCCGCGAGCACCTTGAAGAGGTTCACCGAGGTGGTGTCGCAGACGACCACTTCCGCCGGGTCGGCCCCGATCAGCGGCGCGATCCGCCGCCCCAGCCGGTACGGCTGCTCGAACCAGCCGGCATCGTTCCAGCTGCGGATCAGCTCCCGGCCCCACTCCTGCTCGACCACCCGGGCCACCCGCTCGGGCGTGCGCACCGGCAGCGCGCCCAGTGAGTTGCCGTCCAGGTAGATCACCCCGTCCGGCAGGGCGAACTCCTTGCGGAACGCCGCCAGCGGGTCGACGGCGTCCAGCGCCGCGCAGTCCTCGCGCGTGGTCATGCCCGTTCTCTCCTTCGCCACCGGCTCGGTCACAGCTCGTCCCGGATCGTCCACAGCTCCGGGAACACGTCCTGCTCGGCCGCCTTGCGCAGCCAGGTCAGTCCACTGGAACCGCCCGAGCCGGGCTTGGCGCCCATGGTCCGCTTCACCGAGCTGAGGTGCCGCTGGCGCCAGCGGGTGACCCGCTCGGCGACGTCCAGCAGCGCCTCGGCGAGCGGCTGGAGGTCGGCGAACTCCGGCTCGGTGTAGACCCGGCGCCAGGCTGCGGCGACCTCTTCGGAGGGCCGGTAGCGCTGCTCCGAGGCGGCCGCGGGCACCGGCAGGCCGCGGCGGGCCAGCAGGCCGAGCGCCTCGTCGTACAGGCCGGGGGAGCGCAGTGCCTCGGCCAGCTCGGCCTGGGTCTCCGGCATCCCCTCGTACATGTTCAGCAGCGCGGCGTTCTTGTTGCCGAGCAGGAACTCCAGGTGCAGGAAGGCCGAGGACTGGAAGCCGGAGGCCTCGCCGAACAGGGCGCGGAAGGAGTTGAACTCCTGCGGCGTCATGGTGGCCAGCAGGTCCCAGGACTCCACCAGCACGTCCTGGACGTGGGTGCCGCGGCGCAGCGCGGCCCGCGCGGCGGTCGGGTCGTCCTCGCGCAGCGCCTGCCGGGCGATCGTCCACTCGTGCCGCAGCAGGTCGAAGAGCAGCTCCATCACCTGGGTGGTGACGATGAAGGACAGCTCGGCCGGTTCCTTGCTGCGCGGGTGCTGGAGGCTGTGCAGCTCCTCCAGGCGCACGTACTGCGCGTACGGGGTGCCCCGACCCGGTCGGCCGTCCGCACCGAACGACAGGTTGGGTGTCTCCACCGTGTCGTGCCCCATCCCGATCCCTCCTGCTCCGTCCGGGCCGCGTCGCCCGGGTCCGGTGGAGCGGACGGATGTCCTGGTTCCACCGGGGAGCCCATTGTGCGGCGCCGTGGTCCCCCGCTTGAATGGCCGACGAGCACCGCAACAGGGCTTCGGGTTGTCGTTCGCGAGGCGTTCGGTCGATCTGCTTTACGAATGAAAAACCGCTGATCACCCGCTGATCACACCCGCTGATCACCACCGCTTCGGGAGCCCCCATGGACGCCGTCGACCGCCGACTGCTGGCCGAACTCCAGGCCGACGCCAGACTCTCGTACAACGAACTCTCCCGCCGGGTGAGCCTGTCCGCACCCGCGGTGGCCGAACGGGTCCGCCGTCTGGAGGCGGACGGCGTGATCAGCGGCTACCACGCCCATGTGGACCCCACCCGGGCCGGGCTGCCGATCACCGCGCTGGTCCAGGTGCAGTGCTACGGCCCGCGCTGCGTGCTGCGCGACCCCGAGGTGGCGACCTGGCCGGAGGTGCTGCAGCTGCACCGGGTCACCGGCGGGGCCTGCTGCGTCCTGCTGGTCGCGGTCGCCACCATGGCCGAGTTCGAGGCGCTCTGCGACCGGCTCGGCGGGTACGGGCCGCCGGCCAGCTCGATGATCCTCTCCAGCCCGGTGCCCTGGCGGCCGCTGCTGCCGAGCTGACCCCGCCCGGGACTGCCGGCCCGAGCCCGCCGGCCCGAGCCCGCCCGAGCCCGCCCGCCCCGGCGATCGGCCTCCGGCTGGCCTTGACGCGGACGTCAAGGAGTAGGTTCCTCGGCATGCCGAACGAGCGCCACATCCTGCTGCTGCCGGGGAGCCTGCGGGCCGGCTCCGCCAACGAGGCCGTGCTGCGTACCGCCGCCGCCGTGGCCGACGACCTGCCCGGCGTCCGGACCACGTACTACGCGGGCCTGGCCGGGCTGCCGCACTTCAACCCGGACCACGACACCGACCCGCTGCCGGAGCCGGTGGCCGCGCTGCGGGCGGCGATCGAGGCGGCCGACGCGCTGCTCGTCTGCACCCCCGAGTACGCCGGGACGCTCCCGGGCTCCTTCAAGAACCTGCTGGACTGGACGGTCGGCGGGATCGAGATCTCGGACAAGCCCGCGGCCTGGATCAACTGCGCCGGGCCGGGCCGCGGCCTGGGCGCCGAGGCCACCCTGGGCACCGTCCTGGGCTACACCGGCGCGGCCGTGCTGGCTGAGGCCTGCGTGCGGATCCCGCTGGACCGCGGCGCGGTCGGCCCGGACGGGCTGGTCGCCGATCCCCTGGTGCGCGGGCGGATCGGCGAGGTGCTGACCCGCCTGGCGGCCGGCTGAGCGACCGCCCGAGCCCCTGCCGTGCCCCCCCGCCCGTGCCCAGCCCCGCGCCCAGCCCGCGCTTGAGTCCACGCCCGGGCGCTCCGGCTCAGTGCCCGGCGGGCAGCGGCACCCCGAGCCCGGCCAGGCCCTCCAGGAAGAGCTCGACGCCGACCGCCGCGAGCAGCAGCCCGAGCAGCCGGGACGCCACCTCCAGCGAGGTGCTGTGGGTGCGCTTCATCAGCGGCGCGAGCACGGCCACGCAGAGGTAGTTGAGCACCGCGACGGCCACGTACGCCCCGGCGACGGCCGCCTTCCAGCCCCAGTTGTCCTGGTTCAGGGAGGCGACCAGGACGGCGGTGATCGCGAGCGGGCTGGCGACATACGGCAGCAGCAGTTCGCGGATGCCGTCCGCGAGCGGGTTGGCCAGGTGCTCGTCGTCGTCGCCGGTCGCGCCGAGGTGCAGGCCGAAGACCAGCGCGACGGCGTAGACGAAGAAGATCGCCCCGCCGGCGAGCTGCAGCGACTGGTCGCTGATGTGGAAGAGCGTGGTCACCTCGTCCGCGCCGAAGCCGAGGACCAGGCCGATCAGCGCCGAGACGGCCGTGCTCCAGGCGGCCAGCCGCCGGAGCTCCCGGGTGCTGCGGTCCCCGGCCAGCCTGGCGAAGGTCAGCAGGGTCTTCGGCGGGCCGACCACGGCGAAGAAGGTGATGAAGGCGCTGCCCAGGTTGAAGACGAACATGGGCCCAGCATTCCTTGTCGCGGTCGGATTCGCCCGGATGGCGGCCCCGGGTCGAGCCGGCGGGCGCTCTCGGGTGCCATGGAGGTACGTACGACCACTCCCCTGGCGGAAACGAGGATGCGACATGTGCCTGAACCGTAGGGACCTGGGCCTGCTGGCCCTGCGCAGCGCGGTCGGCGGAGTGCTGATCGCGCACGGGACCCAGAAGCTGTTCGGCTGGTTCGGTGGCGGCGGCCTGGAGGGCACCACCCAGGCGATGGACCACATGGGCTTCCACCCGGCCCGGGAGAGCGCCATCGCGGCGGGCCTCGGCGAGGCGGGCGGCGGGGCGCTGCTGGTGGCCGGGCTGGCCACCCCGGCGGCCGGTGCGGTGGTGGCCGGGACGATGGCCGGGGCCGTGGCGGTGCACGCCCCGGCGGGCTTCTTCGCGATGTCCGGCGGCTACGAGTACCCGGCGTTCCTCGGCGCGACCGGCCTGGCGATCGGCCTGGCCGGCCCCGGGCGGTACTCACTGGACCACCTGACCGGGCACGTCTTCGACCGGCCGTGGGTCGGCACGCTGGCCTTCCTGGCGAGCGCGGCGGGCGCGTACGGGGTGGTGGCGCGCCGCCGGCACCTGGTGCGGCTGCGCGAGGAGCGGGCCGCGGTGGAGGCGGACGAGCAGGAGGGCTCCGGGCTGTCCTGAGGCCCGTACCGGAGGGCTCCGGGCTGTCCTGAGGCCCGTACCGGAGGGCCGGGCCCTCACCCGGAGGCACCACCCCTGCTGGCGGGGGCGGCGGGCGGCTCGGAGGGTGGGCGGGAGGTGTGCCGGGCAGCCCGGCGCCGGAAGGAACGAGGACCCGCATGGACCGCCAGCCGCTCACCCGAGCCACCTCCGGGCCGCGCCGCACCGCACAGTGCCCGACCGAACCGACGACCCGTCACCATCGGCTGGCCGCAGGGGTGTTGGCGGTGGCCGTGCTGGGTTCGGCGGTGCTGGCCGGCTGTTCCTCCGGCAAGAGCGCGCGCGCTGAGGCCTCCGCGGCGGCCGGGGAGGTGCAGAAGGCGGCGAGTGCGGCCGCCTCCGCCGCGTCGGCGCTGGCCTCGGCGGCCGGCGGGGTGGGCGGGCTGCTCGGCTCGGCGCAGGCCGAGGCCTCGGCGGCGGTCTCGGCGGCCTCCTCGGCGGTCGCCGGGATCAAGGGCGGGCTGGACGCCAAGGGGGACGTCTCGGTCGGCGCGGTGTCGACCGGTTCGGACGGCAAGCCGCAGGCGCAGCTCACCGTCACCAATCACGGGCAGGAGTCGTACCGGTACGTGGTCCAGGTGAACTTCACCGACGGGAGCGGCACGCTGCTGGACGCGACCGCGGTGACCGTCCAGGACGTGGCGGCGGGCCAGAGCGCCCAGGCCACCGCGCAGGCCAACCGGGAGCTCAGCGGCACGGTGAAGGCCGAGGTGGCGAACGCCGTCCGGTTCTGAGCGCCGCCGTCGCGGTCCCGGGGGTCGCCGTTGCGGGGCGGGTGCGGAACCTTAAGCGGGTCTCAAGGCCAACGGGACCCCTTGACGGGGGAGTTGGTCTAGTCCATTTTTGTTCCCCAGGTGCAGGGAGCCCCTGAACCGGCGTCACCGGCCTCGTGCCGGGGGCGCCGGTTCGGCACATCCCGGTGTCCGTCACGGCCTGTCCGCTCGATTCCCACCCCTGATCTGTCATGTCCCGGTCGTCCGGCCCCACCCCGGACGCACCCCACCGGGCGACGGAACCCCCACACCCAGGAGTCACGCACCCATGCTGCGCTCACGCATTGAAAGGGCCGGGACCCCGGCTCCGGACGGGCCCCGCCGGCGCCGCCCGAAGAGCCTGGCCGCCGTCGCGGCCGGCACCACCGCCTCCCTGCTGCTCGGCGCGGGCCTCGCGCTGTCCGGCGGCGGCGCGGCCAACGCCGCGACCACCAACTCCACCGGCGCGACCGCCACCAGCGGCGGCATCAAGGTCGCCTACTACGACCAGTGGTCGGTGTACGCCAACGCGTACTACCCGAAGACGATCCAGGACACCGGCGTGGCCGGGAAGCTGGACTACCTGATCTACGACTTCGCCAACATCTCCCCGACCGACCTGGGCTGTTTCGAGGCGACCAAGGCCGCCGACACCAACGACAACAACCCCAACGCCGGTGACGGCGCGGCCGACGCCTTCGCCGACTACCAGAAGAGCTTCGGCGCGGACATCTCGGTGGACGGCGTCGGCGACGTCTGGAACCAGCCGATCGCGGGCAACTTCAACCAGCTCAAGAAGCTCAAGGCGAAGAACCCCAACCTCAAGGTCCTGCTGTCGATCGGCGGTTGGACCTACTCCAAGTACTTCTCGTCGGCGGCCGCCACGGACGCCTCGCGCAAGCACCTGGTCTCGTCCTGCATCGACATGTTCATCAAGGGCAACCTCCCGTCCGACGCCGGCTACGGCGGTCCGGGCACGGGCAAGGGCGTCTTCGACGGCATCGACATCGACTGGGAGTACCCGGGCGGCGGCGGCCACACCGGCAACATCTCCAGCCCGGCCGACAAGCAGAACTTCACCCTGCTGCTGCAGGAGTTCCGCAACCAGCTGGACGCCCAGGGCAAGGCCGACAACAAGACCTACGCCCTGTCGGCGGCGGTCGGCGCCGGCCAGGACAAGATCATGAACGTCGAGACCGACAAGATCGGTCAGTACCTGACCTTCCTCGACGTCATGACCTACGACATGCACGGCGGCTGGGACCCCCAGGGCCCGACCAACCACCAGGCCCCGCTGTACTCCGGCCCGAACGACCCGTCGACCCCGGCCAAGCCGGGCAACGGCAAGTACTCGATCGACAACGCGATCAAGGCGTGGACGGTCGGCGACGCCCAGTACGGCATCCCCGGCGGCTTCCCGGCCAACAAGATCAACATGGGTGTGCCGTTCTACTACCGCGGCTGGACCGGCGTCCAGAACAACGGCAGGAACGGCCTCTTCCAGCCCGCCACCGCCCCGGCCGCCGGCGCCGCGATGTCCGGCAACGTCCCGGGCATCCAGATGTACAAGGAGCTGACCGGCTTCGTCGACAACCCGTCCAAGACCTTCTGGGACGACGACGCCAAGGCCGCCTACTTCTACGACGGCAACACCTTCTGGAGCGGTGAGAACGCCAAGTCCATCCAGGCCAAGCTGGACTACGCGCACTGCAACGGCCTCGGCGGCTCCTTCGCCTTCTCGCTGTACGACCTGGGTACCAACACCACCCTGTTCGACACGATGGTGAACGCCACCAACGGCTCCGCGGCCGGCTGCCCGGCCCCGCCGACCGGCAGCCCGACGCCGACCCAGACCCCGACCGGCACGCCGACCGGGACCCCCACCGGGACCCCGACGGGCACCCCGACCGGCACGCCCACCGGGACTCCGACCGGCACCCCGACCACGCCGGCCACCTGCTCGGCCGCCCCGAGCTGGGACCCGAACGCCACCTACGCGGCCGGCGGCACCAAGGTCTCCTGGAAGGGCCACTACTACACCAACAAGTGGTGGACCAAGGGCGAGGACCCGACCCAGAGCGGCCAGTGGGGCGTCTGGGCCGACAACGGCCCCTGCTGACCCGCTCACCTGCTGACCGCTGACCTGCTGACCGCCCCGAGGCCCGACGGACCCCGCGGCACCTGAACGAACGACGGAGTCCGGCCCGCCGGGGGAGCACCCCCGGCGGGCCGGACTCCGTCGTTCCGGGTCCGCGACCGCGACGTCGTTCCGGACCCGCGACCGCGACCGCGACCGCGACCGCGGCTCAGGCCAGGTCGGCCGTGCGCCCGAGCGCGTCCGGCTGGCTCTCCTCGATCCGCCGCAGCATCCGGGCCAGCAGGCCGGACAGCGCGGTGCGCTCCTCGCCCTTGATGTCCTGCAGCAGCTCCTCCTCGAACACCGCCGCCATCCGCATCGACTCCAGCCACTTGTCGCGGCCGTTCTCGGTCAGCTCGATGATCACCCGCACCCGGTTGGACTCGTCCCGCTCCCGGGTGACCAGGTCCTCGGCCACCATCCGGTCGATCCGGTGGGTCATCGCGGCCGGGGTGAGCCCCAGCCGCTTCGCCAGCTCGCCCGGGCCCAGCCGGTAGGGGCTCCCGCTCACCACCAGCGCCTTGAGCACCTCCCACTCGGCGGAGGTGATCCCGAGCACAGTCAGCTGCCGGTCGTACGCGACGCCCATCCGCCGGGAGACCCGGTTGAGGGTCTGCACGATCGTCTCGACCTGGGGGTCGACGGTGGGGAACTCCCGCTGGTAGAGGGCCACTTGCTCGGCGATGCCGAGCTCCAGGGGAGTGGCCTTCGGCGGCTTGTCAGCAGCCGGCGACGGCTTGTCCGTAGTCATGCGGACCAGTGTCGCACGGGCGTGCACTCCTTAAGCCTTTGACTCCGCAGCCTTCCAGTGCTAAGACTTTATCTCGGCAGAGTTTAGGTCTGAAATCTTCTGGGCTCAAGAGTTCCAGTGGAAACAGGAAGGGATGTGCACGGTGACCGGCACGGTGAAGCAGCAGAGGCAGCAGCGACGTGGGGCGGGCGGCCCGCTGCGCCGCGTCCAGATCGGCAACGCGCTCAGCGCGTTCGGCAGCGGGTTCACGATGCCGTACATGTTCGTGTACGTGGACCAGGTGCGCGGGCTGGGTTCGCTGGCGGCCGGGATGGTGTTCACCGTCTTCGCGCTGGCGGCGCTCGCCGTCCTCCCGTTCACCGGGCGCGGCATCGACCGGTACGGTCCCCGTCCGGTGCTGCTGGCGGGTGCGGCCCTGGCCGCCACCGGCGCGTTCGCCTTCGGCCACGCCACCGGCACGCCGGCCCTGCTGGTCTCCTCGTTCCTGTTCGGCGCGGGTGTCACCACCTGCCAGCCGGCCCTCGCCACGATGATCGTCCGCTGCTCGACGGCCGCGACCCGCTCGCACGCCTTCGCGCTGCAGTTCACCCTGGTCAACCTGGGCATGGGCATCGGCGCGCTGGTCGGCGGGCAGATCGTGAACGTCGCCGACCCGGCCAGCCTCACCCGGCTGTTCACCATCGAGGCGGTCACCTTCCTCGGCCTGGCCCTGGTCACCGGCACCGCCCGGATACCGAAGGCCCAGCTGAGCGTCGTCCAGGGCGCGGCGACCGGCCCGACCGGCCTGCGCGCCCTGCTCGCCGACAAGGCGATGGTGCGGCTCTGCATCCTCGCCGGGCTGATCTTCTTCACCTGCTACGGCCAGTTCGAGTCCGGTGTCGCGGCCTTCGCCACCGACACCGTCGGCACCGCGCCCTCCACCCTGGGCCTCGCGATCGGCGCCAACGCGGTCACCATCGTGGTGCTGCAGATGTTCATGGTGCGGATCACGGCGCGCCGCCGCCGCACCGCCGCGATGGCCGCAGCCGGCCTGGTCTGGCTGGCCGCCTGGGCGATGGCCCTGGTCGCCGGTCTGATCCGGACCGAGACCATGGCCGCCACGGTCGCGATCGTCTCGATCTACGCCCTGTTCGGCGTCGGTGAGTCGCTGCTCGCGCCCACCATGGGCCCGATGGTCGCCGACCTCGCCCCGGCCCGGCTGCTCGGCACCTACAACGCCGGGTACGCCCTGGTGAAGCAGATCGCCATCGCGGTCGGCCCGGCCGTCGGCGTGCTGCTGGTCGGCTCCGGCACCTGGCCGCTCTACCTCGCGGCCATGGCGGGCTCGACGCTGCTGATCGTCGTGCTGGCGCTGCGCCTGCGCCCGTACCTCACGGCCGAGCAGGACAACGCGGCCCCGGCCGTGGTCCGCACCCCGGCCCCGGTCCGGGAGCGGGAGCTGCAGACCGCCGCGTGATTCGGCTGAGCGAATCGGGCGCGTGATTCGGCCGCTTGTGCGGCCATGTGTACGGCCGCTCGCACGGGCGCCGACCAGGTCACCTGGTCGGCGCCCGTCGCGCTTGGCTTCCCGGGCACCGCCACATAGTGTCAGTGGCTGTTGACCGCCCGGCCCCGGCCGGGGCAGCAGACCCGGGCCCGGTGCAGCAACCCCAGGGCCCCGCAGACAGGCGAATCGGCGAGGCTATGACGCAAGCGGCGCTCACGCACCCCCCGGCGGTCCAGGCCACCGCCGAACCGGACCCGGCACCGGCTCCGCGCGGCCTGCTGCGCTGGGCGGCCGACCGCTCCGGCTGGCTCGGCCCGATCGCCGTCGCCCTCTTCGCCGGCCTGCTGCGGTTCTGGAACCTCGGCTACCCCAACGCCTTCGTCTTCGACGAGACGTACTACCCCAAGGACGCCTGGTCCCTGCTCCAGCAGGGCTACGAGGGCACCTGGCCCGACCACGCCAACGCCGACATCCTGGCCGTCCCGCAGTCCGTCCCGCTCAGCTCCGCGCCCGAGTTCGTCGCCCACCCGCCGCTCGGCAAGTGGGTGATGGCGGTCGGCGAGCAGCTGTTCGGACTGCACCCCTTCGGCTGGCGGTTCATGACCGCCCTGCTCGGCACCCTCGCCGTGCTGATGCTGGCCCGGATCGGCCGTCGGCTCTTCGGCTCCACCCTGGTCGGCTGCACGGCCGCCCTGCTGATGTCCGTGGACGGCCTCCAGCTGGTGATGAGCCGGGTCGGCCTGCTCGACGGCATCCAGATGTTCTTCGTGCTCGCCGCCTTCGGCGCCCTGCTGATCGACCGCGACCACGTCCGCGCCCGGCTCGCCGGGGTCACCGACGGCGACGGGGTGCGGCTCGGGTGGCGCCCCTGGCGGATCGCCGCCGGGGTGCTCGTCGGCGCCGCCTGCGCCGTCAAGTGGAACGGCGCCCCGATCCTCGCCGCCTTCGGCGTCCTCACCGTGCTCTGGGACCAGTCCGGCCGCCGCGCCGCCGGAGCCCGCCACCCCTGGCGCTCCATGCTGCGCCGGGACGCCGTACCCGCCTTCCTCGCCATGGTCGGCTCGGCCCTGGTGGTGTACGTCGGCGCCTGGAGCGGCTGGCTGGCGAGTGGTGCCGGCGACGGGGGCGGCTACGACCGGCACTGGGCGGACGGCCGCGCCGGACTCTCCCCGGACCACGCCTTCGGCATCCCGCTGCCGCAGGTCCCGATGACCTGGGTGCCCGCCCCGCTGCGCAGCCTGTGGCACTACCACTCGCAGATGTACGACTTCAACACCGGCCTGAGCACCCCGCACACCTACCAGTCCAACCCCTTCGCCTGGCTGGTCGACGGCCGCCCGGTCTCGATGTACTGGGAACAGGTGCCGACCGGGACGCGCGGCTGCACCGCCCCCGGCGGCTGCGCGGCGCAGATCCTGGGCCTGGGCACCCCGTTCCTGTGGTGGGCGGCCTGCTTCGCGCTGGTCTACCTGCTGTGGCGCTGGTTCTTCCGCCGGGACTGGCGCTCGGGCGCCGTGCTGTGCGCGGTGGCCGGGATCTACCTGCCCTGGTTCCGGTACCAGGAGCGGACGATCTTCTCCTTCTACATGGTCGTGCTGGTGCCGTTCCTGTGCCTGGCCGTCGCCCAGCTGCTCGGCGCGATCCTCGGCCCGGCGGGCTGCAGCCCCGAGCGCCGCCGGTACGGGGCGGTCGCGGCCGGGCTGATCGTGTTCGCGATCGTCGGCTGCTTCGCCTTCTTCTACCCGCTGTACACGGCGGAGGTGATCCCGATGTCGTCCTGGCAGGACCGGATGTGGTTCACCAGCTGGATCTGATGCCGCTGTCGGTACCGGCCCCCGTACCGCTGGCGGCTTCCGGCAGCGGGCAGCTGCTGCCGGTCACCCCGGTGCTCGGGGTGGTCACCGGGGTGCTGCTGCTGGCCGCCGTGGCGGTGGCCGGGTGGGGGCTGCTCGGCCACGGGCGGGCGGTGGCGCGGGCCGGACTGCGGGCGGTCGTCCAACTGGCCGCCGTCGCCGTGGTGATCAGCTGGGTGGTCGCCTCGCTGTGGTGGTCGGCGCTGTTCGTGCTGCTGATGTTCACGGTCGCGGTGCGCACCGCCGGCCGGCGGATGACCCCGGGCCCCGGCTGGGTCTGGGCGGCGGCCCCGATCGGCGCGGGAGTGCTGCCGGTGCTGGTCCTGCTGCCGGCCGTCGGGCTGCTGCCGCTCAAGGGCCTGTCGGTGATCCCGGTCGCGGGAATCCTGATCGGCGGCGGGCTCACCGCCACCTCGCTCGCCGGCCGGCGCGCCCTGGACGAGCTGCGGCAGCGGCGCGGCGAGGTGGAGGCGGCGCTGGCGCTGGGCTTCGAGGAGCGGGACGCCCGGCTGGAGATCTGCCGTACGGCGGCCGCGACCTCGCTGGTCCCGGCGCTGGACCAGACCCGCACCGTCGGCCTGGTCACCCTGCCCGGCGCCTTCGTCGGGATGCTGCTCGGCGGCGCCTCGCCGGTGCAGGCGGGCGCGGTGCAGCTGTTCGTACTGATCGGGCTGCTGGCGGTGGAGTCGGTGGCGATCGTGGTGGTGCTGGAGCTGGTCGGGCGGGGGCTGGTGACGGCCGACGCCGGACCGGGCGGCCAAGGCGTCGGGTAGGCTGGGGCGCGTTGAAGGGGAGTAGCCCTCCACCGGACCGTCGACATACTGGCCCCCAGGGGCCCGGCGCCCGGGGCACCGCCGGCTCGGCGGCTGCCGGCGAGACCTTCGGCCGCAGTGCTGTGACCATTTCCAGTGCTGTCGGGCCGAAGCGTCCCCTGACGGACCTGCGGAGGCCGGGCAGCCGACCGAGGGGTGCCTCCGATGAGTGTGACCGTTGCCGCGTTGACGTTCGGCATCATCTTCCTGGCCGAGCTGCCGGACAAGACCGCGCTGGCCAGCCTGGTGCTCGGTACCAGGTACCGGGCGAGCTACGTCTTCGCGGGCGTGGCCGCCGCCATGCTGGTCCAGGTGGTGCTGGCGCTGGTCGCCGGGCACCTGCTCTCGCTGCTGCCGCACCGCTGGGTGGAGGGCGTCACCGGGGTGCTGTTCCTGGTCGGCGCGGCGATGCTGCTGTTCCACGGCGGTGAGGACGAGGAGGGGCACGCGGCCAAGGAGCCGTCCTCGAACCGCTTCTGGAAGGTGGCCGGGACCAGCTTCGCGGTCGTCGCGGTCGCCGAGTTCGGCGACCTGACCCAGATCATGACCGCCAACCTGGCCGCCAAGTACGCCGACCCGCTGGCCGTCGGCCTGGGCTCCTGGCTGGCGCTCTGCGCGGTCGGCGGGATCGCCATCGTGGGCGGGCAGAAGCTGCTCAAGTACGTGCCGATGAAGCTGATCATCCGGGTGGCGGCGGCGATCATGGTGGTGCTGGCCGGGGTGAGCATCTTCGGGGCGATCACCGGCTGACGGTGGTCAGCAGGTGGTGCGGTTGTCCAGGGCCGCGCGGGTGTTGGGACCGTAGACGCCCTTCTTGTCGCCCTGGACCCCCTGCATCCGCTGGAAGTAGCTGACGTATCCGGCGGTCTCGCTGTCGTAGGTGCCGTTGACCGGCACGTCCATCCAGCACAGAACGGTCGCGAGCTTCGTCTGCATCGCCGAGACGTCCACGCCGGACATCCCGATCTGCAGGGTCCGTGGGGTCTGCGTCGGGGTCGGGGTGGGCGTGGGGGTGGGCGTCGGAGTCGGCGTGGGGGTCGGGGTCGGCGTCGGGGTGGGGGTCGGAGTGGGCGTCGGCGTCGGGGTGGGGGTCCTGGTGGGGCTCGGCCTGGCCGACCGGGTGGCGCTCGGGCTCGGCGTCTCGGGGGTCGGCGTGGGGGCGCTGGGCGCCGGGGCGGCCAGGGTCGGCGGGTCCACCGGGGCGGGGGCGAGCGAGGTGGTGGGCGCCGGCTCGGCCCGGCGGGTCGGCTCGGAGGAGGGCGTCACGGCGTACGCGAGGCCGACGGTGAGCGCCAGCAGTCCGGCGCCGACGGCCGCGATCAGGCCCTTGCGCCCGGCGAAGGGGGCGCGCCCGGACTGCTCGGCGGCCCGGCGCGCGGCCCGTCCGCCGGTGGGGGCGGAGTCGGGTTCGGGGGCTCCGTGGTCGAACGGGAAGTAGCCGAGCTCCTCCCCGGCTGCGCCCGGGCCGGGCCGGGGATCCGACGGGACCGGGGGCAGGACGGTGGTGGCGCCGTTGCCGTACGCGTCCGGCGCGGGGCCCGGGACGGGCGGCAGGACGGTCGTCGCGTAGGCGTCGGCGTCCGGCCCGAGCGGGGGCGTGACCGGCGGCTGCATCTGCTGCGCGTGCTGCGCCGGACGCGTCATCGGCTGCACCGGACGCGTCATCGGCTGCGCCGGTGCGACCGGGGGCAGCACGGTGGTCGCGAACGGGTCGGCCGTCAGCGGCGGCTCGTCGGCGACCTGGTCGGGCGCCTGGGGCACGTACGGGCGGACCAGCGGCGGGCCCTCCAGGTGCGGGAGCACGGCGGTCTCGTCGAGGCTCCGTTCGTCGAGGCCCCGGTCGGGGAGGCAGCTGCACCCGGTGGAGCGTGCGGTGCCGCACGTCGGGCAGTGCTGGTCCGGCATCGGCCGGTCCTCCTCGGTTCTCGGGTCTCGCGATCGGGCCTGATTATGCAGGACGTCCCGGAGGGGGGACAGGGGCGTCCGGCGCCCGGCGGGGGTGTTGTGCCGGTTGGTGGTGGTTGGCCCCGGGAGAAACCGCCGGGACGTGTGCGACGGGTCCGGTGCTTACGTTCGGCTCAACCCGGCGGATCAAAACGGGACATATCTGCCAGCATGGGAAACGGGGAGTGATCATCCACCTGGGCGTCCGGTCGTCCGGCCCCGCGACCCGACGGAGAGTCCATGCCGCCTGTGGAGACGTCATGACGGAGCCGCGCGCCGCGAGCGAGCGGAGCCCGGCGCACCCGCCCGGCCCGCCCGAGGTCACCGTCCCCAACCTCTGGGTGCCGATCGGGGCCCTGCTGCTGGCGATGCTGCTCGCCGCCCTCGACCAGACCATCGTCTCCACCGCGCTGCCCACCATCGTCAGCGACCTCGGCGGTCTGGAGCACCTCTCCTGGGTGGTCACCGCCTACCTGCTGGCCTCCACCGCCGCCACCCCGCTCTGGGGCAAGCTCGGCGACATGTACGGCCGGAAGCGGTTCTTCCAGGCCTCCATCGTGATCTTCCTGATCGGCTCGGTGCTCTGCGGAGTCGCCCAGGACATGGGCGAGTTGATCGCCTTCCGGGCGCTCCAGGGCCTGGGCGGCGGCGGGTTGATGGTGCTCTCCCAGGCGATCGTCGGCGACCTCGTCGCCCCCCGGGACCGCGGCAGGTACCAGGGCCTCTTCGGCGCCGTCTACGGCGTCACCAGCGTCCTCGGGCCGCTGCTCGGCGGGCTGTTCGTCGACCACCTCAGCTGGCGCTGGGTGTTCTACGTCAACCTGCCGATCGGCGTGGTCGCCCTGGTGGTGATCGCGGCGGTGCTGCACGGCGCGGAGGTCCGGCGCGAGCACCGGATCGACTACCTCGGCACCGCGCTGATCGCCGCCGTCGCCACCTGCCTGGTGCTGATGACCTCGCTCGGCGGCACCACCTGGGCCTGGAGCTCCTGGCAGGTCGTCGGCCTGGGCGTGCTCGGACTGGCGCTGCTGCTCGTCTTCGTCCAGGTGGAGCGCTCGGCCGCCGAGCCCGTCCTGCCGCTGCGGCTGTTCCGCTCACGGACGTTCAGCCTGGTCGCGGTGATCTCCTTCGTGGTCGGTTTCGCGATGTTCGGCGCCCTCACCTACCTGCCGACCTTCCTCCAGGTGGTCCAGCAGGTCTCGCCCACCATGTCCGGCATCCACATGCTGCCGATGGTGCTCGGGATGCTGCTCACCTCGATCGGCTCCGGCCAGATCGTCGCCCGCACCGGCCACTACCGGGTCTTCCCGATCGCCGGGACGGCCGTCACCGCGGTCGGCCTGCTGCTGCTCTCCCGGCTCGACGAGCACAGCGGCACCGCCGAGATGAGCCTCTACTTCCTGGTCTTCGGCCTCGGACTGGGCCTGGTGATGCAGGTGCTGGTGCTGATCGTGCAGAACTCGGTCGGCTACCAGGACCTCGGGGTGGCCACGGCCGGCGCCACCTTCTTCCGCTCCATCGGCGCCTCCTTCGGCGTCTCCATCTTCGGGACGGTCTTCGCCAGCGGCCTGCGCTCCCGGCTCGCCGACGCCCTGGCCGGGCAGCCGCTGCCGCCGGGCTTCCGGGTGGAGGCGATCACCGCCGACCCGCGCCTGATCACCCGGCTGCCCGCGGCCGTCCAGGCCGGCGTCCACCACGCCTACGCCGAGTCGATCACCCGGGTGTTCCTGTACGCGGTGCCCGTCGCGGTGCTCGCCTTCGTGCTGTCGCTGTTCCTGCGCGAGCAGAAGCTGCGCTCCACGGTGACCGCGCCCGACCTCAGCGAGTCGATCGGGATCAACCCGGTCGAGCGCTCCTCCCTGGACGAGATCGCCCGCGCGCTGTCCGTCCTGGGCACCCGGGAGGCCCGGCGCGACCTCTTCCGGCGGATCACCGCCACCGCCGGGCTCGACCTGCGGCCCGCCTCCAGCTGGCTGCTCCTGCAGATGTACCACCACGGCTCGGTGGAGCCCGCCGAACTGGCCGAGCGGCGGGTCGTTCCGGTCCCGGTCGTCGAGGAGGCCGTCCGGGAGGTGGAGGGCCGCGGCCTCGCCGCCCGCACCGGCGGCCTGCCGCTGCGGCTCACCGAGCCGGGGGCGGAGGCGGCGCTGCGCCTGGTCGCCGCCCGGCGCACCCAGCTCGCGGAACTGCTGGGGGACTGGGACGAGCGGCAGTACGAGGACCTCGCCGCACTCCTCACCCGGCTCAGCTCCGCGCTCTGCGCCGACCGGCGGGACCGGCCGGATCCGCCGACCGGTCCGCAGCCGCCGTACCGGGGGGAGGGGCGGTCGTTCTAGCCGTCCTTCGCACCGGTTCGGTGTCCCTTCACGGGCTGCCGAACCAGCGCGGGGTGTCGAGCCGGAACGGGTCCCCGGGGGCGAGCAGTCGCAGGCCGTCCTCGATCCGGCGGAGCTGCTCCTCGCCGAGGGTGGCGGACCACTCGGTGCGCAGTTCCTCGAAGATCCGCGCCGAGCGGACCAGGCAGTCCACGCCCCGGTCGGTGAGCCGGACCACCTTGCGGCGGGCGTCGGCCGGGTCGCTGCCGCGCTCGACGTAGCCGAGCTGCTCCAGGGTCTCGACGGTCTTGCCCGCGGCCTGCTTGGAGACGCCGAGCCGGCGGCCGAGTTCGACGGCGGTGGTGCCCTGGGGGCCGATCGCCTGGAAGACGAAGCCGTGCATCGGGCGCAGGTCGGGGTGCCCTTCGCGGGCGATCCGCTCGTGCAGCTCGTCGATGATCGTGCGGAAGGCCAGCAGCAGGCGCAGCGGCAGCTCGAAGCCGGGCGGGGCGGGTTCGCTTGACACGATAGACAACCTCATTGACCATATAGACAACGCCATTGTCCATCTTAGGGGATTCCTTCACCATGCCCGTGATCCGCTCCGCCGACGCCCGTCGCACCGAGACCCCGAACGCCGTCATGACCACCCTCGCCTCGCCCACCCAGGGCGCGACCGCCCTCGCCCAGTGGCGGGTCGAGATGCCCGCCGGCCGGCAGGGGCCGCTGCACGCCATGGACACCGAGCAGATCTGGACCCTGCTGGCCGGCTCGGCCGAGGTCGACCTCGCGGGTGAGACCCTGACCGTCGCCGCCGGCGACACCCTCGCCCTCCCCGCCGACCTGCCCCGCCGCATCACCACCGCCGAAGGCTTCACCGCCCTCGTCGCCTCCCCGTCCCCCTCCCACGCCTACAACCCCGACGCCCGCACCCCCGAGGGCGCCTGCGCCCTCGCCCCGCGCGACGCCGACCGCCTCCTCCCGGCCTGGATCGCCTGAGCCGGCTCGCCTGCCCCCTGCCCCTTGCCGCCCCCTGCCCCTTGCGGCCCCCTGGGCCCGCAGTGCCCGCCCCGGGCCGGGTGTGAGGTGTAGCAGACTGCTCGTGAGCAACCGAGCCGACGGCCGTACGGGCCCCGGCGGATCAGTGAGGAGCGGCATGTCCGTCGTCAAGATCAACGTACTGACGGTGCCCGCCGAGCAGCGCGAGGTGCTGGAGCAGCGCTTCGCCTCGCGGGCCGGCGCGGTGGAGAACTCCGACGGCTTCGAGTGGTTCGAACTGCTGCGCCCGGTCGAGGGCACCGACAACTACCTCGTCTACACGCGCTGGCGCGACGAGGAGTCCTTCCAGGCCTGGATGGAGGGCCCCATGAAGTCGGCCCACCAGGGCGGCGGCGAGGGCGAGGCCCCCAAGCGTCCCGCTGCCTCCGGTTCCACCCTCTGGTCCTTCGACGTCGTCCAGTCGACCGGCCCCAAGAACGTCTAGGACAGGCCCGCTGGTACTTCTTCTCGCGCTTCGGGCCCTCCCCTGATGTCAGGGAAGGGCCCGTTGCGTTTCTCGCGTTGATCAGGCTGCAAGCAGTTCGCGTGCTCTGTCGTTGAAGTCGGCCACGAGGGCGTGGCGGCCGAAGGGCACCATTTGCTGCTTGAGGTGCTGGACGGCCTCGACGGCGCGGGACGACTTGACCTGGCCAGTGAGCGAGAGGGTGCGCAGGCCGGCTGCGTGGGCGGCTTCGAGGTCCCGGCGCTGGAGGTGGGACACGGCCAAGGCCGCCTGGGACATCGCTCCGCGCCGGGCCCGCTTCTGGGCGCGGGCGTGGTCGATGGACAGGCGGGCGTACCGCTCGGACTCGGCGGCGTCGCCGATGTCCTGGAAGGTGTGGGCGTGCTCGCCGTTGAGGTAGGCGGGATCGATGAAGCGGGCCCACTCGGCCTCGTTGTCGAGTTGGACGTTCTCGTACGCCTGCTCCGAGGCGACCACTGCGTGAGCTGCAGCGCGCTTCTCACCGAGCTTGGCGAGCGCGCGTCCTTCGAGCGCCCAGAGGTCCGCCAGGCACGCGTCCGACTCGGGGGTCTTGGAGAGCCCTGCCCGTCCGGCCTGGGCGAGTCGACGGCCCTCGTCAGGGTGCCCGAGCAGCGTGGCCTGATCAGCCATGCCGGCGAGCACGTGCGACCCGAGCGCCGCATTCTTGGACTCTTCGGCCAAGCGGAGGGACTGGATCAGGTAGCGCTGTGCTGGTCCGTGCTCGCCGTTGTCGTAGGCCATCCAGCCGAGCAGGTAGGTCTGTTCCGCGGCAGCTTCGCACAGGGCCCGGTGGACCTCCTCGGTGTGAGTCTGCCGCAGCAGCGGGTACACGTGCTCGTTCATGTAGGCGGCGAGCGCCAGGCGGCCTGATCCGCCGCCCTGGAAGCTGTCCATCTGCTGGAACGCGCCGAACATGTTCTTGACGGCGGTCACGTCCTCCAGCAACACGCGCCGTCCGGGCTTCGGGGTCTGGTCGAGGGTCTGGAGCAGCCAGTCACGAGACGGTCCGACCGCCGCTGCCACGGCGAACGTCGATCCGGTCAGGAACTTCCGTCGATCCACGTCGGCCCTCCCAAGGTCTGCAACTGCCTCCACCGTAGCGGGGTAGGACTGGTTGTAGACAAGAGTTCGGTCCGCGACGGACGTCTCCTCAAGCCCGAGGTCGTAAGCGGTGACCCGGTAGCCGAAGTGGGCGGAGAATACGTCGGACAGGATGTCCGGGACCGGCCAGCGGGGGGATTGGCCGGCGAGCCAGCGCTTGACGCTGGACGGGTCCGACGAGATGTGGGGGTGTCCCCAGTCGGCTGCCTTCGCCCTGACGCGCCGGGCGAGTTCCCCGAGCGACCATCCGGTACGGCCCAGCCAGTCGGCGAGTTGAGCGTTCGGAGTCTTCAAGATCGTTCCTCTGCCAGCAGTCTGACGACCATTCACAACGGTTCAACTCCCTCTGCAACAGTACTCCGACCCCGGGTGAGCGTGTTGTCTGGAAGCAAGGTCAGTACGGCTGCTTCGTGGACCAATTCAGTCCGGTGAGGTTGGGGCGGATGTGGTGAACAGACCAGATGCATCGGCAGAGGCCGCGGCGAATCCGCCCTCCCCGTGGGCGTTCTTCTGGCTCCCGCGGCACCGGCAATCGGTGCCGGCCGCGCGGTCGCTGCTGCGGGAGTTCCTTCGGAGTCTCCCGGGCGGGGACGCTCTCGCGGGACCCGGTGAGCTCGTGCTCTCCGAGCTGGTGACGAACTCGGTGGTGCACGCGCGAGTGCCGAAGGGGCGCCGGATCGCGGTGCGGGGCTGAGGAGGGCGGCGGTCCGGTACATCGTCGTCAACGGCCAGAAGGTGGGTGTCCACATGAGGCACCCGCGTCGCGCGGGGGAGGTGTCGGCGTGACCGCCGTTCCCGTGGCGGCTGGTGCGGGTGCCCAGTCGCGGCCGGCCGATCGGTTTCCGCACATCGCGTTCAGCCTGGGGCAGTGGCGGGTGGACGAGGCGTACTGGGCCGTCGAAGGTATCCGGGCCGGGGTGCCGTTGGCGGAGATGGACCGCGCCTCGCTGCTGGCCACGGCCGAGTGCGCGTTGTCGCACGTGGAGTCCTTGGTCAAGCTGCTGGAGGCGGTGGAGTGCGCGATCCCCGTTGATCAGCTGGCGACGCTTGACCAGGTGATCGCGCCGATCCGCGCCTACTTGAAGTGGACGCTGGACGCGGACCGGCCGTTCACGGGCAAGGCGGTCTTCGCCGGTGAGGTCGCGCGGTTCACCGGGCCGTCGATCCGGGTGCGGGTGGAACTGGAAGCCGTGGAGCGGAAGCTGAACGGCCTGGCGGTCAAGCGCCGCGCGCGCAGGAAGGACAGGTCGTGAACGCCGTCCGACGGGCTGCTCACCCGAATCGGGAACACGGGAACACTCGTGCCAATCCCAAGCCCCGCGATGGGTTTGCGGATCGCTTCTCAGTCGGCCTGCGGTTTCCCGTGGATCAACGCCTGAGTCAGGCGTTCGTCCCCGACGGGCGCGGGCGGACCGGTGAACGGTCCGACTCGCGGGGCTGCGGGTGCGGCCGGTGTGCCGCGGGCGCGGGGGAGCGAGGCGACGAAGCGGGCTCCGGCACCGGGCGGGGCGTCGTCGACGGTGAGGGTGCCGCGGTGGTGGTGGGCGATCTCACGGGCGATGGCCAGGCCGAGGCCGGTGCCGCCGCTGGTGCGGTCGCGGGAAGGGTCGAGGCGCGTGAACCGTTCAAAGACCTTCTCGCGGTGCTCCGGCGGAATGCCGGGGCCGTCGTCACGGACCTCGATCAGCGCAATCGCGTCCTGCGAGGAGACGGTGACCACGACGAGACTGCGGGCGTGGCGTACGGCGTTGTCGAGGAGGTTGCGCAGCAGCCGCTCCAACTGTCGCGCCACGCCGTGGACGGTGACGTCCTCGCCCGCCGGGAGGTCGACCCGGACGGAGACACCGGCGGGGGAGTGTCGGCGCGCCTGGGCGGCCGACTTCCGGGACAGCTCTCCCAGGTCGACCGGGCGGGAGGTTCGCGGTGCCTCGTTGTCGAGCTCGGCGAGCAGGAGCAGGTCCTCGGCGAGCCGTTCGAGGCGTTCGGCGTCGCCGAGGGTGCCGCGGACGACCTCGGGCCAGTCGGTCTTCTCGGGGTAGTGCAGGGCCACTTCCAGGTCCGCTCGCAGCGCGGCCAGGGGAGTGCGCAGCTCGTGGGAGGCATCGGCGGTGAAGCGCCGTTGCTGCTCGGCGGCCTGTTCCAGCCGGTCGAGGGTTTCGTTGGTGGTGACCGCCAGGCGGGCGATCTCGTCGCGCCGGGGCGGGACGGGGACCCGCAGGCTCAGGTCGCGGCTGGTGATGGCGCGCAGCCGCTGCTGGATGTCCTCCACGGGGCGCAGGGCCCGTGCGGTGGTGGTCCAGACGATCAGGGCGACCAGCAGCACCGCTGCCGGGATGCCGACGTACAGCACCCGGTCGATGGCGGCGACGGCCTCCTCGGCTTCCTCGGCAGTGACGACGATGTGCAGGGTGAGGGGCTCGGTGGGACCGCTGGCGTCGAACGGGTCCCGGCTCCGGAACGTCGAGGAGACCACCGTGAACTCGCGGCCGGAGAACTGCTTGCTTCCGGGTGGGGCATCGCCACTCACAGTGCCCAGGCGGAGGTCCCGTTCGATGGGTTCCGTCGGTCCCGGCAGGTCGGGGTGCGCTCCCAGCGGACGCGGTACGAAAGGCTCCAGGTCGGGGTCGCCGTCCACGAACCGGCCTGCGTGGTCGACGACCGCCCAGCTGGTGGGGCTCCGGATGAGGGCAGCTCCGGGTCCGGCCTGGTCGGGGCCGTTGGCCGTGTCCGAGGCGTCGACCCCGCGGCGGAAGAGCCGCAGCTGGTGGTAGAGGACCTCGACCACGTTCAGGCTGGCTCTGGCCTGGTTGAGGCTGTCGGCCATGGTCGAGGCGTGGACCTCGTGGCGGAGCCACAGCGCACCGGTGGTGAAGGCCACGGCGGCGGTGAGGGCCGCGGCCAGGGCGGCGCGCAGGCGGATCGGCAGGCGTTTACCGGGCATCGTCGACCAGCCGGTAACCGGCTCCGCGCACCGTCTGGATGGTGGAGCGGTCGAACGGGACGTCGATCTTGCGGCGCAGCGCCCTGATGTGCACGTCGATGATGTTGCTGGCGGCCTGGTGGTGGGCGTCCCAGACCTGTTCCAGCAGATCGGCGCGGCTCACCACCTCGCCGGCCCGGAGCCCGAGGTAGGCGAGGACCGCGAACTCCTTCGCCGTGAGCTCGATCTCCGTCCCGCCGCGAAGGCAGCGGCGGGTGGCCGGGTCGAGGTGCAGATCCCCGATCCGGACGGCCGCCTGGCGCACCGGACCGCCGCGCCGGATCAGCGCCCGTAGCCGTGCCAGCAGCACCACGTAGGAGAACGGCTTGGTCAGGTAGTCGTCGGCCCCGGTGTCCAGGGCTTCCGCCTCGTCGTACTCACCGTTCTTGGCGGTGAGCATCAGGATCGGGGCACGGATGTCCTCGCGCCGCAGCCGGTCGCAGACCCGGTACCCGTCCAGGCCGGGGAGCATGATGTCCAGGATGATCGCTTCGTAGGGCCGCTGCCGGGCCATCCAGAGGCCGTGGCGGCCGTCGTGGCACACATCGACGGCGTAGCCCTCGCTCTCCAGGCCGCGACGGAGCACCGAGGCCAGTCGCTCGTCGTCCTCGATCACCAGCACGCACATGCGGCAATCGTGCCATGAGCGCGGATCCGCACATGAAGATCGCTTCATCCGGCTTCATCGCCGCTTCACGCCGGCCGACCGACGGTGGAGGCCCTCGTCCGCGCCCCGCAGGAGTCCCGGTGCCCTCCCCTGTCCCGTCCCTAGCCCGCCCGCGCCCGCGCCCGTTCGCGACTCCGGTGCCGCCGCCCGGCGACGACGCCAGCCGGCGGCGCACCGGCCGCCCCCGGCTGCTCGCGGCGCTGTTCTTCGCCGCCTACGCCACCCTGTCGGTCAGCAAGCACCTCCGGCTCCGATCCACCGGCTACGACCTGGGCATCTTCGAGCAGGCCGTGCGCGCCTACGCCGAGTTGCGCGTCCCCGTCTCCGAACTCAAGGGCGCCGGCTACAACCTCCTCGGTGACCACTTCCACCCGATCCTGGCCACCCTCGCCCCGTTCTACCGGCTCTTCCCGACCCCCCTGACCCTGCTCACCGCCCAGGCTGCGCTGATCGCTCTGTCCGTCATCCCGGTCACCCGGCTGGCGATCCGCACGACCACCCCGCGGCTCGGCACCGCGATCGGCATCGCCTACGGCCTGTCCTGGGGTCTGCAGAGTGCCGTCGGCTTCGACTTCCACGAGATCGCCTTCGCGGTCCCGCTGCTCGCCTTCTGCCTGGAGAACCTGGCCCTGCGTCGTTGGCGAGCCGCTGCGGCCTGGGCACTGCCGCTGGTCCTGGTCAAGGAGGACCTGCCGCTGACCGTCGCCGCGGTCGGCCTGTACATCCTGCTGAGCGGCCGCCGTCGACTGGGCACCGCCGTCCTGGCCTACGGCATCCTGTCCGGCCTGCTGATCGTGCTGGTCGTCATCCCCGCCTTCAACCCCGACGGCCACTACGCCTACCTCCACTCCGCCAGTGAAGCCGCCGGCAATCCCCTCACCCGGCTGTTCCTGCCACCGCAGAAACTCGGAACGCTGGTCGCGCTGCTCGCCCCGACCGCGTTCCTGGCCCTGCGCTCACCGCTGGTCCTCCTCGCGCTGCCCACCCTGGCCTGGCGGTTCTGGTCGACGACCCCGGCGTACTGGGGGTTGGAGTACCACTACAGCGCCGTTCTGATGCCCGTCGTCTTCGTCGCCTTCGCCCAGGCCCTCGGCAGGCTCCACCGCCGCCGACTCGTCGGCCTGGCGGTGGCCGTGAGTGTCACGGTGAGCCTGCTGGCGCTTCCCTTCCTTCCGCTGCGGGAGCTGACCGCCGCGTGGCGGCCCAGCCCCTGGGTCGGCGCGGCCCGCGAGGTCATGTCCGTCGTCCCCGACGGCGCCCATGTCGGAGCCGCCAACTTCCTCGCCCCGCAGCTCACGGCGCGGGCCCACGTCTACCAGTTCCCCGAGGTCCTGGACAGCGGCACGAAACCGGAGTGGCTGCTGATCAGCGACCCCGCGCGCGGCGGCCTGCCCGACTTCCCCTGGGAGCGGTCCCGCGTGCCGGAGATCCCCGCGCACGGCTACCGGCTGGTCGTGGAGCGGTCCGGCATCCAGCTGTACCGACTCGCCGACCGATGACGCGGCCCCCGGCGGCGAGCAGTGGCCGCACGTTCCGCGCGGCTCGGCTGGTCAAGGGGGCGGGCCATTTCATCGCCGAGGCGTCGAACGGGGCCCACCGGGTGCAAGGTGTCCGGCCCGGCCCGGCCCGGCCCGGCCCGGAGACCGTGGCCGGACACCTTGCGCCGTGCGTCAGGAGGCGGCGACCGCCTGGATGACGGTGTCCGTGTTCCAGCCCGAGATGCGCAGGCTCGGGACAGTGCCGGCGAGGTCGGCGCTGCGGACCGTCGCGGTCAGGGTGGTGGACTCGCCGGGCCAGAGGCTGACCTGGTTGTCGGACCAGGTGACGGGCAGCACGGGCCGGCCCCTGTCGTCGACGAGGTGGACGTCGGTGGGCAGGGCCGGGGTGTTGCCGGTACCGGTGAACAGCTGCCAGTGCAGCGAGGTCCAGGGGGAGTTGAGGAGGAAGTAGATGTGGCCGGTGGAGGGGTTCTCGGCGTCGGTGAAGTTGCGGCCGAACGCCTCGAACTGGGCCCGGACCGCCTCTTACTGGGAGAGCTGGGCCTTGCGGACGAAGTCGTCGAGGCCGGTCGAGGGGACCGACCAGTACCTGGTCTACACCCGTTGGCGCAGCGAGGAGGACTTCAAGGCCTGGATGGAGGGCCCGATGCAGGCCGCCCACCGTGGTGGCGGCGAGGGTGGCGAGGCCCCGAAGCGGCCGGCTGCCTCCGGGTCCACGCTGTGGTCCTTCGAGGTCGTGCAGTCGGCGGGCCCGAAGGCCTGACCCGGCGGGTGGGTAGGCGGCGAACGGCGCGTCCCGGGGTTCCGGGGCGCGCCGTTCGTCTGCTTGCTCGCCGTGTCCGGCAAGGGAGTTCAGGCCGCGGCGGCGTACAGGGTCGCGCGCAGGCCGGGGACGGTTTCGCGGTCGGCGCGCCAGACCAGGCGGAGTTGGAGGGGCGGGGGAGCGAGGGGGAGGCGGACGAGGGTGCCGGAGGTGAGCGGTTCCCGGACGGCGAAGTCGGGGAGCAGGGCGATGCCGAGGCCCTGTTCGGCGCAGGCGCGGGTGACGGCGACTCCGCCGGTGCGGATGCGTTCGACGTCGTTGCCGAGCAGGCGCTCGCCGGCCAGCCGGAAGGAGCAGGCCGGCGCGTTCACCAGCAGGCGCTGGCCGCGCAGGTCCTCGCGGGTGAGGGCGGTGGCGTCGCCGAGCGGGTGGGTGGGGGCCGCGACCAGGGCGAGCGGGACGTCCCTGAGGTCGAGGTGGTCGAGCGGGGCGGGCGGCAGGTAGAAGCCGAGTTCGCCGAGCGGTCCGGCGGTGTCCAGGATGAGGGCGGCCTCCAGTGCCCCGGCCGCGACGCCGCCGAGCAGGGCGTCCCGGGCGGTGTCGGTGTGCAGCGCGACGTCCAGGCCGGGACGGCGTTCGGCGAGCCGGGCCAGTACGGCCGGGGCGTGGGTCGCGGCTATCGTCGCCAGCGCGCCGAGCCGGAGCCGGGCGCGGTCGGCGACCACCTCCCGGCGGGCCTGTTCGGCCTGGTCGAGCAGCTTGCGGGCCCAGGGCAGCAGCCGCTCGCCGGCCGCGGTGAGGCTCAACTCGTGCGGGGCGCGGCCGAACAGTTCGGTGTCCAGGCTGTGTTCGAGCGTGCGGAGCTGCTCGGAGACCGAGGAGGGGGCCAGGTCGAGCGCCACGGCCGCGGCGGTGACGGTGCGGTGGGTGGCCACGGCCTCGAAGACGCGCAACTGACGAAGTTCCACTGGTTTCTCCGGTCCCCCCGAACGCCCGCGTGCGGTCGCGGGCCCGCTCGGCCCGCTGGTGGTTCGTGCTGCGGCTCGTGTTGAGGTGTTCGCGATGATCCTGCCGGTGTCGCGGGACAGCGTACGGCGGCGTTCGGGCATTCCGAACGCCGCGCGCGCGATCGCCGGTGGGGCGGATTCCGGGGGCGACCCGTGGGAGCCGGCGCTCGACCCGGGGCGGCGGTGGCCGACCGGGTCGAGCGGGTGGGACGGTCAAGCGGGCAGTTTCCAGAGCTGGTTGGCGCTGCCCGCGCAGTCCCAGATCAGGAGCCTGGTCCCGTCGGCGCTGCTGCCGCCCCGGGCGTCCAGGCAGCGCTGCGAGCCCGGGTTGACCAGGGTGCCGTCCGGGTGCGGGAGCCAGCGCTGGGCGGCGGTGCCGTTGCAGTCGTAGAGCTGGATGGGGGTGCCGGCGGCGGTGTGGCCGTCGGTGATGTCCAGGCACTTGCCGAGCGCCCGGAGCGAGCCGTCCTGGCGGACGGTCCAGTCCTGGGCGCCGGTGGAGTTGCAGTGGTAGAGCTGGACGGCGGTGCCGTTGGCGGTGTGCGCCCCGTCGACGTCCGTGCACTGCCCGGCGATGCCGGTCAGCGGCCCGCTGGGGCTGGGCGTGGTCCAGCGCTGCTGGGCGCTCGCCGTGCAGGCCTGCAGCAGCAGCCGGCCGTCCGTGTCGCTCAGGCACCGGCCGGTCGACGGGTTCAGCAGCGAGGAGTCCGGGCCGCTGCGCCACTCCTGGTCGGCGGTCCGGGTGCAGTCCCGCAGGAGGACGGCGGCGCCGTCGGCGGAACCGGCCGGGGTGAGGCAGCCGTCCAGGACGCCGATGCTGCCGTCCGAGCCGACGGTGGCGTCCTGGGCGGCCGCACCCGAGCAACTCGTCGCCTCCAGTGACCGGTCGGCGTCCCCGGCGGCGGCCGAGGCGTCCAGGCAGGCGCCGTCGGAGCCGGTGATCCGCCCGGACCAGGTGGAGACGGCGGGGGACGCGGGGGCGTCCACGGTGCCCCGCAACCGGGGCGCGCGGGAGGAGGAGCCGACGGTGAGGCCGTACCGCCCGCCGGGAACGCCCCAGCCGTGCACGCCCCCGTCCCAGACGGCGAAGGCGGAGCGGTCCAGCCGCAGCTCCACATGGGTCGAGGCGCCGGGCGCCAGGGTGACCTTGTCGAAGGCCTTGAGCTGCTGCGGGGGTTCGCCGGCCGCGGCCGGGAAGGTCAGGTACAGCTGGGGCACCTCGGTGCCGGTCCGGGTGCCCCGGTTGGCGAGGTCGAAGCCGACCCGCACCCGGCCGGCCGGGTCGGGGCCGGTCACGGTGAGGCCGTCGTAGGCGAAGGTGGTGTACGAGAGGCCGTGGCCGAAGGGGAACAGCGGGGCGGTGCCGCTCGCGTCGTACCAGCGGTAGCCGACGCCGAGGCGCTCGGTGTAGTGGTAGACGCCGTCCGTGCCCGGGTACTGGGCGGCGTCCCGGATCGGGGTGGCGTCGGCGGAGGTCGGGAAGGTGACGGGCAGTCGCCCGGCCGGGTCGACGTCGCCGAACAGCACGTCGGCGAGCGCG
This sequence comes from Kitasatospora sp. NPDC098652, assembly GCF_044760155.1. Classification (NCBI taxonomy): domain Bacteria; kingdom Bacillati; phylum Actinomycetota; class Actinomycetes; order Kitasatosporales; family Streptomycetaceae; genus Kitasatospora; species Kitasatospora sp. NPDC098652. The sequence continues at coordinate 315,529 of NZ_JBIWAQ010000007.1, forward strand.
GCGCCGCTCTGCTCGCCCGGGTACCAGGCCTCGACCACGGCGGGGACCGCGTCCAGCCACGGCATGGTGACCGGCCCGCCGGTGTTCAGCACCACCACGGTGTGCGGATTGGCCCGGGCGACGGCCCGGATCAGCGCTTCGTCCGCCGCGGCGAGGCTCAGCGAGCCGCGGTCGGCGCCCTCGGTCTCCTGGTCGCCGACCACCACCACCGCGACGTCCGCGCCGGTGGCCGCCGCGGCCGCCGAGGCCGGGTCGTCGCCGGGGTCGTGGCGCACCTCGGTGTTCGGGCCGACCCGGGCCGCGATGCCCTGGCGGGGCGTCACCGTGTGCTCGGCGTACGGGGTGACGTGCGAGGAGCCGCCGCCGCCGGTGTAGGCGCGGTCCGCCCAGGGGCCGATCACGGCGACGGACTTGAGCCGGGTGGCGTCCAGCGGCAGGGCGGACCCTTCGTTGCGCAGCAGAACCGTTCCGGCAGCGGCGGCCGTCCGGGCGTCGCGCGCTCCGGCGGCCGGATCGACCGGGAGCGCCTGTCCGCCGTCGAGCGCCCCCGTGCGCGCCATCAGCCGCAGCACCCGGCGGACCTGGTCGTCCAGCACGGCCGGGGCGAGTCGGCCGTCCGCCACGGCGGCGGGCAGGGCGGCGAAGTAGCTCGAACCGCCGAACTCCTGGTCCAGCCCGCCCGCGGCGGCGTTGACGGCGGAGTGGGTGGCAGGGTAGTCGGAGCCGACCACTCCGTCGAAGCCCCAACGGCCCTTCAACACGTCGCGCAGCAGCGGGAAGTTCTCGCACGCCCAGATGCCGTTCACCGGGTTGTAGCCGCACATCGCCGACCAGGCCCGGCCCTCCCGCACGGCCGCCCGGAAGGCGGGCAGCTCGATCTCGGCCAGGGTGCGCTCGTCCACCTCCGAGCCGTACGACTGGCGGTTGTCCTCCTGGTTGTTGGCCGCGTAGTGCTTGACCTGCGCGGCGACGCGCTGGGCCTGGATGCCGCGCACCTCGGCGGCGGCGAGCCGCCCGGCGAGGTACGGGTCCTCGCCCAGCGTCTCGAAGTTCCGTCCGCCCTGGGGGACCCGGACGATGTTCACCATGGGCGCGTACAGCACCTGGTAGCCGCGCGCCCGTGCCTCCCGGCCCAGCACGTCGCCGTACCGGGCGGCCAGCACCGGGTCGAAGGCGGCGGCCAGCGCGACGGGTGCGGGCAGCGCGGTCGCCGGGCGGCCGTCCCGCACCCCGGCCGGGCCGTCGGTCAGCAGCAGCGGCGGGATGCCGAGCCGGGGGACGCCCGCGACGTAGCCGACGGAGTCCACCCCGGCGGGGGCGTCCCGGCCGCGCAGCAGGGTGACCTTCTCGTCCGTGGTGAGCTGGGCGAGGAGGCTCTCGATCCGCTGCTCCGGCGAACCCGGCGCGTCCTTCGGGCGCCCGCCCGGCTCGGCCGCGGCACTGCCGGTCGTGGCGGCTGCCAGCAGGCAGCCGCCGAGGCCGATCCGGAGGATCCGCATCCGCAGGGAGGGACGTCGCATGGCAACCACCACCGATCGACGGAGTCGTGGACGGCCGGGCGGGCCTAAAAGTGACGATCCGTCAAATCTACGATGGTTCGGCCCCGGACGGCAGGTGGCGCGCCAGGGCGTGTCGGGTATGTCCGGGGCGCGCGCCGGGCGGTGCGCGCGCCATCGTCCGCCCCCGGGGGGCTGGGGCCGGGGTCAGCTCAGCTCGGCCAGGACCTGGGCGAGCCCCATCCGGGGCCCAGCGGACGAGCTCGCCCCGGTCGGTCGAGTCGGGCGCCAGCCGCAGCACCTCGCGCAGCTCGGCCTCCGCCTCGGCACGGCGCTGGAGGCGTTCGAGTGCGCGCGCCCGTACCACCCGGCTCGCCAGGGTCGTGGCATCACCCGGGCCGAACACCTTCGAGCGGATGCGGACCGCCTCGCGCGCCACCGGCTCCGCGTCCCGCGCGCGCCCCCGGTTGAGCAGGCGAAGGCTCTCCCGGTGCAGCTCCTGCGCCTTGGAGTCCCGCCACTGCTGGATCAGTCCCACCCCGTACTCCCCCCGTCGACCACGACCGGGCGACGATAGCGGGGTGCCCGGGGTACCGCCCCGGGCGGCAGGCGCGCCGGTGGCCAGGGCCCAGTAGCGGTCGCCGTACCCGTCGGGACCGGGCTACGGTCCCGGCCCCCGGGCGCCGCCCGCCGGGTCCCGCGAGGGGGTGGGTAGATTCTCGATCATGAAAACGACAACGGGGGACGGTCGGCCGGTGCGGCCGGTGCGGGCGGCGCTCGACCGCCTGGGATCGGCGCATCCGACGGCGGAGCGCTCCCGCGCACTCCTGGGCGGGGCGCTGATCGCCGTCTCACTCCTGCTCTTCGCCTGGATCCTGGTCCTCGGGTCGGCCACCCGAGGGCAGGCCGAGGTCAGGAACTGGTCCACGGTGTGGATCGGCATGGATGTCCTGCAGGTCGCCGGTCTGATCGCCACCGCCAGGCTGCTCGTCCGGCGCTCACGCCTGACCGCCCTGGCCGCCGCCGCGGCCGCGACCCTGCTCCTCCTCGACGCCTGGTTCGACGTGATGACCGCCGAGGGCGGCGGCGCCTGGTACACCGCCCTCGCGATGGCGTTCCTCGTCGAACTCCCGGCCGCCCTCGGGCTCGGCGCCCTGGCCCGGTCCGCCCTGGACTGGTGAGTCGTGGATCGCTGAGTCCTGCCGGCGCCGGCCGATTCCGCTCAACTCGGGCCCCTCGCTGGGTCGATAGCATGATCTGCACACCATCATTGGAGAGTTGCATGCCCGTCGTCATCGCCACGATCAGGACCAAGCCCGGCCGGCGCGACGAAGTCCTGGCCGCCTTCGAGCAGCACGCCCCGGCCATCCACGCCGAGGACGGCTGCGAGCTCTACGCCGTCCACGCCGGCCCCGACCGGATCACCGTGGTCGAGAAGTGGGCCGACCGGGCCGCCCTCGACGCCCACAGCGCCGGAGCGCCGCTGGCCGCGCTCGGCCCGGTCCTCGCCGCCGCCCTCGCCGAGCCCGCCGACGTCGCCGTCCTGGACGCCTTCCCCGCCGGAGACCCGGCCAAGGGCCTCATCTGACCGCGCGTCCTCCTCGCGCGGTCCGCACGGTCCGCACGGTCCGCACGCCCGGGCCAACCGACCCGGGCGTGCGGACCGTCTGGCCCGTCAGGCAGGGTGTGGTGTCCGTCGGGCAGGGGTGCGGCGTCCGCCGGCGGCTACCAGGTGAAGAAGTCCGGCAGTTCCTCGGTGGGCGGCAGCGGTGCGTCCGCCGGGAGCGGGCGGATCTGGACGAAGGCGTGCTCGAACTGGCAGTACGAGAAGGGGTCCATGCCTGGGGCCACCACCAGGGCGTTGTCGCCGCGGCGCCAGACGCGGTACCGCCACCGGTAGCTCGAGTGCGGTTCCCGCTGGTGGCTGAGGTCGTGATCGGGCGGGCCCAGCAGGGTGGTGAACTGCTCTGCCACGGCGTCCAGTTGTTCGTTGAAGGTGTCGGTCTCCTGGTCGGTGCTGCGCTGCCAGCCGGGGAGGGTGCCCCAGAAGTCCTCGGCCATCCCGCCGTCGGGGTCGACGTAGTACTCGTAGGCGAAGGGCAGGAAGAGACTGTCGTCGCCGTACACGAGGTGGCCCGCCGGTGTGCAGGCCTTCTCGTTGAGCTCGCCGAGGTGGTCGCCGGTCGAGCGCCAGCCGGCCTCGGTCATCGCGCGTTCGCCGGCGTCGGCGTCCGTCCAGTCGAGGTCCGCCATCGCCACCAGCCGGGCGGCCAGTTCGGGGCCGACGGGGCAGCTCGCGACGATCCAGGGGGTGTCCTCGTCGTCCTCGGGCTCGTCGAGGTCGGGGCCGAGGTCGCAGTCGGGGGCGAGGGGTGCGTCGGACACTGGGGGGACTCCCGTTCTGGTGCTCGGTTCGAACGGTCACCCTAGCGGCGGCCGGAAGTCGACGGGGGCGTCGAAGGCCGCACGGCGGGTGGCCCGGCGCAGGGCGCGCAGGACGGGGGTGCCGAGGGTGAGGCAGAGCACGACGGTGAGGGCGGCGCGCGGGAGGTCCCAGCCCAGGGAGGTGGTGAGGCAGTAAGCGGCGAAGCGGACCAGGTTGGCGGGCAGCGGGTCGCCGGGGTGGAAGGAGATGGAGCCGGCCAGGCCGCCGATGTACGGCCAGCCCTGGAGGTTCATGATCGTGCCGTACAGGACGGCGGAGACGGCGCCGTACCCCGCCAGCAGCAGCAGTTCGCGGCGGCCGCGCAGCGTGGCCGGGCCGGGCAGCAGGCCCGCGCCGAGGCAGACCCAGCCCATGGCGAGCATCTGGAACGGCAGCCACGGCCCGACCCCGCCGGTGAGCAGCGCGGAGGCGAACATCGACAGCGAGCCGAGGACGAAGCCGAAACCGGGGCCGAGGACCCGCCCCGACAGCACCATCAGGAAGAACATCGGTTCCAGGCCCGCCGTCCCCGCCCCCAGCGGCCGCAGCGCGGCGCCGGCCGCCGCCAGCACCCCGAGCAGGGCGACGGACTTGGCGTCCAGGCCCGGCGCCCCGCCGCCCGCCGTACGGCCCTCGGAGATCTGCGCGATGACGACGGCCAGCAGCAGCGGCAGCAGCAGGGCGAACAGCCATGGCGCGTCGGCGGAGTGGCCGACCAGGGCCGAACCGGTGGAGGCGAGCAGCGGCCAGCCGAAGGCCGTCACACCGACCAGGGAGACCAGGGACAGCGCCGCGACGGAGCGGCGGCCGAGCGGTACGGGTCGGCTGCTCATGCGTGCAGTGCCTCCGCGACCTGCCGGACGGTGAGCCACGGTCCGGGCGCGAGCACCTTGGCGACCTGCGGCGCGAAGGCGGGGGAGGAGACCACCACCTCCGCGGTCGGGCCGTCGGCGACGATCTCGCCCTCGGCCAGGATCAGGGTGCGGTGGGCGAGTTCGGCGGCGAGTTCGACGTCGTGGGTGGCCAGCAGGACGGCGTGCCCCTCGACCGCGAGCCCGCGCAGGATCTCGACCAGCCGGGCCTTGGCGGCGTAGTCCAGGCCGCGGGTCGGCTCGTCCAGGAGCAGCAGCGGGGGCCGGGCGGTGAGGACGACGGCGAGGGCGAGGGTGAGCCGCTGGCCCTCGGAGAGGTCCCGGGGGTGGGCGGTGTCGGCGATGCCGGGCAGCAGTCGCGCGACCAGGGCGCGGCAGCTGCCCGGGGCCGCCCCGGCGTCCGTGTCCGCGGCGGCGCACTCGGCGGCGACGCTCTCCCCGTACAGCAGGTCGCGCGGGTCCTGGGGGACGAGGCCGACGTGCCGGATCAGTTCGGCGGGGCGGGTGCGGTGCGGGGTGCGGCCGCCGACGGTGACGCGGCCGGAGTCGGGGGCGTGCAGGCCGACCAGGCTGCCGAGCAGGGTGGACTTGCCGGCGCCGTTGCGGCCCATCAGGGCGGCGATCTCGCCGGGGCGCAGCACCAGGTCGACCCCGCGCAGGGCCTGGACCGGGCCGCGGCGTACGGCCAGCCGGTCGACGGCGGCGATCGGGGCTGCGGACGGCCCGGCGGACGGAATAGCGGACGGCCCGGCGGACGGACTGGCGGACGGCCCGGCCGGGCCGCCGGGCGCGCGCCCGTCCAACTCGGCGCGCAGCGCGGCGGCCCTGCGCCGGGCGTCCCGGACGGACAGCGGCAGCGGCCGCCAGCCGGCGAGCCGGCCGAGGCCGACCACCGGCGGGTGCACGGGGGAGTGCGCCATCACCTCGGCGGGTTCGCCCAGCACGGGCGGTTCGCCCGGGGTCAGCAGCAGCACCTGGTCGGCGTACTGGACGACCCGCTCCAGCCGGTGCTCGGCCATCAGCACGGTGGTGCCCAGGTCGTGCACCAGCCGTTGCAGCACGGCCAGCACCTCCTCGGCGGCGCCCGGGTCGAGGGCGGAGGTGGGCTCGTCCAGGACCAGGACGCGCGGGTGCACGGTGAGCACCGAGCCGATCGCGACGCGCTGCTGCTGGCCGCCGGAGAGCGAGCCCAGGGCGCGGTCGCGCAGGTCGGCGAGGCCGAGCAGGTCGAGGGTCTCCTCGACCCGGCGCCGCATCACGTCGCCGGGCAGACCCAGCGACTCCATGCCGTAGGCGAGTTCGTCCTCGACGGTGTCGGTGACGAAGTGCGCCGGCGGGTCCTGGCCCACGGTGCCGACCAGGTCGGCGAGTTCGCGCGGCCGGTGCTCGCGGGTGTCCCGGCCGCCGACGGTGACCCGGCCGTGCAGCACCCCGCCGGTGAAGTGCGGCACCAGGCCGCTGACCGTGCCCAGCAGGGTGGACTTGCCGGAGCCCGAGGGGCCCACCAGTAGGCAGAGTTCGCCCTCCGGCACGGTGAGGTCGAGGCCCGCCAGCGCCGGGGCGGCGGAGTCCGCGTACCGGACGGAGACCTGCTCGAAGGTGATCACGATGCCCTCCGGGGCGGGGTCGGGGCGGCGAACGCCGGTACCAGGCCGAGGAGTACGGCCAGAACGGCGGCCAGCGGCAGCTCGGGGACGGTCGGCGGGACGACGGTGGGGGCGAAGGCGGCCGGATCACGCGTCGCGAGGTAGCTGAACAGGGCGGCCGCGGCGGCCCCGGATCCGGCGGTCAGCCACTCCGGCAGTGCCCAGGGGTCGGGCCGGTAGCGGGATCTGACGGACCGTCGGTTGCCGAGCAGCAGCCCGGCGAAGGCGGCGGCCAGGCCCAGCAGCAGCACCGGCAGCGCCCAGCCGGCGCCCCCGGCGGTCAGCAGCCCGTACGCGGCCAGGCAGACCCCGAGCAGCCCGGCCAGGGTGAGCGCGGCCGTCACCCGGGCCAGTCGGCGCGGCACGTCGGCGGTGCGGCCGAAGCCGCGGGTGTCCATCGCCGCCGCCAGGGCGATCGAGCGCTCCAACGCGCCCTCCAGGACGGGGAGTCCGACGCTCAGCACGGCCGCGACGCCCTTGTCGGTGCGGCCCCGCAGCCGGCGGGCGGCGCGCAGCCGGCGCACGTCGGCGACCAGGTTCGGCGCGAAGGTCATCGCCACCACCACGGCCACGCCCGCCTCGTAGAGCGCGCCGGGCAGGGCGCGCAGCAGCCGGGCCGGGCTGGCCAGCGAGTTGGCGGCGCCGACGCAGATCAGCAGGGTGGCCAGGCGCAGCCCGTCGTACAGCGCTGCGAGCAGGCCTTCGAGGGTGACCCGCCCGCCGATCCGCACCCCCTGCGCCCAGCTGGGGAGCGGGAGTTCGGGCAGGGTGAACAGCACGTGGGTGCCGGGGACGGGCGAGCCGAGCAGCACCGCGAAGACCAGCCGGATGCCGAGCACCAGCAGCCCGAGGCGCAGGAACGCCCCGTACGAACGCGACCAGGGCGCGTCGCCGCGGCGCGCCGCGACCACGTACCCGGCGGTCGCGGCGAGCAGCAGCAGGAGCACCGGGTTGGTGGTGCGGGTCGCCGCCGCGCCCAGCCCGAGGGCCCACAACCACCAGGCCCCGGGGTGCAGTTGGCGCGGTCCGACGGGCGGGCGGGTGCTGCGGATGGTGCTGCTCACGGATCTGTCCTGGGAACGGGGTCGGGGCGTGCCACGGCATGCCTCAGGAGGTACGGCGGCGGCGCGCCTGCCAGACGGCGCCACCGGCGAGGGCGGCGACCAGCGCGCCGCCGGCGACCAGGCCGAGGTCGGGGCCGCTGCTGTCGCCGCCGTCGCTGCCGCCGCCGGCCTTGGGTTGCGCGGCGGCGCCCGCGTCCACCTGGTCGCCGCAACCGGCCTTCGGGTAGCCGGCGATGGCGCACAGCATCCCGTTGGACTCGTAGCGCAGCGGCGGGGCGACGGCGGCCAGCACCTCGGCCGAGGTGGCGCGCGGTGCGACGCTCGCGCAGGCGGTCCGCGACCCGGGCGGCGCGGCGGCGGACGCACCCGCGTCCTCGGCCGTGCCGAAGTCCAGCACCACGGCGACCCGCTTGCGGCCGTCCTGGGCGGGGGTGGCGGCGCAGATCCCGTCGAACCCGGCCGCGGTGCGCGGCTTCGCGGCGTCCTGTCCGCCGTCCGGGCTGAGGGCGAACCGCCAGCCGTCCACCGAGCCGTCCGGCGGCACGGCGGTCGCGGGCCCCTGCTGCTGGTACGTCCAGGCCCCGCCGTCGGCCCCGCGCCAGAACGACCAGTACCGGTACCCGGCGGCCTGCGCCGGGGTGGCGCAGGCCAGCAGCGCCAGGGCGCCGAGCATGGCGAGCGTCAGGCCGGCCGGTGCCCGCCGGGGGCCGCGGCCCCCGGCGGCGTCACGCTGCGCCCGCATCAGAGCTTCGGGTTGCGCTTGCGCTGGAGGCTGAGCAGGAGCCCGCCGCCGACGCCGACCAGCAGGCCGACGATGATCAGCCAGAACTGCCCGATGCCGCCGCTCTTCTCCTTCGCCGGGGCGGCGGTGGTCGAGGGGGCCTCGGCCTTGGGCGTCGGGCCGAGGGCGGTGAGCTGGCCGAGGAGGGCGGCGTCGCTGCGGCGGCCGGCCTGGTCGACCAGCAGGAGGGTGGCGGTGGCCGCGGCGTCGGTGCCGTTCTTGGTCCAGGTGGCGCCCTGCCCCTCCAGCCAGTCGACGGCGTCGGCGGCCTGGTCGGGGTGGCCGCTCTGGATCAGGGCGAGGGCGGCCCAGGCGGTGGCGGTGTAGTCGGGCTTGGGTTCGGCGCCGGGGGTGGTGAGGGTGAGGTGTCCGCCGTCGGTGCCGAGCTGGGCGGCGAGGTAGGCGCTGACGGCCTCGCCCGCTTCGGCGTGCGGCACGGTGGCGGGCGCGGAGCCGTCGGCGCAGGCGAGCGGCTTGGCGGTGGCGTCGGCGTGCACCGAGGAGGCGACCGGCAGGTGCCCGCCGGCGGCGGCGAGGGCGGCCTGGGCGGTGGCGAGGGTGTTGGGGGCGAGGGTGCCGGCGGCCGGGTCGGGCTGGAAGGCGAAGGCGCCGCGCTGGTCTGCGGGGGCGGCGCAGCCGAGCTGGAAGCGGGCGAGGCCGTCGAAGGCGTTCTTCCCGGCGGCGCCGCCGGTGCCGGGCTTGGCGATGCTCGCCGGGTCGGTCCGGGCGGCGAGCAGCGCGTTGACCACGAGGCCGGTGGAGTTGGCGTCGCCGGGGTTGCCGGGGTTGTAGGCCCAGCTGCCGTCGGCGTTCTGGTTGGCCTTGAGCCACTGGAGGCCCTTGTCGACGGCGCTCTGGTGTCCGCCGAGGGCGACCAGGGCCTGGAGGGCGACGGCGGTGGCGTTGCTGTCCTCGGTCTTGGGGTCGCAGGCCGCGCCGGCGGCCCGGTAGGAGGGCCAGCCGCCGTCCTCGCACTGCTGTCCGGTGAGCCAGCCGACGGCGGAGTCGGCGGGGGTGACCTTGGCCGCCGTCAGCGCGGTGAGCGCGAGGGACTGCCGCCAGACGCCGTCGTACGTCGGGTCGCTCTTGCCGTACAGGCCGTCCGGGGCGGCGGCCGTGGGCGACGGGCTGTCGGCGAGGGCCGGTCCGGCGGCGAGGCCGGCGAGCAGCGCGGCGGACAGGGCGGCGGCGCCCAGACGGGCGGCGGTCAGCATGGTGCGGGTGTGCCTTTCGGTGAGCGGTGGTGGGCCCCGGCGGGGGCCGTTCCGTAGTCCTCGACGGGTGCCGGGCGGGTGCGGGTGCCCGGCTCGCCGCTCGTCCCTCCCCGGGTGCCCCGGCTCGCCCGGGGCGCCGGGGGCGCGGTCGGGCTCACGGTTGCGGGTCAGCGCCGGATTCGCACCGGCTTCCCCCGGGGGAGGAGCGGGATGGAGTTGTGCTGCCCGTCGACTCTAACCGCCGGGCCGCGGCGCGCGGGTCGGCCGGGGCGGCGCAGAGCTGGAACAGGTTCCAGAAATCGCCCCCGGTAGCCGCCCCGGCGGCCGGGGCGCTCAGGGCAGCGTGAGCAGCCGGGCCGCGGTGTGCAGGTCGGCCCGGACCTCGGCGATCGAGGCGCGCCCGGAGAGCCAGGCGACCAGGGCCGAGTGCCAGGTGTGCTCGATCACCCGGACGGCCGCGCGCTGGCCCTCGCTGGGCGGGCCGGACTGCCCGATCGCGTCCAGGATGAGCTGTCCGGTGGCGGCGCTGACCTGGTCCACCTCGGTGCCGACCGAGCGGTCCGCGAAGCTGAGTGCCCGGACCATCGCCTCGGCCAGCAGCGGCTCGCGCTGGAGCGCGTGGAAGGCCCGGGTGAGGGCGTCGGCGACCCGCAGGGCCGGCTCGGGATCGGTCGGCGGGTGCCGCCGGATGTGCTCCTGGAGCCCCTGGAGCTGCTCCAGCATGACCGCGACCAGCAGGTGGACCTTGGACGGGAAGTACCGGTACAGCGTCCCGAGGGCGACCTGCGCGCTCTCCGCGACCTCCCGCATCTGCACCGCCTCGTACCCGCCGCGGGCGGCCAGCGCGGTGGCGGCGCGCAGGATGCGCCGCCGCCGCTCGGCCTGGCGCGCGGACAGCGGCGGCTCGCCCGGCGCGGGGGAGGCGGGGCTCACGGACGTGGTCGGCGACGGCAAGGGTGCTCCCGGGGGGCGCGTGGGTGGCGGCGTGCTCCAGAAAGGTCGACCGGAAGTCGACCCGCGGTCGACCCGCGGTCGGTCGGGCCCGGCGTGGCGGGAATCACCAGCCCTGGCTCCTGAGCGAAAGCTACGGGCCGGTATCTTCGAGGTCTCTCATTGTTCACATGGTCGATGACGAGTTCCACAGCCACTGAAACCTGATCTACTTTAGCGATCGGTGCCACCGTTGGGCGCCGCTCGCACCGATAGCAGCCAGAGATGAGGGCCGAGGATGACCGCGCAGCCGCTGCGGATTGCCCTGCTGTCATACCGCGGGGACCCGTTCTGCGGCGGTCAGGGCGTGTACGTACGGCACCTCTCCCGCGAGCTGGCCCGGCTCGGCCACCACGTGGACGTGATCGGCGCCCAGCCCTATCCCGTGCTGGACGAGGTCGAGGGCCCCGGCTCGGTCCGCCTGGTCGAGCTGCCCAGCCTGGACCTCTACCGCGCCGACGACCCCTTCCGCACCCCGGCACGCGGCGAGTTCCGCGGCCCGGTGGACGTGCTGGAGTTCGCCACCATGCGCACCGGCGGCTTCCCCGAGCCGCTCACCTTCTCGCTGCGCGCCCGGCAGTACCTGGCCCGGCACAAGGGCCGCTACGACGTGGTGCACGACAACCAGACCCTCGGCTACGGCCTGCTCGGCCTGGCCCGGCACGGCTTCCCGCTGGTCACCACGATCCACCACCCGATCACCGTGGACCGGCAGTTGGAGCTGGACGCGGCCACCACCCGGGGCAAGCGGCTGTCGCTGCGCCGCTGGTACGCCTTCACCCGGATGCAGCGCCGGGTCGCGGCCCGGCTGGACCACGTGATCACCGTCTCCGGCACCTCGCAGCGCGAGATCGCCGAGCACCTGGGCGCCGCCCCCGGCGCGATCTCGGTGGTGCCGATCGGCGCCGACACCCGGCTCTGGTCGCCCTCGGCGCGGATCGAGCGGGTTCCTGGCCGGATCGTCACCACCTCCAGCGCGGACGTGCCGCTCAAGGGCCTGGTGTACCTGGTCGAGGCGCTGGCCAAGGTCCGCACCGAGCGGGACGCCCACCTGGTGGTGGTCGGCAAGCCGCAGAAGGAGGACGGGCCGGTGGCCGAGGCGGTGCGCGGCTTCGGGCTGGCGGAGCACATCGAGTTCCGCACCGGGCTGAGCGACCGGGAGCTGGTCGACCTGTACCGCTCGGCCGAGGTCGCCTGCGTCCCGTCGCTGTACGAGGGCTTCTCGCTGCCCGCCGCCGAGGCGATGGCCACCGGCACCCCGCTGGTGGCGACCACCGGCGGGGCGATCCCCGAGGTGGCCGGGCCGGACGGCGTGACCAGCCTGGCGGTGCCGCCGGGGGACGCGGGCGCCCTGGCCGCCGCGCTCGGCCGGCTGCTGGACGACCCGGAGCTGCGCGCGGAGCTCGGCGCGGCCGGCCGGGAGCGGGTGCTGGCCCGGTTCACCTGGGAGCGGGCCGCCGAGCTGACCGCCGAGGCGTACCGCGCGGCGATCGCCACCGGCGTCGGCGCCCGGGCCCGCTCCGGGCCGGGCTGGCGGTACGTGCCCTGAGGGGCGCGCCCGTGCGCGAGTCGCTCCGGGCGTTGAGGCGAGTGTGACCTGACGAAGCGTCAAGGACGCTTGGTGGCAATAGGAATGGGAGCCCTGCAGTGCTGACCGTCGATTTCTCGCGCTTCCCGCTCGCCCCCGGCGACCGGGTGCTCGACCTGGGCTGCGGCGGGGGCCGGCACGCGTTCGAGTGCTACCGCCGCGGCGCCAACGTGATCGCCCTCGACCAGAACGCCGAGGAGATCGCCGAGGTCACGAAGTGGTTCGCGGCGATGGAGCAGGCCGGCGAGGCCCCCGAGGGCGCGTCGGCGGTCGCGATGGAGGGCAACGCGCTGGCGCTGCCGTTCGAGGACGACTACTTCGACAAGATCATCATCTCCGAGGTGATGGAGCACATACCCGATGACAAGGGCGTGCTCAACGAGATGTTCCGGGTCCTCAAGCCGGGCGGCCTGCTCGCCGTCACCGTGCCGCGCTGGCTCCCGGAGAAGATCTGCTGGGCGCTGTCCGACGAGTACCACGAGGTCGAGGGCGGCCACATCCGGATCTACCGGGGCGACGAGCTGCTCGGCAAGCTCAAGGACGCCGGCCTGGAACCCTACGGCACCCACCACGCGCACGCCCTGCACTCGCCGTACTGGTGGATCAAGTGCGCGGTCGGCGTGGACAACGACAAGGCGCTGCCGGTCAAGGCCTACCACCAGCTGCTGGTCTGGGACATCGTCGGCACCCCGGTGATCAGCTCGATCACCAAGGCCGCCGAGAAGGCGCTCAACCCGCTCATCGGCAAGAGCTTCGTCGCCTACGCCGCCAAGCCGAACAAGGTCGAGCGCGCACCGGGCGGAGCGGAGTGACCGCCGCCGTCCCCGAGGTGCTGCTGCTCGACGGGGTGCTGGACGCCGAGCAGGCGGCCGACACCGTGCGCAGCATCCTGGCCGAGCAGCGCCCCGACGGCGCCATCCCCTGGTTCGCGGGCCACCACCTCGACCCCTGGGACCACACCGAGGCCGCGATGGCCCTGGACACCGCCGGCGAGCACGCCGCCGCCGAGGCCGCCTACCGCTGGCTCGCCTCCCGGCAGAACCCGGACGGCTCCTGGTACGCCGCGTACACCGACGGCGCGGTCACCGACCGGGCCAAGGAGAGCAACTTCTGCGCGTACATCGCGGTCGGGGTCTGGCACCACCACCTCAGCACCGGCGACGACGCCTTCCTGGAGTGGATCTGGCCGGTGGTCCGGCGGGCGCTGGACTTCATCGTCGGCCTGCGGCTGCCCGGCGGCCCGATCGCCTGGCGGGTCGACGAGAGCGGCGCCGCCACCGGGGAGGCGCTGCTCACCGGCTCGTCCAGCATCCTGCACGCGCTGCGCTGCGGGCTGGCCGTCGCCGACTACCTGGAGGAGCCGCAGCCCGACTGGGAGCTCGCGGCCGGCCGGCTGCGGCACGCCATCGCCCACCACCCCGAGCGGTTCCTCGACAAGGACCGCTACTCGATGGACTGGTACTACCCGGTGCTCGGCACCGGCCTGCGCGGCGACGCGGCGGTGGCGCGGATCGAGCGGGACTGGGAGCGCTTCGTCGTCCCCGGCCTCGGCGTGCGCTGCGTCAGCGACCGCCCGTGGGTGACCGGCGGCGAGAGCGCCGAACTGGCGCTGGCGCTCTGGGCGATCGGCCAGTCCGACCGCGCGGTGGACATCCTGCGCTGGATCCAGCGGCACCTGCGGCACGAGGACGGCTCGTACTGGACCGGGTACGTCTTCGAGGACGACGCGATCTGGCCCGAGGAGCGCACCACCTGGACGGCCGGGGCGCTGCTGCTCGCGGTGGCCGCGCTCGGCGGGGACCCGGCGACCGTCGCGGTCTTCGGCGGGGACCAGCTGCCCGCCGGGCTGGTGGTCCAGGACTGCTGCTGACGGCACGACCGCTGCCGGTGGCACATGGAAGGGGCGGGACCGGTGATCCGGTCCCGCCCCTTCCCGTCTGCGTCGCGCGGCTCGGGTCCGCGCCGTGGCGTCAGCCGCGGTGTCAGCCGCGCTGGATGCCGGTGGTGTCGGCCAGCACGCCCTGGGTGCCGTCCGGCAGCTGGGCGACCAGGGCCGCGCCGCGCTGCTCGACGGCCAGGTACCAGGTGCCCGGCACGACCTCGCCGACCGGGGCGCCGGCCGGGTTGTCCTTCGGGGCCAGCTGGCGCGGGGCCGGGACGGCGAACCAGAAGGGCTGGAAGTCCGCCGCCGGGGCGGCCGGCTGCGGGGCCGGCACGGCGGCGTCCTGCGGACCGGCCGGCACCGGCTGGCCCGGCTGCGGCTGGCCGGTGGCCGGGTAGCCGTAGCCACCGGCCGGCTGGGCGCCGAAGGCCGGGTCGTGGCCCTGGTTCGGGTAGCCGTACTGGCCGGGGCCGGGCTGACCGGGGGCACCCGGGTGGCCGGGCTGACCCGGCATCGGGTAGCCGCCCTGGTACGGGACGGCCGGGCGCTCGGTGACCAGCGGGGCCTTGAGTGCCGGCACCAGCGGTGCGGCCGCGGCCGCACCGGCCAGCACGACCAGCGAGATGAGGCCGAGCCAGGCGCCGAAGCCGTGGCTGAGCGTGGTGGCGCTCGGGCCTCCGCCGAGCGCCCAGACCGAGGTCCAGAGCGCGGCGACGCTGAACGCGATGCCCCACTGGTCCAGCCGCAGGCCGAGCACCTGGCGGTTGGCCGCGGCGGGGCCCTGGAAGCGCTGCACCAGGATCAGGACGGCCGCGGCGATCCCCAGGAGGTAGATCGACGGCAGGATGGGGAACAGCTGGGTGCTCCACGCGTTCTGCGAGGTGTCCCCGCAGTACCGGCCGCTGCAGTCCACGGTCCAGTAGGGCAGGAAGGAGGCGATGAACAGCAGGACGGCCGCGCCTGCGACGGCGGCGTCTCCCCTGGTGAGAGCGCGCAGATTCACTTACGTTCCCCTCGTTGACGTGTCGTGGACGGTGCTTCGTGCGGTCGGGCCGACCGGCCGAAACTCCCGAACGGACCAGAAGCCTAGGCCCAACCGTCCTGCCGGTGCACGGCGGGACCGGGAACGGGTCGAAGTCGTTGCAAACCGTGCCGAGCCGGTGGGTGCCCGCCGGTCGGCCCCGTACGCCCCAACTCCCTTGCCCGGTCCGGTCAGTGGGTGGTCAGGAAGGCGCCCAGCGCGTCGGCGATCCCCTGGGCGGCCAGCTGCCGCCACTGAGGGTCCGTCATCCGTCCGGCGTCCGCGGAGTTGCGCATGTTACCGCACTCGATGAACACCTTGGGAACCGCGGAGAGGTTGAGGCCGCCGAGGTCGGAGCGGGTGTCCAGGCCCTGGTCGGCGATGTAGTCGGCGTACGGCTCGCCGGTCGCGGCGTGGAAGCGGTCGCGCAGCAGCAGGCCCAGCCGGTGCGAGGGTTCGACGATCGCGGAGTTGTCCGCCTTACCGGCGACCACCTTGGCGGGCATGATCACGTGGAAGCCGCTGCCGCTCGCCGGGGCGCCGTCGGCGTGCACCGACAGCGCGACGTCCGCGTGGGCGTCGGCGCCCGCCCTGGCCCGCTCGTCGACGCACGGGCCCCACGGGCGGTCGCCGTCCTGCACCATGACGACCTTGGCGCCCCGGGCGGTGAGCAGGGCGCGGGCCCGGCGGGTGACGTCCAGGGTGTAGTCGGCCTCGGTGTAGCCCGCGTTGGTCTCGGTGCCGGTGGTGTCGCACTCCTTGTGGCCGTTGCCGACGTCCACCTGGCGGTTGATCTCGGTGGGGTGGGAGAAGTTGCCGGGGTTGTGGCCGGGGTCGAGCACCACGGTGCGCCCGGCCAGGTCGGCGCCGCCGGCCGGGGCCGGCGGGGTGGCGGCGGGTGTTGGCGTGTCGGTGGGTGCCGGCGTGCCGGTGGGCGTGCCGGGCGTGGTGCCGCCGGTCGACGGGGCCTGCGGGGTCGCCGGGGCCGGGCCGGTGGACGCGGCGCCGGCGGGCGGTGCCGCGGCGGGCTGCGCGGCGGCCGTGGCCGTCTGCGCGGAGGCCGCCGGGCCGGAGCCGTCCAGGGACCGCCAGCCGAACCAGCCCGCCGTGCAGAGCGGAACGGCCACCGCCACCGCGGTGGCGGTGCGCAGCAGGGCGGAACGGCGGGGGGCGGGGGAGGTCGGGCCGGTCACGGGTGGTTCAGATCCTGTCCGAGGTGGGCGGGGTGAGACCGTAGGCGTCCGCGATCGGCTTCCACTTGGTCAGGAAGTCGTTCTTCGCCTGGGTCGCCTGGGGGTTGAGCTCGTCCGCGTGCTTCTTGTCCGGCGTGCTCGGCGCGTTGCCGGAGCAGCCCTGCTTGGCCACGGCGCGCGCCCAGGCCGCGTACGCCTTGTCGATGTCGGCGGACAACTGCCAGGCGGACTTCAACGAGTTCACCGCGTCCGCGCCGCCCGGGACGTCCGTGACGCTCAGCTTGGCGAGCTTGCCGAGCAGCCCCTGGCGCTGGCCGGCCCCGCTGTCGAAGACCTGCGCCGCGCTCTCGATGTCGGCCTTCGACGGGCAACTGCTGACCTTGGCGACGGCGTTGCCGATCTGCGTTCTGGCGTTGCCGCCCTCGGTGAGCAGCCCGTCCAGGGCCTGGGCCTGGGCCTTGGCGTTGGGACCGGCCGTGGTCGCGGACGGGGTCGGTGTGTCGGAGGGCGTGGCCGTGGCGCCGGGCGCGGCGTCCGTGCCGGTGGGCGCCGGGGTGGGCGGCGGGTTGCCGGAGCTGTTCGCGTTCGTGGCCGACGGGGCGGGCGCGGCCTGGCCGCCCTGGTCGCCGCCCTGGGCCGCGTACAGCAGGCCGCCGCCGACCGCCAGCACCAGCAGCACCGCGAAGCCGATCAGCAGCGGGGCCCGGCGGTTGCCCGGGCGGTCCCCGTCGTCCTCGTGGTCGGGCGGGAGGGCGGCCGGGTGGTCCGGCCGGGCGGGGTACGGCTGGGCGCCGTACGGGCCTTGCGGGGCCTGTGGGGCCTGCGGCGTCTGCGGGTAGGGCGGTGGCGGGTACCCGTACCCGCCCTGCTGGTCCGGGGCCTGCTGGTACGGGTGGCCGGCCGGGGGCGGCGGCGGGTAGACGTACCCGGGGCCGGGGAGCGGACCGCCCTGGGCGCCGCGGTCCTGCGGGGTCGCGTGCGAGGGGAACGGCGCGGCCGGGGGCGGGGTGACCCGGGGGAGGGCGGCGGTGGGCGCACCGGGGCCCGGGGGCGGGGGCGGAGGGGTCGCCGGGCCCGACATGTCCGGCGCCGGGCCGAAGCCCGGGGCGGTGGCCAGGTACGGGCGGCCGCCCAGCGGCGGGTCCTGGTCGTCGGCCGCGCCCGGGGCGGGGGCCGCGGGCGGTGCGGCGGGGGCCGTCTCGGCGTCCGGGCGCTGCGGATTGCGGACCCAGCCGCCCGCGCCGCCGCGCGCGGTCGGGTCCCAGACCGCCGGAGCGGTGTTGTGCTGGTCCGTCATGTGCCGCTAGCCCCCACCGTCCGCCGATGCTCTGCCTGGTGCTGCCGCCCGTGCCGCAGCCGCCTGGTGCTGCGCGGACACCGTACCGTTCGACCCCTCGCCCGACAGCCCAGGCACGACGTTAGAGCATCGGGGCGGGGCCGCGGGGGGTATCTCACGGGGCGGTCGGGGGCGGTGGGCGGGGCTGGGGCCGGGTGTGCGGGACCTCAGACGGCGGCCCGGCGCAGGACGCGCAGCGAACCGGTCACCGAGACCTCCTCGAAGCCCTCGGCCAGCGCCCGCAGGTACACCCGGTAGGGAGCCTGGCCGCCGTCCGCCGGGTCCGGGAACACGTCGTGCACCACCAGCAGGCCCTCCGGGGCCAGGTGCGGCGCCCAGCCCTCGTAGTCACCGGTGGCGTGCTCGTCGGTGTGCCCGCCGTCGATGAAGACCAGGGCGAGCGGGCGCCCCCACAGCGCGGCGATCTGCGGCGAGCGGCCGACCAGCGCGACCACGTGCTCCTCCAGCCCCGCCGCGTGCAGGGTGCGGCGGAACCGGGGCAGGGTGTCCATCCGGCCGACCTCCGGGTCCACCAGGGTCGGGTCGTGGTACTCCCAGCCCGGCTGCTGCTCCTCCGAGCCGCGGTGATGGTCCACGGTCAGCGCGACCGTCCCGGCCTCCCGGGCCGCGGCGGCCAGCAGGACCGCCGAGCGGCCGCAGTAGGTGCCGATCTCCAGCACCGGCAGCCCGGTGCGCCGGGCCGCCGCCACCGCCGCCCGGTAGAGCGCGAGGCCCTCGTCCACCGGCATGAACCCGGTGGCCGCCTCGAACGCCGCCAGCACCTCCGGCGCCGGGCGGGCGCCCTCCAGCAGGTCGGACATGCGGTGCTCCTCGGGGGTTCGGGTGGCGGACGGACGTGCTCGGACCCTACTCGACGGTAGCGGGGTGGCCGCCGGGAGGTCGGCCGGTCCGGTCGGCGGGGGGCGTCGGCCGCTGTCCTCGGCGGGGGCCGTCGCCGGGTGCCGTCGGCGGGTGCCGTAGGGCCGGTGTCGTCAGCCGGCCAGGAGCTCGACGGCGATCCGGGCGCGGTGCGGGGCCAGCTCGACGGCGATCGCCCCGGCCTCGGCGGCGGTGGCGGTGACGGCCGCCTCCTGGTTCGCGGCGCGCTCCGCCAGCGCGATCCGCAGCTGGGTCGGCGGGTGGGAGCCGTCCACGGCGGACCGGTCACGGGCGCTGAGCCGCAGCAGGCGCTCCCGCTCGGTGGCGGGGACGGTGGCGAGCTGCTCGCGCACCCGTGCCCAGAGCAGCTCCGGGGCGGCAGGCGCGGGGGCGTCCTCGGCCCGACGGTTCCGGCTGCGGACCACCCGGGGCCGTCCGCGCTCCTCGGCCCGGACCCGGTGGACCGCCGTGGCCACCGAGCTGCCGTGCAGCAGCGCCGTGAGCATGCCCCGGGCCGCCTCGCCGCCGGCCACCCGGACGGCGAGGGTGTCCGCGTGGTACTCGGCCTGCTGCCCGGCCCGGGAGGTGAGCCGGTCGAACAGCACCAGGCCCTGGTGGAGCAGCCAGGCGACGCCCCGGAGCACCAGCCGGCCGAGGGCCGTGCCGAGCCGCACCAGCAGCGAGACCTCGTCCCGGCCCGTGACGTACCCGTCGTGGCCCGGGCGGGTCATCTGGTACCAGGCCCGGAGCGCCGAGATCGCGCTGTACAGCCAGAACGAGCGCCGGCGGTCGCCGTTGACGTGGTGGCCGAACTCGTGGCCGAGCAGCGCGACCCGCTGCCGGTCGTCCAGCACCTCCCAGAGCTGCAGCCCGATCCGCAGGACCGACCGGCGGCGCAGCCCGACCAGCCCGTACGAGGCGTTGAACTCGTCGGTGACCTGGATGACGTCCACCGGCCGGGCGCCGACCTCGGCGGCCACCCGGTCCGCCAGCCCGTACAGGGCCGGCGCCCCGGCGCGGTCGAGCACGTTCTCGTCCTTCGGCACCCGCCCGAGCCGGGGCCGCAGCGCCACGGCGATCACCAGCACCACCGCGCCGATGCAGCGCTGCACGACGGTTCCGGCGATCAGCAGCCAGAGCGCCAGGGCGAAGGTGCCGACGGTGACGAGGTGGATCACCCCGGCCGCGGCGGAGGCCAGCAGCCAGTCCCGGCGGGCGGTGGGGGTGGCGCCCCCGGCGGCCTGCTCCTGGAACAGCCGGTCGGTGCGGTCGGCGGCGGCCCGCTCGCGCCGGGTGGGCGCGGGGGCGGCGTCCGCCCCGGGCGCGAGGTTCCAGTCGCAGGCGGGGCACCAGGCGAGGAAGCGGGGATCGTCGGTCAGGGCGGCGCGGCAGCGCGGGCACGGCGAACCGTGGGCGGGCGTGCCGGGGGAGGCCGAGGCGGGGGAGGCTGCGTCGGGTGAGGCTGCGTCGGAGGCGGCGGGTGATGCGGCGGCGTCGGGGGGCGTGAGCACGGCGATCATGATGGCGGGCCGGACCGCCGCTGTGCAGAGGGCTTGTTCGTATTGTGATCAGTCCGCCGGACCGCCGCCCCCCCGCGCCGTTCTGGAACGCGTTCTAGTAGGTGCCGGGCGCCCGTGCCAGAATCGCCCCGACCCTTGACCCGAGGCACACCGGGAGCAGCCCCATGCGCGCAGCCGTCCTGCACAAGACCGGCCAGGACACCCTCGACGTCCGCGAGGACGTCACGGCGCTCGGCTTCGGACCGGGCGCCGTACGGGTCCGGATGCGCGCCGCCAGCCTGTGCCACTCGGACCTCTCCGCGATGAGCGGCGTCCTGCCGCAGCCCGCGCCCTTCGTCCCCGGGCACGAGGGCGCCGGGGACGTCGTCGAGGTCGGCGAGGGCGTCACCGGCGTCGCCCCGGGCGACCGCGTGGTGCTCTGCTGGATGGCCCCCTGCGGACGCTGCGCCCACTGCGAGCACGGCCGCGGCCACCTCTGCATCGCCAGCCTGCGGCGGCTCGGCGCCCCCGGCTTCCGGCTCGCCGACGACGGCACCGAGGCCTCCGGCTTCTACGGCACCGGCGCCTTCGCCGAGGAGGTGGTGGTCGCCGCCGACGCGGTGATCAAGGTGCCCGCCGACCTGCCGTACGAGGCCGCCGCCCTGATCGGCTGCGGGGTGACCACCGGCATCGGCGCCGCCGTCAACACCGCCCGGGTCGAGCCCGGTTCCTCGGTCGCGGTGATCGGCGCGGGCGGCGTCGGCGTGGCCACCGTCCAGGGCGCCCGGGTCTGCGGCGCCGCCCGGATCACCGTGGTCGACCCGGTCGCCTCGCGCCGCGAACGGGCCCTCGCCTTCGGCGCCACCGAGGCGATCGCCCCCGAGGAACTCAAGTCGTTCGCCAAGGGGTTGCCCGGCGGCGGCTTCGACCACGTCTTCGAGGCCGTCGGCCGCGCGGCCACCGTCCGGGCCGGCTACGACGCCGCCCGGCGCGGCGGCGCCGTCGTCGTCATCGGCGCGGGCGCGCAGGACGACCTGGCCCAGTTCACCATGGGGGAACTGTTCTTCAACGAGAAGCGGCTGCTGCCCT
Source organism: Kitasatospora sp. NPDC098652 (assembly GCF_044760155.1). Taxonomy (NCBI): domain Bacteria; kingdom Bacillati; phylum Actinomycetota; class Actinomycetes; order Kitasatosporales; family Streptomycetaceae; genus Kitasatospora; species Kitasatospora sp. NPDC098652. Next base: position 336,504 of record NZ_JBIWAQ010000007.1, read on the forward strand.
CGCTGTACGGCGGGGCGCCGGTCGCCCGCACGATCGCCCTGGTCGTGGACCTCTGGCGGGCCGGGCGGATCGACCTCGACGGGATGATCACCCACCGGGTCGGGCTGGCCGAGGTGAACCTGGCGATCGAGCAGATGCGCAGCGGCGAGGCGCTGCGGACGGTGATCTCGCTGGACTCCTGACGCCCCGCCGCACCTGCCCCACGGCTCGGTGGGGGTGACATGTGCGAGGGCCCGCCGGGGAGTCTCCTCGGCGGGCCCTCGCGGGGTGTTGTGTCGGTGTGTTTCCTCGGATCAGCCCCGGGCGCCGGCAGCGCGGTGGCGGCCGTGCGGGTCCGCCCCGGGGGTGTCGTCGGCGGCCGAGCCGCCGCGGTGGCGACCGTGCGCCGCGGTGTCCTCGGCCGTCTTCTCGTCGGCGTCGGTCCCGTAGACCGCGGGGCCGGTGGTGTCGGTGAGGGTGTCGGACATGAGAATCGTCTTCCGTGCGAGGGTGCAGGTCATCGGCGCCCGTCCGGTGCCTGCGGCACACGGTCGGGTCCCCGATCGGGCGCGCGGAACGCGCCCACAGCCGGTGATCGCGGCCCGTGGCCCCGGCCACCATAACGGCCGGGACGGACGAGATCCTATCGACCTCATGGGGCGAGTCCCGCCCCGCCCGCCCCGCCCGCAACGCCCGGGGCCGTCCTCGACGAACCCAGCCAGTGGCCGACGAGTTCGCGGTAGAACGGCGACAGCACCTGGAGGTCGCCGTGCCGGGCCAGCAGCCCGCGACCGCCGTCCAGCAGCAGCACCCGGTCCGCCCGCAGCGCCGAACTGATCCGGTGCGCGACCACCACCAGCGTCCCCGGCCGCGCGGCGAACGCCCGCTCCACCCGCTCCTCCGCGGCCGCCTCCAGCTGGCAGGTCGCCTCGTCCAGCACCACCACCGGCGAGTCCGCCAGGTACGTCCGCACCAGGGCCAGCAACTGGCGCTCACCGGAGGAGAGTTCACCCGGATCGCGCAACGTGCCGGCCAACCCGCCCAAGCGCGCCACCAGCCCGTCCGCCCCCAGCCGCCCGACGGCCTCCGCGACCTGCCGCTCGGACGCGCCCGGGGCGAGCCAGGTCAGGTTCTCCCGCACCGACCCCGGGAACACGTACGCCTCCTGCGGCAGCAGCGCCACCCCGCGCGGGCCGCCACCGACCACCACCGCCCCCGCCGTCGGCGCCACCAGGCCCGCCAGCAGTCCCGCCAGGGTCGACTTCCCCACCCCGCTCGGCCCCACCACCGCCACGTGCTCCCCGGGGTGGAACTCCGCGTCCAGCCCGTCCAACACGGCCGGAGCGCCCGGCGCGTGGGCGTAGCGCACCCCGAGCAGCCGGACCGCGCCGAGCGGCACGCCGTCGGCCTCGGCGTCGGCGTCGGCGGGGACGGGGGTGGGGACGGGGGTGGGGGTCGATTCCGCCAGGCGGTCCAGCACCACACCGAGGTTGAGCAGCCAGCCGCCGACCGTGCCCGCCAAGGTCCTGACGGCCGGGTCCAGTTGCTGGAGGAGATAGGTGGCGACGCCGAGCAGCCCGCCCGCCGTCAGTGCGTCGTGCGCCAGCAGCCAGGGCGCCGCCGCCAGGACGGCCAGGACCGGCAGCCGCCCGCCGAGCGCCACCACGAGCGCGCGCAGGGCCGACGCCCGGCCCAGCGCCCGGGAGGCGGCCGCGCTCTCCTGCGCCACCCCGGTCAGCGCCCGGGCGACCGCCTCGGCCGCACCCGTCGCCTGCACGTCGCGCAGTCCGCGCAGCGCCCGCCCGGCCTCGGCGGCGAGCCGCTCCTCGGCCAGGACCGCCGCCCGCCGCCCGGCTGCCAACGGCCGCAGCAGCCGTACGAACAGCAGCCCGGCCACCAGCAGCGGCACCAGCACCAGCGGCAGCACGGCCGGCGCCAGCAGCGCCAGTCCGACCAGGGCGGCGACCAGCGTGACCCCCACCCCGCGCAGCGTGCGGAGCAGCGTCGCGGTCAACTGCCGTACGGACTCCACCTGTTCGGTCAGCCGCGCGACCGCGGCCGGATCCGCCCGCGGCCGCGCCAGCGCACCGCGGACCACCCGCTCCACCAGCGCGTCCCGTAGCGGCTCCACCACCCCGGCGAGGTGCGGGAACCCGGCCCGCGCCGCGTACGCCCGGACCGCCATGGCGGCCCCGAACCCGCCCAGCCAGGCCATCCCGACCCCCGGCCGCCCGGCCAGGAACCCCTGATCGACGGCGGCCGACACGAACAACCCGGACAGCAACGGCGGCACCGCCTCCACCCCTGACCAGAGCAACAACCCCACCAGAGGCCGCCGCACCCTCGACAGTTCCCCCAGCAGGACCCCCACCCCCGGCGCCGCCCGCGAGGCCCGCCGCCGACGCCTGGCCACCGCCGCGCTCGTCCCCGGGCGTGCGAGCGGCGGCGTCGAGGCCCCGGGTCGCAACGCCTCGGGCGTCGACACCCGTGCTCCGCGCCGCGTGGCCAGCCGCGCCAGCCCAACTCCCGCGGCCCGCACCGACCGGGCCGACGGCACTCCTGGCCGCGCCGCCCGCCGCCGCCCCCCGCGCACCGGCGCCCCCGACCCAGGCCGCAGACCCTCAGCCACGACCGCCCCTTACCTCGGGTCGCGCGAGCCGCCTTGCCCTCGCACCCCCAGCTGCCGACGCGTTCGTCCCGGGTCGCGCGAGCGGCGTCGCCGACGCCCTCGGCCGCACCTCCCCGGGAGTTGGCACCCGCAATCCGCGTCGCGTGGCCAACACCGGCCAGGCCAGGAGCATCCGTCCCGACGCCCCAGGCAGCGCCGCCCGCCGCCGACCCCCGTGCGCCAGCACCCTCGGCTCACGCACGAGCGCCCCGACCTCGGGCCGCGTGAACCGCCGCGCCCTCGCACCTGGCCGCAGACCCCCGGCCGCCGACACGCTCGTCCCGGGGCACGCGAGCGGCGTCGCCGACGCCCTCGGCTGCCGGTCGTCGTGCGTTGGCACCCGCAATCCGTGCCGTGTGGCCAACGTCGGCCGGGCAAGGAGCATCCGTCCCGACGCCCCAGGCCGCGCCGCCCGCCGCCGACCCCCGTGCGCCAGCACACTCGGCTCACGCACGACCGCCCTTACCTCGGGCCGCGCGAGCCGCCTTGCCCACGCGCCTGGCTGCGGACCCCCGGCCGCTGATGCGCTCGTCCCGGGGCACGCGAGCGGCGTCGCCGACGCCCTCGGCTGCCGGCCGTCGTGCGTTGGCACCCGCACTCCGCATCGCGTGGCCAACGTCGGCCGGGCGCGCAGGCCCCACCCTGATATTCCCGCCCGCGTCTCTGATTGCCGCCGATCCCCGGCCGCGACCGTGCCCGCCTCGGGCTGCGCGCCCTCAGGCACTGCAACGCTCGTTGCGGGGGACGTGAGCGGCCTTGCCGAGGCCCCCGGCCGCGAGAAGTCCTTGGGCGTTGTCACCCGCGATCCGTGCCGTGTGGCCAACGCCGGCCGGGCGCACAGGCCTCGCCCCGATGCTCCCGCCCGCGACACCCGGCGCCGACCCCCGGGCTCCCGTATCTGTGCTGCTCGCGTCGCCCGCGCGGGTCGGGCCGGCCGCCACCGGCGCTGCCGCCGGGGTGTGTCCGCCTCCGCTGCGGGGCGGGCGGGCCGTCGGGCCGATGCCCCCGGCGCCCGCCGGTGGCCCGGTCGGGTTGGCGGTTGCACTGGAAGTCGGCCCGGCCGACTTCCAGTGTCGGGGGTGGCGTTGGTACTTGTGCGGTTCGCGGTGGGCAGTGCCATGGAGGTCGATCCAGTCGGCGCTCGGAGGGGCGGGAAGTCGGTCGGGCATTCGGGCTGAGCGGTGTGCGCGAGAAGTCGATGGGGCCGACTTCCGGTGCGTCATGCCGTGGCCGCCTGGAGGGTGGTGGCCGAGAGGGTGGCGCGGTAGTCGGGGTGGGTGAGGAGGTGGGTGTGGGGGGCGAGGGCGCGGAGGCGGCCGGCGTCGAGCCAGGCGACGAGGTCGGCGCGGGCGGCGACGGTCGCGCGGTGGGCGACGACCAGCCGGGTGCGCCCGTGGGTGGCGCGGTCGAGGGCCTCGGTGACCTGGTACTCGGTGGCGAGGTCCAGGCCGGAGGTGGCGTCGTCGAGGACGACGACGCGGGTGGGGCGGGCCAGCAGCCGGGCGAGGCCGAGGCGTTGGAGTTCGCCGCCGGAGAGCTGGAGTTCGTCGAGCGGGGTGTCCCAGCCGAGGGGGAGCCGGGCCAGGAAGCCGTCCGCGCACGCGGCCGCCGCCTCGGCCGGGCCCGCTCCGGTGAGTGCGTCGCGGACGGTGCGGCCGACCAGGTCGGGCCGGGCGAAGGCGTAGCCGACGGCGTCCCGCAGGCCGGTGGGGGACAGGGTGTCCACCGGGACGCCGTCGATCAGTACGGCGCCCTCGTCGGGGTCGCGCAGCCGCCCCGGCAGTGCGGCGAGCAGCGACTTCCCGGAGCCGGAGCGCCCGACCAGGGCGACCGTACGGCCGCCGGGGACGGTGAGGTCGAGCGGGCCGAGCAGGACCCGTTCGCCGTCGCGCACCACCACGCCCCGCAGGGTGACCTCGCCGGGCCCGCCCGCCGGGAGGGCCGCCGTACCGGCCGGGGCCGGTGCGAGCGCCAGCAGTTCGTCGACCCGGGCCTGCCCGGCGCGCGCCTGGGCGACCCCGACCAGCGCCTCGACCTGTTCGAAGAGTCCCGCGCCGAGCGCCGCCCAGCCCGCCGCCGCGGCGAGCGCGCCGGGGGCGAGGGTGCCGTCGGCGAGCAGCGCCCCGGCGGTGGCGAGCACCGCGATCTCGACCAGGGCGATCAGCAGGGTGGCCTGCCAGGCGGTGCGCCGCTGGGCGGCCCAGAGCGCATGCCCGGCCGCGGAGAGGTCCGGGAGCGGCGCCAACACCCGGGCGGCTTCGCGGTGTTCGGCGCGCGCCGCGTGGATGCTGCGCAGCCCGGTGAGGGCGCCGCTGAGCCGGGCCGCGAGCTCGGCCTGCACCTCCTGGTAGCGGGCGAACACCGGCCCGGCCTGGCGCAGGAAGAGCCGGATGAGCACCACGCCGGGCAGCACGCCCGCGAAGAAGGCGAGCGCCAGCCAGGGCGACAGCGCGGCGAGTCCGAGGATCGCGCCGATCGAGGTGAGCAGCGCGGTGGCCGCGCCGAGTACGGCGGGGAGCCGGCCGCCCGCGTCGGCCGCCGAGCCGAGCAGCCGGGCTGCGAGGTCGCCGGGTGGCGGCCCGCCGTGCAGGCGGCCGCCGGGCCCGAGGGCGAGGAGGTGGCGGAGCAGGCGCCCGCGCAGGGCGGCGGTGGTCTCGGCCGAGCAGGCCGGTCCGGCGGCCGCGGCGGTGGCGTTGGCGGCGGCGGCCGTCAGCAGCAGGAGGGCGGGCAGGGCGAGGGCGGCCCCGGTCCGATGGGTGAGGACGGCGTCGACGGCTCCGGCGAGGACGGCGGGCAGGGCGAGGGTGGTGGCGGCCTCGACCGGCAGGGCGATGCCGAGTGCGAGCGTCCATCCGGTGGGTCGTCGTGGCAAGTCCGGCCTCCTGTCGGCGAGTTGGGTGTGGGTGTGCGAAGGCGGGTGCCGCCCTCGCCTGTCCGGACAGGCGAGGGCGGCACCCGTGGGCCACTACTCCTGGTCAGCTGTTGGTGAAGATCAGGCAGGTCAGGATGAGACAGGTGTACTGGCAGCCGCTGCCGTGGCCGGTCAGCTCGACGGACTCGGTCTCCGGCAGGTCCTGCAGCGCCGCGAGGTCGGTCTCGAAGTCCACCATGTTCTCCATGATCGGGTCCTCCCCTTGAGGGTGTCGCCCGCCGCGATCTGCCTGCGGGCGTCTGGTGTCGACCCCCGGCGCGGCCTCCATCCGCCGCGCCGGGGTGGTGCCCCGGGCCTCGACGGGCCCGGGAGTCTGTGGGTGGCCGCTCGGGATCAGCCCGGTCGGCCGGTCCGCAGGAACGCGGCCAGCAGTTCGTGCAGCACGGCGGCGCCCTCCTCGGCGAGCACCTCATGGCCGGAGCCGGCCGCCTCCACGTACCGGAAGTCCGCGCCCTCGACCCGGCCGATCCGCAGCAACTCGTGCCGCAGCGAACGGGATTGGCTGACCGGGACCACCTCGTCCCGGTTGCCGTGCACGACCAGCAGCGGTGCGCTCAGCCGGTGCGCGAGCTGGAGCACGTCGCGCGGTCCGCGGGCGTCCAGGATCGGGTCGCCGCCGCCCAGCCGGGTGGTCAACGCCCTGACGGGGGGCGCCGCTTCGGCCAGCAGTCGGGCGCCGGACAGGAACGGCGCGACCACCGCGCAGCGGGCGACCTGCTCGGTCGGCGCGTGCGCGGCCGCCAGCAGCGCCAGGAAGGCGCCGTAGCTGACCCCGAACAGGGCGGGCGGTTCCAGGCCGAGCGCCGCCCGTTGGCGGGCGATGCCCTCCAGCAGGTAGAGCACGTCGTCCAGGTCGGGCCCGCCCCAGGCGCCCCGGATGGCCAGCGCGTGCGGCACCCCGTAGCCGGTGGAGCCGCGCTGGTTGGGCGCGACCACCGCCAGGCCTTCGGCGGCCATCCGTTGCAGGGCCGGGTCGAACTCCAGCCGCCAGGCGTCCGCGGGGCCGCCGTGCAGCGCCAGCACCAGGTGCGGGCTGCTCAGCCAGGCGTCGCCGCCGTACACCACGGCCTCCAACGGGCCAGCCGGGCCAGCGAGTTCGAGGCTCTGTGCGGGCTGCCAGCGGCTGCCGTCACCGGGCTGGGTGCTGCCGTCCAGGCGCCAGCCGGCCGGCGGGGTGCGGGTGACGCGCGGCGCACCGGGCTGCCAGGGCAGGACGGTGTCCCGCCACGGGCCGGGCAGGCCCGAGCCCAGCGGCGCGAGTTGCAGCGGCAGCGGCATCGGGGCGGTCTCGGCGGGGGCCGGGCCGTGCGCCAGCAGGGCGTCCACGTCCAGGGTGGCCAGCGCCGCCGGGTGGTCGGGCGAGGAGTACGGGATGCGCAGCCCGGCGCCGTCCCAGTGCCCGACCGCGCCGAGCCGCCCGGGCGGCACCGGCAGCGGGTCCAGCCGCCCGACGGCGGGCCGCCACAGGGCGAGCGCCGAGCCGGCGCCGTGGTCGATCTGCACCGCGACCCGCGGGCCGTCCGCCGCCTGCCGCAGCGCCACCGGGCGCAGGAACATGCCCGTGACGTGCAGGCATTCCGGGAACCGCAGCGGTTCCCCGCCGCCCAGCACGCCCCAGCCGAGCCGGTCGGTCCCGGGTGCGTCGCTGCGCACCATCGCGAAGCGGGTGTCGGGGTCGAACAGCACCAGCCGGTCGTTGCTGTGCTCGCCGATCTCCAGCAGCGGGGTGGTGGTGCCGCTGCGCAGGTCCAGCACCACACTGCGGACCAGCCCGCCGGCCACCCGGTCCAGGGCGAGCAGCGTGCCGGTGTGGTCCAGCCAGGCGCCGCCGCCGTGCAGGCCGGGGATCTCGGCGACCCGCACGGGCTCGCTGCCGTCCGCCCGGATCAGCCAGACGGTGGTCGCCGGGCGGGTGTCGGCGCCCAGGGCGATCGCCACCGGGGTGCGCGGGTCGGCGCCGGGGGCCACCGGGAGCGGCAGCAGGCGCAGGCCGGGCATCCGGAGCGTGGCCACCTGCTGTTCCACGGTGCCGTTCTCGCCGTACGAGAGGCGGACCAGGTCGTGCCGCTCGCCGTCGTGCCGGCAGACCAGCACCGAGCCGTCGGGCAGTGCGACGAGCTGCGAGCGCAGCTGCTCCGACCGGTTGCCGGACAGGGGCAGCGCGGCGGGTACGGCGGGGGATCCGTCCGGGGGGAGTCGCCAACTCTCCACGTACCAGCCGCTGTCGGCGGCCGCGGCCAGGCAGGCCGCGTGGCTGCCGTCGGCGGCGAAGGAGAAGCTCAGTCGGCGCAGGGCCCGGGTGGTGGTGCGAGTGGCCGTGTTCACGCCTCGCTCACCCCGTCGCTGTCGCACGGGAGTTGGTCGCGGGTGGGGGCCGCCGGGTGGGTGGGGGAGAGCGGGTGGGCGGGGGCCGCCGGGTGGGTGGGCGAGAGCGGGTCCAGCCAGAGCCGGGGGCCGCCGTGCCGGAGCCGGAGCAGGAAGGCCAACGGCCCCGCCGTGCCGGTGCCGTAGGCGGCGGCGCAGCCGGTGCCCGTCTCGTCGGGCAGTACCAGCAGGCCGTCGCGCAGTGCGGTCCGGGCCGCGATCAGTTGTGCCAACCGGCTTGCCCCGGACCGGAATTCGGGATCGCCCGTGGCCTCGGCGAGGTCCAGCAGGTACTCGCCGTCGCCGGCCAGGCCGTGGCAGGCGCTCACCCCGCCGTGCCAGCGGCCGGCCAGGACGGCCCGGCCGGCGGCCCGGGCGAGGCGCAGCGCCTCGGTGTCGCCGGTGGCCCGCCACAGCCGGAGCAGGAAGCTGCCCGCGCCGGAGGAGCCGCTGCACCAGTGCGAGAGCCGGATGTGCGCGGGGTCGGCGGCGTTCTGCGGCCACCAGGCGAGGGCTCGACCGGCGCGGTCCCGGCTGTGTCCGCGGCTGTCCCCGCCGTCGTTCCCGCCGTCGCGCCCGCTCCACCGTACGGTCGCGCCGAGCGTCCGCCCGGCGTCGAGGGCGGCCGCCGTGCAGGCGTCCCGCAGGGCGCGGTCGTCGGTCGCCCCGGCGGCGGCGAGCAGGAAGGCGCCGACGCCCGCCACGCCGTGCGCGAAGCCGAGGTGGGTGATCCCGGCGAGCGCCGAGTCGAAGTCGGCCGGCACCGGCCAGACCGTCCCGTACGGTTCCCGTCGCGCGGCGGCGAGCAGGGCGCGGACGCAGCGCTCGGCGCGCTCGGTGAAGCCGTGGTCCTCGCGGAAGTCCTCGGCAGCAAAGCGGAGTTGGGTGAAACCGGCGCCCGCCGCGCCGTGGCAGACGTCCGGGTTGGGCCATTCGACGGCGACCCGCCGGGCGAGTGCGGCGGCCCGCTCGGCCGCCTGCTGGTCGCCCAGCACCCGGGCGGCGTCGAGCAGTGCCCAGGCCGTCCCCGACCGCCCGAAGTGCAGCCCGGGCAGCACCACCGGCTCGGCGGCGACCCGTCGCTCGATCCAGTCCGCAGCGGTCCGGGCCGTACTCGCGGCTGCCGCCCGGACCTCGGCCGGCAGGCCGGGCGCCGCGACCGCCCGCGCCAGTACGGCGAGCACGCCCGCGGCGCCGTGCTGCACATTGCACGGATCCGTCCGTTCCCCGGCGGGGACCACGGGCCACAGCCGGTCGGACCGTTCCGGTGTCGCGCCGGCGGCGAGGTGTCGCAGGCCGTCGTGCAGTACCCGGTCGAGGGGCGGGGCGCCGGCGTCCCCGCCGGGCCACGGGGCGGCGTGCCACAGCGGGGCGACCACGGCGGACACGGTCGGGCCGGGCACCCCGGTGCCGCTGCGAGGCCCACCCCGCCCGCCCAGCGCCTCCCGGGCCCGCGCCAGGCTCCACCGCAGCTCCGGCTGCTCGGCCCGCAGCCCCAGCACCACCGGCGCCAGCCGCCGCGCGGTCGCACCCGAGCGGGCCGCCAGGTCGAGCCAGCGGCCGAGCCGCTCGGCGACCGGGCGGGCCCGCGGGAGGTCCTCGGGCAGCAGCGGGTCGTGCCCGGTGGCGAGCAGGAAGAACAGCCCGCCGAGGGCGTAGCGGTCGGCGGCCGGGTCGGCGGTGCCGGTGCCGGCGAGGGCGAGCCGCCCCTGTTCGGGGGCGCGGTAGCCGGGGGTGCCGGCCGTGCCGGCCCGCTGGCCGGTCTCGGCGGCGAGTTCGAGGTCGATCAGCCGCAGGCTGCCGTCCGGCCGGACCATCACGTTGCCGGGGGAGAGGTCGCGCAGCACCAGTCCCTGGTCGTGCACCCGCCCGACCAGGTCGAGCAGTCCGTGCGCCACCGGCCCGGCCTCGGCCCAGTCGACGTCCGGGCTGCCGTCGCGCCGCAGCCGGGCGGCGACCCAGGCGCCGAGCGACTGCCCGGCGATTCGTTCCTGCACCAGGAAGACGGAGTCGTCCTGCTCGATCAGTTCGACGGCGCGCGGTACCAGCCCCTGCCCGTCCAGCCGGGCGAGCAGCGCGGCCTCGTGCCGCAGTGCGTCGCGGGCGTCGGTCCCGGCGCGGTCGACCTCGATGTGTGCCCGGGCCTGCTTGACCACGACCTCCGCGCCGCTCGCGGCCTCGCGCCCGAGGAACACCCCGCCCTTGGCGCCGTGCCGTACGGCGGCGGTCACCGCGTAGCGCCCGGCCAGCAGCACCCCGCCGCCGCGCCCGCCCCCGCTGCCGCGCCCGTCCCCGCCTCCGCGCTGACGGGGGTCGCCGGCGCCGCGGAACGGGTCCCGGACCCACCCCGGCGCCCGGTACGACCCCCCGCGCACGTCATCGGCCCGCTCCCCGGCGGGGCCGCGCAGCACCGAGCGGTACTCCCCGTCGTTGCCGAGCTCCGCCCGGGCCGCGAACGCGCCGTAGCGGTAGTGCACCCGGCTGCCGGGCCGGTACGGCCGGTCGGAGAGCACCACCGGGCCGGGCAGCCCGGCCGTCACCCGGTCCAGTTCGGCCGCCAGCCGCTGGAACTGGGCGTCGTCCACCGGGTAGACGGTGATGAACTTTCCCGCCGAACCACGGTTGCTGTTACGGGAGTTGAGCTCACGCAGCCGTTCCTCGGCGGCGGCGAACTTGAAACTGCACGGGTCGGCTGCGAGCACCCGGACCACGGCCGCGAGCACCTCCCCGCCGACCACCGAGGCGGCGCTGACGTGCAGCTTCCACCCCTGTGCCGGTAACGGCGCGGACGCGGACGGCCGGGCCGTGCACCAGAAGCCCCCGACGGTGACGTCCCAGTCGCCGTCGCCTCCCCGGCCCCCGGCGCCGGCCAGGGCCGCCCGCGTCGTCTCCGGCCACGTACCGGTGGCAGCCGGTCCGCGGCCCGCCGGTCCCCGACCCCCGGCCGCACGAAGGGAGGTGTCCGCCCTCATCCGTCGCCACACCCCTTCGTCTCGGCCGCCCCGGCCCGCGGGTGCCCCTGTGCGGCACCCGCGGCGCGACGGCCCGGCCTGATCGGTTTCCTCGGTGAGGAGCGGGAGTCCCGCTCCGGGACGGGAGCCCTCAACCGGGCCCTCGGCCGCTGGTGACCGCTCGGTGACCGCGCAGTCGCTCGGTGGCCGTTCGGTCGGGGCAGTCGGGGAAACTCCCGTTCGCAGGAATGAAGTTAGTTTCGAGAAATCCGAAGCCTCAACGCAGAGCCGGTCACTTCACTCGTAAGGGTGATCAGAGGGCGGTTTCGAATTCGTACGAGAACCCTGCTGTGAGTAACGGGCGCCGGGCGTACGGGCGTGCGCGGCCCGCGCGCGGTGCTCGGGACGCCTCCGCAGCAGGTCGACGCCCGTGCGCGCCGCGTTGACGCGCATCCGTACGCCGGCGGCACCCACGTCCGAAGCGCACCCGCCGCTGCCCCGCCGCAGCCGGACCACTGCCCCGCCGTAGCGCCGCCGCCGTCCCCCGAACGGCCGAGGCCCGACCGGCCCCGCGCGCACGGTAGTCTCGACAGGTGCCGAAACTGTCCGACGTCATCACCGCGCTCGAAGAGGTCTACCCCCCGCAGTGGGCGGAGTCCTGGGACGCCGTCGGCCTGGTCTGCGGTGATCCTCAGGCCGAGGTCAGCCGCGTGCTGTTCGCCGTCGACCCCGTCCAGGCGGTCGTCGACGAGGCCGTGGAGTGGGGCGCCGACCTGGTGGTCACCCACCACCCCCTCTACCTGCGCGGCACCACCAGCGTCGCCGCGACCACCTTCAAGGGCCGGGTGGTGCACACCCTGATCACCAACGGCATCGCCCTGCACGTCGCCCACACCAACGCCGACCACGCCGACCCCGGCGTCTCGGACGCGCTGGCCGAGGCCGTCGGCCTGCGGGTCACCGGCCCGCTGGTGCCGGACCCGACCGACCCGCTGGGCCGTCGCGGCACCGGCCGGATCGGTCTGCTGGAGCCCCCGCTGACGCTGTCGGCCTTCGCCGCACAGGTCGCCGCCGGTCTGCCCGCGACCGCCGCCGGCGTGCGCGTCTCCGGCGACCCGGACCGGCTGATCGGCCGGGTGGCGGTGTGCGGCGGTTCGGGCGACAGCTTCTTCTCCGACGTACGGGCGGCCGGCGTGGACGCCTACGTGACCGCCGACCTGCGCCACCACCCGGCCTCCGAGGCCACCGAGGCCGCGCCGGTCGCGCTGGTCGACGCCGCCCACTGGGCCACCGAGTGGCCCTGGCTCGGCCTGGCCGAGCGCGCCCTGCGGGCCGTCGCGGACCAGCACGGCTGGGCCGTGGAGACCAAGGTCTCCCACCGGGTCACCGACCCGTGGACCGCGCACGCCCCCATGTCCTTCACCGCCTGACCCGATCCACAGGAGCTTTCCCCTTGAACGCCGCGCCCGCCGACCAGATCCGCCTGCTCGACCTCCAGGCCTTCGACTCGAAGCTCGACCAGCTGGCCCACCGGCGCCGGAGCCTGCCCGAGCACGCCGAGATCGACAAGGCCACCGCCGACCACACCGCGCTCAAGGACCTCGTCATCGCCGCCGAGGCCCAGAAGGGCGACACCGCCCGCGAGCTGACCAAGGCCGAGCAGGACGTCGAGCAGGTCCGCGCCCGGGCCGCCCGCAACCAGCAGCGCCTGGACTCCGGCGCGATCACCTCGCCGAAGGACCTGGAGAACCTCCAGCACGAGATCGGCTCGCTGGCCAAGCGCCAGGCCGACCTCGAGGAGGTCGTGCTGGAGATCATGGAGCGCCAGGAGAGCGCCGTGGCCCGGGTCGAGGAGCTGACCGCCCGCCTGGAGCACTCCACCGTCGTCCTCACCGAGGCCGAGGGCCGCCGCGACGCCGCGTTCGCCGAGATCGACGCCGAGGCCGACAAGGTCAAGCGCGACCGCGAGACCGTCGCCGCCGTCATCCCGGCCGACCTGCTGAAGGTGTACACCAAGCTGCGCGAGACCCAGGGCGGCGTCGGCGCGGCCCGGCTCTACCAGCGCCGCTGCGAGGGCTGCCGCACCGAGTTCTCGATCACCGAGCTGAACGCCATCAAGGCCGAGCCGGCCGACAAGGTGGTCCGCTGCGAGAACTGCTCGCGGATCCTGGTCCGCACCGCCGACTCGGGCGTCTGATCCGATGGCGGCGCGCTTCATCGTCGAAGCGGACGGCGGGTCCCGGGGCAACCCGGGGCCGGCCGGCTACGGCGCGGTGGTCCGGGACGCCGACACCGGGCAGCTCGTCGTCGAGGCCGCCGAGTTCATCGGCCACGCCACCAACAACGTGGCCGAGTACAAGGGCCTGATCGCCGGGCTCCGGGCGGCCCGCGAGCTCGACCCGGACGCCTCGGTGGACGTCCGGATGGACTCCAAGCTGGTCGTCGAGCAGATGTCCGGGCGCTGGAAGATCAAGCACCCCGACATGCAGCCGCTCGCCGCCGAGGCGCGCACGGTCTTCCCGCGCGGCCGGGTCAGCTACACCTGGATCCCGCGCGAGCAGAACAAGGACGCCGACAAGCTCGCCAACGAGGCGATGGACGCCGGCCGCGACGGTCGCCAGTGGGAGCCGAAGCCCAAGGCCACGAACGGGGCCACGCACGGGGCCACGCACGGGGCCATGGCCGGAGCCTCGGCCGGAGCCCCGGCCGAGGAGCCGTTGCCGAAGCCCCCCGCGCCCAAGGCCGGCTGGGCCGCCCCGGCCGACCTCGGCACCCCGACCACCTTCGTCCTGCTGCGCCACGGCGAGACCCCGCTCACCCCGGAGAAGCGCTTCTCCGGCAGCGGCGGCACCGACCCGGAGCTGTCCGACAAGGGCCGCTGGCAGGCCGAGCGGGCCGCCGAGGCCCTGGCCGCGCGCGGCAGCATCCAGGCGGTCGTCGCCTCCCCGATGCGCCGCACCCGGCAGACCGCCGAGATCGTCGCCGCCCGGCTCGGCCTGGAGGTCCGCTACGAGGAGGGCCTGCGCGAGGTCGACTTCGGCGACTGGGAGGGCCTGACCTTCGCCGAGGTGCAGGAGCGGTACCCGGACGACCTGTCGGCCTGGCTGGGCTCCGCCAAGGCCAAGCCGACCGGCAGCACCGAGAGCTTCGCCACCCTGACCCACCGGGCCGGTGTCGCCCGGGACAAGATCCTCGCCCGGTACGCCGGGAAGACGGTGCTGGTGGTCTCGCACGTCAGCCCGATCAAGACCCTGGTCCGGCTGGCGCTCGGCGCCCCGCCGGACTCGATGTACCGGATGGAGCTGTCCGCCGCCTCGATCTGCGCCGTCCAGTACTACGCGGACGGCAACGCCTCGCTGCGGCTGCTCAACGACAGCTCCCACCTGCGCTGACCCCACCGGGCTGCACCGGCCGCCCCGCTGGGGGGAGGTCGGCGCACCCCGGGTCAGTGCACCCCGGTCAGTGCACCTCGGTGACCACCACGTCCAGCTGCCACGGCTTGCGCGCCGTGCCCTCGGCCGCCAGCTCGACCCGGTGGCCCAGCGCCAGCAGCGCGTCCATCAGCTCGGCCGGCGTCTTCGGCTCGGCCCCGGCGACCAGCAGGTCCCGCACCAGTCGCCCCTTGGTCGCCTTGTTGAAGTGGCTGACCACGCTGCGCTTGCCGTCGCGCTCCTGGAGCACCCGGACGGTCGCCGTACGGGAGGCCACCTCGCCGGCCGGCTTCCAGGCCGCCGCGTACGCGGAGCTGCGCAGGTCCAGCACCAGCCCGTCCGCCACCTCCGGGAGCACCCCGGCCGTCACGCTCCGCCAGTACGCGCCGAGCGCCCCCAGCTCCGGGAGTTTCACGCCCATCGAGCAGCGGTAGGACGGGATCCGGTCGGAGATCCGCACCGCACCCCAGAGGCCGGAGAACACCAGCAGCGCCCGCTCGGCACGGTCGTACGCGGCGTCGTCCAGGGTGGCCAGCCCCAGGTTGTCGAACAGCACCCCGGTGTACACCTCGGCCGCCGGGCGGGCCCCGGCGGTGGGCAGTCCGGCGTTCTTGGCGATCTCGCCGCGCAGCCCGGGGCTGAGGCCGAGCACCTCGGCGGCGACGTCCTCGTCGCCCCGGCACAGGCCCACCAGCGCGTCCAGCACCGCGCCGCGCGCCGCCGTCAGCCCCGGCAGTGACAGCCCGTCGAGCGCGAGCGGCGCGCCGTCCCCGGACGCGGCCTTGCCCTCCGAGGGCGGCAACAGCACCAGCACAGCGGACTCCTCAACAATCTGTGGCGGACGAACCCCGCCACCCTACTGCGGCTGCCCCGGCCCCCGGCGCCCCGCACAGCAGCAGCGCAGGTTCAGCCGCTGGCTCCGCCCCCGCGAGCCCGCAGGCCGCCCGCACCCCGGCCCGCCCCCACCCCACCGGGCCCGGTCCGGTCGGCAATTCGGTGGGCCGACCCGGCGTTCCCCACTACGGTGACCCGCGAAGGAGAGTGAACGAGATGACCATGCGACCCCTGGACCTGGTGCCCGGCGACGGCGACGCCGAGGAGGAGTCCCTGCCCCTGCGCCTGCCCGCCGGCCTGCCCGCGGAGACCAGGCAGGCGCTGGAGTTCGCGGTGCGGGCGGCGGCCGAGGCCGTGCTGGCCGGTCGGGTGCGCGTGACGGAGTCGGCGGCCGGGCCGGACACCGCCGAACTCGCCTTCGAGGTCCGCCAGTCCGAGGTCCCGGAGGCGCTCGCGGACCCGGCCCCGCAGGACCCGGCCCCGCAGGACAAGGCCGCGCAGGACAAGGCCGCGCAGGACAAGGCCGCGCAGGACAAGGCCGCGCAGGACAAGGCCGCGCGCCGGGCCGCGATGGTGGCCCGGATCCGCGCCGGGAACGCCGAGACGCTGGAGAGGTTGAAGGACCTGTGACCACGGAGTACCTCGACCTCGACGACGTCACCTACCTCGCCGGGGGCCCGCAGAACGTCCGTGACCTCGGCGGCCTGCTCTCGGCGATCGCCCGCCCCCAGGCCACCCTGTTCGGCGACGACGCCTACCCCGACCTGTGGACCAAGGCGGCCGCCCTCGGCCAGAGCCTGGCCCGCAACCACCCGCTGGTCGACCGGAACAAACGCACCGCCTTCGAGGCGATGCTGCTGTTCCTGGACTACAACGCCGAGCCCTACACCGACCCGCACCCGGACGACGCGGTGGCCTTCGTGCTGCGGCTCGCCACCGGCGGCTACGACGACGCGATCGCCCTCGCCGCCAAGGACCTCAGGTCCCTCCTGGGTCGCTGAGCCCCGACGGGCACAGGCCGCCGGCGGACGCGCCGGGGGCCTGCGCCCGGAACCACCCGGGCCGCCCTACGCTGGCCTGCATGCCTCGCCGAAAACTGCGCGTCAAGGCCGTCGACTCCGCCCGGATCAACACCGAGCTCACCGAGCTCCGCACCCGCCTGGAGATCCACACCGAGTGGCCCGAGGCCGTGCTCGCGGAGGCGGAGGAGGCGGCCGGGCGCCCCCGGTTGCCGGAGTACGACGCCACCGACCTGCCGCTGTTCACCGTCGACCCGCCCGGCTCCCGCGACCTCGACCAGGCCATGCACCTCACCCACCGCCCCGGCGGCGGCTACCGGGTGCACTACGCGATCGCCGACGTCGCCGCCTTCGTCCGCCCCGGCGGAGCCGTCGACACCGAGGCCCGCCGCCGGGTCGAGACCCTCTACTTCCCGGACCACCGCGTCCCGCTGCACCCCGCCCGGATCTCCGAGGACGCCGCCAGCCTGCTACCCGGCGAACCCCGCCCCGCCCTGCTCTGGCAGCTGGACCTGGACGCCGACGGCGCCGTCGTGCTGGCGGACCTGCGCCGCGCCCTGGTCCGGTCGCACCGCCGACTGGACTACGCCGCCGTCCAGCGCGCCGTGGACCTCGGCGGCGCCGACGAACAGCTCGCCCTGCTCGCCACCGTCGGCCGGCTGCGCGAGGAGCAGGAGCGCGCCCGGGGCGGGATCAGCCTGCCGGTGCCCGAGCAGGAGGTCGAGGAGACCCTGCACGGCTACGTCCTCGGCTACCGCGCGCCCAGCCCCGCCGACGGCTGGAACGCCCAGATCTCGCTGCTCACCGGCATGGCCGCGGCCGAACTGATGCTGGACGCGGGTGTCGGACTGCTGCGCACCCTGCCCGCCGCGCCCGCCGCCGCGTACGAGCGGCTGCGCCGGATCGCGGCCGCGCTGGACGTCGACTGGCCGCAGGCCCTCCCGTACCCGGAGCTGATCCGCTCGCTGGACCCGGAAGCGCCGCTGAACGCGGCCTTCCTCAACGCCTGCACCGGGCTGCTGCGCGGCGCCGGCTACCACGCCTTCGACGAGTCCCGCGGCCTGCCCGCCCCCGCCGAACCCGGGCACGCCGCGCTGGCCGCCCCGTACGCGCACTGCACCGCGCCGCTGCGCCGGCTCGGCGACCGCTTCGCCCAGGAGGTGTGCGCGGCGGTCGCGGCGGGGGAGGACGTGCCGGACTGGGCGCGCGAGGCGCTGCCGGCCGTGCCGGCGCTGATGGCGAGCGGGGACCGGCGGGCGGCCGAGGTGGAACGGGCCTGCGTGGACCTGGTGGAGGCCGAGCTGCTGGTGGGCCGGGAGGGCGAGGACTTCGCCGCGGTGGTGATCGAGGTGGACGGCAAGCGCCCCGGCTCGGGCGTCGTCCAGCTGCGCGAGCCCGCCGTCCGGGCCCGCTGCGACGCCGCCGCCGCCGCCGACGGCAGCGGGGGCACCGGGGGCGGAGCCCCGCTCCCGCTCGGCCGGGTGATCGACGTCCGCCTCGTCCGGGCCGATCCGGCCACCCGTACGGTCCGCTTCGCGGCGGTCTGAGCCCCCCACCACCGGCCCGGGGTGCGAGGATCGGTCCGTGCCCGAAGCCCAGCCCCCCGCCGCACCCGCCGCCGGACCCGCTGCCCCGTCACCCGCCGTGCCGGACACCGGGCGCCGCCGCCGGCTGCTGGTCCTCGCGATCTGCTGCCTGAGCCTGTTCATCGTCGGCCTGGACAACACCGTGGTGAACATCGCGCTGCCGGTGATCCAGAAGGACCTGGAGGCCCCGGCCTCCGGCCTCCAGTGGATCATCGACGCCTACACCCTGGTGCTGGCCTCGCTGCTGATGCTGTTCGGCTCGGTGGCCGACCGCTTCGGCCGCCGGCGGGTGTTCCGGATCGGGCTGGCCTGCTTCGCCCTCGGCTCCCTGCTGTGCAGCCTGGCACCGAGCCTGGAGTGGCTGGTGGCCTTCCGGGCGGTGCAGGCGGTGGGCGGCTCGATGCTCAACCCGGTGGCGATGTCGATCATCACCAACACCTTCACCGACCCGAGGGAACGGGCCCGGGCGATCGGCGTCTGGGGCGGTGTGGTCGGCATCTCGATGGCGCTGGGCCCGCTGCTCGGCGGCTTCCTGGTGGACGGCGCCGGCTGGCCGTCGATCTTCCTGATCAACGTTCCGGTGGCCCTGCTCGCGATGCTGCTGACCTTCCGTTACGTCCCCGAGTCGCGCGCGCCGCGGCCCCGCCGGCTCGACCCGGTCGGACAGCTGCTGATGATCGTGCTGCTCGGCTGCGGCACCGCCGCGATCATCGAGGGCCCGGGCAACGGCTGGACCTCCCCGGTGATCCTGGCCCTGGCCGCGGCCGCGGTCGCCGCGCTGATCGCCTTCCCGCTCTGGGAGCGGCGGGTCGCCGAGCCGCTGGTGGACCCGCGCTTCTTCGCCAGTGCGCCGTTCACCGGGGCCACCGTCACCGCGGTCTGCGCGTTCGCGGCGCTGGGCGGCTTCCTCTTCCTCAACACCCTCTACCTCCAGGACGTCCGGCACTACAGTCCGGTCGAGGCGGGCCTGTGGACGCTGCCGATGGCCGCGATGATGCTGGTCTGCGCGCCGCTGTCCGGACGGATCGTCGGCAGTCAGGGCCCGCGCCTGCCGCTGGTGGTGGCCGGGCTGGGCCTGGCGGCGAGCGGCCTGCTGCTCACCCGGCTCGGCGCGGACTCCCCGGCCGCGCTGCTGCTGGCCGCGTACGCGCTGTTCGGCTTCGGCTTCGGCCTGGTCAACGCGCCGATCACCAACGCGGCCGTCTCCGGCATGCCCCGCTCCCAGGCGGGCGTGGCCGCCGCCGTCGCCTCGACCAGCCGCCAGGTCGGCCAGTCGCTGGGTGTCGCGGTGATCGGCACGGTCGTCACCTCGGCCGTGGTGGGCCCGATGGCCACCGGCTTCGCCCCGGCCAGCCACGCCGGCTGGTGGATCCTGGTCGGCCTCGGCGGCGCCGTCCTCGTCCTGGGCCTGGTCACCACCGGCGCCTGGGCCGACCGGACCGCCGCGAGGGTGGCCGCCCGCCTCGGCGGCGAGGCGCCGGCGGTCCGGTCCGGTGTTCGGGAGGCCCCGCCCGAGCGGCTACCATGACCACTACGGCGGAAGAGCCGGCCGGGCGGTCGCGACGGGTCCCTGACCCGCCGAGGAACGTCCGGGCTCCACAGAGCAGGGTGGTGGGTAACGCCCACCCGGGGTGACCCGCGGGACAGTGCCACAGAAAACAGACCGCCCACCGCTTCGGCGCGTGGGTAAGGGTGAAACGGTGGTGTAAGAGACCACCAGCGACCGGGGTGACCCGGCCGGCTAGGTAAACCCCACCTGGAGCAAGGTCAAGATCGGCGCCTTCGGGCGCCGTGCGCGAGTGTTCGAGGGCTGCTCGCCCGAGCTCGCGGGTAGACCGCACGAGGCTGTCGGCAACGGCAGCCCTAGATGGATGGCCGTCTCCCCGGGCCGCGCGAGCAGCCCGGGTGACAGAACCCGGCGTACAGGCCGACTCTTCCGTCGCCTGGACAGCCGAAGGCCCTCCGACCCGAAACGGGTCGGAGGGCCTTCGCATGTCGCGTCGTGCGTCGCGGGGCCTTCGCATGTCGCGCGCGTAGCGCGGCGCGGGGTCGTGCTCAGGCCGGGCGGGAGCCGACGGCGTCGCGGATCTGTTCGCCGAGGCCGCCGTTGACGCGGGCGCAGTTGGCGCAGCAGAAGAACATGCCGGCCACCTCGACGCCGTGGCCGACGATGCGCACGTTGCACTGCTCGCAGCGGGGGGCGAGCTTCTCCATCGCGCACTCGAAGCTGTCGAAGGTGTAGGTGTCGCCGGTGACCGTCCTGATCTCGAAGGCGAGCCAGTAGTCGTTGCCGCAGGTGACGCAGATGGCCATGGCGGCCGTCTCCTTCCGGTGGGGCCGGCCCTTGGCGGGGCGGCTCCCTCCAGTCTCGAAGGCGTGCCCGGCGGCGGCCACCCGGCGGGCCCGTCCGGCGGGCCGGGCCGGTGGGAGCGGTCAGCCGGAGTCGGCGGAGAGCTGCTCCAGTGCCCGGACGGCGCGGTCGGCGTCGTCGGCGGCGACGAACAGGTGGTCGTGGTGGAAGCCGGCCACCACGTTGCAGCTGATGCCCTGCTCGGCGAGGCGCCCGGCGACGGCGGCGGTCAGCCCGACGGCCTCCAGCGCGGAGTGGATCTGCAGGGTGATCCAGGCGGCCACGTACTCGTAGCGCAGCCCGAGCGCGTCGGCCTCGTCCTGGGCGACCACCACCGTCACCCCTTCGGGTTCGGCGACGGTCACCACCGGCCGCATTCCGGCGGGCACCCTCGCGGGGAGGGTGCAGTAGACGTACCGCCCCGGGTTGAGCTGCGGGCGCATCCCGCGCAGCAGGGTCGCAAGGTCTCGTTCACCGGCCATGCCCGTCACCGTATCCGTTCCGCCCGGGCCCGCGTCATCTGTCGCTGACCTGTGACAGCGAAGTTGGACGGTTTGCCAGTGAAGTTGGACCAAAGCTAGTTTGTGACAGCGAAGTTGGACCGATTGGGCTGTCGTCAGCT
>NZ_JBIWAQ010000008.1:0-343888 GCF_044760155.1 Kitasatospora sp. NPDC098652
GATGTTTTCCGCTCCGTTTTCCGGGGCTTCGTCATCCAACTCGCCGGTGTCTTCTGCGGCTTGACGCCCCGTCCGACGTTTCAAACTCTAGCCGAGCCCCGCTCCGAAAAGCGAATCCAGCCGCAATCCGATAAAACGCACATGCCACATAAGCACCGGCCCGAGACGCAATGCAGCGAAACGGCAGGCGCGGACCTGACGTGGTGTTTCAAGAGATTGGCCGCCCCGGGACCGTCCGCGCCGATGCGTGTCCGGTGCTCCCTGCCGAGCGACTGGGAGACAGTACCCCTCGTCAGACCCCGGGGACAAACTCGGCTCGTCAGGCCCGGGCCGTCCGCCCGCGCTGGGCCGACCAGGGGATTCCGGGATGCGCCGTCACTCCTTGCCCGCCCAGGCCGGAGTGCGGCCACTAGCTTTGTCGACGCTTGGTCAACTCCGTACCCTCCTCCCCACCCCCAGGGACCAGCCATGTCCAAAGCCCGTCGGCATGCCCTCCACGCCGCGACCACCCTGCTGGCGCTGCTCTCCACCGCTGCTCCAGCCCTCCCCGCCCAGGCCGCCACCCAGGCCACCGTCCGGGCCCCGATCGCCGGGCACCACCACGACAGTGCCCTGCGGTACGGCACCAGCAGCAACTGGTCCGGCTACGCGGCGACCGGCGGGAAGTTCACCAGCGTCAGCGCCGAGTGGATCCAGCCGGCCGTCTCCTGCACCAACGTCGACGCCTGGTCCGCCTTCTGGGTGGGCCTCGACGGCGACGGCAGCGAGACGGTCGAACAGATCGGCACCGAGGCCGACTGTTCGCGCGGTAAGCCGGTGTACTCCTCCTGGTACGAGATGTACCCGGCCTACCCGACGAACTTCGGCAACGCCGTCCGCCCCGGCGACCACTTCACCGCGAGCGTCACCACCAACGGCAGCGGCTCCTTCACCCTGACCCTCCGCAACACCACGCTCGGCTGGAGCCACAGCATCGCGAAGACGCTGAAGAGCGCCACCCTGGCCTCCGCCGAGGTGATCGCCGAGGCCCCGTCGAGCCTCACCGGCGTCCTACCGCTCGCCGACTTCGGCACGATCGGGTTCACCAACGCCAGGGTGAACGGCAAGAACCTGGACGCCTCGAACCCGTCGGTCATCGACATGGCCACGAAGGACGGCGTCACCAAGGCGACTACCTCCGGGATCAACGCCGGCACCGACTTCTCGGTGACCTGGCACCACAGCTGACCGGTCCCCCGGCGACGCCTGACGTCCACGGCCGTCAGGCGTCGCCCGTCAGCCGGCGCCCCTGCTCCAGGAAGGCCATCAGCCCGCCGGCGCCGCCGAGCTCGCGGACCGGACGGGCGGCGCCGAACGGCGCGTTCCAGAACTCCCCCTGCCGCAGCTCGTGCGGGCCGACATAGGCGTACGGCTCCGCGAGGAACGCGTCCCCGGGCGAGAGCCCGTAGTTCACCGCGCCGACGGTCACCCCGATGTCGAAGTGCTCGGGCCGGATGACCGGCTCCGCCTCGGGGAACAGCCCCCGCAGCGCCGCCTCGCCGAGCGCGAAGCAGTGCGCGAGCCACCGGGCCGCGGCCGGGTCCACCTCGATCGGCCGGTCGGCGGCGACGCCCGGACCGTCCCGGTACACCCCCTCCGGAGCGCCGACGCCGAGCCCGAGGGCCGCGCCGAGCGCGACGCAGCTGGTCCGTTCGAGCGAGACCGCCCGCCCGCGCCCCACCAGCTCCGCGCCCACCACCCGCAACCACGGCTCGGCCACGGTCCCGAACCCGCCCGGGCAGGCCCGCAACCGGATCGTCCCGCTCGCCCGGTACTGCGGTCCGGCCAGTACCAGCTCGGCCACCGCGTGCAGGGAGCGAGGGGTCCGTGCCACCGTCTCACCGTCCATGCCCGCATGGTCCCCCACAACGCGGCCCCGCGCCCAGCCACCTCGTGAACGGGTCCGCCCCGCGCCTCCCCGTGCCGCCCCGCGCCTCCCCCGCCGCACAGTGGCGTGGATCACGCCGGGTTCCGGCCCGTCGGTGAAATGCGGAGGCCGCCGCGGTGGTTGGCACCGGCGATCACCGCTGCCCCAGCGCACCCCACCGCTACCCGCGAGGAAGCCCCCATGACCGTCACCGAGCCGTCCTCCTCCCGCGCGGCCGAGATCCTCTCCCGGCCCGTCACGATCAACGGGCTGACCGTGCCCAACCGCATCGTCATGGCGCCGATGACGCGCCAGTTCTCCCCGGGCGGCGTGCCCGGCGAAAATGTGAGCTCCTACTACGCCCGCCGGGCCGCCGCGGGCGTCGGCCTGATCGTCACCGAGGGCACGTACGTCAACCACGAGTCCGCCGGGCAGAGCGACAGCATTCCGCGCTTCCACGGCGAGGAGCAGCTCGCCGGGTGGGCCCGCGTGGCCGCGGACGTCCACGCGGCGGGCGGCACCATCGTGCCGCAGCTCTGGCACATCGGGATGGTGCGCAAGCAGGGCGACCCGCCGGTCGCCGACGCCCCGGCCGTCGGCCCGTCCGGCATCCGGCTCGACGGCACCGAGGGCACCGGCCGGGCGATGACCCGGACCGACCTGGACGCCGTCATAGGCGCCTTCGCCGAGGCCGCCGCGGCCGCCGAGCGGATCGGCTTCGACGGCGTCGAGCTGCACGGCGCCCACGGTTACCTCCTCGACCAGTTCCTGTGGGCCGGCACCAACCGCCGCACCGACGCCTACGGCGGGGACGCGGTCGCCCGGACGAAGTTCACCGCCGAACTCGTCGCGGCCGTGCGCGCCGCCGTCTCCCCCGAGTTCCCGGTGATCTTCCGCTACTCGCAGTGGAAGTCGGACAACTACGACGCCCGGCTCGCCGAGACCCCGCAGGAGCTGGAGTCGATCCTGGCCCCGCTCGCCGAGGCCGGTGTGGACGCCTTCCACGCCTCGACCCGCCGCTACTGGGTCCCCGAGTTCGACGGCTCCGACCTCAACCTGGCCGGCTGGACCAGGAAGCTCACCGGCCGCCCCACCATCACCGTGGGCTCCGTCGGCCTGGCCGGCGACGTCATCGCCTCCTTCGCCGGCGAGGGCTCCGACACCCGGAGCATCGACAACCTCCTCGACCGCCTGGAGCGCGACGAGTTCGACCTCGTCGCCGTCGGCCGCGCCCTGCTCCAGGACCCGGAGTGGGCCGCCAAGGTCCTCGACGGACGCTTCTCCGAGCTCCGCCCCTACGACGCCGCCGCCGTCCGCACCCTGAGCTGACCGGCAGCGGTGGCACCGGTGGCGGGATCGGCCGATCCCGCCACCGGTGCGCGGCCCGCGCCGTATGCTCGCCGGATGGAGACGAACGGGTCCTTACCTCCGTGCGAAGTCCTGGTTGCGGGGCCGTACTTCACCGATCTGGTGTTCCACGGCCTGGACCGGCCGGTGCGGCCGGGCACGGAGGTGTTCGCGGACGGCTTCGGCCTGGTGCCGGGCGGCGCGTACACCCCGGCGATGGCACTGCACCGGCTCGGCCGGCGGGTGGTGTGGAGCGCGGACTTCGGCACGGACCCGTTCAGCGCCCACGTCCTGGCCTGCGCCCGGCGGGAGGGCCTGGACGGGGCCGCGTTCCGGCGGCACCCGTTCCCGGTGCGCAGCCTGACCGTCGCCCTGGCGACCGAGGGCGACCGCGCGATGGTCAGCTTCCAGGACCGGGTCGACCCGGCTCCGCTCGTCCCGCTGCTGCGGCGGTTCCGTCCGAAGGTCCTGCTGCTGCCCCAACTGCGCTGGGACGACGGGACCGTGGCGGCGTGCCGGGCCGCGCGGGAGCTGGGCACGCTGGTGGTGATGGACTGCCACGACACGCCCGCGAGCCTCGACGACCCGGCCGTCCGCACCGTCCTCGCCCTGGTCGACGTCCTCACCCCGAACGACGGTGAGGCCCTGCGCCTGACCGGTGCCGGCGGCCTGGACGAGGCGGTCGACCTCCTCGGCCGCCTGGTGCCCACCGTGGTGGTCACCCGGGGCGCGCAGGGTGCCACGGCCGTCCGGGCGGGCGAGCGCCACGACGTCCCGGCCGCCCGGACCGCCACCGGGGCCGCCGCCGTCGACCCGACGGCGGCGGGCGACTGCTTCAACGCGGGCCTGGTGCACGGGCTCCTCGGCGGCTGGGACCTGCCCGACTGCCTCGCCGCCGCGTCGCTGTGCGGGGCCGCGGCGACCACCGGCCCCGGCTCCGGCTCGGCCCTGCGCGCCGAGGAGCTCGATCGGCTCCTCGGCCAGCGCACGCGGCCGCTCGCTCCGCCGAACTCCGCTCGTAGCAGCATGAGATGAACACTTCACCACCCGGCGTGATCGTGTTAGCGTCCGTCGGATGTCGAGGATTCTGGTCACCGATCTGGACGGCACCCTGCTCGGCGGCACCCCGGACGACCGGCGTCGATTACGGGACGCCCTGGCCCGCCACCCCGAGGTGGTCACGGTCTTCGCCACCGGACGCGGCCTGGCCTCGATCCGCGAAGTGCTCCGCGACCCGCTCGTCCCGCACCCCCGGTGGATCATCGCCGACGTCGGCGCCACCGTCCTGGACGGCACCGACCTCACCCCCGTCGACCCCGTCCAGGAACAGCTGCGGGCCGGCTGGCCGGGCCCGGACCGGATCCGCGCCGCGCTGCTCCGCTTCCCCGCACTCGCCTACCAGCACGGCGTCCACCAGAACGGGCGATGCTCCTACCACCTCCCCCCGGACGGGCTCACCGCGGAACTGACCGCGGCCGTCGAGGCCCTCGGCTGCACCTGGGAGTACTCGGCGGACCGCTACTTCGACGTCCTGCCGCCCAACGCCTCCAAGGGCAACGCCCTGCGGGCCCTGGCCGCGAAGCTGGGCTGGGAGTCCGACGGGATCCTGGTCGCCGGCGACTCCCTCAACGACCTCTCGCTGTTCCGCGCCGGCACCCACGCGGTGGTCGTCGACGGGGCCGAACCCGCCCTGCTCACCGCGCTCGCCGGGAACCCGCTGGTCCAGCGCCCGGGCCGGCCCGGTGCGGCGGGCATCCACGCGGCGCTCCGCACGCTCGGCTGGACCTCCCGCACCGCCGACCACGAGTCCGACGACGGGCCCGGCCACAAGTCCGGCCACGAGTCCGCCGCCGAGGCCGAGCCCGGTGCCGACGCCGACGCCGGTGCCGAAACACCCGTCGGCCGGCACTCCCTGGTGGTCGCATACCACCGTCCGCCGCTGCACTGGAACGGCGAGAGCTGGCAGCCGCCCAGCAGCCCCAACGGCATCCTGCCCACCCTGAGCAGCGCCTTCGCCGACGACCTGCCCGGCGTCTGGGTCGCCGCCCGCACCGGCCGTGACCGGCAGGCGCCGCTCCCGCCCCCGGCCTCCGCCCCGCCCCTGGCCGCCGTCCCCGTCGACCCGGCCACCTGGAGCGGCTACTTCCACCGCGCCTGCAAGGAGACGCTCTGGCCGGTCCTGATGTCCGAACCCGACCGGGCCGTCTTCGACGAACGCTCCTGGGCCGACTACCGCACCGTCAACGCCCGCTTCGCCCGGCACATCAGCGCCCAGGCCGCCCCCGGCGCCACCGTCTGGCTGCACGACTACAACCTCTGGCTCGTCCCGGGCCTGCTCCGCCGGTCCCGCCCCGACCTGAGAACGGGGCTCTTCCACCACACCCCGTTCCCGGCCCCGGAGACCTTCGCCGGCCTCCCCGTCGCCGCCGAACTGCGCTCCTCGCTCGCCTGCCTCGACTGGGCCGGCTTCCACACCGAGGCCTTCGCCGACCGGTTCCGCCGGACCCTCGCCGGCTTCCCTGACCCGCCGCGCACCACCGTCCACCCGCTGGGCATCGACCGGCCGGCCGTCGAGCGGCTCGCCCGCCTGCGCGCCCCGCACCGCCGCCCGGGCACCCAGCGCGTGGTGCTCTCCGTCGAACGCCTCGACTACGCCAAGGCCCCGGTCCAGAAGGTCGACGCCGTCGACCGCCTGCTCGCCCGCCGCCCCGACCTGCGCGGCCGGCTCGCCTTCCGCCTCGTCTGCCCGCCGCCCGAGCCCGGGATCACCGCGTACGAGAGCACCCGCCGGCACCTGGAGCGACGCATCGCCGAGACCAACTCCCGCTGGCGGTACGGGGCCTGGCAACCGGTCGACTACCTGCCGCGGCGCCTGTCCACCACCGAGGTGATCGACCAGTACCTCAGCGCGGACGTCCTCTGGATCACCTCCCTCCAGGACGGCATGAACCTCACCGCCAAGGAGTTCGTCGCCGCCCGCGCCGCGCTCCCCGAGCACCCCGAGCACCGGGCCGACCCTGGGGTCCTCGTTCTGTCCCGCCACACCGGCGCCGCGGCCGAACTCGGCGAGGCCGCCCTGCTCACCGATCCGCACTCCCCCGAGGACCTCACCGCCGTGCTCGCCCACGCCCTCGACCTCGCCCCGGCCGAGCGCCGCGCCCGGATGGCCCGGCTCTCCGCCCTCCTCGGGAACAGCCGTCCCGCCGACTGGGCCCACGAGATCCTGCGCGCCATCCGGAGCGGCGTCCACCGGAGCCCGGCCGTGTGACGCGCCGTGAGCCCCGGCCCGGGAGCTGCCGGGCCGGGGGTCACGGCTGGAAGCGGATCCCGCCGTCCCGCCCGGCCGCTCCGGCCGCTCCGGCCGCTCCGGCCAGGACGACGTACGCCCGCCGCCACCACTCGCCCCACGGACGGTACGGCCGGGGTACCTTCGCGACACGGATCGCGGGGCGTGATCGAGTGCCAGCAGCACTACGAGCGCCGACCCGGCGACCCGACCACCCGGCCACCGCCGTCCCGACACCGACAGGAAGGCCCCGCGAACCATGGCGCAGCATTTCGGTGACTACCAGAACGAGATCTACCTCAACGGGCTCGGCGGTGTGCTGCCGACGATGCCGATGGCCTTCGCGGAGTTGGAGGCGCGGGCGCAGGCCGCGTTGCCGCCGTCGGTGGTCTCGTACGTCGCGGGCGGGGCCGGGGACGAGTCCACCCAGCTGGCGAACGTCGCCGCCTTCGGGCGCTGGGGGCTCTACCCGCGGATGATGGTCGGCGCGAAGGAGCGGGACCTGTCCGTGGACCTCTTCGGGCTGCGGTTGCCCTCGCCCCTGTTCATGGCGCCGGTCGGGGTGATCGGCCTGTGCGCGCAGGACGGCCACGGGGATCTCGCCACCGCCCGGGCCGCCGCCCGGACCGGCGTGCCGATGGTCGCCTCCACCCTCACCGTCGACCCGCTGGAGCAGGTCGCGGCCGAATTCGGCGACACCCCGGGCTTCTTCCAGCTCTACACCCCCACCGACCGCGACCTCGCCGCCAGCCTGGTCCACCGCGCCGAGGCCGCCGGGTTCAAGGGCATCGTCGTCACCCTGGACACCTGGGTCACCGGCTGGCGCCCGCGCGACCTGGCCGCCTCCAACTTCCCCCAGCTGCGCGGCCACTGCCTCGCGAACTACACCTCGGACCCGGTGTTCCGCGCCCGCCTCGCCAAGGCCCCGGAGGAGGATCCGGGCGCGGCCGTCCTGGAGTGGATCCGGATCTTCGGCAACCCGCTGACCTGGGACGACCTGCCCTGGCTGCGCTCGCTCACCGACCTGCCGATCATCCTCAAGGGCCTCTGCCACCCGGAGGACGTCCGCCGGGCCAGGGACGGCGGGGTCGACGGCATCTACTGTTCCAACCACGGCGGCCGACAGGCCAACGGCGGCCTGCCCGCACTCGACGCCCTCCCCGGGGTCGTGGCGGCCGCCGACGGCCTGCCCGTCCTGTTCGACTCCGGGGTGCGCACCGGCACCGACGTGATCAAGGCGCTCGCCCTCGGCGCCACGGCGGTCGGCATCGGCCGCCCGTACGCCTACGGGCTGGCGCTGGAGGGCACCGACGGCATCGTCCACGTCCTGCGCTCCCTGCTCGCCGAGGCCGACCTGCTCATGGCCGTCGACGGCTACCCCGCACTGGCCGACCTGACCCCGGAGGCGCTGGTACGGCTCTGACACAGGTAGCCGTCCTCCTCCTGTGTGACGGATGCGGCGCGGCTCGCCGAGCGGGCCGCGGCCGGCCGCACCCCCCTGGGAAGCGGCGTGGCAATTCCGACATCCGAGCCGTAATCAGACAACCCGAACATGAAATGTCATCAATTCAACTAACTGAATTGCGGATACGGCCGACGAGGGCGCGGAACACCCACCCGATCCGGTTTCCGGGAGATCCACCTCACCCTCCGCTGGTCATGCCGCCGCAACACGGCGGCAATGAAGCCTCAGGTCGTATCCATACCATCTGACGGCAGCCCAACCAGGGTTCCGAAGGCATATCCGAGTGATAGCCTTTCTTTCTGCGAGCGGGTGACCCCACAGACCCCGATCTCGCATCAGCTGACGAACCATCCGCGCACCGCTGAACCTCAGTGCGCACGCCCGGTCCGTTTCCCGAACCCGTTGCCCGCCGAGTCGCACCGGAATCGAATTCCACCGACCGCCGGCTCAAAGATCGCCTCCGACCCGTAGGGCGAAGTCGTGCACCTCACGACCTCGCTCCGCCCTCGCACGCCCAAAAGCAGGAATTGATGCCCGTTCAACCGATAGCGGAACTCATACGCTTCGCCCGCCACAACTCCCCCTTCTACGCCGAGTTGTACGCCGGTCTGCCCGACTCGGCCACGCTGCTGACCGACCTCCCGGTCGTCCCGCAGGCCGAGTTCTGGCAGGCCAACACGCCCCGCGACAACCGGCTGCTGACCGGTCCGCTGGAGGAGGCGGTCGTCTTCAAGAGCGGTGGCACCACCGGTTCGCCGAAGTTCTCGTTCTACAGCCGGGAGGAGTGGCGGGAGTTCACCACTTCCTTCGGTGCCGGGCTGGTCGACGCCGGACTGCGACCGGGGCACCGGGTCGCCGACCTCTTCTACGCGGGTGACCTGTACGCCAGTTACACCTTCATCCTCGACTCGCTGCACCGCTCGCCCGTCGGCAACGTCCGGCTGCCGATCGGCGGGGCGGCGCCCCTGGAGTCGACCGCGCAGACCCTGGAGCAGTTCCAGGTCGAGGTGGTGGCCGGCACCCCGACCACGCTGTGCGCACTGGCCGACCACCTCCTGGCCTCCGGTCGCGAACTCCCCTCCGTGGAACTGCTGTTGTTCGGTGGCGAGGGCCTGTACCAGGACCAGCAGCCGCTGCTGCACAAGGTGTTCCCCAACGCCCGCGTCTCGTCGATCGGTTACGCCGCCGTCGATGCCGGACTGCTCGGCCGCCCGGTACCGGGGCCGGACACCCGGGTGCACCGGGCGTTCACCCCGGAGACGGTGGTGGAGATCCTCGACGACCACACCGGCGAGCCGATCGACACCGAGGGCGTACCCGGCCGGGTCGTGGTGACCGACCTGCGGCGACGGCTGATGCCCGTACTGCGCTACCCCGTCGGGGACCGCGCGGAGTGGACCGACGTCGCCACCGGGCAGTTCCGCATCCTCGGCCGGGCCCAGGAGGGCGTACGGGTGGGGCCGGTGTCGCTGTACACCCAGGACGTGCTCGACCTCGTCCGGGCCGCCGACCCGGCCGGCCGGGTGATCGGCGTGCAGTTGGTGGTGCGCCGCTGGGACGGCCGGGACGGGCTGGTCCTGCGGCTGGCCTGCGACGGGGACCCCACCGGGCTCCCCGAACTGGCCGCCGCCGTCACGACCGCCGTCCACACGGCGCGGCCGCTGTACCCGGAGGCGGTCGCCGCCGGGTACGTCCACGCGCTGTCCGTCACGTGGGTGCGTCCGCACGAACTCGCCGTCAACCCGCGGACCGGCAAGCTGATCCGCGTCCTCGACGAACGGCCGCACTCATGACGGGGGGCCGGGCTTCCCGGGCCGCCCGGACGGTCGAAGCGGTCGAGACGGCTCAGTCGGTCGAGTCGGTCGAGGCGGCTCAGGCGGTCGAGGCGGTCGAGGCGGTCGAGGCGACTGACGAAGCCGACCTGGCCGGCGCAGCCGACCTGGCCGACGCAGCCGCCCGCCGCCTGCCGCTCGTCCTGCGCAACCGGCGCTTCGCCGCCGTCTGGGGCGCGCAGGTCCTCACCCAGGCCGCCGGACGGATGTTCCAGGTCGGTGCGGTGTGGTGGCTGATCGGCTACGCCGCAGGCCCGGACCGGGGCCTCGCCTCGGGCGCCTTCCTCGCCGTCAGCACCCTGCCCGCGGTGGCGCTGGCCCCGCTGGTGGCCGCGCTCATCGCCCGCCGCCCGCACCGCACGGTGCTGGCCGCCTCGGCGGCCGTCGCCGCCCTGGTCGCGCTCGGCACGGCCTGCTGGACGTACACCGCGACACCGCCGATGGCGGTCATGTACGGTGCCGCACTGCTGCTGGCGGGCTGTCAGGCGGTCTTCGACCCCTGCCTGACCACGTCCGTCCCCGAGCTGGTCCGGGACGCCGACATCGAGGCCGCGACCGGCTTCGAGCTCGCCACCCAGTCGCTGGCCGGCCTCGCCGGCGGGCTGTTGGGCCC
The DNA here is from genome assembly GCF_044760155.1 of Kitasatospora sp. NPDC098652. Lineage (NCBI taxonomy): Bacteria > Bacillati > Actinomycetota > Actinomycetes > Kitasatosporales > Streptomycetaceae > Kitasatospora > Kitasatospora sp. NPDC098652. The sequence continues at coordinate 10,450 of NZ_JBIWAQ010000008.1, forward strand.
GCTGGTGGTCGACGGCGCGGGCCTGCCCGGCATCGTCGCCGGGTGCGCCGGGGCCTACCTGCTGGCGGCCGCGCTGGTCGGCGCGACCCGCTTCCCCGCCGCCCCGCCCGCCACCGCGCCGGAAGCCCCGGGCGAGGACGGCCCGTCGCCCACCGCGCGGCGTCCGCTGCGCCGCATCCTGGCCGAACTCCCGTTCATCCGCCGGGTGCTCCTCTGCTTCACCGCCGCGAACGTGTTCACCACGGCGGTGTTCGTGGTCATGCCGCTGTACACCCGGACGGTGCTGCACGCCGACGGCTCGACCGTCGCCGCCCTGGAGGCGGCCCTCGGCGTCGGCACCCTGGTGGGCTCCTTCACGGGCGGCCGGCTCCCGGGCTCGCCGACCGCGATCGGCGCCGGCTGTCTGGGCCTGATGGCCGCCGCGCTCGGTCTGCCCGGCCTGGCCGTGGGGCAGGCTCCGGCCGTCGGGGCGATGGCGGTCGCCGGCTGGTGCGTCGGCGTGATCGGCGTACGGTTCGTGGCGCTGTTCCAGCGGCTGGTGCCGGCCGAGGACCGGCCCGGTTTCTTCGCCGTCATGCAGGCGCTGCTCGGGGCGACCTTCCCGGTGTCCTCGCTGGCGTTCGGCCTGCTCGGCGACCACCTCCCGGCGCGGACCCTGTGCCTGGTCCAGGCCGTCGGCGTGCTGCCGGTCGCCGCCGCGCTGTGGTGGACCGGCCGACGCGAACCGGCCCCGGCCCCGGCCACCGCCATCTCGCCGACCACCGCCACCGCCGCGCAGCCGAACGGGGATCCGCGATGACCGTGACGATCGCCCCGGCGGTACCGCAGGACGTCGCCCAGCTGCGGCAGCTCTACTTCGACGTCTACGGCCACGGCTACCCGGTCGCGCTCGGCAGCGACCCCGCCGAGATGCGCCGCCTGATCGACGACCCGCACACCCACTGGCTGACCGCCCGCCCCGAGGGCGCGGGCCGCCTGGCGGGTTCGGTGGCGGTGCAGACCGACCCCGGCAGCCGGATCGGCAAGCTGGTGGGCCTGGCGGTCCACCCGGAGCAGCGCGGCGGGGGCCTCGCCGCCCGGCTGACCGCCTCCGTCTGCACGGACGCCTTCGCCGCCGGCACGCTGGACTCGGTCTACGCGACCGTCCGCGTGGTCACCCCCGGCCCCCAGCAGGTCTTCGCCCGCAACGGCTTCCAGGCCCTCGGCCTGATGCCCAACGCCGTCGAGGTGGCCGGGTGCGAGAGCCTCGCCCTGTTCGCCCGGCACGCCGACGGCGTCCTGGCCCGCCGGGAGAGCGTCGGCGCGGTGCCGCAGGCCCTGGTCCCGCTGCTGGAGGCGGCCCGGCAGAGCACCGGCGTCGACTACGGCCGCCCCCGCCCGACGGACGCCCCCGCCCCGGCCGCCGGGCGGGCCGCGCCCGTCACGGCGCCGATGGAGCTGATCACCGCACCCGGCTTCGTCCGCCGCCGCTTCCTCGAACTCTTCCCCGATCCGGGGGAGCGCTTCTTCCCGCTGCACGTCCCGAACGCCGTACTCACCCCGCCGGACGGCGCGTTCGAGGCGTACGCCGACCTGGACCGGGCCGCGGCGAGCTGCTCGCTGATCGCTGTGCACCCGTCCCCGGCGGCCGTCACCGGGGCGCTGGAGCCGCTGATGGCCGCCGTCACCCGGGCCGGCGCCGACTACGTCGAGACGCTGCTGCCGCTGGCCGACACCGCCGGGCTCGACGCCTTCCTGGCCGCCGGGTTCATCCCGAGCGCCGTCTACCCGGCGATGCGCCGGATCGGCGACCGGTTCCACGACTACGTGGTGCTCTCCCGCACCAGCCGTCAGATCGACTTCCGGGCGGCGGCCGTCAGCAGTCCGCTCCAGCCGTACCTGCTGGCCTACCTGACCGCCTGGACGTCGACCTACCTACCCATTCCCGAGGTCTCACGATGACTGACCACCTGGCCGACCACCTCACTGACCACCTCACCGACCACCTGACCGACCACACGGCCGACCAACCCGTGAACGCCCATCTCGCGCCGGTCGCGGTGCCCGACCCGGCCGCGCTCCCGCACGTCCAGCGGCTCTGCGACCTGGCCGCCCCGTACGCGGCCGGGCCGGAGACCGACGCCCTGTTCGCCGCCGCCATGGCCGAGTCCCACGCGTGGCACGCCGAGCGCTCGCCGTTCCTCCGCTCACTGCTGGACGGCCCTGCGGAGACCCCGGCACCGACCGTCGGCGAGGGGATCCGCACGCCCCTGGTGCACGCCAACTTCTTCAAGCGGCACGAGGTGCTCTCCATCCCCCGGGAGGAGGTGTTCCTCCACCTCACCTCCTCCGGCACCACCGGCCAGAAGTCGCAGATGTTCTTCGACACCTGGACGATCCGCTCCGCGCAGCGCATGGTGGCCCGCATCTTCGACCACTACGGCTGGATCACCCCCGACCAGCCGGTCAACTACCTGCTGTACAGCTACGAGCCGGCCCCGCAGCTGAAACTCGGCACCTCGTTCACCGACAACTACCTCTGCGACTTCGCCCCGGCGAACCACACCACCCACGCGCTGCGGCACACCGGCAGCGGCCACGAGTTCGACGTCCACGGCTGCATCGAGGCCCTGCAACGCTATGCCGAGGAGGGCCTGCCGGTACGGATCCTGGGCTTCCCCTCCTTCCTGCACTTCACCCTGGAGCGCATGCGCGCCCTCGGCCTCCCGCCGCTGCGACTCCCGGCCGACTCCCTGGTCCTGCTCGGCGGCGGCTGGAAGGGGCACACCGACCGGCAGATCGGCAAGGAGCAGTTCTACGCCGGGGTCACGGAGCAGCTGGGCATTCCCTCGGACCGCATCCGCGACACCTTCGGCTCGGTCGAGCACTGCGTGCCGTACATCGAGTGCGGGCACCACCGGCTGCACGTCCCGGTCTGGTCGCGGGCGGCGGTGCGCGACACCCGCACCCTGGAGCCGCTGCCGTACGGCGAACGCGGCTTCCTCCACCTCGTCTCCCCGTACATCACCTCGGTGCCGGCGCAGAGCGTCGTCATGGGCGACCTCGCCTCGCTGCACCCCGGGCAGGAGTGCCCCTGCCCGCTGCCCACCCCGTGGTTCACCATCCACGGCCGCGCCGGGGTCAGCCGGAACCGCAACTGCGCGGCGGCCGCCGCCGAACTCCTGAAGGGGATGTCGTGACCACCGAACCCATGACCACCGAACTCGCCACGGCCGCGCCCCACTTCTGGCAGGGCTCGTTCATCGACGACGACGAGGCCGCCCGCCGGCTCGCCGAGCTCCCGGCGCTCGCCGCCCGCGTCCTCGCCGAACCCCTGCCCACCGAACTGGTGTTGAGCGCCTGCCAACGCCTCGCCGACTCCCTCGCCACGGCGGGCAGCCCGGTCCGCACCCGGCTCCTCGCCGAACTCGCCACCGGCGGTGTCGAGGCGGACGAAGCGGCCGCGACACTCGCCGAGATCGCCGGTGCGATCGCCCGCCCGGCCCTGGAACTCAAGCTCCGGCGCGAACTCGGCGGACTGCGCCCCGAGCGGCTCACCCGACCCGATGCCCGGGAGACCACCTTCGAGGCGTGGGCACCGGTCGGGCTGCTGGTCCACATCGCCCCCGGCAACGCCGCCGCCGTGGCCCCGCTGAGCGTGATCGAGGGCCTGCTCACCGGCAACCTCAACGTGCTCAAGACCAGCAGCAACGACACGCTGCTCCCCCAGCACCTGCTCGCCGAGCTGGCCGCCGCCGACCCGACCGGCGCCCTGGCCCGCCGGATCGTCGTGCTGCGCTTCCCCTCCGCCCGCGCCGAGTGGCTGCGCCTGCTGTGCGAGCCCGCCGACGCGGTGGCGGTGTGGGGCGGCGAGGACGCCGTCCGCTCGGTCGCCGAACTGGTCCCGCCCGGCTGCCGCCTGGTCGAGTGGGGCCACCGGATCTCCTTCGCCTACCTGACCCGTGACGCCTGGTCGGACCGGACGACCCTGGACGCGCTCGCCGCCGACGTCTGCCGCTTCGAGCAACAGGCCTGCTCCAGCCCCCAGGTGATCTACCTCGACACCGAGGGCACCACCGACGGTTCCGACGCCACCGCCGACGCAGCCGCCGACACCACCGAGGTCTTCGCCTTCGCCGAGCGCTTCGCCACCCACCTCGCTGAGGCCTCCGCCCGGCTGCCCCGCCCCGAACTCGAACCGGCCGAGCACGCCGAGGTCACCACCACCGAGCTGATCGCCCGGCTGGAGGAACACCTCGGCCTCACCAGGGTCGTAGCCGCCGAGGACGGCTCCTGGCGCGTCCTCGCCGACACCCGCCCCGCCCTGGCCGCCTCGCCGCTCCACCGCAGCGTCTGGGTCAAGCCGCTGCCCCGCGGCTCCGTGATGGCGGTGCTGCGTCCGATGCGCCGCTACCTGCAGACCGCCGCGATCGGCGGCAGCCGGGCCGACGTCGCCCGGCTGTCGCAGGCGGTGCTCGCCGCCGGCGTCCTGCGGGTCACCCCGGTCGGCGGGATGCTCGACAGCTACCACGGCGAGCCCCACGACGGCGTGTACGCGCTCCAGCGCTACAGCCGCCGGGTCAGCGTCCGCGCCGACGGGGCCTTCGCCACCGCCGCCTGCCTGGACGACCTGGCGGCCCCCGCCTTCGTCCCCGCCGCGCCGGACGGCCCGCTGCTGGACAAGGCCGGGGTCCAGGAGCAGCTGCGCACCCTCGCGCCCGAGCACGCCCACCTCCACTTCCGCAGCGGCGGCAGCTCCGGCGCCCCGGCCCTGTCGGTGTTCACCAACGCCGACTACGACACCCAGATGCGGGCCTGCGCCGACGGCCTGCTCGCCGCCGGGTTCGACCCGGCCCGGGACCGCGCCGCCAACCTGTTCTACTGCGGCGGCATGTACGGCAGCTTCATCAGCTTCTTCTCGATCCTGGAGCGCCTCAACGCCACCCAGCTCCCGATCGCCGCCGGCCCCGACCACGCCGCCACCGCCGAGGCCCTGGTGACGCACCGGGCGGACACCGTGTTCGGCATGCCCTCGTACCTCTGGCAGCTGTTCCACGACCAGGGCGCCGCGCTGCGCGCGTACGGCGGGATCCGCAAGGTCTTCTACGGCGGCGAGCACTTCACGGCGGAACAACGCCGGGTGCTCACCGAGGAGTTCGGCGTCGAGGTGATCCGCTCGGCGGCGTACGGCAGCACCGATCTGGGGCCGCTCGGCTACCAGTGCACCCACTCCGAGGGCTCGGTACACCACGTCCTGACCGACCTCCACACCCTGGAGGTCCTGGCCCCGGAGGCCGACCGCCCGGCACCCCCCGGACAGCCGGGCCGCCTGGTCTTCACCAGCCGCACCCGGGCCGGGCAGCGCCTGGAGCGGTACCAGATCGGCGACCTCGGCCGCGCCGTCGAGGGCGTCTGCCCCTGCGGCAGCCACACCCCCCGCATCGAACTCCTCGGCCGCTACGGGGACGTCGTCCGGGTCGGCACGTACTTCCTCAACGTCCGACGCCTGATCGCGGTGGCGCAGGAGGAGTTCGGCTACCAGGGCGAACTCCAACTGCTGCTGGACCCGGGCGCGGCCCGCGAGCACGCCACCGTCCGCCTCGACGAGCGCTACGCCCCGCCCGCGGCCGCCGCCCGCGCCGCGTTCCTGACCGCCGTCCCGGAACTGGGCTCGGCCGTCGCCGAGGGCCTGCTCGATCTCACGGTCGAGACCGTCGGCTCCGCGGCCTTCGAACGGACACCCACCAGCGGCAAGCTCCGGACGGTGGTCGACCGGCGGCAGCCCACACCGTGACACCGCCCTGCGCCGGGCTCGCGCCGCCCCCGGGCGGGTTCAGGCCCGGCGCAGGTCCAGCATGGCGAACACCTTGTCGTACCGGCGCTCCCCGACGGCGACGTAGTCCGGCAGTCGCCCGTACTCGGTGAAGCCGAGCGAGTGGTACAGGTGCAGCGCGTCGGCGTTGTCGCCGCGGGCGTCCAGGGTGAGCACCTCGATGCCCGCGGCCGTCGCGTCCGCGATCAGCGCCGTGGTCAGCGCCCGCCCGATGCCCCGCCCCTGGGCGGCGGCGGACACCGCGAGCTTCTCCAGCTCCGCGTGCGGACGGTGGGTCGGCCGCTGGTGTCGCAGCCAGTAACCGAACCCGACCGGCCGACCGCCCAGGTACGCCACCCGCAGCGCCCCGTCCCCGACCCGCGACCGCGCCACCACCTCCTCGACCAGCGCCGCCACCTCCTCCCCCGACGGCGGCTCCACCCACCCCAGCGCAGCGCCCCCCGCCACCAACTCCGCCAGGATCCGGTGCCCCGCCCCCGCGAACTCCCCACCCACCGCTGCCGCATCGACGATCACAAGCTCTCCCGCACTCGCGGCAACACTCACGTTCTGGCCCATGCCCGGCAGCCTAACCAAGCCCGACCGAGCGCCCCTGGTCGCGCCCCTTCGATACGCCCTGGTTGCGGGCCGAGGCCCGCACACCGATCGGGGCCGTTCCGCCCGGGGCCGGGCGGAACGGTCGGCGGGCTGTCAGGAGCGGATCTGCTTGCGGCCCTCGTCACTCCGGGTGATCTCGATCTTGCGCGGCTCGGCGTGTTCGGAGATCGGGATCCGCAGGGTCAGCACCCCCGCGTCTTTGGAGGTATACGGACTGGTGGGGGCTGCCCTGTGGCCGGCCCGCACCTCGGAGGAGCCTGCGCAGTGCATCGCCTCGGCGGAGGAGGTGTCGACAGTGATCATCACGGAATTGGCCCTGGAACGCGTGGAGTTCACCTGCGGCCACTGCTGGCACCAGTGGAGCATCGACTACGACGTCCAGCACTACCGCGATGACGAGGGCCGGGACTGGGAGTACTTCTCCCGGGACGGCATGCCGGTGGACTCGCCGTACACCCCTGCCGGGGCGCCGCCGTGCCCTGAGTGCGGACGCCACTGGGTGGGGCGCGTCGCCGCGCGCCGGCTGATCCCGGTGCCGCCGGGAGCGCTCGAAACGCCACGTCAGCGCATCGCCGACGCCGCGGGTCACCGGCCGGAGCGGCACGGCGCACCCGTGCTCGGCGCACGGGCCCACGCGCAGCCGGAGCAGCTCGGCCCCCCGGACCAACAGCCTGATGGCAGTGGCGACCCCGCAGGGGCTCGCGGCGCCCGCGCGGAGGAGGCGTGAGGTGACGGCGCGGCTGACGGTGGCCGAGCTACGCACGGCAACGAGCCGGTCAGTGGGCGTTTCGTTCCTGCTTGTCGAGGTCAGGTTCCGCGCCAGGTCGGGGTGGATTCGCCGGTGAGGCGGCGGGTCATGAGGCTGATCATCGCGACGTGGATCATGGCTTCGGAGCGCACGGGGAGGGCTTCGTAGTCGCGGGCCAGGCGACGGTGGTTCATCAGCCAGCCCAGGGTGCGTTCGACGACCCAGCGGCGGGGCTGGACGGAGAATCCCCTGGTCGTGGGGTCGCGGAGGACGATCTCGACGTCGATGCCGAGGGTTGCGCCGTGTTCGATGACGGCGTTCTTGTAGCCCATGTCGGCCCAGGCCTTGTGAACGGTGGGGTGGTCGGTGGCCACCCGGGTCAGCAGCTGCCGGCCGGCCGTGCCGTCGTGCACGCTCGCGGCGGTGACCAGCACGGCGCGCAGGAGGCCGAGGGTGTCGGTGACGATGCTCCGCTTCCTGCCGACGATCTTCTTCCCGACGTCGATGCCCTGGGTCGCGGCGGGGACCGTGGTTGCGGTCTTCACGCTCTGGGAGTCGAGGATGCAGGCCGTCGGGTCCGGGCTGCGGCCCTCGGCCGTGCGGACGAGGCGCCGGAGCAGGCCGTTGAGCTGCTCGAACACCCCGTCGCGCTGCCAGCGGGCGAAGTAGGCGTAGACGGTCTGGTGCGGCGGGTAGTCGTGCGGGAGGTAGCGCCAGGGGATGCCGGTGCGGTCGACGTAGAGGATCGCGTCCAGCAGGTCACGCAGCTCGTGCTCGGGTGGTCGCCCGAAGGCCAGGGCCCGTGCGGCACGTTCCTCGCGCCAGGCGGTGAGGGTGGGTTCGACCAGGGCCCAGCGGGCGTCGGACAGGTCGCTCGGATACGGTCGGCGGGCCGTCATGATGACGGAATACTGCGGGATCGCTGCTCTGGCCAGAGGCCGCGGCAGTCGCGGGACAAGTGCCATCGGGCCCGGCCTCCTGGGACGAGACAGGACGAGCCACACGGTTCGGACAGGCTATCCAGCACCAGCGGCACTCCAGCCACCCCGGCCTCGGGAGTCGCGCCGGACGGGCCCGCAGATCTTCCCAAGAGCCGGGATCAACTGGCATGTTCCTAGCTGAAACGCCCACTCAGTACCTGTTTCTGAAGGTGTGCGAAGCGTTCGCCCAAGCCGGGAATCGAACAGGCCTCAGGTCAGATGTCGCTGGTGATGAGGCTGGGCGTTGCCGTCGTCAACGAAGGGCGAGGCCGCCCGCTCGGGGAGTATGCACGTCACGCCGGCGGCGGGGTGAGCTTGGCGGCCACGGCGTCGAGGACCCATTCCAGGCCGGTCGCGAAGGATGTCTCGGCGTCCACGTCCGTGCCGTCATATACGGCCTTAGTCAGCGCCGGGAAGCGGCCCGTGGCCAACATCCTCGTCACATGCGGGCCGGAGGCGCGTTGCCAGTCGCGCTTGGACAGGCCAGTGGCGCGCTCGGCCCGCAGGTTCGCGATCTCGCGCCTGATCGCGCCAGTGAAGTAGGCGCTGACAGTCTCCACAGCGCGCATGACGGTGTCGATGTCGGCGAGGCCGTCCAGGGCGGCCAGCTTGGCCTCGGTCACGGCGAGGCCGTTCGGGCCCAGGGTCGGGCGGCCGCCCAGCAGGTCGGCCAACCATTCGTGACGGAGAGCGGCCTGCCTGGTGCGGTGGGCGAGGATGCACAGCGCCTCCCGCCAGCCACCAGGCTGCTCCTCGGGGAGAATCTCGGCCTGGACCTCGTCCACCATGAGGTCGAACAGTTCCTCCTTGGTGGAGATGTATCCGTACAGCCGCATCGGGCCGGCGTTCAGCTGGGCGGCGACCTTGCGCAACGACACCGCCTCCAGCCCGCCCTCGTCAGCCAGCGCGATGGCGGCGGCGACGATCCGCTCCCGGTCGAGCGGCACGGGGCGAGCCGACGGCTCCGACCGGTCCCACACAGTCATGGTCACACCGTTCTGTTGCGATGCATCGTATTGGGGAAATACAGTGTATCGATATGAGACAACGTATCGCTGTGGTTGGGAGCGGCCCTGGCGGCCTTACCTTCGCCCGTGTCCTGCACCACCATGGGTACCCCGTCGCCGTCCTCGAACGCGATCCCGCCCCCGACGCCCGCCCCCCGGGCGGCACGCTGGACCTGCACGAAGGGCTCGGCCAGCTCGCGCTGGACAAGGCGGGGCTGCTGGCGGAGTTCCAGGCACTGTCTCGCCCCGAGGGGCAGGCCATGCGCATCCTGGACACGGACGGGACCGTCCTGCGCGACTGGCGACCCCGTCCAGATGACTTGGCCAATCCCGAGATCGACCGCGGGCAACTCCGTGACCTGCTGCTCGGCCCTCTCGACGTCCAGTGGGGCCGGGGCGTGACGCAGGTGGTGCCGGGGACCCGGGATGGCGTACTGGTCCATTTCGCGGACGGGCGACAGGAGACGTTCGACCTCGTGGTCGGCGCGGACGGTGCCTGGTCCCGGGTCCGCCCGGCAGTCTCGTCGGTGACGCCGCACTACACCGGCATCACCTCGGTCGAGACCTCCCTCGACGACGTCGACACCCGCCACCCCGACCTTGCCCGGTTGATCGGCGACGGTTCCGTGGCTGTGTACGGCGTGAACCGATCTCTCGTCGCCCAGCGCAACAGCGGCGGCCACGTCAAGGTGTACGCCCGGTTTCGCGCGCCGCTGGACTGGCACGCGGACCTGGACCTGGCCGACGCCGAGGCGGTGCGATCGAGCCTGCTGGCTCTGTTCGACGGCTGGGCCGCTCCCGTCCTCGAACTCCTCCGCCACGGCCCCGCTTTCGTCCACCGCCCCCTCTACGTCCTGCCCGTGTCCCACACCTGGACCCACGTCCCCGGGGTGACGCTCCTGGGCGACGCCGCCCATCTGATGCCTCCATTGGGGGTGGGCGCGAACCTCGCGATGCTGGAAGGTGCCGAACTCGCCGAGTCCATCGCTACCGGCCCTGGAGATCTGGACGAAACCGTCCGCGCCTTCGAGGAACAGATGTGGGCACGGGCCGGCAGGTGGGCGAAGATCACGACGGCCGGTCTGGAACGCCTCGTGAGCCCGGACCCCGCCGAAGCCCTCGCCCACTTCGACCAAGTCCAGCCATCCTGACGGCCGAGGGCACCTCGCTGCGGCACTGCGCGCTGGGCTTCGCCTACCCTGGACTGCTCCCCCGCCCCTGGACTTGGCTCCAGCGTGCTGTGGGTGGGGAATCGAGGCCGGCAGGTCTGTCCCATGCCCCAGCAAGGGGTGGTCGTTTTCAACCAGCGCCATCACTGGCGGGCCGGAGCGGTGATCAGCAGCAGAGCGCGGTGCTCGCGGACCTGGCTGTGCCACTCGCGGGTGGCGGCGAACTCGCCGTCGAACCAGGTCAGGCCGCCGGGGCGGTGAATCGTCAGCCGGGCGTCGGCCGCGACGCTGGCGAATCCGCTGACGGGTCGTCGGAGGCCGTGGGAGAGTAGGTTTGACCGGTTCGTTCGACTGGTCAGGGGGTCGGCCGGTGGACCGACTCCGAGAACGATCAGTCCCGCTGGGCTTCGCGGGGCTCCGGCTGGCCCTTCCGCCGGGACTGCCTCTGGGTGATGCGTCTGGTCATGATGGTGATCGCGGCCCAGGTGATCAGCAATTCGGAGTGCTGGATGAGGCGTTCGTAGTCGCGGGCGTGTCGGCGGGCGTGCATGATCCAGGCGTGGGACCGCTCGACCACCCAGCGCCGGGGCAGGACGACGAACCCCTTCGCGTCCTTGGGCCGGCTGACCGTCTTGATCGTGAGGTTCAGGTACTTCTTCGCCCAGGTCACGAGCTGTCCGGCGTAGGCGGAGTCGGCCCAGACGATGGTGATCTCGGGGTGCATCAGCCGCAGCCGGAACAGCACTTCCTTCGCCGCGTCGCGGTCGGTCATGTCGGCCGGGGTGACCATGACGAACAGCGGCAGGCCTTTGGTGTCCACGACCAGGTGCCGCTTCCTGCCGTTGATCTTCTTGGCCGCGTCGTAGCCGCGCGAGTCGCGGCCGACGGTCTCGGCGGCCTTCACCGACTGGGAGTCGATGATGGTGGCGACCGCGCCGGGGGCTCGGCCCATGTCGCGGCGGACCCGCTCGCGCAGCTGGTCGCGGATCCGCCCGATCACACCGGCCGCTGCCCAGCGGGCCATGAATCCGTAGCAGGTCCGCCAGGGTGGGAAGTCCTTTGGGAGCGCGCGCCACTTGCAGCCGGCGTCGACGACGTAGCGGATCGCGTCCACGATCTCGCGCCGCGGGTGCTTCTCCGGGCGCCCGCCGGACTTCGTCTCGCAGGCCGGGGTGGGCAACAGCGGTTCGATCAGGGCCCACTCGTCGTCGAAGGTGTCCGACGGATAGCAGCGGTAGCGCACGGACTTTCCTTTCCGGTTCAGAGACAGGCAGTTGGCGGGCCCGGCCGTCTGCGGCGGCCGGGCCCGGAGGATCGGTGAGGGTCAGGCGTCGATGTAGTCGGCGATCACGTCGAGCGTGGACTCCACCGAGCTGAGCTGGGTGTTCAGGTGCTTGATCCAGCGGCCCTTGGGCTGCAGGACGGCGTGCGGGGCGACGACGCCGGTGATGAACCGGCGGATCTCGGTGAGCTTCTCGCGGATCACCGCGACCTCATAGGCCTGGAGTTCGGCGGGGTCGGAGCAGAACTTGTAGCCGTCCGCCCGACTCCAGATCAGCGGCGGCCAGCCCCGCTCGGCGATGGTGTCGCGCAGGCAGGCCAGCCCCGACCTGACCTGGCTCGGGCTCAACGCCGAAGCCCGACTCAGCTGGTCGAAGACTAGGCCCGCCGGGCGGGCCTCGAACAGGACCTTGCGGACGGTGTCGGCGTGCCGTTCGGCGGCCGGCGACCTGCGCTGGGAAGCGCGTGGCATCGCCTACTCGCCTTGGAGGAGACGGGCCAGCTCGCTGTCCATGTCCACCTTGCCGGTGTCCACCGCGGTCTCCACCCAGTCGAGCGTCGCCCGCATCCGCGCGCAGTTCTCCCGGATCACCGCCTGCTCGTCCTCGCCGAGCTGCCGGTCCCGCAGGCCGGGGACGACCCGGCCGGCCGCGGCGACGAAGGCGTGGCAGGCGGCCACCAGGTCCAGGAACTCCACCGTCCGGTCGATCTGCCGGATCGCCGGCGCGATCGGGCTGTTCTGCTCGAAGTGCTCGCGGGCCTACCTGCCCCGCTCGACCTGCGCGTGGTTGACCTGGTGGCGGGCGGTGTCGTCGGCCATCGCCCGGGCCGCGACGTCCGGGCGCCGCAGCAGGCCGGTGGTCACCTCCGCCGCGACGTGGTCGTCGCGGGTCAGCTCCTCGACCGCCCTCACCTTGTCCTTCGGCTGGACGTGCGCCATCACCTCGGGCCGTCGCAGCAGGTCGCCGGTCACCTTCGCCGCGACCTCCTCCGACGTGGCCAGGGTGTGGATCGCGCGGACCTTCTCCTCCGGCGAGATGGGGCGCTCGACCTGCCAGCCGAGCTTGCGCTTGGCCTCGTCCGGCGTCCACCGGCCCCGGGGCTTCGGAGGGTTGAGGATCGCTTCGAACCGCTCCGCTTCGTCCGTGATCCCCGCCAGGATCTCGTGGACTGTGAAGGAGACTCCGCTCTGCCGGCGCTCCTTCGGCCACCGCGACGCGGTCCACCTCGCGCGCCTGACCAGCGAGTAGGTCAGCCCGATGTCGTCGGCCACCCTGGCCAGCGACGCCTTGACGGTGAACATCTCCTCCGCCGGCTCGGAGCCGCCCGGCTCACGCATCGGCTCGATCTCCAGCGCGTAGTCGCCGAGCGAGAACTGCACCTGTCGGGACGTCTCCACGAGCTTCCGCAGCTCGGCGACGATCTCCTCGTATCGGCTGGCGCTGACGCTGCCGACCTTCTCCGCCTTCTCGATCTCCTGAGCCATGTGGATCACACCACCAACTCGCAGGCTGGGCGCGGCCGTTGGCCGCGACGGGACCGGCCCGCTTCCGCGCAGCAGAGTCCGGCCCAAGATGTGATGATCACAACAACAACCTTGCGGATGAACGGACTTGACCGATTAAGGCCAACTGTGCCGTTCGCTCAACGGTCACTGTGACCGTTCGCCGAACGATTCCTTCCGGGCCCGCCAGGCCCTCATCACGCACCGCCGCGAGCAGTAGACGGCGTTCGAACGCCGATCCACCCCGGCCACCCACCAGGCGTCGCACTCCGGGCACTCCACTCGGCCGGCACCGCGCAGCTCGGCCGCCACCCGCTTCCGCAGCCGCTGGTCCACCCGCCACTGCCTGGCACGACACGCCGCCGAGCAGTACACCGCGTCGGGCCGCGATTCCGGCCTCAGCCGTACGCCGCAGCCCTCGCACTTCCGCTCGCCAACCGGCCCGCTGCCCTCGGACACCAGCCCAGATTAGGGCTCCAGGCTACCCAAAACGGGGGTTCAGACACAGGTACTCAGCTTGACGTTTAACGTCCGGCGTCGAACACGCGGTCCTGACGATCACGGGTCTGCGGCCTGGGTCGAGAAGGGCAGAGTCCCGCCCAACGGCGCGAGGGTGGTCTGTCTGCACGGTTGTCGGTCCGCTCGGGCATGATCGGCTCTGATCAGACTCAGCGGTGGGGTGGTGTGGTGTGGGCGATTGGCGGACCGATCCGACCTTCGCGATGTGTCGAGCACTGGTGGATGGCGCGGAACTGGCCTCCTTCGCGGGCGGTCCGTTCGACGTGCGCGCAGTGGTGGCCGCCATCTCACCCGAGGCCAAGGACGGCTTCCTGCTCGACGAGGTCCCCTGGGAGAACCTCCCGCAGGGGGATCGTGTCAGGGAAGCCGTCCAGCTGCTGCGTGTCGGCGCGCCCGTTCGCGTCGGCACGGGCGTCGTGGGCGGCATGTGCGCCAACGACATGAGGGCCGCCGCCGCGCTCGCTGTGCCATTCATGGTGCGCATCGCCGCCGACACCCGCCACCCCCATCGGGTCGACACGCTTGCCGAGCTCTCCTCGCCGGCCCGCGCACGGCACTTCGGCGTCGCCTCCCGCGATGAACTGCTGCTCCACCGCTCCGCTACCGACGACCTCTACGACGACTACGGTGTCGAGGTGACCGGCTACCCGGCGGGCTGGTCGGTCGCCGCCGCCCGGTCCGCGATCACCGTCGACACGGTCCTGTTGCAGCCCCTTCTCGACGATCCCGATTCGACGATCCGTATCCACGCCGCCTACGCACTGGCTACCGCGGCCGACCCCCGCCGGACCGTCCGCTCAGCTCTTCGCGCCCGGTTCGCCATCGAGCAGGACCCGATCGTCCGCGCCGCCTTGGTCCTCGCCATCGCCGAGGCCACCCGGGCCCACCCCCATGTGCTGACCGCCCAGTGGATGAGCGATCAGCTGCAGGACCGGACGCAGGCACCCGAGGTCCGGCTGGCTGCCGCGATCGGTTGGCTCTGCCTCGCCGACGAACCCGCTCCCAAGGCCCTGCGCGTCGCAGTCGACGACCTCGCCACTGACGATCGCGCCCACGCCATGGAAGCCCTGCCCTGGATGGTCGCCGCCGGCGGATCCGGCGAGACAGGGCTGCAGCGCTGTGTCCGAGAGATGCTCCACCCCGAAAGGCCCGATCCGGTGGAGTTCAACGACCCGTGGGCCCCAGGCCACTGATGGCGGTAGCAAGCCACCATCGCTGCCAACCGGTTGCGGCGATCCGAGCTTGGCTTCTCGCGTCCGGCTTCGAACAAGGGGCCCGGTGATCACTCGTCCGAGTGTTGCCGAGACGGCAGCACTGCCTTCGCGTGATCCTGAACTCGACCAAGAGATAATGGATTTGACGCGAAGGTCGTAGTGGTGAGTGTGGTGGAGCAGGGTGTGCAGGGCGAGCCGTTCGCGGAACTGTCACGCTTCCGGGAGGTCTTCTACGACTGCCTGACCGGACGGCGCGATGCGCTGTTCGAGCTGGCCGACGCGGTGCTGTGCACCGACGGACCGGTGAAGACCCTGGTCGGCCTGGCGCTGGCTCCCGAGCACCGGCGCGGACACGGCGCCCTGTACGGTGCGCTGAACCGGGGCCGCCTGGACGTCGAGCGGCTGCGGGCCGAGCTGGCTGGCCTGCCGCTGCCCCGCGCCGCCGACGGCCGCCTGGTGCTCGCGGTGGACGTCTCGCCGTGGCGGCGGCCCGACGCCGACACGAGCGACGCCCGTTCGTTCTGCCACACCTACGGCCGGGGCGATGCCAGGCATCAGATGATCCCGGGCTGGCCCTACTCGTGGGTCGTTGCCCTGGAGTCAGGCCGGACCTCATGGGTCGCCCCGCTGGACGCAGTGCGGCTGCGGCCCGGCGACGACCTCGCCGCCGTCACCGCCGCACAGCTGCGGGCCTTGGTCGAGCGCCTGGTCAGCGTCGGCCAGTGGAGCCCGGGCGACCCGTTGATGCTGATCGTGGCCGACGCCGGCTACGACGTGATGCGGCTGGCCTACCTGCTGCACGACCTGCCTGTGGAGATTCTGGGCCGTCTGCGCTCGGACCGAGTGATGCGCCGCCCGGCGCCGACCCGTGCGGAGTTCGCCCTTGCCAACCCGGCCGGCGGGCGGCCACCCAAGCACGGCAGCGAGTTCATCTTCAAAGACGCCAGGACCTGGTGCGCCCCGGACGCGGAGACGAAGGCGGAGACCACCCGCTACGGCACCGCCCACGCCCAGAGCTGGGACCGGCTCCACCCGGAGCTGCAAGGGCGCGCCGCCTGGCGCGACCACCCCGGCCAGCTCCCGGTCATCGAGGGCACCGTCATCCGACTCCAAGTTGACCACTTGCCCAGCGGCGGCGACCCCAAGCCGCTATGGCTGTGGTGGTCACGGCCCACGGCCGGACCCGCGGAGGCCGACCTGGCCTGGCGGGCATTCCTGCGCAGGTTCGACATCGAGCACTTCTTCAGGATGATCAAGCAGACGCTCGGCTGGACCGCCCCGAGACTGCGGGAAGCCGAGGCGGCGGACCGCTGGACCTGGCTGATCGCGGTCGCGCACACCCAACTCCGCCTCGCCCGCCCCCTGGCCGTCGACCTGCGACGGCCCTGGGAGAAACCCGCCGAACCGAACAAGCTCACCCCCGCCCGGGTCCGACGCGGGTTCCGACACCTGCACGCCAGAACCTCAACGCCAGCCGCTGTGCCGAAACCCACCTGTCCCGGCCCCGGACGGCCGCCCGGCTCCAAGAACCGCCGCCCCGCGAACCGCTACGACGTGGGCCTGCTCTTGGCCACCGGCGAGTCCTACCGCCGACCGGCTCACCACAAAGTCGGCACCAAACCACGCCGTACTGGATAAATCACAAGCTCAGAGCTGGCGGCACAGGAAGGTTCCGGGCCGGACCCGGGCAGTTCGGGGGCAGTGCAGGGCAGCGGCATCGCACCACCGGCCGTGCTCCCGGTCGCAGGGTGCGTCACTGCTTGAAGGGAGGCCGACCTTCCTTCGCGGTCATGGTTCCACCTCCCACAGCCGGCGCAGCATCCAGGCCAGAAGGTCTCGGGGGGTCGGGTCTCCGGGGTCGCTCCGGGCGAGCGGGGATTCGGACGGTGCGAACCGCACCGGCCCGAACCGCACCGGCCCGGCCCGGACCGCCGGGCCGGACGGCCGGCCCGGTCGGCTCCCGCCTCGCGGGAACGGGGCGGCGGCCGCTGTTGCGCTGCCGGCCGCCGGGACGACGCGCACTTCCACCCGCCTGCTCCCGGCCGCACGACCTGCACGGTTGCTGCCGTGCTCGGCGTCATAGGCGGCGCGCCGCTCGGGATCATGCAGGACCTGGTAGGCGGCGACCACCTCGCGCAGCCGCTCGGCCGATCCGGGCCGGTCGGCGCCGGCATCGGGGTGCAGCAGGCGTACCAGGCCGCGGTAGGCCGAGGTGACCTGCCGCGCGGACGCCGAGGGCTCGACGCCGAGGACCGCGTAGTGATCAAGCACCGCGTAGTGATCCCGCTGGGGTCGCCCGCTGGTCATCGCAGCCGCCCTCCTCCCGTGTGCCGGTGAGTCCGCGCCCCACCTGGGAGTGCGGACCCGATCCGCAGGACAAATCCCTCCTCATTGACCTGGATAAAATCTCGGCGGACGCTTGTCAAGGCGCTGCCCAGGAGGGGCATGTTCGCTGGTGGGCGACCGCCTCCGCAGTCGACTTCGCCGGCCCCTACCTGCTGGCGCACCAGGACGTACTGATCCGGGCGGACGACGACTCCATCAAGAAGCCGGAGGACCTGAACAGCAAGAAGCTCTGCTCGGTCACCGGCTCCACCTCGGCGCAGAACGTGAAGACGAGGATCGCGCCGAACGCCCAGCTGCAGGAGTACGGCGGCTACTCGGAGTGCCTCACCGGTCTGGAGAACAAGGTCATCGACGCCCTCACCACCGATGACTCGATCCTCGCCGGTTACGCCGCGCAGGCCGACTTCAAGGGCAAGTTCAAGCTCGGCGGCTTCAAGATGAGCAACGAGAACTACGGCATCGGCGTCCAGAAGGGCAGCGATCTCAAGGCGAAGATCAACACCGCCCTGGAGAAGATGGTCCAGGACGGCTCCTGGGACGCGTTCGTCAAGAAGAACTTCGGTCCGGCCGACTACCACAACGAGCCCGCGCCGAAGATCGGCGTCATCGTCAGCTGAGGCCGCTACCCACGGCGCGCCGCGCTCGAAGCGGCGCGCCTCGCCCTTCCCGCACCCAGCAGGCCGGGAGTCACAGAACGTGTTCGACTTTCTCAACCGCTATGACCTGTTGGGGGCCTTCTGGGTGACGGTGCAGCTCACCTTCTACTCCGCCATCGGGGCCCTGGTCTGGGGAACCGTGCTCGCGGCCATGCGGGTGAGCCCGGTCCCGCTGATGCGTGGCTTCGGCACCGCCTACGTCAACACAGTCCGGAACATCCCCCTCACCGTGATCATCGTCTTCACCTCACTCGGCCTGTTCCAGACGCTCGGCGTCACGCTCGGCGCCGGCAACTTCAAGACGATCGACTTCCGGCTCGCCGTGCTCGGCCTGATCACCTACACCTCCGCGTTCGTCTGCGAGGCCCTGCGCTCGGGCATCAACACGGTGCCGATCGGTCAGACCGAGGCGGCGCGCGCCCTCGGCCTGACCTTCCCCCAGGTGCTGACGCTCATCGTCCTTCCGCAGGCCTTCCGTTCCGTGGTGGGCCCCCTGGCGAACGTCCTGATCGCCCTGACCAAGAACACGACGGTGGCCGCCGCCATCGGCGTCGCCGAGGCCGCGGCGCTGATGCGGGAGATGATCGAGAACGAGGCCCAACTCCTGCTCATCTCCGCCATCTTCGCGTTCGGGTTCAGCTGCCTCACCCTCCCGACCGGGCTGATCCTCGGCTGGGTGAGCAAGACGGTGTCGGTCCGGCGATGAGTCCGTCGTCCGTCCTGTACGACGCGCCGGGGCCGCGAGCCAGACGGCGCAACGCGGTGTCGACGGTGCTGTTCCTGGTCGCCCTGGCCGCTCTGGCCTGGTGGGTGGTCCAGAGCCTCGCCGACAAGAACCAGCTCGAATGGGTCAAGTGGCGGCCCTTCTTCACGGACTCCCGCGCCTGGGGTACGTACCTGCTGCCGGGGCACCAGAACACCGTCATCGCCGCATCGCTCGCCATGGTCATCGCGCTGCCGCTCGGAGCTCTGTTCGGCATCGCCCGGCTCTCCGACCACCGGTGGGTGCGGGGTGCGGCCGGGACCGTCGTGGAGTTCTTCCGCGCCATCCCGGTGCTGATCCTGATGCTCTTCGCGAACGCGGCGTACGCCCAGTACACCAACGTCGGCTCGGACAGCCGACCGCTGTACGCCGTGGTCACCGGTCTCGTCCTCTACAACGCCTCGGTGCTCGCGGAGATCGTCCGGGCCGGAATCCTGGCCCTCCCCCAGGGCCAGAGCGACGCGGCCATGGCGCTCGGCATGCGCAAGAACCAGGTCATGCGCCACGTGCTGCTGCCGCAGGCGGTCACGGCGATGCTGCCGGCGATCGTCAGTCAGCTGGTCGTCATCGTGAAGGACACCGCGCTGGGCGGCGCACTGCTCGGCTTCTCCGAGCTGCTGGCGTCGGTCCGCCCGCTGAGCGCGAACTACGGCGCGAACACCATCGCCGCCTTCTCCGTCGTCGCGGTGGTCTTCGTCCTCGTGAACCTCACGCTCACGACCTTCGCCGGCCGGCTGGAGGGCAGGCTCCGACACGGCAGGAGGTCCACCGGCGCGGTGGTCGGCGCGCACGCGGTCGAGGATCTGGCGACACCGGGCGAGCACCTGGGCCCCGACGAACTCGGCGGAGCGGGCGGCGCCTCCGGCAGATGAGTACGCGCGGATCCGAAGCCGAAGCCGAGGCCGTGGGCGCCGGCAGACCGGCGGTTTCGCCATCCACCCGTTCAGCGGTGGACCGGGGTGGTCGCGTGGTGTCGGTGGCGCACCCGGGGCCACCGGGGTGGTAATCCCTGGATCCCCTGACAATGCGGCGGAGGTACGAGCATGGCGGAGATCGTGACCGAGGCGGGCCGACTGGTGGTGCGCCTGACGGCGTGGGAGCGGATCGAGGCGATGCACAGCGACATCGCCGTGCCGCTGACCGCCATCCGCTCGGTGTCGGTGGAGGATCAGCCGCTGACGGCGGCACACGGCCTGCGCGCGCCGGGAACCAGCGTTCCGGGCGTCGTCAAGGCCGGGACCTGGCGAAGTTCGACCGAGGGACGACAGTTCGTCCTGGCGAGTCGGGGCCGACGGGCCGTACGCATCGAACTGGCGGAGGACGGCGGCGACTTCGACGTGCTCCTGGTGGCCGTCCCGGACCCGGAGGCCGTGGTCGCGCAGGTCCGGGCGGCTGCGGGCCTCTGAGGACGCGACTGTCCGCCGTCAACCGCTTGATCTCTGTCCCAGGAGTGAACCCATGTACAGGAGTGAACCCGTGTCTCCGTCCGCGCCCTCGAACCGTCCGGCCGTCCGACTGGCCTCGGCGATCGCTCTGCTCACCGCGCTGGGCCTGACCGCTGGCTGCGGCTCCGGCGACAAGCCCGAGCCCACGCCGGCCGGCGGCCGGGCCGCCGCCAGCGCCGCCGCCAGCGCCGTCGTCAGCGCCGCCGCCCAGGTCGAGGCGACCCCGGCGGCCGCCTCGGCCTCCCCGTCCGCGCCCGGGTCGCCCACGGCCCCGGGCGACCAACAGGTGTCCTTCGTCGTCAACGGCACCACCACCTACGGCACCCTGCACATCCCGCCGAACGCGACCGGAGCGAAGATGCCGGCCGCGCTGTTGCTGCCCGGCAGTGGGCCCACGGACCGCAACGGCAACCAGCCCCCGCAGTTGATGCCCGACACCCTCGCCGACATCGCCCAGCAGATGGGCGACGACGGCATCATGACCCTGCGATACGACAAGTACGGCACCGGCCAGACCGGCCTCGGCACCTACGCGGGCAACCCGGGCGGCCTCGACCTGAACTCCTTCGTCCAACAGGCCACCGCCGCCTACCAGTTCCTCGCCGGCCAGCCCGGCGCCGACCCACAGCGGCTGCTCATCGCCGGCCACAGCGAGGGCGCGATGATCGCCCTGGAGGTCCAGCAGGCCGCGAAACCGGCCGTGGCCGGACTGGCGCTGCTGGAGCCCCAGGACGAGCGACTGCTCGACCTCGTCACTCTTCAGGTGGATCAGCAGGTGGACGCCGCCGTCTCGGCCGGGCAGCTCGGCTCCGCCGAGGCCACCACCGTCAAGACCGCCGTGACCAACGGGGTGTCGAGCATCCGGGCCGGCAACCCCGCCGACACCACGGGCATGCCCGGGGCGATCGCGACGGTGTTCCAGAGCCTCAACGCCAACCTCGCCTTCGCTCGCACCGACGACGCCGTGTACCCGCCGGACCTGGCGGCCAAGCTGCCCTCCAGCACCAAGGTGATGGTGACCTGCGGCACCGCCGACACCCAGATTCCGTGCTCGACCACCGGCCCGCTGGTCAGCGCCCTCAAGACGGCCGGCACCGGCGGGCCCGGCCTGGTCACCCTCCCCGACGTCACCCACCTCCTCCAGCCGGCCGGGTCGCCCCCCACCACCAACACCCTCGCCCCGGCGGCCCAGCAGGCCATCCACACCTTCGACCAGCTCTGGCAGTGAAACCGGACCGACACCTCTGGCGTGCCAGGGGCTTCAACCGTCTCGTCCTCCGCGTTCGTCCTCTCGTGCGCTCCCGCCTCCGCCCGGGTGCCCGCCGCGAACTGGGCTTCACGCTGGTGTCGGCGGCCGCGTTGTGGTGGCTGGACCTGCTCGTGCTGTTCTTCTCCTTCGGGGTGCCGGCGCTCTGCTTCGAGGCCGTCGACGGCGACACCTGGCCGTGGGCCGTCTTCGGGTCCTTCGTGCTGCTGGCCTCGCCGTACACGGTGACCTCCTGGGCCGGTGCCCGCGCCGCGCTCGCGCGTACCCTGCGCGCCCCGCGCGACGAGGAACTCGGCAGCGCGCTGCGGGAGGTGCACGCGTCCCGGGTGCGGCTGACGGACGCATTCGACGCCGAACGGGTACGGCTCGAGCGGGACCTGCACGACGGCGCGCAGCAGCGGCTCATCTGCCTGGGGATGACGCTCGGACTGATGCACCTGGACGTCCCGCCGGGATCGCCGCTGAGTGGGCAGCTGACCGAAGCACAGAAGCAACTGTTTGCCGCACACGAGGAGTTGCGCATCCTGGTCCGCGGCCTGCCCCCCCGTGCTGGCGGACCACGGGCTGGCCGCCGCGATACGGGAGCAGGCAAGCCGGTTCCCTCTCCCGGTCGAGGTGGACCTGGACCTGCCCGGGCGACTGCCCCGGCAGGTGGAGACCAACGTCTACTACCTGATCAGCGAGGCCATGACCAACATCGCACGCCACAGTGGCGCCGAGACCGCCAAGGTGTCCGGCCGATACCACGCGGACCTGCTCGTCCTGGAGGTCACGGATGACGGATGCGCGGCGCGGACCCAACCCTCGGCAGCGGTCTGACCGGGCTCGCCGCACGCGAGGTGAGGGCCTGAAGTCGCAAGGCCGCCCTTCCCTACACAACCGACCCGCAGCTGAATCACTGGGGACGGGCTACGGACTTGTCGAACACCCTGTCCTCTGCCTTGAGTCCGGGGCTCAGCTGCTGCGGGCCGCGCCGTCCAGAGGGCCTCTCGGCCAACGCCGAGGGGCCGCACATCCCGCAGCAACTGAGGACCAACTACATTGAGCGCCTGGCTGGATGAGTGGCGATCAGGTCGCGGTACCAGGCGTACGAGGCCTTCGGGGTCCGCTCCTGCGTCTCGAAGTCGACGTGGACGAGGCCGAAGCGCTGATGGTAGCCCTCGGCCCATTCGAAGTTGTCGAGGAGGGACCAGGTGTAGTAGCCGCGGATGTCGAGACCTTGGGCGGTGGCCTGGGCGAGGGCGTCGAGGTGGGCGGCCAGGTAGTCGATGCGGGGCTGGTCGGGGACGGTCTCCTCGGTGACGGAGCAGCCGTTCTCGGTGATGGTGATGGGCGGGAGGGCCTTGCCATAGGTGTCGCGGAGGTGGAGGAGGAGGCGGGTGAGGGCGTCGGGGACGACGGGCCAGCCGAAGGCGGTGTGGGGGGCTTCGGGGATGTCGACGAGGTCGAAGGGGAGGTCCGGGGTGGTGGGGGCGGCGACGCGGGTGGGGTTGTAGAAGTTGAGGCCGAGGGCGTCGAGGCCGGGGGTGTGGATGAGGTCGAGGTCGCCGTCGTGCACGGCGCCGTAGATGTCGTCGGGGACGCCGAGGGCGGAGAGGTCTGGGTAGCGGCCGAGGAGGAGGGGGTCGGTGAACAGCCGGTTGTGGAGGGCGTCGTAGGCCTCGGCGGCGGCCTGGTCGGCGGCGGAGTCGGAGGCCGGTTCGACGGGGGTGAGGTTGTTGGAGAGCATCACCTCCAGGCCGCGGTCGTGGAGGATCGCGGCGGCCAGGCCGTGGCCGAGCAGCTGGTGGTGGGCGGCCGGCAGGGCCTGGAACATCAGGGTGCGGCCGGGGGCGTGGGTGCCCAGGGCGTAGCCGAAGACGGTGTGGACGAAGGGCTCGTTGAGGGTGATCCAGGCGGGGATGCGGTCGCCGAGGCGGTCGGTGACGACGGCGGCGTAGTCGGCGAAGCGGTACGCGGTGTCGCGGTCGAGCCAGCCGCCGGTGTCCTCCAGGGCCTGCGGGAGGTCCCAGTGGAAGAGGGTGGGCAGCGGGGTGATGCCCGCCTCCAGCAGTGCGTCCACGAGTCGGTCGTAGAAGGCGAGTCCGGCCGGGTTGACGGCGCCCGCGCCGGTGGGCAGGACCCGGGACCAGGAGACGGAGAAGCGGTAGCCGTCCAGCCCCAGGCCCTTCATCAGGGCGATGTCCTCGGGGTACCGGTGGTAGTGGTCACAGGCCACCGCCCCCGTGTGCCCGTCGCGAATGACCCCGGGGCGGGCGGTGAACGTGTCCCAGACGGAGGGGCCTCGGCCGTCCTCGTCGACCGCCCCCTCGATCTGGTAGGCGGCGGTGGCGGCGCCCCAGCGGAACCCCGCCGGTAGGTCGTAGCGATCCGGCATGACAGCCTCCTGACAAGAAATGCGAGGAGGCCTCATGTTATCGACGTGGCCTCAGAACGCCAGAGGACCGTCGCCCACGTGCCGGAGACTCCACAACCGGCCCCCGGAGCCCCCTTGACCCCCAGTCATTTGAGGCAAGAGCTCGCTGCTGGGCCACGCCGTCGCGCTGGCGGAGCAGGAGGGCCACGTGGTGGTCCGGGCCGCCGAGCTCAGCGAGAACCACACCGACCGGTCCCGGCGCCTGACGGACGCGGCCTTCGTCGCCGGTCACGCCGCCCGCCTCGGCCAGGCGCACCGGCTGGTCCAGGCGGACCTCGCGCCCGGCTCGACGGAGTCGCCGGCCTCAGTGCTGGCGGCCGCCTACCGGGCGCTCTACCAGGACGGGGACGTCCGTTCCACGCACCGCCAGGTCTCGGCCGAGATCGAGCAGGCCCGGGCGCACGCCCTTGCCGCCCGCGACGCCGGTCTGCCGTCCGTGTCGCCCCGCCTGGCGCTGATCACCTACGGCGCGCTGGCGATGACCGCCGAGGACGAGCGGGAGGCCGCCGAGATGTTCGTCCGGGCCGAGTCCCACCCGGACGCCGCCCGCTTCCCGGAGGAGAAGGCGGTGCCGTCGGCGTACCGGGCGGTGGACGCCCACGACCCCGACGCGCTGGCGGTCAGGTTCGCCTGTCTGGCGGCGGATCTGGCTCTCTGAGCGCAGCGGGTCACGTACGACAGAGTTCGGGTCCGTCCCCGCCCGGGGGACGGACCCGAACCTGTTGTACCGCAGGTCTCAGCCGCGCGAGGGGCGAACGCAGCGGAAGCTGCTCGCGACGTTCGGGTCACCGTGGCCGGTGTAGCGGGAGACCATCGGGTAGCGGCACAGGTCACGGGCGACGGTCTCACCAGTGGCGGTGGTCAGGGCGGCGTGCAGGACCGCCGGTGCCTTGCCGTGCTCGACCCAGGCGGTCAGTGACGCCAGGTCGTCGACCTTGCCACCGTCCAGGCCGCAGTGCGAGACGCCCGGTGCCAGGAAGAGCCGGTAGAAGTCGTCGACCTTCCTCGTGCCGGTCATCTCCTCGTCCACGCGCTTGCGGTAGTCGACCGTGCCCGCGGTGGGGATCAGCTGGTCGGCGTCGCCGTGCCAGGTGATCAGCTTGCCGCGGAACCTGGTCGTCCAGGTCGCGGAACCGCGGGCTGAAGCGACGAGTGCACGGACGACGGGCTCGCGGAGTACCTCGCGCACTACGAGCGGGTCTGACCCGCGGCGTGCCCGGGTAGGCGTTCGGGCTTCGGGGCGGGCTACGGACGGTGGTGCCGTGGTGCCGTGAGGGCCACCAGGATGTCCCGCAGTTCGTCGAGTGCTGCCCGGCGGCCGTAAGCGGTGGCGACCCCGGTCACATTGAGAACGATCTCGTCCACGCTCGCACGTTCGAACCCGGCCAGCTGGTCGGCGAGTTCCGCACCGCTCCCGTACAGGAAGCCGCCGCCCCGGACCAGTGCCGCCGCGGCGGCGGAGGGATCGCCCGGTTCTGCCGGGAGCGTGACGCCCGCGCGGCGGAGCATGGCGGTGTAGTGCGGGGCGCGCAGGTGGTGGCCGCTGCCCGCGAGGGCGAGGTCGGCGGCGCGGCGGCCGGGACGCTCCAGCGCGAGCGGGACGATCGCGGTGAGCCGGGGCGCGGGGCGTCCGGCTGCGGCGGCGCCGGCCCGCAGGGCGGGCACGACCGTCCCGGCGAGGTAGGCCGCCGGGGTCATCCAGGTGACCGCCACGTCGGCGACGGCTCCGGCCAGTTCCGCCATGGCCGGGCGCAGCACACCGAGGCCGAGTTCGACCGGCGGGCCGGGGACCGGGGCGAGTTCGGCGTCGCAGGCGAAGTACTCGCCGTGCAGGTCGGCGCTGCCCCGGTGGAGGAGGTCCCGGACGATGGTCAGGTATTCGCGGGCGGCGGTCAGCGGGCTCGCGTACGGGGCGCCGAGCATGCGGCGCTGCAGGGCGCGGGAGCCGGGTCCGAAGCAGGCGGTGACGGGGTGACCGGTGGTGAGGGCGAGGGTGCGGGCCTGGAGGGCGGCGTCGAAGGGGTGCCGGGAGGGCATCAGGGCGACGCCGGTGCCGCAGGGCGTGCGGAAGCCGTGGGCCGCGGCGACGGCGAAGATCTGGTACGGGTCGCCGCCGCTGCCCTGTCCCTGCCACAGGCGGTGCGCGGTGCTCCACTGGGTGAGGGCGGCGAAGGGCAGGATCTGATCGCCGCGCTGGGGGTCGAAGGGGACGAAGACGGAGTATTCGGTCATGGTGGCGGTCACCGCTCCCCGGCCGGGGAGGACGGCAGCGCGGGGGAGGGCAGCAGCCAGGGCGCCGGGGTGCCGTAGCGGTGGCGCAGCAGGTGGGCGAGGAGGCCCGGCACGCCCGCGGCGAAGTCGTGCTTGTCTCCGAGGGTCAGGGCTCCCCGCTCGTCGAGTCCGGCGTGTGAGCCGATCAGTGCGGTGCACAGGTCGGCCGCGCGGTCCGCGCCCGCGTCGAGCAGGAACTGGCCGTCCCCGGCCAGGCCCCAGAAGGCGCCGAGGGGGGCTCGGGCGGCGGAGTGCGCGACCGCGACGGCTGCGGCGCGGGCGGTGTCGGCGTGGCTCTGTTCACCGGTGCGTCGGCCGAGTTCCAGGAGGAAGGCGCCGATTCCGGCCGGGCCGGCCCACCAGCCGTGGCGCCGGGGGCCTCCGTCCGGTCCTTCGGGCCACCAGGCGGCGAGGGCGGGGGCGTCGGACGGGTCGCCCGGCACCGCGCGGGTGAGCGCCGCGGCGACGAGTCCGTCGCCGACCCGGCGGGCGACGGCCGTCAGCTCCGGCTCCCCGAGGGCGTCGGCGGCTGTCAGCAGGAACCAGCCGATCCCGGCCGTGCCGACGGCGAAGCCGTGGTACGCGGTGGGTCCGCCGGCGCCACCCGGCCAGTGGAGGCCGCCGGAGCCGTCGGGCAGCGCGGTCTCGGCCAGGTGCAGGGCGCATTCCCGGGCGCGGTCGCGCAGGGCGGTCTCGCCGGTGGAGCGCCACAGGTGCAGCAGGGTGGCCCCGGTGCCCGCGACGCCGTGGGCGATGGTCGGGACGTGCCAGCGGGTGGGGAGTTGTTCGCTGAGGTCCAGCGCGTGCCGGAGGGTGATGGGGTCGTCGGTGGCGAGGGCGGCGTCGGCGGCGGCCCAGCAGGCCCCGGCGAAGCCGTTGTACAGACCGGGCAGCAGGCGGCGGCCGGGGGCGCCGAGATTGCGGTCCCACCAGCGGTCGACCTGGACCAGCGCGTCGTCCAGCGGGCCGGCGAGGGCCTCGGCCCGGTCCTGCGGCATCCGGGGCAGGGCGCGCCGGGCCTGGAGCAGGACGCCGGTGACCCCGGCCGCTCCGGCCTGGACGGAGCGCGGGTCGTAGCGGCCGTTGGAGCCGCGCGGTTCGGTCAGGGCCGCCTCCCGGGGCCGCAGGGCGTTCAGCACGGAGAGCAGGGCGTCGTGGACGAGCCGGTCCCCGTCGAGGCCGGGGGGCGCGCCGGACGGCCCGGGGGCGTCGGCGGGGAGTGCGCGAGCGCCGGTGCCGGGTGCCGGGCGCAGGCACCGTAGGGCGTGCTCCCAGCTCCACCGCCGTGCAGGATCGGCCGCGGTCAGCCCCCGGACCGCCGGGGCGAGCCGCCGCGCCGCCCGGGAGCGGCCGGCCAGCAGGTCCAGCGCGCTCGGCGCGCCCGTGGGCCGCTCGCCCGTGCCCGCGGCCCGGGGCCGCTGGAGGCCGAGCGATTCCAGGATGGCGCCGGCGGCGTAGCGGTCCATCGCCTCGTCGGCGAGGAGGACGCCCCGGGGGTCGGCGGTGAGCTTCTCCGGCGGCGCGTAGCCCTTGGTGGTGAGGCGGGCGATGGGTGTCCCGGTCTCGGCGGCGCCTTCCAGGTCGATCAGCCGGAGCCGGCCGTCGGGGGCGACGAGGAAGTTGTCGGGCGTGACGTCGCCGATGACGACGCCGTGGCGATGGGCGGCCCGCAGGAGTTCGATCAGCTGTACGGCGAGCTCGACGACCGATTCCTCGGCGAGCGGTTCGGCGTCGTCCTCGGCCGGGAAGAGCAGTTCGCGCAGTGGGCGGCCGGGCAGTTCGCTCTCCACCAGGAAGAGGTTGTCGCCCAGTTCGAGGAGGTCGACGAGTTCGGGCACGGGGACGGCTCCGGCGAGGCGGGCCAGCATCGCGGCCTCGTGCCGCATCAGGTCGCGGGTGTCGGTGCCGTCGGGCTGCGGCTCGACCCAGGCCCGGCAGTGTTTGATCACCACCGGACGGCCGGTGCGGGTGTCCACCGCGCGGTGGACGCCGCCCCGGTTGGTGTGGCGGATGGTGGCGGTCACCCGGTACCGGCCTCCGATCGTGGCCTCGTCGGTGCCGGTCGGCTGGTGGGCCATCTCCTCGTCCGTCGTGTCCGCCTGCTGGGCCTGCTGCACTTGCCGCGCCAGCTGGGCCGGTGCCTCCGCCGGCGGTGCCTCCTCGAGGCGGCGGGCCACCGGGTCGCGGGCCCATGCGGGCGGGGTGTACCAGCCCCGCCGCAGATCGGGTGTCAGGGAGCCGTCCGGCGCGAGGATCAGCTCCTGGCGCACCCCGTGGTCGTCGAGTCGGCTGTGGCCGGTGAACGCGCCGTACCGGTAGTGCACGAGCCCGCCCCGGTACTGCCGGTCGGAGAGGATGCGGGGGCCGCGCAGTCCGGCGAGCAGGCTGTGCAGCTCGTCCAGCAGCCGGGTGAACTGCTCGTCGGTGGCCGGGTAGACGGTGAGGAACTTGCCGCTCGCCGACGGGTCGTTCTGCCGCCCCAGTGACGCGCGCAGCAGTTCGGCCGTGCCGACGTACTTGAACGGGACGGACCGGGCGACCAGTGCGCCGCCCGTCCTGCGCAGGACCTCCTCAGCGTCAGCGGGCACCGCGGAGACGTGGATCTTCCAGCCCTGGGCCCGGGTGTGGGAGCGGGAGGGGCTGACGCGGCACCAGTAGTCGCCCGGCACGAGCTGCCAGCAGCCCGCCGGGTCGGTCGCCAGCAGGCCCCGCACCAGGTCGTCGTAGTCCATCTCAGCGGCTCCCGGCCCGGGTGAGCGGGCTGAACGCCAGCGGCAGGACGGACATCCCCCGCCCCATCATGCTGGGCCGCCACGTGGGGTGTTCGATCTCCAGGGAGAGGTCGGGGAACCTCTCCAGCAGGGCTCGGATCGCCACCGCGCCCTCCAGCCGGGCCAGGGGCGTACCGAGGCAGTGGTGGATGCCGTGGCCGAAGGCGAGGTGTGCCCGGGGCGGGCGGTTGATGTCGAAGCGGTCCGGATCGGGGAACTGCTCCGGGTCCCGGCTGGCGGAGCCCAGCGCGATCAGGACTCTGGCGCCCCGGCCGGGGATGACGGTCTCCCCCACCCGGTAGGGCTCGGTGGTGAACCGGTTGGTCGCGAAGGTCAACGAGCCCTCCCAGCGCAGCACCTCGTCCACGGCCTGGTCGATCAGCGACCAGTCCGCGCGCAGGGCCGCGAGTTCGGCGGGGTGGCTCAGCAGCGCGTACACGCCGTTGGCGATCAGGTTGAGGGTGGTCTCGTGACCGGCGAGCAGGAGGAGGAAGGCGGTGGCCCTCAGCTCCTCGTGGCCGAGCCGGTCGTGGTCCTCGTCCATGGTGCGGATCAGCGCGCTCAGCAGGTCCTCGCCGGGCTGTCGGCGCTTGGTCTCGATCAGCTGGTCGAGGTAGGCGGTGATCTCCTCCAGCACCTGCCCCTCGCGGGCGGGGTCCTCGGGCGGGACGATGATGTCGGCGGTCCAGGCGCGGAAGGCCTCGCGGTCGAGGAACGGCACACCGAGGAGGTCGGTGATCACGCCGAGGGAGAGCGGCATGGCGAAGTCCTCGACGAGTTCGACCGATCCGGCGTGCTGGAAGCCGTCGATCAGCTCGGCGGCGGCGGCCTCGACGTGCGGGCGCAGCGACTCGATGCGCCGGGCCGAGAACTCTCGCGAGACCAGCCGGCGCAGCCGGGTGTGGTCCGGCGGGTCAGCGGTGAGCATGTTGGTTCCGATGACGTTCGGACCGAGCTGTCCGGTCGCCCGGTACCAGTTCTTGCTCAGGGTCGGGTCCTTGAGGGCGGCCAGCACCTCCTGGTAGCCGACGATCAGCCAGGTCACGCTGCCGTCGGGCAGCCGGACCCAGTGGACCGGCCCCTGGGCGCGCAGCTCCTCGAGGACCGCGTACGGGTCGGTGGCGAGGGTGCGGCGCCGGGGGCCCAGGTCGACGACGGGGTGCTGGTCGGTTCCGGTGGACATGCGGGTGGGGCCTTCCTTCTGGGCTGAGCCGGTCGGCTGGTCAGGGCGGCGGGGCAGGGCGGCGGGTCAGGGCGGCGGGTCAGGGCGGCGGGTCAGGGCGTGGCGGTGGCCGGGCCGGTCCTCAGACGTGGCGGCGCAGGACCCCGCGGTCGACCCGCCACAGGGCGAGGCCTTCGGGGACGGGCGGGGCCTGCCGGACGGGCGGAGCCGGGGACGCAGGCCCGTCGGGGGCTTCCCCCAGCAGGGCGGCGGCGGCACCGAGCGGGGTCCGCGCCGCGTGGGCGTCCTCCTGTCGACGGCGCAGCGAGGCCCTGGCCAGGGCCTCAGGGGCGGTGGCGGCGGCCCGGTACGCGGGGGCCCCGGCGGCCAGGCTGTCGGCGAGCCGGTCCGCGTCCGCTCCGGCCCTCCAGCAGAGGACGTGGACGGCCACGGCCCGCCCGGACGGGCTGCGACCGGTGAGGGAGGTGCGGCCCAGCACCGGGTGGCCGTGCCGCAGGGCCGCCGCCTGGGCGGTGCCCTCGGGGCCGAGCAGGGCGGTGAGGTGGTCGGTGGCGGCGGGGTCGCAGGTCAGGGAGAGGAGGACCAGTCCGTCCAGTTCGGGGGAGAGCGCGAGAGGGTGTCCGCCCCGCCGCCCCCGGTCCTCGGACGGTCCGTCGGCCGCGTCGGCCGCGTCGGCCGCGTCGGATTCGGCGTAGGCCTCGTAGGCCCCCTGGGCCGCCGGCGGCGACGGTCGGGCCGCCGCGTCGATCGCCGCCAGGATCCGGTCCGGGTCCAGCGATGGCCCGGTCAGGGCGAGGCCCGCCACGGCCCGCCGGTAGTGCCGGTCCGTGAAGGCGGCCGTGTCAGCCGGGGTGAGCCGGGCGAGCGCGTCCGCGTCGGCCCACCGGGTGGCGGCCAGGCCGTGGCCGGGGAGGGCGGCGTCGGCGACGGCGGGACCGAGGGCGAGCAGGGGGTTGGCGGCCGCCTGGCGGTGTTCCACCAGGACGGCCTGCCGCTCGGCCTCGAAGACGGTGTCGGCCAGGTCGGAGGTGCCCAGCAGGCCGGCGAGGCGGGCCGCGAGCGCAGGGGCGTCCTCGGGCAGGCTGACGGCGCTGAACCGGGTGGTGGTGTTGTCGGTGACTCCGCGCACCGGCGGCATCGAAGCCGGCCCCGGCGGCCCGGCGGCGATGCGGAGGTGCTCCGCGAGGTGTGCGGCGCCGAGGGCCGCCGGGCGGTCGTCGGCCGAGCCGGCGCGCACCAGCAGGACCGCGCCGGTGGTCCGTGCTCCCGGCCGTTCCAGCAGGCGGACGCGCAGTCCGCCGAGGTCCACCGAGGTCATGCCCATGTCCCACTCTCCAGGAAGTCCTCCGGTACCGCGCCGAGTGCCACCGTCGCCGGTGTCAGCCCTGGCGCCACGGACGGGAGCAGACCGTCGAGGGCCCGTTCCCCCACCGCCGCCGCGAGCGCGGTCAGTTCGGGCTCGCCGCGCAGTCGGCGGCGCCGTTCGTCCACGGCGCCGAACGGCTGGTCGACCTGGGACAGCAGGGCGGTGCGCAGCCGTGCGGAGGCGTCCCGCCGTTCGGCCTCCGGGACGGGTCCGGAGAGCACCGAGTGGACGGTCTCCCGCAGCAGGTGCAGCGCCTCGCGCGCGTGGTCGGGCGCGACCTGGGCCTGGACGGCGAGCGCCGCGGTGCCCCGGCCGTCCGGTCCGCCGAGCCGGAAGGCGCCGAGCCCGTAGGCCAGCGGGCGTTCGCCGCGCAGCGCACGGGCGAGGCGTCCGCCGAGGCCGTGGCTGCCGAGGAGTTCCACGGCCAGCTCGAGCGCGCCGGGCGCGGGCGGGTCCACCGGCAGCGCGAGGGCGACCCGGACGACGGCGCCGGGCAGCGGGACCGTGCGCCGGCCGCCGCGCCAGTGCCGCGGTCGCGGCTGTCGCACGGCCCCCGGCGCGGGCGCGGGCGCGTCGTCGCCCGCGCTGCGGTGGGTCACGGCCCGGTCGCCGCAGTTGGCGGCGAGGTACGCCCGCACGTCCTGCGGTCCGATCGCGGCCAGGCTCTGCTCCGTCCCGAGCGCGGGCCGGTCGGGGGCGCCCGTGGCGGTGGCCTCCAGGAGGTCCAGCAGCCGGGTGTACGGGTCGTCGCGGTACGCGGTCGCCAGGCGCAGCTGGGCGGCGACGAGTTCGCGGAGGCGGTCGGCCCCGGGCGGCACGGCCAGGGCGAATGCCGTCCCGACCTCCGCGAGGTCGTCGTCCAAGCCGGACCAGAAGGCGAACGAGGAGCAGTGCGGGGCCAGTTGGTGGCGGGTGTGCCAGACCCTCGCGCGGGCCAGGGTGCCGGGACCGCCCGCCCGGGGGTCCATCAGGTGGCGTGCCGCGAGCGCCGCCAGGCCCGCGCGGTCCTGCGGGTCGTCGGCCGGGCCGTGCGGCAGGTCGACGATCACCGCTCGGCCCGTGTCCGGGGCGGCGCTCACGAGCGGTGCTCCGGGGCCGTGCCGGGCCCGGGGGCGAGGTCCTGGACCGTCAAGCGGCCCGGGTTCGCGGCCAGGGCGGCGAGCTGCCCCTTGGTGAGCCGTTCCCGGCGGCCGCCGAGGAGCCCGTCCAGTCCGGCGGCCAGTTCGTCCAGCAGGGCGAGCACGTCCGGTGTGGAGTCGTTGACCTCCACTTCCAGGCACGCGTACCGGCCCAGCGGGGCGACGCCGTCCTGCGGGGAGCGGAACTCCACCAGGTCGACGCTGTAGGCCAGCCAGGCCGGGATCTCCCGGAAGGCGCCGGTGCGCTTGTGCCGCACCTGGGTCAGCACGCCGACGGGGGCGAGGCGCCCTCGGGCCATGCCGTACCGGCGCAGGTGGCCGACGGGCAGTACGGCGGGGTCGTTCAGCAGGGCGCCGACCCGGGCGGGGTCGACCTTCTCGCTGACCTCCAGGCAGTCCCGGCGCCCGTCCCACAGGACGGTCTGCTTCAGGCGCAGCCAGGCGACCGAGGATGCCCGGCCCGAGTTGACCACGCAGCCCAGGGAGTGCCCGGCGCGGGTCAGGCCGAAGTCGGCGTCGTCGGCGTACATGGTCGACTGGGTGACCGTCACCGGCGGTGAGCAGGAGGTCAGGTGGCGGTCGAAGAGGCCGTCCGTCAGGAGGTCCAGGGGCGCGGACCGTGCCTCGGCGGGGTCCAGGCGCCATTTGAACTCGTACTCGGTGCCGACGGACCGCCGGACGGCGGGCGGCACGCGAGTCACGGCGGCGGCGCCGCTGGTCGCCTCGGTCACTGGCTGTCTCCTCTGCCGGTCGTCGGGTCCTCGGGCGGTGCAGGCCGTCGGCTCATCGGTTGGTGTCGGCCGAGGTGAAGAGGGTGAAGACGTCGATGTCCCGGTCGGCGAGGCCGAGCACCGAGCGGCACACCTCGCGCATCACCGCCGCCGATTGCGGCGGCGGGCGGAAGTGCCCGGACTTGGTGTTCGCCACGACCATCTCCACCCGGTCGCGGCCGAGGAGGAGGACCTCTCCGGCCGCGCGGACCCGCAGCCGTTCCGGGACGAGCATCGGGTGGGCGACCGGCACGCCGTCCACGGTGGCGCGGTTGCGGCCGAAGGCGAGGTCGTGCAGTTCGAACGCCCGGTTCCAGACGCGGAGTTCGCCCTCGTCGGTGACGGCGAACATGAAGCAGGTCCGAGGGGCGAGGCGCTCGAAGGCCTGCCGCGCGCCGGTCACCGTCACGGTGTCCGCCATGACCCGTCCGGACACCGCCCGGTAACGGCTGTCGAAATGGGCCCGGCTGTATTCCACCACGGGCGGCGATTCGCTCACCAGGGTTCTCCAGGGAGTTTCCACGGAATTCGACGGCGCGCTCGCGGTATAGAGTTCCTGCACCAGGGTGCGCAATTCGTCGAGCCGGGATTCGAGGACCGGGTCGCCACGCCGTGACAACAGCATCGAGCGGACGGTGAGCAGTTCCTCGTAACGGACGAACACCACCGCTTGCGATCCGGCTCCGTAACGGTCGCCCATGGCCGCGGCCAGGTCCCGGTAACGGCGGAGGATGGCACCGCAGTCGAGGGGGGCGCTTCCGCCCGCCGCGCCGGTTCCGGGCCGTCGGCCGGCTTCGGTCCGTTCGCTGGTTCCGGCACTCATGGCGCTCGCTTTCGACACTCCGGGAGCTGGACGACGGTCGGGGCGGGGCCGCGACGACCCCGCCGTGACCGGGCCGGTCCTGACGAACCGGCCCGGTCACGGCGTCAGGAGCGGTCTCAGATGGTGGTGCGCATCGAGGTGCCGCCGTCGGGCCAGGTGGCGCCCGCCTGCGCCGCGGCGAGGCTCTCCTCGCCGTCCACGGTGGCGTCGATGGCCCGGAGGCTGTCGACGATGGCGTCCACGCGGAGGTTCTCGTTCTGCAGATCCTTGTCCATGCTCATTTCTCCGTTCAGAAGGGTGAGATGACGTACTGCGGTGTGTGGCCGAGATTCCGATTCCGATTCCCGGCCGCGACTAGATCGTGTCCTCGGGGCAGCTCCGAAAACAAGTCTCATGGTGTGTGACCAACTTCTCCGGGGCGTATTGAACCCGGTGGCGGTACGTGCCCGTTGAAACGAATAGAGAGGGGGGAACTCACCTGGTCCGGACGGCGGTTCCGGGGATCCCCCCGTCGTCCGCCGGATACCGGCCACGAATGAGGAGTGCGTCATGCTGCTCAGGCTCCTGCGCACCCGTGTGCGCCCGCACCTACGGCCGGTCGGACTCCTGCTGCTGCTCCAGCTCGTCCAGACCGCAGCGGCTGTGGCGCTGCCCCGGTTGAACGCCGCGATCGTCGACCAGGGCGTCGCCTCCGGCGGCACCGGCGCGATCCTGCGCCTCGGTGGGGCCATGCTCGGGCTGAGCGCCGTTCAGATCGCCTGCACCGGCGGCGTCCTGCTGATCGGCAGCAGGGTCGCGGCCGCGATCGCGCACGACCTGCGGGCCTCGGTGTTCCGGCACGTGCGGTCGCTCGGCCCGCGGGAGGTCGCCCGCTTCGGCGCCGCCTCGCTCGTCACCAGGACCGTCGGCGACGTCCAGCAGGTCCAGGCCCTGGTGCTGCTGGTCCTGGTGGTCACCGTCGCCGCACCGCTGACCCTGGTGTGCGGGGTGGTCCTCGCGTACGGCCAGGACCCCGCGCTGACCGCGCTGCTGGTGCTGGTCGTCCCCGCGCTCGGAGTGCCGACGGCATTCGCGGTGCGGCGGATGCGCCCCCTTCTGCGCGGCGGCCGGACGGCGCTGGACGAGGCAGCACGGGTGCTGCGCGAGCAGATCGGCGGTCAGCGGGTGGTGCGCTCCTTCTCCCGCGAGGAGGACGAGGCACGCCGCTTCGCGGTCCACAACGGCGAGCTGCTGTCCCTGTCCCTGCGCACGGGTCGGCTGATGGCCCTGATGTCGCCGCTGTCGGGCCTGGTCCTGAACTGTGCCGGGGTGGCCGTGCTGTGGATCGGAGGCCACCGGATCACCGGGGGCGGGCTGAGCGCCGGCGCGCTGATCGCCTTCCTCGGCTACCTCTCCCAGGTGCTGAGCGCCGTCGCCCTCACCGCCTATCTGTTCGTGGCGCTGCCGAGGGCGGAGGTGAGCGCGGAACGGATCCTCGAAGTCCTGGACACCGCGGCCTCCGTCCCGCAGCCCCGGAAGCCGGTGCGCGCGCCCCTGCGCGGCGGACGCCTGGAGATCCGCGACGCGGGCTTCCGCCACCCCGACGCCGAGGACCCGGTGCTGACCGGGGTCGGCCTCACCGCCGCGCCCGGCGAGACGGTCGCCGTGGTCGGCCCCACCGGAAGCGGCAAGTCCACCCTGCTGAACCTGGTCCTGCGGCTGCACGACACCACCACCGGGACCGTCCGGATCGACGGCGTCGACATCCGCGACCTCGCCCCGGCCGCCCTCACCGGGACCGTCTCCGTCGTGCCCCAACGGCCCACGCTCTTCTCCGGCACGATCGCCGACAACCTGCGGCTCGGCCGCCCCGGCGCGACCGAGGACGAGCTGTGGCGGGCCCTGGAGACCGCACAGGCCCGCGCGTTCGTCGAGGACCTGGACGGCGCCCTGCTGGCGCCGGTCCGGCAGGGCGGCGCCAACCTGTCCGGCGGGCAGCGCCAGCGGCTGGCGATCGCCCGCGCCCTGGTCGCGGACCCCGCCGTCCTGCTCCTGGACGACCCGGCCTCCGCTCTGGACCAGGCCACCGCCGCCGCCCTGCTGGCCGCGCTGGCACGGGCGAACACGGCCCGCACCGTTCTGCTGACCGGCCGGCGGGCCGACGCCGTTCGCGACGCCGACCGCATCGTGGTACTGGAAGCCGGGCGGGTGGTGGGCACCGGCACGCACGCCCAGCTGCTCGCCGGCAATGCCACCTACCGGGCACTGGCGCGCAGTCGACCGTCCGTCGACGGCGACGCGCCGCCATCCGACGCCGCCGCCGACCGCACCGCGCCCGTCGGAGGCGGCGCATGACCGCCGTCCGGAGGCTGGCCGCCCTCTTCCACGAGGAGCGCCTGACCCTCGCCGCCGCGCTCGCCGTCTGCGCCACCGGGGCCGCCCTCGCGGTGTCGGGCCCGCTGCTGCTCGGCAGGGCGACGGACCTGCTCCTCGCCGACACCCCCGGCCCCTTCGACTTCACCGCCCTCGGCCGCCTCCTGCTGCTGGTCCTCGCCGTTCACGCCGCCGCCGCGCTGCTCAACCTGCTCGGCGTCCGGCTCGCGGTCCTGGCCGTCGAACGTGCCGTCGCCCGGCTGCGCGAGCGGCTCCAGACCAAGATCGCCCGGCTCCCGTTCGGCTTCCTCGACGCCCAACCGCGCGGGGAGGTGCTCAGCCGGGCCACCAACGACCTCGACACCGTCGCCCAGACCGCGCACCAGGTCGTCGGACAGACCGTCAACTCGCTGGTGACCATCACCGGCGTCCTCGTGATGACGTGCCTGCTCTCCCCCGAACTGACCCTGCTCACCCTCGCCCTCGTCCCGGTCACGGCCCTCGCCACCCGGGCGATCACCCGACGGGCGCGGCGGCGCTTCACCGCCCAGGCGACGGCGGCCGGGGCTCTCACCGCCCACGTCGAGGAGATGTACACCGGCCACGCCGAACTCCGGGCCTTCGGCCGGGGACAGTCCGCCACCCGGGACTTCGACCGCCACAACGCCGATCTGCGCGACGCCGCCGCCGGTGCCCAGCTGCTCGCCGGTTCCGTCGAACCGGTGACGGTGTTCCTCGGCGGCCTCGGCTACGTCCTGGTCGCCGTGGTCGGCGGCCTGAGGATCGCCTCCGGGAGCATGACCGTCGGCGAGGTGCAGGCGTTCGTCCAGTACGTCCGCCAGTTCAACCAGCCGATGGCCCAGCTCGCGGGGCTCACCGCCCTGGTCCAGGCCGGAATCGCGGCCGGGACGCGGATCGTCGACCTCCTCGACACCGAGGAGCAGCCGCCCGACCCGCCCCGGCCCGAACGGCCCGCCGCGTCGCGCGGCGCCGTCGCGTTCGAGCGGGTCTGCTTCTCCTACGCCCCGGACCGCCCGCTGATCGAGGAGCTGTCGCTGGAGGTGCGGCCCGGGCGGACGGTGGCCGTGGTCGGCCCCACCGGCGCCGGGAAGAGCACCCTGGCGGACCTGCTGCTGCGCTTCCACGAGCCGAGCGCGGGCCGCATCCTCCTGGACGGCGTGGACACCGCGGCGATGACCCGCGCAGACCTGCGCTCCCGGGTCGGCCTGGTGCTCCAGGACCCGTGGCTGTTCCACGGCACGATCGAGGAGAACATCGCCTACGGTCGCCCCGGCGCCAGCCCGGCCCAGGTGGAGGCGGCGGCCCGTACCGCCCGAGCCGACCACTTCGTGCGCACCCTGCCCCTCGGCTACCGGACGGTGATCGGCGGGGACGACGGGGAGCCGGGCCTCAGCGCCGGTGAACGGCAGCTGATCACCATCGCCCGCGCCTTCCTCGCCGACCCGGCCGTCCTCGTGCTGGACGAGGCCACCAGCGCACTGGACGCCCGGACCGAGGAACTCGTCCGCGAGGCCCTGACGGCACTGCGGAGCGGGCGGACCACCTTCGTGATCGCCCACCGCCTCGGCTCCGTCCGTGACGCCGACACCATCCTCGTCCTGCGGAACGGGAGCATCGCGGAACAGGGCACCCATGAGGAACTCCTCGCCGCCGACGGCGCCTACGCCCGTCTCCACCTCGCCCACCCGTCGCCGTGACCGGTCCGGCCCGCCGCTCTCCTGGTCGTCGGCGAGGTCGCGCGGTGGTGTGGAAAGGCCCCGGCTGGCAAGCAGCTCTGACGGAACAGGTGCTCCCTGTGATGGACCAGACGGCTTTCCCGCCAGGCGCAGCAGCGTGTCCCATGTTCGAACCCAGGGGGCCGCCAATTTGGTCCCCGTCGGCCTTGTCCGGGGCGCGCAGGAAGTCGTACGCGTCGGTGCGTTCGGCTGCGCCCAGGTAGGTCGCGCCGTGGAAGACGCTGTGGACTCCGGCCTGGTCGTAGGAGTGCAGGACCGCCGCGGTGAGTTCCAGCAGCGCCCGGTCCCGCCACAGGGTGCGGTCCCGCCCGGTGTCCAGGCCCATCCCCCGTGCAACCTTGGGAAGTTGGTCGTACCGGTTGATGTCCGAGAGGTTGCGGGCACCGATCTCAGTGCAGGTGTACCAGGCGCTGAACGGCGCGAGCGGATAGCGGAGCCCGCCCAGTTCCAGCACCTGGTCGGAGATGGTGGGAAAGGCGTGCCAACGCAAGCCCAGCCGTTCGAACCACGGGTGGTCGAAGTGACTGATCCGAACCTCGGGGACCGCATCCGGCGGCAGCTCGAACCACCGCGGTTCACGTCCCGGCCACTGGACAACCAGGGGCAGCACGTCGTACGGGGTGCCCCGGCCACGCCAGCCGAGCCGCAGAACGGCCTCGGTGAGCCGCACCGACTGGGGGTCACCGACGACGGACCCGTCGTGCTGCAGGTAACCGGCGTAGCGGATGAGCTGGCCGTTCCAGACCCGCGGGCCGGGTCGATCGGGCCGGCTCGGGGCGAACACGCTCAGCAGCAGCCGCACCTTGCCACCGTTCCAGGCCAACCGCAGGTGCTCCACCAGGGCTTCGAACAAGCGGGGTCGGCGATGACCTGTCGGCAGCCGCGGTTCATGCGCCCGCGGCGTCCTCGGCCTCCCAGCGCAGCAGGTCGCCGGGTTGGCAGTCCAGCACCTCGCACAGCGCGGCGAGCGTCGTGAAGCGCACCGCCTTGGCGCGGCCGTTCTTGAGCACCGCGAGGTTGGCGGGAGTGATCCCCACCCGGTCGGCGAGTTCGCCCACCGACATCTTCCGCCGGGCCAGCATCACGTCGATGTCGACGGCGATCGGCATCAGATCACCTCGTCCAGCTCGGCCCGCATCCGGGTCGCCTCGCCGTCGCGGGCGACGGCCTGGGCGAGCAGGGTGCGCAGCACCAGCACGATGAGCGCGACGCCCAGGATGGCCAGGCCGATCCCGGCCATGATGCCGGTGACGCCCGGGTCGTCGCGCTGGCCGGGCGCGTTCACGGCGGTGACCGCGAACCAGGCGAGCGCGGCCGCGACGACGGCGCCGATGATGCCGTCCACGTAGCGGAAGGCGGCGTGGGAGAACACGGTTCCGCGTCGCACCATCGTCACCAGCCGCCAGACGCAGCCCATGGCGACCTGGACGGCGCCGATGCCCAGGATCGTGATCACGCGCAGCGCGGTCAGCGGGAGCGTGCTGCCCTCCGGGTCCTTCCCGCTGACCAGCGCCCACACCATCAAGCCCTGTACGAGCACGCTGCCGGTGAGCACCACCGCGAGCACGGCGCGCAGCGCGCGCACTGTCAGCTTCCCCAAGACCCATCCTTCCATCGAGTTGCGATGGGAATCTATCGAATCTCGATAGGGCGGGCAAGTCTCTCTCCACCGCACCGCCCGCACCGCGGGTCCAGATGAATGTGCTGAGCAGGCTCTGCACCTCGATGGTCTTCTGCGTCCCCGGGCCCCCGGGCCACCTGGGACGACATCGGCGCGATCCTGTCCGCCGACGCGGGCACCCTCAAACGCCGCTACGACCGGCTGCACAAGGCCCGCACGGTGCGCGTGGTCGGGCAGGCGGACTGGGGCCTGCACTCCACCGCGATGCCGGTCCACGTCTTCCTGGACACCGCCGGCGAGACCCCGCTGGCGGTCCTGGAGCGGCTGCGTGACCTTCCCCACGTCCAGCGGCTGGCGCAGATCTCCGGCGACCACCCGCCCTACGCCGTGATCATCGACGAGTACGCATACGCGGCCTGACCGGCAGCGACCGGTTTCCGGACGGCACAGGATTCCCGCCTCACCCTCCCGAGTGGTCATGCGTGTCCCTCCAATCGGAGCAGATCCTCCCCCCATAGTGTTCTGCAAACGAACTGTCAGCTCGTAGCCGCATCCCCGGAATTGGAGGCACCGAGCCAGATGACCGACGAGATCGTCCGTGCTGCGATCCACCCTGCCATCGGAATCGCCAGAGTCGGAAACTCACTCGATGAGTACTACATCGCACCCGAGGTACCCGACCCCGCGCCGCAGGACCCGGGCTTCTACAAGGACTCCGCCGGCGCGATCAAACGCGAGGCGGCGCGCTTTCGGGTCTACGGGTACAACGCCCTGGGCGAGGTGGTGACCGAGCTGACGGCGGACAACGCCGACATCCGCTGGAGCGCGCACCTGGCGAACAAGAAGGCCGCCTGGTACCAGTTCCAGCTCGCTCTCGACATTCCCGACGCGGCGAGCGCCAAAGCGTCCGAGCTGCGCAACAAGGAGATCACCGGCGACCTCCGAAAAGACCTGATCATCGACCCGGGCCCGATCGGCATCAGCGGGAGAAACCTCTCAGGCCCCGACTTCCACTTCCGCGAGGGCAAGTTCATGGGGAAGGAGGTCTATCTCGGGGAACTGCGCACCGACGAGGACGGGCACCTGCTGGTGCTCGGCGGCTTCGGCCAGTCAGCCTCCTACAACGGCAAGCCGATCACCACCTACGCCAACAACGACGGCTGGCACGACGACATCGGCGACGGCCCGGTCACGGCGACCGTCACCGTCGGCGGCCGCGTTCTGCCGGTCGACCCCGCCTGGGTCCTGGTCGCCCCGCCCAACTACGCCCCCGCGCTGAAGGGCATCCGCACCCTCTACGACCTGCTGTACGACGTGTTCGTCTGCGCCGGATCACTGCCGTTCCCGGACAGGGTCTCCTTCACCCGCCACATCGCACCGGTGCTCCAGCGCTTCACCGATCATCAGTGGGTCAACCACGGCTTCGCCGGGTACTACGGGCACGACGGTCTCGGCCAGTTCACCACCCCGCAGATGCTGGCCCGGCTCAGCAGCAACGCCCCCACCCGGCGCGCGCTGCGCCGGCAGGTGTTCAACGCGCTGCGCGACTTCGGGCGCGACGACGCCTCGCCCGTCCCCTGGCCCTGGCTGTACGGGGATGCGATGGCCATCCCGCCGCGCTCGCCGCTGCACCACATGGCGTTCTCCCCGACCCAGTACCGGATGTTCCAGTACTGGGCCGACGGTGACTTCGAGGACGACTGGGGCACCCTCGGGGCCACCCCGCCGCCCCGGACACTTGCCGAGGTGCGCCTCGCCGAGCAGCCGGCCGCGCTCGACCGAGCCGCACTGGACTTCTGCCTCGCCGACGCCTTCCACCCCGGCTGCGAGGTCACCTGGCCGATCCGGCACCCCTCGATGTACATGGCGCCGTTCCGGATCCGCCACCGCCCGGCCGACCAGCCCGAGCCCTCGTACGGCACGGTCCTCACTCCCGAGACCGCGCTGTCGGTGAACGGACCGCTGTACGCCCAGGCGCCGGGTGACCTCTCCCGGTGGATGGCCGTCCCGTGGCAGAGCGACACCGCCAGCTGCCGTTCCGGCTACGAGCTGTCCCTCGGTCCGCGCCACGACCCGTACCTGCCGACGTTCTGGCCGGCCCGGGTCCCCAACCACGTCCTCACCGAGGACGACTACCAGGTGGTCGTGGACGAGACCCGGCCGCTGGCCGAACGCACCGAGGCGTTCGAGCGGCGGGCCGTGTGGCTGCGTGGGCTGCGCGGGCAGAACACCGAGCAGCTCAACCAGATGATCGACGACTGGTACCGGCTCGGCATCGTCGAAGTGCGCGAGGGCGCCAAGGACTTCCCCGACCGGATCCAGGTGGAGTCCAGGCCCTCCATCGACCTCGAAGGCGTTCCGCTCACCCAGAACCTGGTGACGCTGCACGTGCCCCAGGCCGCAGACCCGGCCCTCGCGTCGGTGGCGGTCAACCAGGCGATCTCGGTCAGCGGTTACACCGCCGAAGAGGTGACGGCCGGCTTCATCGACAAGGTCGCGCCCTTCCGCGACAACGCCTGATGACCGGTCGACGCCTGATGACCGGTCGGCGCACCGCCGCGGGCGACCACTACGACGTGGTGGTCGCCGGCGGCGGCCCGGCGGGCGCCGCCGCCGCCCTGACCCTGGCGCGCGCGGGCCGGACCGTCCTGCTCACGGACGCCGGGAACGGCCCGCCCAGGCTGGGCGAGGCCCTGCCGTCGGTGGCCAAGGTCCTGCTCGGCGACCTGGGCGCCGGTCAACGGCCCGTCCTGGCCGGCCACCTGACCTGCTACGCCAACCTCTCCGCCTGGGGATCGACCGCCCTGCGTCGCACGGACTTCATCAACGACCCGAACGGTCCCGGCTGGCACCTGGACCGGGCCCGATTCGACCGGTGCCTGCGCGAAGCGGCCGGCTCGGCCGGCGCCGAAGTGGCGGAGCGCACCACGGCGCGCCCGAGGTCCCGTTCCGCAGACGGAAGTTGGGCGGTCGCACTGCGCGGACCAAGCGAGCAGCGGATGGTCCGGTGCACCTGGCTGGTGGACGCCAGCGGCCGCCGGCGGGCGGTGGCCTCCGTCGGCCGCGCCGCCGCTCACCGCATGGACGGGCTGGTCGCCACCTGCCTCGACCTGGCACCCGACCCCACGGGCCGAGCGGGCGAGACCTGCTCGCTGGTCGAATCCGCCCAGGACGGCTGGTGGTACACCGCGCTGCTGCCCACCGGCCGCCGCCTGGCGGCCTACTTCACCGACGCCGACCTCGCCCCGCCCGCACCGCGCACCCGCTCGGACTTCGCCCGGCTGCTGCGGCAGACCCGGCACGTCGCGGTCCGGGCCGGCGCCCACCCGCTGCCCACCGACGCGACTCCTCGGCGGGCCCCCGCCCACTCCTCGCACCTCGACACTCCCACCGGCGACGGCTGGATCGCCGTCGGTGACGCCGCCGCCGCCTTCGATCCGATCTCCTCCCAGGGCATCCTCACCGCCCTGCACACCGGCATGACCGGAGCCTCGGCCCTGGCCGCCCACCTCGACGGCGACGACCGGGCGCTGGAGGCCTACCGCGCCCAGGTCGCCGCGATCCTCACCGCCTACCGGCGCAACCACCACGCGGTGTACAGCCTGGAAGGCCGCTGGAGCGACCGGGTCTTCTGGCAGCGCCGGCACACGTCCCTACCGCATCCCTCCGCACCACAGCACAGCGTCCAGAAGGAGCTCGCATGACCACCCGTCACGACCACGATCACGAGGACCCTTCGGTCCACTCCTTCATCCTGTCCGGCCGGGACACGGTCTTCGGCTACCACCTGGCCATGTTCGGCATGGCCGAGCACCGCTACCAGGTCGTGGTCGAGTACGACCTGCCCACCGACATCGTCGACATCTACCTCAAGGACCAGGCGGACCGCCCGGCCAGCTGGCACGCGGTGCGCAACACCGAGGACATGGTGCTGCCCCCGATCGGCGACGGCTCGGTCACCGAGTACCCGGCCCGGCTCGACCGGGTCACCCAGACCGGCAACGGCGAGGACCGGATCTGGGAGCCCATCTCGGGCGGCTTCACCGCACGGGTCAAGCGGGTGCTGAACTTCCGCCGGTTCAGTGAGGAGCCCTTCCCCGCGCACCTCACCTACCTGCTCTACGGCCGGGGCAAAGAGGCTCACATCGCCCACCGCCTGGTCCAGCGCCCCCACTTCGAGCAGATCTTCACCCTCCGGCAGGTGCCCGACGGCGTCACGGCCGACGATCTGGCGAACGCCGTCGAGATCACCATCCCCTCGGTGCCCGACAACGGGCACGACGGCCGGCCGTGGACCACCAGGCCGCTGCCCGACGGCAGCTACCCGGCCATGCTCCACCGCGGCAAGGCGGCCCCCACGCCGATCACACTCGACCTCGGTGACGAACGCTGGTGGAACATCACCACGCTCAACGCCTGACGAGGCAGGGCCGTGCACATCGATCCGCTGTCCCGGTTCCTCGACGTGCTCGCCCGCTCCTGACCGGCTGACTCCCCAGTGGAACTGCCGGCCGCCGGATCGGGCACCACCACCCGATCCGGCGGACCGGGACCAGCGCCTCCCCAACGCCGGCGTGGACTTCCGGGCTCCGGAGACCGTCCGTGCAAGTTGTGCGTCGAGGGCAGGCGTCATTGCCTCGGTGCGGTTGGCGGCAGCTGGGACGTGCGTCGTTCGTTCGTCGGCAGTCGGGGCTGAGGGAGATATCCCGTGGCACGCGCGGCGCCGCCTCCAGTAGGTTCCGCGGATGCGGCAATTCGCGGAGATCGAAGACCTGTCGGGGCTTGTGCGTGACGCGCTCGGATCGGGATGCCGCGTCGTCGCGGTGGACCGGTTGCGCGGGGGGAGCAAGAAAGGGGTGTACCGGGTCCGCCTTGACGGAACCCGTACGGCGAGTGTGATCGTCTACAGCTGGGCCGATGCCGAGAACTTCTGGCCAGGCGCGCGAGAGGCCGATCCGGCTGACCCGTTCGCGCCCGCCTCCGGACTGGTCCCGTTCCTGGCCGCGCAGCGGAGCTTGGACAGCCTCGGGGCACGG
Organism: Kitasatospora sp. NPDC098652; assembly: GCF_044760155.1. Classification (NCBI taxonomy): domain Bacteria; kingdom Bacillati; phylum Actinomycetota; class Actinomycetes; order Kitasatosporales; family Streptomycetaceae; genus Kitasatospora; species Kitasatospora sp. NPDC098652. The sequence continues at coordinate 55,263 of NZ_JBIWAQ010000008.1, forward strand.
GTTCCGCAGATACTCCTGGCGGATGACAGCCGGCGCCACTATCCGGCGGACGTCGCCGTGGTCGAGGACGTCTCCGGCGGTACGCTCGAAGCACTCTTCGAAACCGATCCGACGCGCGCTGCGGCAACCCTGGGCGACCTCGCCGGGATGCTCGAGGTGATGCACCGGCACCAGGGCGAGCGCTACGGCAGGGTGGATCTGCTGGAGCGGGGCGGATCCGTGTCCGAGGTCTCGTGCGAGCGACGGGTCCTCGACCGTGCCCTGCGGGACCTTGAGGAGGCGGCGGGGCGCGACGGTCGCATCGCGGCGGCCGATGCCGCACTGCGCGACCGTCTGCGGGAGCTGGCCGATCGGGTGAGTCCTCGCACCGCCTACGGGCTGATCCACGGAGAACTCGGACCCGACCACGTCCTGGTTGATGCCGACGGGCGCCCCGTCCTGATCGACATCGAGGGGCTGATGTACTTCGACGTCGAGTGGGAGCACGTGTTCCTCCGGATCCGCTTCGGAGAGCGGTACGCCGCACTGGCCCGGCCCGGTCTCGATCCGCGGCGGCTCGACCTCTACATGCTCGCGATGCGCCTGTCGCTGGTGGCCGGTCCGCTGCGCCTCCTCGATGGGGACTTCCCCGACCGGGCGTTCATGCAGGAGATCGCCGAGTACAACGCGAAAGAGGCGCTGGCGCTCCTGCCGTCGGTGTAGCCCCGCTCTCCGAGGACTGCCGGAACCTCTTCTCCTGCCGGTCCGATCCGCAGTAGCTTCATGGCTTGACCCCCGTCATAGGTCTGCGACCTGGGCTCTTCACTGGCCGAATACATCGGATGAATCTGTGAAACCCGGCCATGCGAGCCCCAGTCGCACCGCCACCAGAAGTCCTCCGACGGCTGTCGGCCACATCGGATCGCGCACCCTCCGACGAGTCATCAATTACGCGGCTCAGACCGGGTATCACGCGCCACCCGTGATGGGGAGCGGAAACCTGACGTCACGGTGGGGAATGACCCGGGGCTCCCTCTTGTCAGTCAGATGTCAGGCTCGTATGGTCCTCGTGACCCACAGGACATCCGATCACTGACCGGCAGCCACCGCGAGAACGGGACGACGGGACTCCGGTCTGTGCACGACCACTGATGGCTCCCCCACCCACCCCCACCGAAGGGCCGCACCATGCGAAGTGCACCGGTGGTCAGGGCGATAGTCGCCCTGGCCCTTGGTACCACCGCCGCCGCCTGGTCACCCACCACGGCAACCGCCTCCTCCTCGACCACGACCACCGCCTGGTCCGGCGGCGCGTTCTCCGTCGACACCGCGAGCCTCGTCCGCGAGGCGAACATCGTCCTGGGCAGCCCGAACACCGCGGCGACCCAGTCGATGCCGCTGGGCAACGGCACCCTCGGCACCGCGGTCTGGGCCGCCAACGGCTTCACCGCCCAGCTCAACCGCGCCGACACCCTGCCGGGCCGCAAGTCCCCCGGCCGGCTGCAGATCCCCGGCCTGTCGCGGATCACGAACGCCGCCGACTTCACCGCCACCGTCGACCCGTACGACGGTGTGCTGCGCGAGTCCGGCGACGGGATGAGCGCGACGATCTACGTCCGCGCCGACAAGGACGAGCTGGTCGTGGACGTGACCGGCGCCGACCCGAACACCGCCCAGTCGGCCACCGTCAACCTGTGGTCCGGGCGCACCCCGGCCGCGGCGGCCTCCGGCGGCGTCGCGACGCTCGCCGAGACCTGGGTCGACAGCAACACCACCACCGGCTCCGGCCGGACCTTCGGCTCGCTGGCCGCACTCACCGCCGGCGGGCGCAACGTCACCGCCACGGTCGCCGACGCACAGACCGTGCAGGTGAACCTCACCCCCAACGCCGACGGCAGCTTCCGGATCCTGGTCGGCAGCCCGAGCTGGACCGGCGGCAACGCCGCCGCCACCGCCGCCTCGCTGCTGGGTTCGGACGCGACCGCGAGCTCCGACGCCCTGCAGGCACCGCACCTGGCCTGGTGGCACGACTACTGGGGCAAGCTCGGCCTGGTGAAGCTCTCCTCGGCGGACGGCACCGCCGCCTACCTGGAGAAGCTGCGCACCCTGTACTACTTCTACACCGCCGAGGAGTCCCGCGGGCCGCTGCCCGGCTCCCAGGCCGGAGTCGCCGACCTCTTCAACTTCTCCCAGGACACCCAGAACTGGTACCCGGCCGGCTACTGGTTCTGGAACATCCGCGGACAGGTGGCCGCCAACCTCGGCGCCGGCGCCTTCGAGCTCAACACCGGCCTCTACAACCTCTACACCTCCAACCTGGCCAACATCCAGGCCTGGACCAGGACCCACATGGGCAACCGGCCCGGGATCTGCGTGCCGGAGACCATGCGCTTCAACGGCAACGGCTTCCAGAACGACGGCGACCCGTTCGGCGACGCCTCCTGCGACCAGTCGCTGACCACCTGGAACGGTGCCACGGTCTCCACCGGCGCCGAAGTCGGACTCTGGGTCTGGCAGCAGTACCTGACCACCGGTGACAAGGCCTTCCTGGCGGCGAACTACCCGCTCCTGCAGCAGTCCGCCCAGTTCCTGCTGGCCTTCACCACGGTCGGCTCCGACGGCAAGCGGCACGCGGTGGCCAACGTCCACGAGAACCAGTGGAACGTGCAGGACCCGGTCAACATGATCGACGCGATGAAGGTCCTCTTCCCCGCCACGATCTCCGCCGCCGAGATCCTGAACACCGACGCCTCGCTGATCTCCCAACTGCGCGCCGCGATCCCGCAGATCCCCGACTACCCGCGCACCGACGCCGCGACCCACCGGCAGAACCTCACCGCCGCCGCCGACGCCTCCGGCACCGACGTGCTCGGCCAGTCCTCGCAGCCCACCGCGCCGGTCCACAACACCGAGAACGACGACCTCGAAGCCGTCTGGCCCTACAACCTGATCGGCGACAACTCGCCGTTGCTGTCCCTGGCGCAGCGCACCTACAACAGCCGGGTCAACGTCCAGCAGAACGACTGGAGCTTCGACGCCGTCCACGCCGCCCGCCTCGGCCTCGGCACGCGGGTCGCCGCCGACCTGACCGCCCTGACCCAGAAGTACCAGACCTATCCCACCGGCCTGGCCAACCTGTGGGGCCAGTCCGGCGGCACCGAGCCCTACCTCGAGCAGGCCGCCAACGTCGCGCTCGCGATCAACGAGTCGCTGGTCCAGGACTACGACGGCCTGCTGCGGATCGCCCCGGCCCTGCCCCAGGGCTGGGACGCCGACGGCACCCAGTACATCCACGGCGGCAGCACCGTCTCCGTCCAGGTCCACGGCGGCGTCATCGGCACCGTCGGCATCCAGGCCGGCTCCACCGGCACCATCAACATCCGCAACCCCTGGCCCGGCCGGAGCGTGTCGGTCGTCGACGGCACCGACCGGTCGACCGTCATCGTCCGCCCCACCAGGGCCGGACAGTTCACCATCCCGACCACGGCCGGCAAGTCCTACCTGGTCCAACAGGTGTCGGCCCCGGTCTCCGGCATGACGTTCAGCCGGCTCTCCGGCACACCGGCGACAGCGGCCAGCCACCTGGGCACCGTCCAGATCGGCCTGGACAGGACCACCGGCACCGGCCAGATCACCGGCATCAACGGCCTGTGCGTCGACGACTCCGGAGCCGGCACCGCCGACGGCAACCCGATCGTCGTCTGGGCCTGCAGCGGCACCGCCGCCAACCAGCAGTGGACCGTCGGCACCGACGGCACCCTGCGCACCCTCGGCAAATGCATGACCGCCCCCGGCAACAACCCCGGCAACACCACCCCCATCCAGCTGTACGGCTGCGTGAGCGGCGCCGGAAACCAGGTCTGGCAGCCCCAGGCCGACGGCACCCTCAAGAACCCGCAGAGCAACAAGTGCCTGGACGACTCGGGCGCCGGCCCCGCCGGCACCGGGCTGATCCTGTGGGACTGCTCCGCCGCCGCCAACCAGATCTGGCGCCTGCCCTGACGCGGACCTGACGCAGCGACGCCCGGGGAGCCGACCAATGACGGTGGTCGGCCCCCGGGCACGCGTGGTCGTCGATGCCGCACTCATCCGCCCTCGACGCCCCGGACCCAACCAGGCCGTCCTCGCCAAGACCGCCACCGACCCCAGGCGCCGCCGGACCGACCGCATCGCCCGAAGGGCCGCGCCGCCGAGCCGTACGGGCCACGTATGTCTAGGTTCGAGGAGAAATCCGCGAGGCCCGCCGCAGGTACTGCCTGCAACCGTGGACGGGGCCGGTCTGCAGCACGGCCGACAGCCCCGTCACCCGGAATACGGCCCTACCGGCGGCGGCGGAGGCTTCGGACGAGCTTGCGGAGCTTGCGGGCGTTGGTGTCGGCGATGTCGAAAAGCGTTCCCAGGCCGGCCAGGGCGAGCACCAGGCTGCCGGAGACGGCCATCACCGGCGGGCGATACTCGGTGCCGGTGACGGAGGTGAAGCCGGGCTCCTTGACCGCCTTGAGGGTGAGGTCCGCCTTCGGCATCCGGTCGATGAACGGCAGGCGCCAGATGCCCGGCAGGGCGGCGTAGGCGCGCATGGCGGCCTTGGTGGCGGGGAGGTCGACGCCGTTCTCCAGGCGCCACTTGGCGCGCCGCTCCAGTCCGCGGTGCCACGCCTCGACCAGGTCGGCGACCCGCTGCGGGTCGAGGTGGTGCCAGGGCGCGGACTGCGAGAGGTACATGCGCCGGCTCAGCCCGGTCCGCAGCCGCACGTGCTCCGGGGTCTCGTCGGCGGTCCGCCCCTCGGTCTCGATCAGCCAGCGGGTGGCCCGGAAGCGGCCCAGCATCGCGGCGCCGAAGACGGTCAGATCGAGCAGGTGGTCGAGGATGAAGAACCGGCTGTCCGCGATCGCCTCGCTGTACTTGGACCGCACCATGGACCGCATGATCCGCCAGTCGGCGGTGACCGCGCGGTTGACGTGGTTCAGGTAGTCGATGTCCAACCCGCCGTCGCGAATGTCCTGTTCGGCGATGTTGGCGATGTGCCAGGACGTGGTCATGGAGAGCGACAGGCCCTGGCTGTAGTACGCGTCGATGATCGACGAGGCGTCGCCGACCATGGCGTACCGCTGCGGGGAGACGAAGGTGTCGGTGCAGTGCTGGACGTCCTTGTAGGCGCTGAACTCCAGCAGGTTCTTCTCGTCCAGCCAGTCCAGGACGGGGTACCGGCGCAGGATCTTCCAGAACACCTCGCGGGCGTTGCCCTCCTCCGGCGGCCGGTTGCGGTCGTACGTCACGCCGACGCTGACCCGGTCGCCGTTCAGGCGGATGATCCAGATCCAGTAGCCCGCGCCCCACAGGTGGAGGGTGTTGCGGTCGCGGCGGGCGGTGTCGCCGTCCGGGAAGTGGTACGTCCAGCGCTCGTCGAACAGGTCGTCGGTGCAGTGGGAGAACTGGCCCCAGGCCGCGGTGGTCTCGAAGCCGGAGTCCAGCGGCAGGTCGTGGCCGAAGCGCCGCGCCAGCAGCCGGGTGCGGCCGGAGCAGTCGACGATCCAGCGGGCGTCGATCCGGCCCTTCTCCTTGCGGTTGCGGGACTGCCAGGTGACGAGGTGGTCGCCGCCTTCCGGGGAGAGGTCCACCTCGCGGACGAGACCACGGTCCAGGAAGGTGATGCCCTCCATCTTCCGTGCCTTCTCCCGCAGTTCGGCCTCGATCTCGGGGCGGACGATCTGCGAGTCCTCGAACATCACGCGCGGGAACAGCGGGTTGACGGCCTTGTCGATCCAGTGCTGCGGCAGCCCGCTCTCGAAGCCCCACTCGGAGACGGACTCGTCGAACTCGGTCCGCCCCTCCATCCCGTGGGCCATCCAGAAGCCCGCCTTGTGGAAGGACTTCTGGAACGACTCGTCCAACTCGCCCAGCACGCGCAGGAAGGAGTTGGAGTAGATCAGCAGCGACTCGCCGACCTTGTAGCTGGCCAGCTGCTTCTCGGTCGGCTGGTCGATGCAGACCACCGACAGCCCGCGCTTCGCGTACGCGATCGCGTTGATCAGGCCCACCATGCCCGAACCGATCACGCACACGTCGGCACGGACGGATTCCCAGGGGGCGGCGGCCTCGGGGGCGTTCACGGACATGATGACTCCTCTGCGAGAAGGTCGCCGGGTCGGGCGACCGGGGTCCGAAGGGCGTGGCGGGGCCTGAACCAGGGCCGGGGGCCCGGGTCGTGGCCGAGGCGCAGGGTCAGGCCACGGTCCAGGTGTCGGTGCCGGCGAGCAGCGCGGCGAGGTCGCCGGGGCCCTTCTCGGCGGCGGCCCGGGCCAGTTGGTCGGCCATGAGGGTGTCGTACACCGGCCGCCGGACGTCCCGGAGCACCCCGATCGGGGTGTGGTGCAGGGTGTCGGCGTCCGCGAGGCGGGTCAGCGCGAAGGCGGTGAGCGGGCCGGCGGCGTGCGCGTCGTGGACCAGCGCGCTGCCCTCGCCGCGCGGCGCGATGCGCAGTTCACCGTCCGCGTCCCGCACCACGTGGTGGTCCGCGCCGGCCAGGATCGGCTGCCCGTGCTCCAGCCGGATCAGCGCCTCGTCCCGGGTGCCGGGCTCCTTGAGCACCTCGAAGGCGCCGTCGTTGAAGATGTTGCAGTTCTGGTAGATCTCCACCAGCGCCGTGCCCTCGTGCTCGGCCGCCGCCCGCAGCACCGACTGCAGGTGCTGGCGGTCCGAGTCGATGGTGCGGGCGACGAAGGAGGCCTCGGCGCCGATCGCCAGCGACAGCGGGTTGAACGGCGCGTCCAGCGAGCCCATCGGGGTCGACTTGGTGATCTTGCCGAGCTCGCTGGTCGGCGAGTACTGCCCCTTGGTGAGGCCGTAGATCCGGTTGTTGAACAGCAGGACCTTGAGGTTGACGTTGCGCCGCAGGGCGTGGATCAGATGGTTGCCGCCGATCGACAGCGCGTCGCCGTCCCCGGTCACCACCCACACGCTGAGGTCCCGCCGGGAGGAGGCCAGCCCGGTCGCGATCGCCGGCGCCCGGCCGTGGATCGAGTGCACCCCGTAGGTGTTCATGTAGTACGGGAAGCGCGAGGAGCAGCCGATGCCGGAGACGAAGACGGTGTTCTCCCGCTTGATGCCGAGCTCCGGCATGAAGGACTGCACCGCGGCCAGGATCGCGTAGTCCCCGCAGCCCGGGCACCAGCGCACCTCCTGGTCGGTCTTGAAGTCCCGGGCGCTCTGCGGCCCGTCGGCCTTGGGCACCAGCCTCAAGGACGGGAACGGGTGCTCGCTCATCGGTGGTCCTCCTCGTCCAGGCCGCCGAGCGCCGCGCTCAGCACGTCCGCCAACTGCGCCACCTTGAACGGCAGTCCGCGCACCTGGTTGCAGGACTGCACGTCCACCAGGTACCTGGCGCGCAGCAGCAGGGCGAGCTGCCCGAGGTTCATCTCGGGCACGATCACCCGCTCGTACCGCGCCAGCACCGCGCCGAGGTTGGCCGGGAAGGGGTTCAGGTGCCGCAGGTGCGCCTGCGCCACGGCCCCGCCCGCCGTACGGACCCGGCGCACGGCGGCGGTGATCGGCCCGTACGTGGAGCCCCAGCCGAGCACCAGCAGCCGGGCGTCGCCGTCCGGGTCGTCCACCTCCACGTCCGGGACCTCGATGCCGTCCACCTTCGCCTGGCGGGTGCGGACCATGAAGTCGTGGTTGGCCGGGTCGTAGGAGATGTTGCCGGTGCCGTCCTGCTTCTCGATGCCGCCGATCCGGTGCTCCAGACCCGGGGTGCCGGGCACCGCCCACGGACGGGCCAGGGTGGCGGGATCGCGCAGGTACGGCCAGAAGGAACCGTCGGGACGGTTCGGCTCGGTGGCGAACTCGACGCGCAGATCGGGGAGTTCACCGACCTCCGGCAGCTTCCACGGCTCCGAGCCGTTCGCCAGGTACCCGTCGGAGAGCAGGAACACCGGGGTGCGGTAGGTGAGCGCGATCCGGGCCGCCTCCAGGGCCGCCTCGAAGCACTCGGCGGGCGTGGCCGGGGCGACGATCGGCACCGGCGCCTCGCCGTTGCGGCCGAACATCGCCTGCAGCAGGTCCGCCTGCTCGGTCTTGGTCGGCAGGCCGGTGGACGGGCCGCCGCGCTGGATGTCCACCACCAGCAGCGGCAGTTCCAGCGAGACCGCCAGGCCGATGGTCTCCGACTTGAGCGCCACGCCCGGCCCGGAGGTGGTGGTCACGCCGAGCGCCCCGCCGAAGGCCGCGCCGAGCGCGGCGCCGATGCCGGCGATCTCGTCCTCGGCCTGGAAGGTCCGCACCCCGAAGTCCTTGTGCCGGGACAGCTCGTGCAGGATGTCCGAGGCCGGGGTGATCGGGTACGAGCCGAGGAACACCGGCAGGCCCGACCGTTCCCCCGCCGCGACCAGCCCGAGCGACAGGGCGAGGTTGCCGGAGATGTTGCGGTAGCGCCCGGCCGGGAGCTTGGCCGGCGGCACCTCGTAGCGGACGGCGAAGTCCTCCGTGGTCTCGCCGAAGTTCCAACCCGCCCGGAACGCCGCGACGTTCGCCTCCGCGATCTGCGGCTTCTTCGCGAACTTCCGCCGCAGGAAGGACTCCGTACCCCCCGACGGCCGGTGGTACATCCAGGAGAGCAGGCCGAGGGCGAACATGTTCTTCGCCCGCTCCGCGTCCTTGCGCGCCAGCCCGCTGTCCTTGAGCGCCTCCAGCGTCAGCGTGGTCAGCGGCACCGGGTGCAGCCGGTACGCGTCCAGCGAGCCGTCGCCCAGCGGGTCCTCGTCGTAGCCGACCTTCGCCAGCGCGCGCTTGGTGAACTCGTCGGTGTCGACGATGATCTCGGCGCCCTTCGGCAGGTCCGGCAGGTTGGCCTTCAGCGCCGCCGGGTTCATCGCCACCAGCACGTCCGGCGCGTCGCCGGGGGTGAGGATGTCGTGGTCCGCGAAGTGCAGTTGGAAGGACGAGACACCCGGAAGCGTCCCGGCGGGGGCCCGGATCTCCGCCGGGAAGTTCGGCAGCGAGGACAGGTCGTTGCCGAACGCCGCCGTCTCCGAGGTGAACCGGTCCCCGGTGAGCTGCATGCCGTCACCCGAGTCACCCGCGAAGCGGATGATCACCCGGTCGAGTTTCGTCACCGGCTTGGATCTGCTGACCGTGCCGACCATGAGGCTGTCCCTTGCTGTCGACGTCCATGACCGTGAAGAGGTCCGTGACTGTGGAGAGGTCCGTGACTGTGGAGAGGTCCGTGACTGTGAGGAGGTCCGTGGCTTGTGAGGGGGAGGGGTACGGCCGGCCCCCGGTGGGGCGGGTGGCCGGCCCGTACCGCGTGGGGCGGCGGTCAGGCCGCGGTGGGGGCGGTGAAGGCGAGCACCACGTTGTGCCCGCCGAAGGCGAAGGAGTTGGACAGGACGGCCCGGACGGGGAGTTCGCGCGGAACGTCGCCGACCACGTCGAGGCCGATCGCCGGGTCGGGCCGGTCGAGGTTGAGGGTGGGCGGCACCACGCCGTGGACCAGGGCCTGCACGGAGGCGACCGCCTCGATCGCCCCGGCCGCGCCGAGGGAGTGACCGGTCATCGACTTGGTGGCCGAGACCGGGATCCGGGGGGCCGCCTGGCCGAGCGCGGTGTGCAGGGCGAGGGCCTCGGCGGAGTCGTTGTAGCTGGTGCCGGTGCCGTGGGCGTTGATGTGCGAGACGTCCTCGGGGCCGAGCCGGGCCGAGCGCAGGGCCGCCTCGAGGGCCCGGGCGGCCCCCGCCCCCTCGGGGTGGGGCGCGGTGACGTGGTGCGCGTCCGAGGTCCTGCCGTAGCCCCGCAGTTCGGCGAGGACACGGGCCCCTCGCCGGGCGGCGTGGGCGGCCGACTCGAGGACCAGGACGGCCGCGCCCTCGCCGAGGACGAAGCCCTCGCGGTCGGCGCTGAACGGCCGGCTGGCCTGCTCGGGGCTGTCGTTGCGCGTGGCCAGGGCGCGGATCTTGGCGAACCCGCCGACCATCATGGGGCTGACGGGGGCCTCGGTGCCCCCGGCCAGCACCACGTCGGCCTCGCCGGAGGCGATCATCTGCGCCGCCACGATCAGCGCCTCGGCCCCGGAGGCGCAGGCGGTGACGACGGCGCTGCTCGGCCCGAGCAGCCCGAGGTCCACGCAGAGCCGGCTGGCCGGGGCGTTGGCCATGCTCATCGGGATGAAGCGGGCGCCGAGCCGGTGCGGCCCCCTGAGCATGGCGGCGCTGTTGGTCTCCCAGGTGGTGACGCCGCCGGTGCCGGTGCCGACCACGGCGCCGATCCGGGTGCGGTCCTCGGCGGCGAGGTCGAGTTCGGCGTCGCGCAGCGCCAGGGTGGCGGCGGCGACCGCGAGTTGCGTGCAGCGGTCGGCGCTGACGGCCTGGCGGGGCGGGAGGGTGAGGTCCTCGGGCAGGTCGACCTCGCCGGCGATCCGGACCGGGAAGTCGGTGGCGTCGAACCGGGTGATCGTCCGGATGCCGCTGAGGCCCTTGAGCTGGGCGGCGTGGAAGTCGTCGGCACCGACGCCGATCGCGGTGACCGGGCCGAGCCCGGTGACCACCACCCGCCGGTCGCTCTCGGTCATGCGAGCGCTCCGGGGCGTTCCGCGTCGACGACGTGGGCGATCACCTCGCCGACGGTGGTGAGGGAGAGGGCGACCTCGTCGTCGACGGTGCCGCCGAGGTGCTCCTCCATGATGGTGACCAGCTCGACCAGGTCGAGGGAGTCCATGCCGAGGTCCTCGCGGAGCCGGGCGTCGGAGGTGACCTCCTCGGGGAGCAGCCCGAGTCGGTCGCACAGCAGGTCGGTCATCCGCGCGAGAAGGGCCTCGCCGGCAGCGGTCTGGTTGGTCACAGCGGCCACCTCTGGTCGTTGGTCGGGGTGTGGGACGGATCGCCGGCCTGCCACGCGGACAGGTCCGCGTGCAGGGCGAAGTCCTGGCAGACGGCCCGGACGGCGCCGGTGAACCGGTCGGCCTGGTCGAGGCCGAGGACCAGCGGCGGCTGGATCCGCAGGGTCCGGTTGCTGTTGGCCGTGACGAAGGCCAGGATGCGGTGCTCCCGGCTGAGCTGGGAGACGAACCGCAGGCACATCAGGTCGCCGAGGGCGTTCTCCACGGCGTTCCCGGCGCGCCGGAGGGCGCCGAGCACCTCGTCCGGGAGCCAGTCGACCAGGCCGTGGAGGTCTCCGGGAAGCCGGGCCAGGGCCTCGTCGGCGAGGGCCTGGGCGGCGCCGGTGAAGTCGCCGTCGAACTCGATGGCGTTCATCAGGCCGATCCCGCGGACCTCCTTGACGAAGCCGTACGGGGCGCACGCCTCGCGCAGCCCGTCCCGCAGGTGGGCGCCGGTCTTGGCGGCGCGCCCCGGGAGGTCCTCGGCGACCAGGGTGTCGAGCGTGGCGAGGCCGACCGCGGCGGCGAGGTTGCCGCCGCCGAAGGTCGAGGAGTGCAGCATCGCCCTGCTGGTGGACCCGTACGCCTGGTCCCAGAGTTCGGTGCGGGCCAAGGTGGCGCCGATCGGCACCAGGCCGCCGGAGAGGGACTTGGCGACGCACAGGATGTCGGGCCGCAGGTCGTCGTGCTCGGCGGCGAACATCGCGCCGGTGCGGCCGAGGCCGGTCTGGATCTCGTCGAGGACGAACGCCGCGCCGGCTCGCCGGCACAACCGCTGGGCCTCGGCGAGGTAGCCGGGCGGCGGGAGGATCACGCCGCCCTCGCCCTGCACCGGTTCGACGATGAAGGCGGCCGCGCCCTCGATGGCGGCGGCCAGCGCGGCGGTGTCGCCGAACGGGACGGCCACGCAGTCCGGCAGCAGGGGGTGGAAGGCGGCCCCGTGGCCCTTGCGGCCGGTGACCGAGAGCGCGCCGAGGGTCTTGCCGTGGTAGCTGTTCTCGGTGTGCACCAGCCGGGTGCGGCCGGTGGCGGCGCGGGCCAGCTTCAGGGCGGCTTCCACGGCCTCGGTGCCGGAGTTGGAGAAGAACACCCGCTCTAGCCCGGGCGGGGCCAACTCGCTGAGCCGCTCGGCGAGTTCGGCGGTGTGCGCGGGCATCGAGACGTACTGGACGAAGGTCGGGGCGCCCTGGTCGAGGAAGTCGCGCAGGGCCGTGGTGGCGGCCGGGTGGTTGTGGCCGAGGTTGAGGCAGCCGTAGCCGGCGACGAAGTCGAGGTACGAGGTGCCGTCCTCGGTGGTCAGGGTGCAGCCCTCGGCGCGGGTGAAGACCCGGTCCATGCCGTGGGCGGCGAACAGGCGCCCCATCGGCGGGTTGATGTGGGTGCGGAAGCGGCGCACCGTCTCCTGGGTACGGCTACCGCGCGGGGGGCGGCCGGACGGGTAGTGGCGGGCCAGCCGGTCGAGCCGCTCGTCCGGGACCAGCCGGCCGAACGCGGCCAGCGGCGTGGGCAGGAAGCCGTGCCCGGTGGCGAGTTCGCCGATGGTGCGGATCCGGTCCAGGTCGAGTTCGCGGCCGAGCGACCACGCCTCGGCGCGGCCCTCCAGGGCGAGCACGATGGTCTCGGCGAGGCAGCCGTTGAGCTGCTGGGCGGGGGCGGGCAGGGAGCCGTCCCCGAGCCGGACGGCGTCGGTGGCGCTGACCAGGCCGCCGTCGATGACCAGGACCTCCTGGCGCTCGGCGGGCTCCACCGCGACGTCGCGCGGCAGGGCCACGTCCACCACCACCGAGCCGGGGTGCAGTCGGCCCGCGTCCAGCACGCCGCCGACGGAGGAGGCGGTCACGTAGATCCGGGGCGCGCCGTAGAGCGCGGCCGGGTCGTCGTACAGGGTGACCCGGCTCCGCTCGGCCGGGTCCAGGTAGCGCAGCATCGCCTCGTCGGTGCGGGCACTCGGGCGGCGGACCAGGTCCAGCTCGTAGCCGTCGGCGAGCAGCAGCCGGGCCATCGCCAGGCCGATCGAGCCGGGGTAGCCGACCACGGCGATCCGGGCCCGGCCGGGGGTCTGGCCCAGGCGTTCGGCGCAGGCCAGCACGGCCCGGTGGGAGGCGTAGGTGGTGAGGGAGTTGCCGCTGGTGAGCGGGAGACCGACGGCCTTGGCGGTCCACAGGCCCCGGTCGCCGACGATCGAGGTGGCACCGCCGAGGCCGACCAGCTCCGCCCCGGCGTCGCGGAGCTCGGCGGCCTCGGCGGCGACCATGTCCCGGGCGGTGCCGGGCCGGCGGAGCATCTGCTCGGCCGTGTACGGCAGGTAGCGGACCGCGCCGGTGCACCGGGCGCCGGTGGCCGAGGTCAGGGTGAACTCGGGGATCGGGACGTGGTGCCGGGGCCCGGGTTCGCGCGGGATCCCGCGGTGCTCGTCGAGCAGTCGGCCGAACAGGTCGAGGCCGCGGACCTGGTGGCGGTGGCCGTCACTGATCGGGTGGGCGAGGAAGCCGAACTTCATCGGGTGCCTCCCGTGCTGCGCCCGGTGCGGGCCATGGCGAAGGTGAGTTCGGGGAGCGTGTCGCGCTGCCAGCCGAGGGAGGAGAGCAGGCTGAGGCCGTCCCCCTCGTTGTTGTGCGCGATCGGCACCTCGAACAGGTTGACGGTGGAGCGGCGTTGCAGGTCCGCCTTGAGCGTCCGGGGGTCGAGGTCGTCGAGCCGGCGCCGGACCACGGTGAGCGGGCCGAAGGTCCGTTCGTCGTCCTCGGCGAACAGGTGGAGCACCTGGGTCTGGCGGCCCGCGCCGGCCGCGCTGCGGCCCTCGCGGTAGGTGCGGATCACCGAGTGCCCGCCGTCGACCAGGGTGAAGATGCTGAGGTTGCCGCGCAGCCGGTGCCCGTTGAAGCAGACCTGCTGGATCAGGCTGGGCAGGATGTCCGGGACGAGCGCGCTGGCGCCGTCGCCGATGAAGGCGAGGGTGTTGCCCGGCCGGGTGAGCGCGATGCTCGGGACGGCCTGCAGGGCGTCGCCCATCAGGGCGCGGCCGTACCAGCCGGAGAAGCCGGGGCCGGTGCGCGGCAGGTTGCGGATCGCGGAGAGCCCGCCCCGGCCGACGTCGTACACGCCGGTGTAGCCGTACCCGTGGTGGAGGATCAGGTCCTCGAGGACGGCGCCGAGCCGGCTGCCGAAGTAGTTGAGGCTGATCGGCTGCACCGGCACGCCGTGGACCACGTCGGAGGCGCTGTCGGCCGTCTCGGCCAGCGCGCGGCGGCGGGCCTCGAGCAGCGCGGGCGGCACGTCCAGCCGGGCCCGGACCGCGCTCAGGAACGCGCCGGCCTCGGCCCGCACCGGATGGTCGGCGAACGGGGCGAGGTGCGCGGCCTCCCGGGTGACCTGGACGATCCGCAGCGAGCGGTCCAGAGCCCGGGGCGAGAACGGGGTGGCGGCCTCGGCGATCCGGCTGTTGACGAAGAACAGGCACTGCTCGGAGCGGGGCCGCAGCCGGCCCTCGTGGTGCAGGAAGGCGTGCACGCGCTCGGAGAAGCCGTACAGGCCGAGGGTGCCGAGGTACTCGGGGACGACCGCGCCGTCCCGGTAGCGGGAGACGCTGCCCGGGCGGGTGAGCGAGTCGGCCAGGCCGATGCCGGCGGCCGCGGCGATCTCGTGGACCAGGTCGCGTTCCGGGCCGGAGAGCGGGCCGAGCTGCCAGAGCACCCGCTCGGGGCCGTGGTTGAGCAGCTCCAGCACCGGGGCCAGGGCGTCCTCGGCCACGGTGGCGCGCGGGGCGGGGGCGGGCGGCGGCGGGGCGCTCACGGGGCCGGCGGCCTCCAGGACCTCGGCGGTGGCGAGCAGCACGACCGGGCCCCGGTCCTCGTCGTACCGGGCGAAGGCGGTGGCCAGGTCCGCGTCGAGCCGGGCCGGGTCGTCGAGGTGGACGTACGGGATCCGGCGGGCCCGCAGCACCTCGCGGGAGTCCTCGGCGGAGTGCACGGTGCCCTGGAACGGGAACCAGCTCTGCTCCCGCGAGTCGGCGCACAGCAGGAAGCCCCGGGCCCGGGCCTCGCGCAGGTTGGCGAGGGTGCCGCGGAACTCGTCGACCATGCCGCTGGTGACCACGACCAGCGCGGGCGCCGCGTCGAGCTGCCAGCGGGCCAGCGCGCCGCAGGCCAGGCTGTGCTCGCTCGGCCCGCGCAGCACCGGGTTGCCCGCCCGGGCGGCGCGCTCGTCGAGCGCGGCGATCAGGCCGGAGACCACCGAGCCGGTGTAGTAGTGCAGGCCCCAGCGGTCGCCGGCCCGGGCGTCCAGGAAGTCGGCGAGGGCGCCGGCCAGCGCGGGCGGAGCCGTCCGGGCGGAGGCGCGCAGCGCTCCCCCGGTGTGCCGGAGCTGGATCACGTCGGTGAAGGCACAGAGCACGTCGGCGGCCAGCACCCAGAGCTGGTCGGGCAGCCGCCGGCTGGTGTACGGCTGGGCGATCCGGGCGCGCGGGGCGGGCGCGTCCTCGTACACGTGCACGGTGTACGCGGAGGGTTCGCAGGCCACGTTCGCCGGCAACTCCTCGCACATCGCTGCGAGTTCGTCGGCGAAGGCGGTGTCCAGCGGCCCGACCGGCAGGCCCGCGGCGGCGGCGTCCACCAGCAGCAGGGCGAGCATGGCCGGGTCCTCGCCGGCCTGTTCGCCGATCAGCTGCGCGGCCTCGGCCACGGTCTCGGCGAGCACCAGGGCGACCCGGGCCCTCGGGAGGGCGCGGTCGAGGAAGCGGCGGGAGCGGTCCAGGGCCCGCTGGTACGGCTCGGGCCAGGAGCTGCGCCCGACCGGCAGGGCCGCGGTGGTGAGGGTCCGCTCCGAGCCCTCGACCAGGTCGCCGAGCGCGGCGGCGACGGTCCGCTGGAAGGCCGGGCGTTTGCCGACGGCCGCGATCAGGAAGCGCGGCGGCTGCGAGCCGCCGGTCGTGCCGTCCACTCTCCGACTCCCCCCGGTGGCAGTGCTGCTGACGCCTCGGAGTCTGCATCAGCGCGACTGAAGCCGGTCTGCACATCCTCTGGACGGTGCATGGCCGCGCGGCCCACGCCGCGACGGGGCCGGCGGACCTCCGGGGGCCGGCGCCTCGGCCAAGCAATCCAGGAGTCGCGTGGAACCCCCGTTTTCCCTTCAACTTGGCCTGGAAAACGCCTAGTGATGGATGGTCAGCGATGGAGAGACTCCGACCGGCCCCCCGCGGCACCTCCGGCCGGTGCCGGAACCGGTGAACGGCCGGACCGCCGAGGCGGTCCGGCCGTTCGGCGTGCGCTCAGTCCTCGGTCAGGCCGATCCGGGCGTGCAGCCGCTTCAACGGCGCCGGCGCCCACCAGTTGGCCCGGCCGAGCAGCCGCATCGCGGCCGGCACCAGCAGGCCGCGGACCAGCGTGGCGTCGACCAGGACGGCCAGCGCGAGGCCCGCGCCGAGCAGTTTCAGGATCGACAGTCCGGAGGTGGCCAGCGCGCCCAGCACCGTCGCGACGATCAGCGCCGCGGCGGTGATCAGCCTGCCGGTGCGCTCCATCCCGAAGGCGACCGCGCGGGTGTTGTCCCCGGTGGCCAGGTACTCCTCGCGGATCCGGGAGAGCAGGAAGACGCTGTAGTCCATCGACAGGCCGAACGCGACGCAGAACATCAGGATCGGCACCGTCACCTCCAGTTGGCCGGTGTACACGAAGTCGCCGACCAGCCACTTGAGATGGCCGTCCTGGAAGACGTACACCATGGCCCCGAAGGACGCGGTGAGGCTGAGCATGTTCAGCAGCAGCTGCTGGAACGGGATCACCACGCTGCCGGAGAACAGGAACAGCAGCAGCAGCATGCTGACCGCGATGATCGCGGCCGCCCACGGGAGGCGGCCGGACAGGCTGGACTTGGTGTCCACCTGGGTCGCGGCGTCGCCGCCGACCAGGGCCCGGCCGGGGGCGTGCACCGCGCGGACGGCCTTGGCGTAGCTCTCGCCCTCCGCCGAGCTCGCCTCGCGGTCGGAGACCACCGACAACCAGGTGCCGCCGCTGCCGGAGAAGGCGGCGGCCCCCGGCCCGGGCGGGGCGGCCAGCGCGCCCTGGGCGTAGGTGCCGGTGGCGGCGTCCACCCGGACGGTGCCCGGCAGGGCGGACAACCGCTGCGCGTAGTCCGCGAGTTGGCCGTTGCCCGGGTCGGTGTCGGGCAGCACGACGACCACCGGGGAGGTCTGCGCCCCGTGGAACTCGCTGCGGATGGTGTCGGAGGCGACCTGGGAGGCGCTGCCACGCGGCAGCACCCGGTCGTCCATCAGCGCGAACCGGGCCTGGACGAACGGCAGGGCGAGCGCGAGCAGCACCACCGCGACGGTGCCGCCGATCAGAGCCGGGCGGCGCATCACGGTGACCGCGAGCCGGTGCCACACGCCGCCCTGACCGCCGCTGCGGGCGCCGGGCAGGCGGCGGCGCAGCGGGGCGAACACGTCCCAGCGGTCGATCCGGTGGCCGATCAGGGCCAGCAGCGGCGGCAGCACCAGCAGCGAGCTCGCCGCCGCGAGGACCACCACGACGATGCCCGCGTAGGCGAGCGAGCGCAGGAAGTAGATCGGGAAGACCAGCAGGGCGGCCAGCGAGAGCACCACGGTGAGCGCGGAGAACAGCACGGTCCGTCCGGCGCTGCGCAGCGAGGCGGCGATCGCCTCGGTGGTGCCGCGCCCGGCCCCGAGTTCCTCGCGGTACCGGGTGACCACGAACAGGCTGTAGTCCACGGCGAGGCCGAAGCCCAGCGCGGTGGTGATGTTGAGCGAGAACACCGACACCGAGGTCACACTGGCGAGCAGCCGCAGCACGGCGTAGGTGCCGAGCACGGAGACCACGCCGAGCACGGCGGGCAGGGCGGCGGCGACCAGCGAGCCGAAGGTGGCGAGCAGGATCAGCAGGGTGATCGGCGCGGCGATCAGTTCGGCGCCGGTGAGGTCCTTGGCGCTCTGCTCGTTGGCCTCGGCGTTGACCTGGGCCGTGCCGGTGGCCTTGACGTCCAGCGGGCCGTGCCGTCCGACCAGGGTCGGGACCAGGTCCTTGGCGAGGTGCTCGGCGTGGTTCTCGTCCCCGCCGAGCCTGACCAGGACGAGGCCGGTACGGCCGTCGGGCGAGCGCAGGGTCGGGTCACCGGTGGTCCAGTAGGACTGGGCGTACACCACGTCCGGGGTGGTGGCGACCTTCTCGGTGAGGCTGCGGCCGGCCTCGGCGGCGGAGTCCAGGTCGCCGTCGGCGGTGGCGACCAGCACCAGGTTGGGCGCGCCCGCGTGGAACCGGTCGGCGAGCAGCCGGTCGGCCTGCAGGGACTCGGCGCTGGTGGGCGTGTAGCCGCCGCTGGAGAGCTTGCTCTCGGCGTCGGCTCCGATCACCGCCGCCGCGACGGCGACCAGGGCGACCAGCAGCATGGCGATGCCCCGGCGGTTGACCAGGGTCCTGGCGAGCGAGGCCAGACGGCCGGTGACCGGGGCGGGTTCGCCGTCGGTTCCGGTGCGGGCCCGGATGGTTGTCGACATGGCTTCCTCGGGTCGTCGTGGACGGTGCCGCCGCGTCGCGGCGACGGGGGAGGCCGCGGCTCAGCACCGCCCCAGGAGGTGGCAGCACAGGGCGTTGGCCGCCCAGTCCTCCCATTCCTGTGGGGTCCAGCCGCGCTCGGTGACGAACAGGTGGTACATCTCGGGGCCGAGCACTCCGTAGCAGACGTCGACCGCGTGGTCCGCGTCGAGGCCCTCGACGAGGGCTCCCTTGGCGATCAGCGCGTCCACGAAGTGCCGTTGGACGGTTCGGCGTTGCTGCTTGTTGGTCTCCCACAGCTCGGCACCGTCGCCGCTGGAGATGACCGCGTTGCGCAGCACTTCGAGCAGCGGGGCGACCCGCTCGTTGATGACCCGGGTGATGGCGGCGAGGGCCCGCAGTTGCTGGTGCGGGTCCTCCTTGGACAGGGCGTCGACGACCGGCGGGCGTTCCAGGGTGGGCACCGGCTCCTCGTCACCGGCGACGTGGAGGTCGATCAGCTCCTTGAGGATCTTCTCCTTGTTCCCGAACGAGAAGTACATCGTCTGCACCGCGACGCCGGCTTCCTGGGCGATCGAGTCGATCGTCGTGAGGCCGTATCCGCGCTCGACGAAGAGCTTCATCGCCGCGTCGAGCATTCTGCGCCGGGTCGCCTGGGAACGCAGCCGGCGGCCGTCGGTCTTTGCCATGGGGATCACTGCTCACTTTTTTATAGTACAACTCTAGAGTGTGCCACTAGAATCATACCCAGCGCACAGGAGGACGCAAGCTCATGCCCCTCAATACCACTCGCGCCAAGCACGAACAGCTCGTGACGACACCCAGGACGCTCGTCCCCGCGCTCACCACCGGGATGGGCCTGTCCATGCTGGTGCTCTACACCATCGGCTCGCTGGGCCCGTTCATCGTCGACGACCTCGGGATCACCCGCTCCGGACTGGGCCTGCTGCCCGCCGCGGCGTTCGGCACCGCCACCGTGATGTCCCTCTACGCCGGGCACCTCACCGACCTGCTCGGCGGCCGGCGGGTGTTCCTCGCCCTGCTCGCCGTGATCGGCGCCGACTTCGCCCTGCTGGCGGCCAGCCCCTCGTACGCGCTGCTGCTGGTCGCCCTCTGCCTCGCGGGCCTCCCCCAGGCGCTGGCCAATCCCTCGACCAACAAGCTGATCGCCGCTCATCTCCCGCCCGAGCGGCGCGCGCTGGCGATAGGCGCGAAGCAGTCCGGCATACCGCTGGCGGCCATGGGCGCCGGGCTCGTCTTCCCGGCGCTGGCCGGTGCCGCCTCCTGGCGGGTCGCGGTCCTCGTGGTGGTCCCGGTGGCCCTGCTGACGGCGCTGGTGGCGCGCACGGCGCTCCCCCGGGACCCGGCGCCCGCCGGGCCGACGCGCTTCGGCCTGCCCCAGCCGCCGAACGCCCCCACCCGCTGGTTGATGGCCTACGCGCTGCTGATCGGCTGCGGGCTCTCCCCGCTCAACACCTACCTGCCGCTGTACGCCCACCAGCGGCTGGGGATGAGCTCCACCGAGGCGGGCGCGCTGATCTCGGCGATCGGCCTGGCCGGGATCGCCGTGCGGCTGATGTGGAGCCGGATCAGCACCCGACTGGCCGACATCTCCGACGCCCTGCTCGCCATCGCGGGCACGGCTGCGGTCTGCAGCGCCCTCATCCCGGCCTCCACGCACGGCAGTTGGCTGGCCTGGGTGGGGACCCTGGGGCTCGGCACGGCGGCCGCGGCGGCCAACGCGGTCGCGATGGTCGCGGTGACCCGGGGCAGGGGGTTCGGCCTGACCGGGCACGCCTCCGGCCTGGTGTCGATGGGGTTCTTCGCCGGGTTCGCGGTCGGACCGATCGTGTTCGGCCGGCTCGCGGACGGTGCGGCGGGCTTCGGCGGCGGCTGGCTGATGGTCGCCGCGATGCTCGCGCTGGCCACGGTCTGCGCCCGGGCGGGCCGCAGGACCCTGGCCGCGGCGGCCTGAACACCAGTTCTCCGGTCACCGGGACTTTTCTAGAGCGGTTCACTAGAGCTAGACTCCAGTAAACGGCCGGGTACCACCCGCCCACGAACGAGGGGAGGAGGAGATCACGATGGCCGGCGGAGTACTCGCGGGACGGCGGGCGGCACTGTTGCTGCTCACCGGCGTCGAACTGATCGTCTTCCTGGACGTATCGATCATCAATCTGGCCCTACCGACGATCGGGGCCAAGCTCGGCCTCGGCATCGTCGCCCTGGTCTGGGTCAGCACGGCCTACCAGGTCTCCTTCGGCGGCTTCCAGCTCGGCGCGGGCCGGGCCAGCGACCTGCTCGGCCCGCGACGGATGTTCCAGGCAGGCCTGGGCATCTTCACCGGTGCCTCACTACTGGCCGGACTCGCCCACGCGGGCTGGCTGCTGATCGGCGCGCGGGCCCTGCAGGGGCTCGGCGCGGCGATCCTGATCCCGGCCGAACTCGCCCTGCTCGCACGGATGTTCACGGAACCCGAGGCCAGCCGGCGGGCGTTCGGCGTGTGGAGCGCGATGGGCGCGGTCGGCGCGGCCGGCGGCACCGCCCTCGGCGGCGTCATCGTCCAGGGCCTCGGCTGGGAGTGGATCTTCCTGCTGAACCTGCCGATCGGCGTGGCCGGCCTGGTGCTCAGCAACCGGCTGCTCCCCGTCGACGAGGTGGACACCCGGGAGGCCGGCCGCCGGCTCGACCTGCCCGGCCTGGTCACCGGCACCGGCTGCCTGCTGCTGGCGGTGTACGTGGTGACGGCCGCGACCGAGGGCGGCCTCGGCGCCCTGCAGTGGACGCTGGCCGTGCTGGCCGTCCTGCTCGGCGCCGCGTTCCTGCTGGTCGAGCAGCGGGTCGCCGAGCCGCTGCTGCCCTTCCGGATCTTCCGCGAGCGCAACATCAGCGGCTCCGCGGTGGCGAACTTCATCGTCGGCGCCACCCACGTGCCGGTGTTCGTGTTCGTCGCGATGTACTTCCAGGAGGTGCACGGCTACAGCGCGACCCGGTCCGGCCTGGCGGTGCTGCCGATCGCCCTGATCAGCATCCCGGTCTCCCGGATGCTGATCCCGGTGGCGCTCAAGCAGGTCGGGCCCCGCTGGGTGCTGGCGGGCGGCATGGCGCTGATGACCGTGGCGCTGCTCATGCTGAGCACCCTGCCGGTCGACGCCGCGTACCTGACCCGGTTCCTCCCGGCCGCGGTGGTCTTCGCGGTGGGCCTGCCGGCCTGCTTCGTCGGCTCCACCATGCCGGGCGTGAAGGCCGCCGCGCCCGAGGAGACCGGCACCGTCTCGGGCGTCATCAACACCACCCAGCGGCTCGGCGCCGGCCTCGGCGTCGCGGTGCTGGCCTCGGTGGCGAAGGACCGGACGGCCGGCGCCGGGGGCACCCACGCCGAGGCCCTGGTCGACGGGTACCACCTGGCCTTCCTGGGCGCGGCCGGCCTGGCCGTCCTCGGGCTGGTGGTGGCCCTCACCGTGATCCGGCCGGAGCCTCGGCAGTCCGGGCAGCCGGCCGATGCTCCGGAGCCCACCGGGGATCCGGTGGCCGCCGAGTGACGGCGGCTCACAGAGCTGGGCAGGGGCAGCCGTCCGGGCCGCCCCTGCCCGTCCGGCCTTTCGGCCTCGGACACGGGGCGGCCGTCAGGCCCGGGCCGGGCGCGACGGCGGCGGCCGTCAGGCCCGGGCCGGGCGCGCGCCGACCAGTTCGAGGGTGCCGTCCGCGCGCCAGCGGGCCAGCCAGGGCGAGCGGTGCAGGTACCCCCGGCCGGACTCGGTGAAGTCCTCGGCCTCGAGACCGGCCTCCGGGAGCCCGATCCGGTCGAACGGGAGGGCGGGCCCGGTGGCGCACAGCTCGCCGACCCGGCCGGACGGCAGCACCCGGCCGCCCGGCTCGGTCACCTGGATGTGCACGTTCGGCACCGGGGTGCCGACGCCGGAGGCCGTCGCCCCGACGGGCCCGCCCGGGCTCAGCTCCTGGGCCGTCCACGGCGTCACGCTCCCGTCCGGGGCGAACTCGCCCCGCAGCCGGCTGGCCCGGTAGGCCGCGAAGTGGCGTTCCACCAGCTCCGGCGGACAGGGCCCGCCGAACAGCACCACCGCCCCGGGCCCGGCCCCGACCGGCCGGTCGGCCGCCGCGGTCAGCAACCGCGCGTACTCCTCGGGGCTGAACACCGATCCGGCCGCGCCGCCGAGGGCCTGCACCGCCGCCGCGTCCCCGGCCCGGCCGCACAGCGCGCCGCCGGAGGCGAAGGCCCACCACATGGCCGACAGGGTGCGCGGCCCGCCCGGGGCCTGACGCACCGCCACCGGGCCCCGGGCCGGGCCGATCTGCTGCATCCGGGCCGCCAGCACGTACTGCCAGGCGCGGTGGTCCACCAGTTGGCCGCCGTCCTCGTCCACCAGCAGGTACGCGGCGTCCATCGGGCCGGACCGGGGCAGCGCCGGGTCGATCCGAACCTCCGCCAGCCGCTCCCAGGTGCCGGGCTCGTCCAGGGTGATCAGCAGGCCCGGGTCCGGCCAGCTCGACCGGGTCGAGGTGCTGCACAGCACCACCCGCGCGCCGCTCACCAGGGCCGTCCTCGCGACTTCCGCCGGCGCCAGGTCGGACCGCACCGGGACGCAGACCCCGCCGGCCCGCAGCACCGCCAACTGCCCGACCACGGACTGCCGGTGGTCGTCGCAGTGCACCACCACCGGGTCACCGAGCTGCAGGCCGCCGAGCACCAGCGCGGAGGCCAGCTGGGTCGACCTGGCGTTCGCCCGGGCATACGTGAGGCGGCCCGCCTCCTCCCGTACGGCCACGGCCGCAGGGCACCGACGGGCCGCCCCGGTGAACACCGAATCGAGCGTGAACGGCCGGGTGGCCGCTGTTCCTCCGTCCCGCCGCGCGTCGTGCAGGCGGTGATGGAGCAGTACGGGCTGACTGGTCACCTGGTCCCCCATGGTTGCTGCGGTACGGATCGCGCTGGGAACGACGCCGGCCAAAACGCGCCCACCCATTCACCGATGTTGCATTCCGGTACCGCCCGGGGTCGCCTCCGAGATTGCCGCATGTGAATTCGCGGCATTCGGGGCCTCAGGAAATGTAGTCGTAGAGCAGATTGCTGTCCTCGCCGGACTCCGCCCAATTGCCGTACCGACGCATTCCGTACAGCAGTGGTTTCTGGAAACGGAGGAGGGTGACCGCGTGAACCCGGGCGAACACCACGCAGTGGTCGCCCACGACGTGCACGTCGGCCACCTCGCAGTCGGCGATGGTGTGCGCCGACTCCTCCAGGTGCGGCCCCCGGGCGCCCGGCCCGAGGGACCAGGCGACCCGGTCCCAGCGGTCGGCCGCCCCGGAGGCGAACAGCTCGGCGGTCGAACGGGCCTCGCTGTGCAGCAGGTTGACGGCGTAGCCGCCACTCTCCCGGACGGCCTCGACGGTCGGACTGCCGCGCCGCAGGCACACCAGCACGGTCGGCGGGTCCAGCGCGACGCTGCACAGCGAGGTGAGGGTCATCCCCCGGGGCTCGCCGAGCGCGGTCGTCGTGGTGACCACGGTGACCCCGGTCGGGAATCCGGCCATCAGCGGGCGGATATCCGGTGCACGGTCGGATGTCATGGCGGGCCTCCTGGTCTCAACGGCTTGCGAGTTCCGTCCGGCCCGCGGGCGCGCCGGACCGGCGGATCTCCTCGACCAGTTCGGCGGTGAACGCCGGGAAAGCCGGGCCGAGGAAGTGGAAATGACCGCCGGAGAAGGTCCGGCACTGGAATGCCCCCCTCGTCTCGGCGGCCCAGCCGGCCAGCGCGGAGGGCGGTGCCCACGGGTCGTCCACGCCGCCGAACGCCGTCACCGGCGCGGCCAGCGGGATCCGCGCCGGGCTCGGCCGGTAGCGGGCCACCGCCCGCAGGTCGGTGCGCACCAGCCGGAGGAACCGGTCGCGGAACTCCGGCAGTTCGTCGATCCGCGGGTGCAGCCCGCCCATCCTGGTCAGCTGGGTCATCAGCTCCGGGTCGGACAGCTCGTGGCCCGGCAGCGCCAGCGGTGGCGCCTCGGAGGGCGCCACCCGGCCGGACACCCCGAGCCAGCCCAGCCGGACGCCGGCCGCCTCCAGCGCCCGGGCGGTCTCGTACGCCAGCACCGCCCCCAGGCTGTGGCCGAACAGCGCGAGCGGCGCCCCGTCCGTCCACGGCAGGATGTCCGACACGCTGGAGGCAACCAGTTCGGGGACGGTGCCCAGAGCCGCCCGGTCGTGCCGCTTGCCCCGGCCGGGCAGGTCCAGCAGCAGCACGTCCCAGTTCTCCGGCAGCTCCCGGGTGAGCGGGAAGTAGGCGGCCGCCGAGCCGCCGGCGTGGTGGAAGACCACCAGCCGCAGTTCGGCGTCCTCCACCCGGCGCGGGCGCACGAACGCGGTCACGCCCGTGCCCCGGCCACGATGTCCTCGGCGAGCCGCCCGAGCAGTTCGGTGAGCGGCAGGTCGAGCGGCAGTTCCTCGGCGGTGAGGCCGACCCGGTAGTGCTCCTCGACCCGGGTGATGAACAGCGTGGACATGAAGGAGTCACCGCCGGAGTCCAGGAAGGACCGCTCCGGGTCCAGGGCCTCCGGCGCGTCCAGCACCGCGCCGAGCTGGGCCAGCAGGTACGCCTGCACCGCCGCCGCGTCCACCGGCTCGGGTGCCACCGGTCCCGCCTCGGCCGGGGCCGGGGCGGAGCCGCCGCCGAGGGCGGGCTCCTCCACCCAGTAGCGGCGGCGCTGGAACGGGTAGGTGGGCAGGTCGCCCAGCAGCCGGGCGCCCGGGGCGCGCAGCCCGGCCAGCGCCAGCTCCGCGCCGGCGGTGAACAACTCGGCCAGCAGACCGGGAAGTTGGACGGCCGGATCGGTGAGCGCCGTGCTGTGCGCAGTGCCGCCGGCGTCCCACTCCAGCCGCACCGGGCCCGGCTCGGTGCAGCGGGCGGTGACGACCGCCGGGCCGAGCGCGCCGAGCGCGGCGGCCAGCGCGGCAGCCGGGTCCGTCGCCGAAGCGTCCGCCAGTGCGGGGAACGCCCCGACCAGGGCGGCCAGGCAGGCGGCGGTGGCGACGGTGTCCTCGGGCAGCCGCAGCACCAGCCGGTGCGGGCCCTGCCCGGCGACCGCCGGGACCGGGCCGCGCACGGCCGCCGCCAGCGCCTCGGCCAGCTCCCCCGGGCCGCTGCCGGTGACGGCGATCCGGTGGGCGAACACGGCCCGCCCGGTACGCAGCGTGTGGCAGAGCGAGGGCAGCCGGGCCGGGTCGGCCTGCTTGAGGTACCGGACCACGGCGTCCGCCAGTTCGGACAGCGCCACCGGGTCCTTGGCGGAGAGCGTGAGCAGCTCCGGGTGCGGGTCGGCCGTCGGCTCGGGAGCGGTCTCCGGGCCCCGGTAGGACTCCAGTACGGCGTGCCCGTTGGTGCCGCTCATGCCGAAGGAGTTGACACCCACGATCCGCCGGTCCAGCTCGTCCGGCCACGGGTGGTTCCGGTCGGGCACGGTGATCCGCAGCCGCTCCCACGGGATGTGCGGGTTGAGCTCACCGTCCTCGGCGGAGCGGGCGGCCGGGATCTCGCCGTGCTGGAGCATCAGCACGGCCTTCAGCAGCGCGGCCGCGCCGGACCCGGCCTCGAGGTGCCCGATCCGGGACTTGACGCTGCCGATCGCCAGCGGCAGCCCGCGTTCGCGGACGGCCCTGCCGAGCACCCCGTCGAGCGCGCCGACCTCGATCGGGTCGCCGAGCACCGTGCCGGTGCCGTGCGCCTCGACGTAGCCGATCTCGCCGGGCTCGACCAGGGCGTCCGCCAGGGCGGCCCGGATCACCTCCTGCTGGGCGGGGCCGTTGGGCACGGTCAGGCCGGAGGCGGCGCCGTCGTGGTTGACGGCGGTGCCGCGCACCACCGCGAGCACGGGCCGGCCCTCGGCCTCGGCGTCGGCCAGCCGCATCAGCACCAGCACGCCGACGCCCTCGCCCCGCCCGTACCCGTCCGCGGAGGCCAGGAAGGACTTGGAGCGGCCCTCCGGGGAGAGCGCCCGGGTCTGGCAGAGCGAGACCATCAGGTTCGCCGACAGCAGCAGGTTGGAGCCGCACACCAGGGCGTACCGGCACTCCCCGCCGCGCAGGCCGCGCACGGCCAGGTGCAGCGCGGACAGCGCGGAGGAGCAGGCGGTGTCCACGCTCAGCACCGGCCCGCGGAAGCCCATCACGTGGCTGATCCGCCCGGCGCCGAAGCAGAGGCCGCCGCCGGTGGTGTAGTACGGGTCGATCCTGGTCAGGTCGCTCCGGTCCTCCAGGCGCTCGCTGTACTCGGAGGCCATCATCCCGAGGTACACGCCGACGTCGAGCCGGTCGGCGCGGCGCACGGCCACACCGGCCCGCTCCAGCGCCTCCCAGGCGGTCTCCAGCAGCATCCGCTGCTGCGGGTCGAGCAGTTTGGCCTCGCGCCTGGAGATGCCGAAGAACTCGGCGTCGAAGTGCGAGATGTCGGTGAGGAACCCGGCCCGGTCCACGTAGGAGCGCCCGGGGCGGCCCGGCACGGGGTCGTGGACGGCCCGCAGGCCGGGCCGGTCCTCGGGGATCTCCGAGTAGGCGGTGCCGCTCCCCCGCAGGAACTCCCAGTAGGAGTCGGGCGAGTCCAGCCCGCCGGGCAGCCGCAGGGCCGTGCCCACCACCGCCAGCGGGGCGTGCCGTTCCTCCTCCAGCTCCCGGACCCGGCTCCGGAGGCGATGGGACAGCTTGAGCTGGTCCTCCATCAGTCGGCGAATCGTATCGGTGTCCATGTCGGTGCTCACCCCTCTTCTGCGACGTCCGTCCGCACGGCCCGGACGAGGTCCTCGAACGACAGGCCCGCCAGGCCCGGGAGGTCTTCGGCGGGCTCCTCCGGCACGGCCGGGGCGGGCTCCTCGGGAAGGACCAGCGCGAGGGCGTGGGCGGCGAGTTGGGCGACGGTCGGGTGGTCCAGCGCCACGGTGGCGGGCAGCTCCTCGGCCAGCGCGTGGCCGAGCCTGGCCCGCAGGTCGATGACCATGATCGAGTCGAGGCCGCACTCGGTGAACCCGAGGTGGTCGTCGCCGGTCAGCGGTGCGCCCAGGACGGCTCCGGCGATCTCCCGGATCGCCTGCCGCAGCAGCTCCTCCCGCCCCTCGGCGGGGCAGTCGGCGAGCTGCTTGCGCAGTCCGCCGCGCGGTTCGGTCCGTACCGCGCCCGGGCGCTCGGCCCGTTCGCCGGGCCGGACCGGGTCGGCGAACAGCCGCCCGCCCGCCGCCTGCTCGGCCTCCACGGCGACCGCCACCAGGCGGTGCCGGCGGCCGGCCAGCGCGAGCCGCAGCAGCTCCTCGGCCTCCTGGTCGCCCAGCGCCCGGACGCCCCGGCGGGCGATCGCCCGCTCGGTCGCGGCGGTGCCGGCCAGGCCGCGCCGGGCCTCCGGGATCCAGGGGCCCCAGTCCACCGCGACGGCCCGCAGGCCGTCCTGCTCGCTCAGCCGCTCCGCGAGGCCGTCCAGGAAGCCGTTGGCGGCCGCGTAGTTCACCTGCCCGGCGGAGCCGAGCACGGAGGAGGCGGAGGAGAACAGCACCAGGGTGACGTCCTGACGGCCCGCCAGGGCCTCGGCCAGGTGGGCGGCGCCGTGCGCCTTGGCGGCGAACACCCGGGTCCAGGCGTCCTCGGTGAGCTGTTCGAAGGCCCCGTCCGCGGCCACGCCCGCCAGGTGCAGCACGGTGCCCAGGGGCGCCGTCCGGTCGGCCTCCTCGACCGCCCGGCGGCAGTCCACCGGGTCGGTGACGTCGCCCTGGACGGTCCGGACCTCGATCCCGCGCGCGGCCAGCCCGTCCAGCACGGCGCGGGCCACCTCGTCGGGCGCGGAACGGCCCATCAGGGTGATCGCCGGGGCGCCCAGTCCGGCCAGGAACCCGGCCGCGCTCAGCCCGAGCGAGCCGAGGCCGCCGGTGATCAGCACCGCCCCGGGCGCGCCGGGCGCCGCCTCGGCGGGGCAGGGCGCCAGCCGGGTGGTACGGACGGTCGTTCCGGTGATCTCCAGCCGGGTCTCCGGCACCTCCTCGGCGACCAGCCGGGCGAGTTCCCCGGCGGCGGCGGTGGCGTCCCAGTCGGCTGCCAGACCGAGCCGGACCAGCCGACGCCGGGGCTGCTCGGCCTCCAGCGAGGCGAGCATGCCCCACAGCGCCTCCCGGACGGGCGCGGCCGCGGCGGTGGCCAGGCCGAGCACCGCGTACGGCAGCGCCGGGTCGGCGGCCCGCAGGGTGTCGGCGAGGCCACGGGCGGCGGCCAGCGCCTCGGCGGGCCCGCCACTGCCGAGCGCGAAGCGAGCGTCCACCAGCAGGTCGAGGGGCGCGCCGACGGGCGGCACGCTCTCCTGCTCCGTGACGGTGTGTCCGAGGGCGCGGAACGCGTCGGCCAGGGTGCGGCCGGTCCCGGTCCCGCCGCCGAGCAGGGCCACCCGCTGCGGCCCGGCGGCGCCGCCCGGCTCGCGGTCGGTTCGGTCGAGGACGTAGGCGTGCCGGGGGGCGTCGCGCAGCGAGCTCTCCAGCAGGGCGCGGGGGGCGCGCCGGAACCGGAAGCCCTCGATGTCGAGGACGGTGGCGCCGCTGTCGTCGAACAGGTGGATGTCGGCGGCGCTCACCCGCATCAGGCCGTCGGCGTCGGCGTCCCGGCCGAGGGCCCGGATGTGGCCCCAGAGCTGCCGTCCGGGCCGGGGGCGGCCGGGGAAGGACAGCCGGGCGACCGCGAACGGGATCGCCAGGGCGGCCTCCTCGACGGTCGCGGCCGGGTCGGCCTCGGCGACGGCGAAGGTGACGGAGCTCTGCAGGCAGGAGTCCAGCAGGCCGGGGTGGATCTGCCAGCCCGCCGGGTCCTCGCGCGGGTCCTCGGGCTCCTGGTACCGGACCAGCGCCTCGTCGCCGCGCACCCAGACCTCGCCGATCCAGCGGAAGGACGGGCCGAGGTGGTAGCCGAGGGTACGCAGGTGCGCGTAGAAGTCCTCGCCGGAGAGCCGGCGTTCGGCGGCGGCGGCGAAGGCCGCCGGGACGGGGACGGCCCGGTCGGCCCGGCGCCGGCCCTCCGGGACGACCCGCGCCGACAGGTGCTCCTGCCAGCGGCGCCGGGCCGGGTCCACCAGGCTCTGCACGCTGACGGTCCGCCCGCCGCCCTCCCGGTGGCCCTCGATCACCTGGAGCGGGTAGCGCTCGCCCTCGCGCAGTACGAGCGCGCGGGGGAAGTGCAGGTCCTCCAGGACGACCGGTTCACCGGCCGCACCGAGCGCGGACAGCGCGGTCGCGGTCTGCGAGGCGCCGGGCACCGAGACGGTGCCGAACAGCCGGTGGTCGGTCAGGTGGGCGGGGTACTCGGGGCTGCGCTCGGTGGCCCAGACCCGGCCGTCCAGCGCCGGGGAGCTGAGCTCGGTGCCCCAGGCCGGGCCCTGCGCGGCGACCGGCCGGGTGGCCTGGCCGGGCTTGACCGGCGTCCAGTACCGGGTGTCGGCGAACGGGTAGCGCGGGCCGCCGGTGCGGTCGGCGCCGGGCCTGACGTTGCGCCAGTCCAGGTTCTGGCCGCCGAGGTAGAGGACCCGGGCCGCGTCCAGCAGGGCGGCGCGCTCGCCGGTGCCGCGCCGCAGCGAGGAGGCGAGGCCGGCGGTCGGGGCCAGCCCGGCGCCGTTGACCAGGTTGACCAGGGTGCGGTCGGGGCCGATCTCCAGGCACAGGTCGATGCCCAGGCCGGCCATCGACCGCAGGCCGTCCAGGAAGCGGACCGGGCGGCGGGCGTGCCGGCACCAGTAGTCCGCGTCGTACTCCTCCGGTCCGGCGAGCCGGCCGGTGACGTTGGAGACCACCGGGATCTCCGGGGCGCGGAACTCCAGGGGGGCGAGAGCGGCCCTCAGCCCCTCCACCGCTGGGTCCAGCAGGCGGCTGTGGAAGGCGTGCGAGACGCTCAACTTCCGTGCCCGGACGCCCTGTTCGCGCAGCTCGGCGGCCAGGGCGTCGATCTCCTCGGGCCGGCCGGCGACCACCACCGACTCGGGGCCGTTGACGGCCGCCAAGTCCAGCGCGCGGCCCCGGATCCACCCGTCCACCCGCTCCTCGCCGGCGACCACGGCGAGCATCGCGCCGCGTTCGGTGGCCTGCATCAGCCGGGCCCGTTCGGCGATCAGCGCCAGGCCGGCCGGCAGGTCCATCACCCCGGCGTGCAGGGCGGCGGAGACCTCGCCGACGCTGTGGCCCATCACCACCGCCGGGGTCACGCCCCAGGAGGTCCACAGCGCCGCCAGCGCGGTCTGCAGGGTGACCAGGGCGGGCTGGGTGACCCGGGTCTCGTTGATCGCGGCCCGGTCCGCGCCGGAGAACACCAGCTCGGTCAGCGAGGCGCCGAGTAGCGGCGCCAGCACCGCGTCGCAGCGGTCGAAGGTCTCGCGGAACACCGGCTCGGTCTCGTACAGCTCCCGGCCCATCCCGAAGTACTGGCTGCCCTGGCCGGAGAACAGGAAGGCCACCCGGGGGGAGCGCAGCGCCGGACCGGCGGGCGCGGCCTCCCGCAGCCCCGCCAGCAACCGCTCGCGGCTGCTGCCGAGCAGCGCCCGGCGGTACGGGAAGTGGCGGCGGCCGGCCCCGGCGGCGGCGGTCAGCCGGGCCAGGTCGGTGTCGGCGGCCCCGGCCAGCTCCCGCTGCCACGCCTCGGTGAGCCGGGCCAGGCCGTCCTCGTCGGGGGCGGAGAGCGTCAGCAGGTGCGCGGTGTCCGGCCCGCCGGGCGCGGGCGTGGTCACGGTGGCGGGCGTGGTCACGGTCCCGGGCGTGGTCACGGTGGCGGGCGGGTCGGCCAGCAGCACGTGGGCGTTGGTGCCGGTGAAGCCGAACCCGGAGACCCCGGCCACCCTCGGGGTGCTGCCGCGCCGCCAGGGCGAGGTGGTCTCGACCACCCGGACGTTCATGTCCGCCCAGGACACGTGCGCGTTGGGCTCGGTGAAGTGCAGGTTGCCCGGGATCACGTCGTGGTGCAGGGACAGCACCGTCTTGATCAGCGACACCACCCCGGCCGCGGACTCGCAGTGCCCCAGGTTGCTCTTCACCGAGCCGACCTGCAGGGTCTCCCCCGGGCGGCGCCCCTCGCCCAGCACCCGCCAGGCGGCGCCGAGTTCGATCGGGTCGCCGAGGGTGGTGCCGGTGCCGTGCGCCTCCAGGTAGCCGACCTCGCGGCCCTCCAGCCGGGCGTCCTGGAGGGCGGCCCGCAGCATCGCCTCCTGGGCGGCGCCGTTCGGCGCGGTCAGGCCGGAGGAGGCGCCGTCCTGGTTCATCGCGCTGCCGCGGATCACCGCGTACACCCGGTCGCCGTCGCGCAGGGCGTCGCCCAGCCGCTTCAGCACCAGCACGCCGCACGCCTCGGAGCGGGCGAAGCCGTTGGCGTCCGCCGAGAAGGTCCGGCAGCGGCCGTCCGGGGAGAGCATGTGGGCCCGGCTGACGGCCGTCCAGGAGGCCCGGTCGAGCAGCACGTTGACGCCGCCGACGAGCGCGGCCTCGCTCTCCCCCGTGCGCAGCGAGCGCACCGCGAGGTGCACCGCGACCAGGGAGGAGGAGCAGGCGGTGTCCACCGCGACGGCGGGGCCGGTCAGGCCGAGGGTGTAGGCGAGGCGCCCGGCGGCGGCGTTCAGCGCGGTACCGGTGCTGTAGTACGCGTCGACCTCGTCCGGTCCGGCCTCGGCGAGCAGCCGGGCGTAGTCGGCGTAGCTGACGCCGACGAACACGCCGGTACGGGTGGCGCGCAGCCGCTCGGGGTCGGTGCCGGCGTCCTCCAGGGCGTGCCAGGCGGACTCCAGCAGCAGGCGCTGCTGCGGGTCGAGGTTCTCGGCCTCGCGGGCCGGGATGCCGAAGAACGCGGCGTCGAAGCGGTCCAGGTCGCGCAGGAAGCCGCCCTGGTCGGTGACGGAGGGGCCGTCGCCGAGCCCGGCGAGGGCGGGCCGGTCGTCCGGGACGCGGGTGATGCCGTCGCGGCCCTCGCGCAGCAGCTGCCACAGCTCCTCGACGGTGTCGGCCTGGGGGAAGCGCCCGGCCATGCCGACGATCGCGATCGGCTCGGGGGCGCCCGTGGGCACCGCCTCGGCGGGGGTCGGCGCGGCGGTCGGCGCGGCGGGGGCCGACGGCTCGGCCGGGCGGAGCGGGGCGGCCTTCGCGGTGCGCGCGGCCGGTGCTTCCGGGCGGAGGAGGTGCTCGGTGAGCCGGACCACGGTGGGGTGGTCGAAGACCTCGCCGACCGCAACGGTGGTGTCGAACGCCTCGCCGAGCCGGGCGGCCAGGTCGACGGCCGCGATGGAGTCCAGCCCGAGGGTGAGGAACCCGGCGGTCTCGTCGATGTCCTCGGCGCCCGCGTGGCCGAGCTGCGCGGCGAGCAGCCGGGCGACCTCGGTCCGGGCGGCGGCGGGCCGGGCCCGCTCGGGCAGGGCGGCGAGCCGGGCGGTCACCGACGCCTCGTGCCGGACGGCGGGCCCGCTCGCGGCGGGGGTGCCGAGCACGCCGCGCGGGCGCAGGCCCGCCAGCACCGTGCGCAGCCGGGCGAGGTCCAGCGGGCAGGCGATCAGGTGGGCCTCCGGCCCGTCGGCGGCGACGGCCAGGGCGGCCCGGCCGGAGGCGGCGTCGAAGGAGCCGACGCCCAGCCTGGCGGAACGTTCCAGCAGGGCGGCGTCCGCCATGCCCGCGCGGTCGGCACCGGCCAGCGCCCACGGCCCGTAGCCGAGCGAGACGGCGGGCAGGCCGAGTCCGACCCGGTGGGCGGCGAGCGCGTCCAGGGCGCCGTTGGCGGCGGAGTAGGCGGCGCAGTCCTCGGTGCCCCAGACCGCGGAGACCGAGGAGACCAGGACGAAGAAGTCCAGCTCCCAGCCCTCGGCCAGGGCGGCCCGGTGCAGCCACCAGGCGCCCCCGGCCTTGGCCCGCAGCGAGTCGGCGAAGCCCTCGGCGGTGAGCTCCGCGGCGGGGGTGCGGGTGAGGGTGCCGGCGGCGTGCAGGACGCCGCGGACGGGCGGCAGGCCGGTGAGGGCGGTGCACGCCTCGGCGAGCGCCTCGGCGGTGTCGCAGCCGCCGCCCCGGTAGACGGCGCGGACGCCGCCGGCGGCCAGCTCGGCAAGGAAGTCCCTTGCGGCGGGCTCCAGTTCACCCTCCGGGCGGCGGCCGATCAGCAGCAGGGAGCGGGCCCCGCGCGCGACCAGCTCGGCGGTCAGCTCACGGCCCACTCCGCCGAGCGCGCCGGTCACCAGGTAGGTGGCGTCCGCGCGGAGCTCGGCGGTGGCGGCGGGGGCGGCCGTGGCCGGGGCCGGGGCCAGCCGGGGCACCCGGACGGTTCCCGCGCGGACGGCGGCCAGGTCCTCGGCGCGGTCGGGCGAGGTCAGCAGGGCGAGCAGGGCCCGGGCGTCGGCCGGGGTCGGCTCGGCGGGCAGGTCGACGAGGCCGCCCCAGCGGGTGCCGAACTCGAGGCCGAGGACCGGCCCGAGTCCGTGCAGCGCGCCGTGGTCGGTGGCCTCGGTGGACTCGCCCTCGGCGGTCCGCCGGACGGCCCGGGTCAGGGCGTGCACCCGGAGGCCGGGCCGGTCGGCGGCGGACGCGGCGGCGACGACCGCGTCGGTGACGGCGGCGCAGAGCGCGGCCTGGGCCGTGGCCGGGTCGGCCTCCGTGAGCGGCCGCGGCCGGTAGGCGAGGACCAGACCGGCCGCGGCCTCGACCTGGCGGGCCCAGTGGGCCGTCCAGGCGGTTCGGTCCCCCGGCAGCGCTTCGCGCCGCCAGCCCGGGGGCGGGTTCAGCGGGCCGGGGCTCAGGAGCACACCTTCGTGCCCCCGGGCCGCCGCCTCCCCGGCGATGAGTTCCAGCGTCCGGGTGTCGTCCCCCGCGAGGACGAGGAGTTCGGCCGCCTCGGCGGCGGCCGGGTCGTGGTCCTGCCAGCGCAGCTGGTGGGCGGCGGCCGGTGCGGTGGCCGGGGCCGCGGACGGGGCGGCCGCCGTCTCCGGCGCGAGGCGCTGCCGCTGCCACGGGTAGGTCGGCAGATCGAGGACCCGGCGGGGCAGGGCGGGCAACGGGGCGTTCGGGCCGGGGACCACGGACGGGTCCTCGGCGCCGGCCGCCAGGGCGCGCAGGGCCCGGGCGGCGGAGGCGGGGTCGGCGGCGAGGATCCGGGCGGCGGCCTCGTGGCGGGCCCGGCCCTCGGTGGCGGTGTGGGCGAACGCCGGGTAGTCGGCGGCCGCCAGCCCGTCCAGCCGCTCGGCGTAGCGGACGGCGAGCTCGCGCAGCGCCTCGGGCGTCCGGGCGGACAGGTCGAAGCCGGTCACCTCGACGGCCTCGGGCGCCTCGACGGGGTCGGCGGCGCCCAGGATGACGTGGGCGTTGGTGCCGCTCATGCCGAAGGAGCTGACGCCGGCGTAGCGGCCGGCCCCGGCGGGCCAGTCGGTGAGTTCGGTGGGCAGGATGATGCCGGTGCCGGTGAGGTCGATCCGCGGGTTGAGGGTGCGGAAGTGGACCAGCGGAGGGAGTTGACGGTGTTTCAGGCAGAGCATGGTCTTGACCAGCCCGGCCACCCCGGCCGCCGACTCCAGGTGGCCGAGGTTGGTCTTGACGGCACCGACCACGAGCGGGGCGCCGCCGCTGGGCCGTCCGAGGGCGGTGGCCAGGGCCTCGAGCTCGATCGGGTCGCCGAGCGAGGTTCCGGTGCCGTGCGCCTCGACGTAGCCGATGTCGGCGGGCTCCAACCGGGCGTCGCCGAGGGCCTGTTCGAGCAGGGCGACCTGGGAGAGCACGTTGGGCGCGGTGAACCCGCCGGAACGGCCGTCCTGGTTGACGGCCGAACCGTGGATGACGGCCTGCACCCGGTCGCCGTCGCGCAGCGCGTGGTCGAGGCGCTTGAGCACCACGACGCCGCAGCCCTCGCCCCGGGTGAAGCCGTTGGCACGGGCGTCGAACGCCTTGCAGAGACCGTCGGGGGCGAGCGAGCGGGTCTCCTGGACCAGCCGCATCGACTGCGGGGACATGATCAGGTTGGTGCCCGCGGCGAGCGCGGTCTCGCACTCGCCGCGGCGCAGCGCCTGGACCGCCAGGTGGACGGAGACCAGCGAGGAGGAGCAGGCGGTGTCGACGGAGACGGTCGGGCCGGTGAGGCCGAGCGCGTACGCGACCCGGCCGGCGGCGAAGTTGTGGCCGTTGCCGGTGGTCCAGTACGCGTCCGGGTCCCCGGCCAGCCACTCCCGGTAGTCCTGCCACATGATGCCGAGGTAGAGGCCGGTCCGGCTGCCCTGGAGGCGGTCGGCGGCCAGGCCGGCGTTCTCCAGGGCCTCCCAGCTGACCTCCAGCAGCAGGCGGTGCTGCGGGTCGAGGTGCCGGGCCTCGCGCGGGCTGATTCCGAAGAACGCCGCGTCGAAGTCCAGGACCTCGTCCAGGAACCCGCCGCGCTGCGGCAGGCCCTCCCAGGCGGCCGCGAACGGCCCCTTGCGTTCGGGCCGCAGCCGACCGACCAGATCGCGGCCCTCCGCGAGGGCCGTCCAGTAGCCGTCCTGGCCGTCGATGCCACCGGGCAGGCGGAGCCCGGCGCCGATGACGGCGATCGCCTGCCCGCCCTGCTGCTCGTCGAGTTGGCGGCGCAGCGTGCGGATCGTGGCGAGTGCCCGGGTGAGCGGGGTCTGGCGGGATCCGTCGGTGGTGCTTGTCTCAGGCATGGATCGGTTCCTCGCGGTCTGGTCCGGTGTGTCTGGACCGGTCGGTGTCAGGACCGGTCGGTGTCGGGACCGGTGGGTGTCCGGGGCGGTCGGGCGGGCCCGCCGTCCGACTCGGCGCAGAGGTACTCGGCGAGCGCCGTGGCGGTGCCGTAGGCCCAGAGCAGGGTCGGCGAGAGCCTGGTGCCGAACGCGCCCTCGAGCCGGTTGCGCAGTTCGAGGCTCATCAGCGAGTCCAGGCCGAGGGCCTTCAACGGCGTGTCGGGTTCGATCCGTTCGGGATCGAGCCGCAGGACGCGTCCGGCGAGTTCGCGGATCTGCCGCGCGGCGAGCGGGGTCCGCTCCTCCGGTGCGGCGGCCCGCAGCCGGGCGAGGAACTCGCCGCCGGTGGCCACTCCGGCCCGGCCCGCGGCGTGCAGCAGCTGCCAGCTCGGCAGTGCGGCGGTGTCGGGGCTGGCGTCGAACCACTGGCGCAGGTCGATCGGGACGTACCCGGCCACCGGCCGGTCGCGCTCCAGCATCCGGACCAGGGCGGGCCAGGCCTCCTCGGCCGGGACGCCGCCCATGCCGCGTTCGGCGAGGCGGGCACCGCGGGTCCCGTCGGTGGCGGCGAGGCCGATGTCGGTGAACGGGCCCCACTGCACGCTGAGGGCGGGGCGGCCGCACCGGCGCCGGGCCTCGGCCAGGGCGTCCAGGTAGGCGTTGGCGGCGGCGTAGGCGGACTGGCCGGGGTTGCCGACCAGGGCGGCCGCCGAGGAGAACAGCACGAACAGGTCCAGCGGGTCCTCGGCCGTCAGCGCGTCCAGGTGGCGCGCGCCGGTGGCCTTGGGCGCCAGCACCCGGTCGAGCTGCTCCGCCGTCAGGTTGCGGACGGTGGCGTCGTCGAGCAGACCGGCGGCGTGCACCACCCCGCGCAGCGGCGGCAGTTCGGCGCGGACGGTCTCCAGGGCGGCGCCCAGCGCGGCGACGTCGGCGACGTCGCAGCGCACCGCCCTGACGGTGGCGCCGAGCGCGGTGATCCGCTCGATCTCGGCCTCGGCAGCCGGGGTCGGGGCGGAGCGGCCGAGCAGGACGAGGGCTCCGGCGCCGTGCTCGGCCAGGTATCCGGCGAGGGAGAGGCCGAGGGCGCCGAGACCGCCGGTGATCAGGTAGCTGCCGTCGGCCCGGAAGGCGCCGTCGGTGAGCGGGGCGGCCGGGACGGCCTCGACGGCGGCCGGGCCGAGCAGCAGGACGGTGGTGGCGCCGGGTGCCCCGGCCCCCTCCCCCGCCTCGGCGAGGCCGCGGGGGGCGACCGGCAGCGGCGCGGCGGCGGCGCCCGCCCAGCCGGCGGCCAACGCGGCGGCGAACCGGTCCGGGCGGCGGCGCAGCAACCCGACCGCGTCCACGGCGAACTGGGCTGCGCCGTCCGGAAGTTCCTCGGGCCCGGGGCGCAGGCCGTCGAGGGCGACGGCCCGTCCGTCGGCGGCCAGGGCGGCGAGGGCGCGCGCGGGGGTGGCCCCGGCGGGCCGGCCGAGCACCACGTCCGCGCCGGACCCGCCGGTGGCGGAGCGGACGGCCTGCGGCCAGCCGGGGTCCTCCGCGTCCAGCAGTTCCACGCCCTCGAGCTGCGGGCCGGTCGCGGCGCCGCCGGGCACGGTGGCGAGCACCCGGGCGCCGAGCCGCCGGGCCAGGGCGGCGGCGGCGAGCCCGGTGCCGTCGGTGACGTGCACCAGGACGGTGTCCCCGGCGGTCACCCGGGCCGCCTCCACCAGCGCCTGGTGGGCGGTGGCGACCGCCGGCGACAGGGCCGCCGCCTCGGCGTCGCCGAGGGTGTCGGGGACGGCCACGGCGTGGTCGACCCGGACGGTCAGGTGGCTGACGGGGCCGTCGGCGGTGACGGCGGCGGCCCGGTCGCCGACGGCGAGGCCGGTGACGCCCTCGCCGACCGCGACCACCCGGCCGACCAGGCCGGTGGCCGTTCCGGCGGCGCGCCCGGGCAGGGTCGCGGCGGCGGTCTCGATCTCGATCTCGCCGGGCCCGGGGGCGCGGCGGGCGATCCCGGCCGGGCGGCCGTCCGGGTCGATCCGGAACGGCTGACGGCGGGTGAGCGGCGCCGGCAGCTCGGCCGGTGCGGCGGCGCCGCGCGCCAGCCGGGCGGCGAGGCGTCGGCCCGGGCGCAGGGCCAGCTGGTCGTCCGCCTCGGCCGGGTCGGTGAGCAGCTCGGCCGCGCAGGCGGCGGCCAGGCCCTCGTCGTTCGGGTCGAGATCGATGATCCGGGGGGTCAGTTCGCCGTGCTCGCGGCGCAGCACCCGGGTGAAGCCCCAGTACAGGGCGGCGCCGGGGTCGGGCCGGTCGGCGGCCAGGACGGCCTGGCCGCCGAGGGTGACCACGGCCAGCCGGGGCGGTACGGGCTGCGCGGTGCAGGCGGTGGCCAGGGCGGCGAGGTGGAGCAGGCCCTGCTGCTGGGCGGCGGGGCCGGCCTCGGCGCCGGGGGCGAGGAAGACCACGCCGTCGGCGGCGCCGATCTCCTCGCCAGGGCGGATCCGGGCGGTCTTGGCATCCCGGGCGGCGAGCGCCTCGGCCAGTGCCTCGGCCGCGGGCCCGTCGCCGCAGACCACCCAGCGGCCGGGTTCGGCCGGCAACCTCGCTTCGGTGTCAGCGAGTTCGGTGTCGGCGAGTTCGGTTTCGGTGAGTTCGGTGTCGGTGAAGGTTTCGGTGAGTTCGATCCAGTCGATCCGGTGCAGGCGTTCGGCGTCGGTCCGCCCGTCCCGGTCCGCGGTGGGCAGCGGGGTGAGGGTGAGTCCGATCATGCTGAGCAGCGGGGTGCGCTCCTCGGCGGTGAACAGGTGGACGTCGATCAGGCCATCGGCGCGCCGCAGGGCGTGCGACCACAGATCGGTGACGGCCTCCGCCAACTCGCCCACGACCACCACGCGTTGGACGCCGGTCGGGACCACCGCGTCGCCGGGGCCGTCCGCGACACAGAGGGCGAGCGAGACCTGCAGGGCCCCGTCCCAGAGCGCGGGGTGCAGCCCGTACGGGCGGTTGGCCGGGCGCAGCCGCTCGGGCAGGGCGACCCGGCCGACGGCCTGCTCGCCGTCCTCGGCCACGGCCAGCGCGCCGACGGTGCGGAACGCCGGGCCGTACTCCAGCCCCCGGGCGGCCCAGGTGCGGTAGAGCGCCTCCGCGGCCCCCGGGTCGGCACTCTCGCCCCAGTCGGGGAACCCGGGTGCCTGCCAGGGGAGTTCGCGCAGGACGGCGCGGGCGGTGGCGCTCTCCTCCCACTGCTCGCCGCCCTCGGGGAGGGCGAGCAGCCGGAACGCGCCGCCTTCCGCGGCGTCGTCGGTCCATTCGGCGGTGAGCCGGGCCGGGGTGTCGCCGAGCGGGACGCCCTTGCGGAAGGCGACCTGGTCCAGCGCCTTGGGCAGGCGGCCGGTGCGGGCCCGTACGGTGGCGAGCGCGATGCCGAGGACGGCCGCGCCGGGCAGCACGGGGGTGCCGTGGACCTGGTGGTCGGCGAGCCAGGGCAGGTCGGCCGTCGAGGGCTCCAACGCGCCGTGTCGGCGGCCGGGTCGGCCGGGCGCGGGGGTCAGCTCCGGCTCGAGGCCGGGGGCGGCGGCGCGGCTGCGCGGCCGCTCGTCGATCCAGTACCGGTCCTGCCGGAGCGGGTAGCCGGGCAGGGCGAGGCGGGCGTCGCGGGGCAGCGCGCCGAACGGTTCGAGCCCGGCGGTGTAGGCGGTGGCCAGCGCCCGGGCGAAGTCGGCCGGGCTGCCCTGGTGGTGGCGCATCGTGGTGAGCACGGCAGCGGGCTCGGCGCGGTCGGCGGTGAGCTGTTCGATGGCCGGGGCGAGCACGGGGTGCGGGCTGATCTCCACGACGTGGGTGACGCCCTCGTCGAGCA
The DNA here is from genome assembly GCF_044760155.1 of Kitasatospora sp. NPDC098652. Taxonomy (NCBI): domain Bacteria; kingdom Bacillati; phylum Actinomycetota; class Actinomycetes; order Kitasatosporales; family Streptomycetaceae; genus Kitasatospora; species Kitasatospora sp. NPDC098652. Next base: position 95,151 of record NZ_JBIWAQ010000008.1, read on the forward strand.
GGGCCGCCATGGTGTCGGCGAACAGCACGGGGCTGCGCAGGTTCTCGACCCAGTAGGCGGCGTCCATCTCGGGGCCGTCCAGCTGCCGGACCCGGACGGTGGACATCAGCGTGATCGCGCCGCCCCGGGGGGCGGTGGGGGCGAGTGCCTCCAGCAGGTCCTCGCGCAGCGGGTCCATCTGGGGACTGTGCGAGGCGTAGTCGACGTTGACCAGCCGGCAGTAGGTGCCCTCGGCCTCCAGCAGTTCCTTCAGGGTGAGCACGGCCTCCTGCTCGCCGGAGAGCACGCAGGAGTGCGGGCCGTTGTGGACGGCGAGCGAGATGCTCTCCTCGAAGCCCTCCAGGGCGGCCAGCGCGCCCTCCCGGTCGAGGTCGACGGCCAGCATCCGGCCCCGCCCGGAGGTGCGGCGGGCGATGGCGCTGCGGCGGGCCATCACCAGCGCGGCGTCCTCGTAGCTGAGGATCCCGGCCAGGGTGGCGGCGGTGATCTCGCCCTGGCTGTGGCCGAGGACGACGTCGGGTTCGACGCCGTTGGCCCGCCACAGCTCGGCCAGGCCGAGGGACATCGCCCACAGCACGGGCTGGAGCATGTCGATCCGGGTGGTCCACTCGTCCCCGGCCCGGCCGGCGAAGACCTCCAGCAGGTCCCAGTCGGTGTGCGGGCGCAGCGCCTCGGCGCAGCGGGTGACGGTGGCGGCGAAGACCGGGCTGTCCCGGTACAGCTCCTGGCCCATGCCGTCCCACTGGGAGCCCTGGCCGGGGAAGACGAAGGCGGTCCGGCCGCGCGGTACGGCGCGTCCGGCGCCCTCGGTCTCCGGGTCGGCGGCGAGGGTCTCCAGGGCGGCGCGGAGTTCCTCGGGGGTGTCGGCGACCAGTCCGGCGCGGACCTGGAAGTGGTCCCGACGCCAGGCCAGGGTACCGGCGAACTCCCGTACGCCCTGCGGGTCCTGGGGGACCAGGGGGAGGAGTTCGCGGGCCCGCTCGGCGAGCACCCCGCGTTCGCGGGCGGAGAGCGGGACGACGGCGGGCAGGCCGGTCGCCGGGGCGGCGGCCGGCTCGGCGGGCCCGGCCGCGGGCGGGGAGGCCAGCACCACGTGGGCGTTGGTGCCGCCCCAGCCGAAGGAGTTGAGGCCGAGGTGGACCGGGCCCTCCGGGTCCAGCGCGAGTGGTTCGCGGACCACCCGGACGTTCAGGTCCTCGAACGGGATGGCCGGGTTGAGCTCGGCGGAGTGCAGGCTCGGCGGGACGGTGCGGTGGCGCAGCGCCAGCAGCAGCTTGAACAGGCCGGCCAGGCCCGCGGACGCCTCCAGGTGGCCGATGTTGGTCTTGATCGAGCCGATGTGCAGCGGGTTCGCGGGGTCCCGGTGCCGGCCGAGCACCGTGCCGAGCGCGGTGGCCTCGATCGGGTCGCCGCGTCCGGTGCCGGTGCCGTGCGCCTCGACGTAGACGGGCTGCCCGACGGGCACCGCGCCGGTGCCGTACGCCTGCCGCAGCAGGTCCTCCTGGCCCTCGGGGCTGGGCGTGACCAGGCTGTCGCCGCCGCCGTCGTTGTTGACGACGGTGCGGACCACCAGGCCGTGGATCCGGTCGCCGTCGGCCTGCGCGCGCGACAGCGTCTTGAGGCAGAGCGCGGCCACGCCCTCGCCGCGCACGAAGCCGTTGGCGGAGGCGGCGAACGCCTGGCAGCGGCCGTCCGGGGAGAGCCCGCCGAAGTGGGTGAGGCCGACGGTGACGTACGGGTCGGCCATCAGGTTGACGCCGCCGACCAGGGCGGCCTCGACCTCGCCGCTGCGCAGCGCCTGGGCGGCCAGGTGCAGGGCCACCAGCGAGGAGGAGCAGCCGGTCTCCACGGTGAGGCTGGGGCCGCGCAGCTCGAGGACGTACGAGAGCCGGGCGGCGACCACGTCCAGCGCGTTGCCGTAGAGGCTGTGCGGGGTGGGGCGGGCGCCGCGGTTGATCCGGAGCAGCTCGTAGTCGTGCCAGGAGGCGCCGACGTAGACGCCGGTGCGGCTGCCCGCGAGGGCGGCGGCGGGCACGCCGGCGTCCTCCAGGGCCCGCCAGGCGACCTCCAGCAGCAGGCGCTGCTGGGGGTCGATGGCGGCGGCCTCGCGCGGGGAGACGCCGAAGAAGGCGGCGTCGAAGCGGTCGATGCCCTCCAGGAAGCCGCCGACCGTCTGGACGTCCTTCTCCGGGTCGAGCGGGCGGTCGGTGTCCCAGCGGTCGGCCGGGACGGGGCCGATCGCGTCGCCGCGCCCCATCAGCAGGGTCCACAGGCTGTCGGTGTCGGGGGCGCCGGGGAACCGGCCCGCCATCCCGACGACCGCGATGGGCTCCTCCGCGGTCATTCGCCACCCCGCAGGCGCATCCGGACCAGGCCCTTGGAGGCGTTGATCATGCGGGGGCCGATCTCCGGCGGCGCCTCGCGGCGGCACCAGACGGCGTTCTTGGCCATCTTGCCGGGCGACATGTTGAAGCAGCGGGTGTCGCGCTCGCCGAGCCGGAAGCCGGGCGAGATGAAGTCGGCGTGCTTGATGTGCTGGAGGATCTGCTCGGCGGCCCGGCCGGTGCTGACCTTGCCGGCCTCGACGGCCAGGCACAGGTCGCGGGTGAGCGTGCCCATCTCGTTGAACCCGGCGCTGACCGGCAGCGGGGAGCCGGGCTGCTTGCTCTGCTCCAGGTCGAGGAAGACCTCGTCGCGGCCGGTGCGCTGGAAGCGGTAGTACGCGTCCTCCAGCATCACGTTGCCGAGCATGGTGCCGAGCATCCAGGTGCGGTTGACGGCGTTCCACAGCTCGTAGTCGCGGAAGCCGACGAAGGAGCTGAACACCAGGTCGTCGTGGAAGTCGAACAGGCCCTGCTGCAGGTTCTCCACGTAGTCGAACCGCTCGCGCGACCAGTTGCCGTCGCGGGAGGCCGCGATGAGCCGCCAGCCGAGGACGTTGACCAGCTCCAGGGTGTTGGTCAGCCCGCGCGAGTACAGCGCGTCGATGAAGCCGGCGGCGTGCGAGGTGAGGCAGAACCGGTCGCCGACCACCTGGTGCGCGGAGTACTGCAGCCGACCGGTGGAGACCCACGGACGGACGGCCTTGGCGCCCTCGAACTGCCAGGCGATCTCGGGGAAGCGGGCCAGGAAGTCGTCGAACTCCTGCTGCGCGGACAGCTCGCCCTTGGGGAACTTGCGCGGGTCCAGGGTGAGCCCGACGCTGCACAGCGGGTTCATCGAGTCCTGGTGGTTGTCGAACGGGATCACCCAGAGCCAGCCGCCGTCGAAGACGTGGTGCAGGGTGCCGTGGTGCCAGGGGTTGGGCTGGCCGTGCTTGGCGGCGGTGCGCGAGTCGTCGAAGGGCTTGACCCCGACCATGTGGGTGAACAGGCACCGGGAGTGGGTGTTGGCCCGGGTCGGGGTCTCGCGCAGCTGGAACTTGTCGGCCAGCGGCGAGCGGAAGCCGCTGCCGTCGACCACGTAGTTGGCCCGGAACTCCTCGCCGCTGTCGGTGCGGAGCACGGCGCCGGTGTCCGGGTCGATCTCCACGTCGGCGATGCGGGTGGCGAGCCGGGGGTGCGCGCCGTACTTCACCGCGACGTGGAACAGGTAGGCGTCGATGTCCTGCCGGAACAGGTGGGTCTCGGTGCGGATGGCCGAGGGCACGACCAGCTGGTTGACCTCGTCCGGCCGCTGGGCGGAGCCCTCCCGGTGGTAGACGAAGCCGAAGTTCTGCTTCTGGCCGCAGTTGCGCGAGACCCGCTGCCGGATCCCCTTGAAGCTGGACAGCGGCATGAGTTCGGGGACCTGGTACCGGTCCGCGATCAGCCGGGTCATCCCGGAGGTGTACGGAATGGTGGACTCGCCGACGGCGAACCTGGGGTGCGTCCCGGCGTCGAGCAGGAGCACCCGGACGCCGTTGCGCGCGAGTACGGCGCCGAGCATGCCGCCGGCCATGCCGCTTCCCAGGATCGCCACGTCGTAGGCGTTGTGCTGCTGCTGTGCCCGCCTCGTGCCTGCCATCTTCCGTTCCTTCCGTCTGATCTGCGGTTAGCTCCGGCCCGCGGCGGCCCGCTCGCGGCCGCGCTCGGGGACTACGGGGACCTCCACCGCCTTGGTGAAGACCCGGGACAGCAGCGGTCCGGTCATGGCCGTGGTGACCACCGCCATGACGACCATGAGGGAGTACAGCGAGCCGTCCAGCAGGCCCAGTTGGAGGCCGATGCCGAGGATGACCAGCTCGGTGAGACCGCGGGTGTTCATCAGCGCGGCCAGCGCGGCGGCCGGCCGGGGGTCCAGCCGCTGGGAGCGTGCCCCCAGGTAGGTGCCGCCGAACTTGCCGACCACCGCGACGGCCAGGATCAGGGCCAGGTCGACCAGTTGACCCGAGTTCAGCCCGCTGAGGTCCACCTTGAGGCCCGCCACGACGAAGTAGACCGGCAGCAGCAGGCCGGTGACCTGCTCGGTGCACCGGTGGATCTCCAGCCGCAGGCCGTCCGCGCCGGCCTTCGGCATCACCACGCCGAACATGAAGGCGCCGAAGATGTAGTGCATGCCGAGGGCCTCGGTGGCGGCGGCCGACAGCAGGGCGCCGATCAGCACGGCGGCCAGCTTCTCGGCGGAGAGCGTGCCGGGCTTGCCACCGGGCATCAGCAGGCGCCGCAGCAGCGGCCGGACGATGACCACCAGCGCGCCCATGAACGGCAGGATCAGCACCACCAGCCAGTGGTCCGACCCGCCGCCGACGGACGCCTGGACCGCGGCCAGCGCCACCCAGGCGATCACGTCGACGGCGGCCGCGGTGGCCAGGGCCAGACCGCCGACCGCGGTGGTGGTGAGCCCGCGGTCGGCGAGGATCCGGGCGAGCACCGGGAACGCCGTCACGGAGACGGCGAGCCCGACGAACACCACGAAGGCCGCCTTGTTGTGCGGGGCCTGGTCGCGGGCCAGGTACAGGGCCAGCGCGATCCCGAGCACGAACGGCACCAGGGTGGAGCCGAGCACCGTGCCGGCGGTGGCTCGGCCCCGCCCGCGTAGTGCCGCGCCGTCCAGTTCCAGCCCGATGCCGAACATGAACAGCGCCACGCCGACATTGGCCATCCCGGTGAGCAGCGGCCGGATGTCACCGGGGAACAACGCGTCGGACATCGCCCCGTGGAACAGGGTCGGTCCGAGCAGCACCCCGGCCAGGATCTCCCCGACCACCGGCGGCTGGTTGATCCGCACGGCGAGCCGCCCCAGCCCGCGGGCCAGCAACAGGATCAGCGCGATGTCGACGAACAGCAGCTCCACCTGGTGACTGGTCACGGGGCTTCCGCTCCCCCGATGAGGTCGTCCAGCGAGAGGTTGAGCATCGGGTGCTTGCCACTGAGGCCGGAGATCAGCGTGACGAAGTCCGCCGAGGGGGTGCGCTCCTTCTCCGGGTCGACCAGCTCCTGGGCGAGGCTGTAGTAGAACTCCTTGTACTTGGTGCGGTCGTAGAAGCGCTCGACGAAGGTGCGGATCTCGTCGAAGAAGGCGCGGTAGGCGGTGGCGTAGCGCTTGAGCGCCTGCTCCTCGATCTCCGGGTGCTCGAGGATCTGGTGGGCGATCTTCGACAGGGTGCTGCCGGCCAGGGTGGCCAGGGCCACGCCGGTGGAGAACAGCGGGTCGACGAAGGCCGCGGAGTCGCCGACGCACACCCAGCCGTTGCCGTGGAAGGTGTGGCTGGTGTACGACCAGTCGCGGGCGGTGCGCCAGCCGGCCGCCTGGTTGGCGTTGGTCAGCATCCGCTTGAGCTTGGTGGTGCGCTGGGCCTCGGACCTGAACAGGTCCTCCAGCGACTGTCCGTCCTTGTTGGCCTCGGAGGAGCGGGTCACGTAGCCGACGCTGATGGTGCCCTTGTCCAGCGGGATCGCCCAGAACCAGCCCTCGTCCAGGCCCTCGATGAGGATGTTGGTGTACTCGTCGCCCTGGAGGCGCTCGCAGTTGTCGAAGTACGTCCAGACCGCGACGTTGCGGAGCTCCTCGTGCCAGGTCACGTCCGCGTAGCGGCGGCTGAGCAGCCGGGACTGGCCGGAGGCGTCGACGACGAGCTTGGCGCGGGCCTCGTACTGCTGGTCGGCGCCGCGGAGGTTGAAGCGGACGCCGACGACGCGGCCGTCCTCCTCGATCGGCTCCTTCACGGTCGCGTCCTCGATGATGAACGCGCCGAGCTCGCGGGCCCGGTCCAGGATCATCGAGTCCATGTCGGCGCGGCGGGTGTGGTACGCGTACGGCTGCGCCCCGCCCTCGACGAACGAGAAGTGCCACGGGATCTGCTGGTTGCCCCAGACGAGGGTGCCGCCGTACTTGCGCTCGAAGCCCCGGGCGTCCATCCGCTCGGTGAGGCCCAGTTCCTCCATGGGGCGCATGAAGGCGGGGATGAGCGACTCGCCCACGTGGTAGCGCGGGAACCGCTCCTTGTCGAGCACCAGGACGCGGTGGCCGCGCTTGGCCAGGAGCCCGGCGGTGGTGGAGCCGGCGGGGCCCCCGCCGATCACGATGACGTCGAACTCCTCAGGTACCCCGAACAGTGTGGACGGCATGCCAAGTCCTTTCCTGCGTTCAGTCGGTGCGGTACGGACAGTCTTGATCGGGGCACCTGAAGAGCCTCTGGACGCCGTCTGAAGATCAGGCCCCGACGGCGTGGGCGGCGACGATGCCGGCCGTGTCGGAGATGCCCTCGGTGCGCACCACCCGGCCCTCGCGCAGCTCCCAGAAGTGCACGAAGCGCACGTCGAACTCGCCGCCGCCCTGACGGAAGCGGCCGGTCCAGTTGCCGATCGCGGCCGCCCAGTCGCCGCTGACCCGCAGCTCCGTCACCTCGAAGGCGGTCTCCTCCAGGTACTCCAGCGCCCCGGCGAAGTACTGCGCGGTTCCGGCGGTGCCGGTGTAGTGGCCGGTGGACCAGGGCAGTGCGGCCGGGGTGGTGATGTCCACCTCGGGGTCGAAGATCTCCATCAGGGTCGGGACGTCCGCCTTGGACAGGGCCTCGTACAGCCGCTCCACGACGGCCCTGGTCTGCTCCGACATCACTGTCTCCTCACGTGTCACGGCCACCCCGGTGGAGCGGCCCGCGTCTGCCGAGTCTCGCGGCGCGGGTGACAGGGCGTCATCTCCCGGGTTGCGCAATTGGCGAGTTGCCTGGGACGGTTCCGCTCGGCATAGTTAGAGTTGAACTCTAGTTTCGCGCTACGAAAACCTGGCCAGCCGCCCGATTCGCTCATCTCTCCAGGAGGAGAAGGACTGTGACGATTGATCAGTTCGAGGCCGAGGAGGTGCCCGCGTTGACCTCCCGGACGAGCCGACCCGGCCTCGCCCTCACCGTCATCGCGGGCTGCCAGCTGATGGTGGTCCTCGACTCCACGATCGTGAACATCGCCAACCCGCACATCCAGCGCGCCCTGGACTTCTCCACCTCGGACCTGTCCTGGGTGGTCAACGCCTACACGCTGACCTTCGGCGGCCTGCTGCTGCTCGGCGGCCGGGTCGGCGACATCCTCGGCCGCCGCCGGGTCTTCACCGCGGGCATCCTGCTGTTCACCTTCGCCTCCCTGCTGGCAGGACTGGCCCAGGAGCCCTGGCAGCTGCTCGCGGCCCGCGCCCTGCAGGGCGTCGGCGGCGCGATCGCCTCGCCGACCTCGCTGGCGCTGATCACCACCACCTTCACCGAAGGGCCGCAGCGCACCAAGGCCCTCGGCATCTACGCGGCGGTCTCCGGCGGCGCCGGTGCGGTCGGCCTGCTGGCCGGCGGCATGCTCACCCAGTGGCTCGACTGGCGCTGGGTGTTCTTCATCAACCTGCCGATCGGCCTGGCGATCGCCCTGCTCACCCCGGTGGCCATCGCCGAGGCCGAGCGCCGGCCCGGCCGCTTCGACCTCCCCGGCGCCTTCACCTCCACCCTCGGCATGGCCTCCCTGGTCTACGGCTTCATCCGCGCCTCCGAGGAGGGCTGGCGGGACGGCTGGACGATGGCCTCCTTCGGCGCCGCCGCCGTCCTGCTGATCGCGTTCGTCCTGGTCGAGCGGCGCGTCCCGCAGCCGATCACCCCGCTGAAGCTCTTCGCCGACCGCAACCGCTCCGGCAGCTACGTGATCATGCTCGGGCTCGGCGCCGCCCTGCTCGGCCTGTTCTTCTTCCTGGTGCTGTACGTCCAGAACGTGCTGGGCTACAGCGCGATCAAGTCCGGCGTCAGCTTCCTGCCGATCACCGTGGCGATCCTGATCGCGGCCGGGGTCAGCCAGCCGCTGCTCCCCAGGGTCGGCCCCAAGCCGTTCCTGGTCGCCGGCACCGTGCTCACCACCGCGTCACTGCTCTGGTTCACCCAGATCGAGCCGGACAGCAGCTACACCACCGGGGTGCTCGGCCCGATGATCCTCTTCGGCCTGGGCCTCGGCCTGACCTTCGTCACGCTGACCCTGACCGCCGTCTCCGGCATCTCCGCCGACCAGGCCGGCGCCGCCTCGGGCCTGCTCAACGCCACCCAGCAGGTCGGCGGCGCGCTCGGCCTGTCCATCCTGGTCACCGTGTTCGGCACGGCCAGCCGCGACGAGGCCAAGACGCAGATCCCGTCCTTCATGGCCTCCGCCACCCCGGAGCAGCAGGCCGACTTCGCCAAGTCCCACATGCTGCCCGGCGAGTGGGGCCACGCGGTGCTCACCCACGGGGTGGCCACCGCCTACTGGGCCGGCACCGCACTGATCGGCCTGGCGCTGCTGACCTCGATCTTCGTGATCAAGGTCCGCCGCAGCGACCTCGCCGCGCTCAGCGGCGCGGCCGGCATGGCCGCCGTCTGATCCCGGCCGGCGTCGCACGACCGAGCGCCCGCCGCCCTTCCCCGGGGCGGCGGGCGCTCGGTCGTTCCCGGCGGGTCAGGCGGCGGGCGAGCGGCCGGCCGCCAGCAGCGAACGGACCACCGTGGCGGGCCGCATCACGGCGGTCGGCGGGACCAGCAGGTGCTGCATGTCCAGCATCACCCGGTGCACGTCGGCCGAGACGTGGGAGGCCAGCATCACCCGCTTCACGTAGCGGTTCAGCAGGTCCGCGCCCAGCGGCTTCGGGCCCTCCGTCTCCGGGTACATGAAGTCCCCGCCGGTGGCCATCTGCCAGGGCGTCGCGATGATCTTCGACGCGGCCCGGTAGTACGCCCGCGCCATCTCCGGCGAGGCCGACCCGAACCGGTCCAGCGTCCGGCCCAGGGCCGCCGCCTCCATCGCGCCGGCCGTCATGCCCTGCCCGTACAGCGGGTTGAAGCTGCAGATCGCGTCGCCCAGCGCCACATACCCGGCCGGGTGCCGGCGCACCTTCTCGAAGTACCGCCGCCGGGCCTGCGGGTAGGTGAACTTACGGGCGTCGCCCGGCTCCGTCGGCTCGCACCGCCCGAGCAGTTCGGCGACGTGCGGGCTGGGCAGGTTCTCGGCGTACGCCCGGAAGCCGGCCGGGTCGACCGGGCTGTGCGAGCGGTGCCAGCCACCCAGGGTGACCACCCAGCGGTCGCCCTCGACCGCGAACACCGCCGCGGCCCGCTTGTCCTGCGGCGGGACGGCCGACATCAGGTACAGCAGGCCGCCGTCCAGCATCCGCTCACCGGCCTTCCGGTGCAGCAGCTTGGTGGTGTAGCCGACGTCGATCTTGACCGTGACGGTCTCCGGGCTGTCGCAGCCCAGGTCCGCCAGCCACTTGTCGGACCGGCCCGCGCTGCGGCCGGTGGCGTCCACCACCAGGTCCGCCCGCAGCACCTCACCGGTGTCGGTCTCCACCCCGGTCACCCGGCCCGGCCCGCCGATCACCCGGCTCACCGTGGTCCGCTCCCGGATGTCGACGTTGCCGATCCCGCGCACCCGGCCCCGCACCACGTACTCCAGGTAGGCCCGGGTGAGGCTGATCCCGAGCTTGCCGCTGTTGAACCGGGTGCGCAGCGCACCCATCTGGTGGAACAGCAGGTCGTTCCCGGGGTCGAAGTGCACCGCGCCGCCGGCGACCAACTCGGCGGACAGGCCGGGGAACAGCTGCTCCAGCATCATCTTCCCGCTGATCAGCAGGGCGTGGGAGTGGCCGCTCTGCGGGACGCCCTTCCGGTCGGCCGGGCCGTCCGGAAGGGCGTCCCGGTCGAGCACGGTCACCCGCCCGTATCTGTCGGCGAGCACCCGAGCGGCCGTCATGCCGCCCATCGATCCGCCGATCACCACCGCGTGGCCGCCGATCACACCCATCAGCACTCCCAACTCGCAGAGACGCCACGCTGGTTCGCGGCATCATCGGGAGTCTGTGCGAGCCCCCGGGAGGCTGTCGCCTCCCGGGTTGCTCAACCGTGGATCAGCTGGACACGAAGAGGTCCGGCAGGGCGTAGCCCAGCACCGCCCGGACGTCGTTGTCCGGGTGGTCGCCGTCCGGCGGCGCCAGCCGCAGCCGGACCACGACGCCCTCGCCCGCCACCACCCGCAGCGGCCCGGCGGTGGCGACCACCACCGCGTCCCGGCCGGTCCCGCCCGCGCGGGACACGGACTGGATCACCCAGGTGCCCTCGGGGACGTGCGGGATCCGCCACGCCCCGGCCTGCGCGATCCGGTGGCAGCGGGCCGGCCGGGCGGCGCGTCCGAGCTTGAGCTGCCCGCCGGACGGCGCGGCGAACGCCGCCACGAACACCGGCTCGTCGACCAGCCCGTCGGACCGCTCCACCTGGCCCCGGACCGACCCGTACGCGCAGGCCGACTCCACGCCGCCGGCGACGAACTCCACCGCCTCCGCGCCCAGCCTGGACAGTCGCCGGAACCGGCCCGGCGGTACGCCCACCTCCTTGGTGAACCGGGTGGTGAACGCCCCCACGCTGGTGTAGCCGCACCGGACGGCGATGTCGGCGACGCTGTCGGAGCTGCGCAGCAGCCGTCGCCGTGCCTCCTCCAGACGCACCGTGGTCAGGAACGACGCCGGCGGCAGACCGGTCTCCTGCCGGAACAGCCGCGCCATGTGGAACGGGCTCAGCCGCGCCATCTCCCCGAGTTCCGCCAGGGTCAACCCCTCGGCGTACCCCTCTCTTATTCCACTGACAACCCGTTCGATCTCCACTCTCATCGGAATCCCCCGTCGACCAACGGCCTTGCGGCCAGGATCAGTTCGAGACAGGGAAACAGAGGGCGGAGCCGTCGTCAAGGACCGTCCCGGCGAGCGCGACCGCTCGGTCGCGGACGTCCCGATCGTGGACGGCACCGACCGACACCACCGACACCACCGCCGCACACCGTGCGGCAAACCGGGCCTTCACCGGACACTGAGTTTGCACACAACCGGAGCCGCTGACTCCGAACTCCACGGCAGTGAGCAATCTCGGCGGTGACGGGAATTCAACCGGAACAGCATAGTGAAGGCTCCGAACATTTCGGCGACCGAAGATCCGGGGGAAGAATGCACCTAGAGCTCTTGGGCCCGATGAGAATGTGGTACGCGGACCGCGAGGTCGTCCTCGGGCCGCCGAAGCAGCGGGCCGTCCTCGGATTGCTGGCGAGCCGACCGAACCAGGTGGCCGGTATCGACCAGATCATCGACGCGGTCTGGGGCACCGACGTCCCCCCGACCGCCGTCAACGGCGTCCACACGTACGTGGGCGGACTGCGCCGCGCGCTCGAACCGAACCGTGGACCACGCGAGTCCGGCGGACTCCTGGTATCGGCCGGCGGCGGCTACGCGCTGCGGCTCGACCCCCAAGCGGTCGACGTGGACCGCTTCACCACGGAGCACACCCGGGCCCGCCGGCTGCTCGCGGCCGGCGACCGGGACGGCGCGATCGCGGCCTACGAGAGCGCGCTGGCGCTCTGGCACGGCGACGCGTACGCCAACGTCCCCGGCCCGTTCGCCGCCCTGGAGCAGGCCCGGCTGCACGAGCTGCGGCTCACCGCCGTCGAGGAGTGGGCCGAGGCCACCCTGGAGACCGGCCGGCACGCGGAGACCACCACCGTGCTCACCGACCTCGTCGCCAAGGAGCCGCTGCGCGAACGCCTGCGCTGGCTGCTGATGCTCGCCCTGCACCGCGCCGGCCGACGCGCCCACGCGCTCACCGTCTACCGGCAGACCCGGCAGCTGCTCCAGGAGGAGCTCGGCATCGACCCCGGCGCCGAACTGCGCCGCCTCCACCAGCAGATCCTCGGCGACCACGCCGACCTGGACCTGCCCGCCCCCGGCCCCCGACCGCTCGCCCCGACCGTCCGGCCGATCGCCCCGCCGCTGGTCAAGCCCGCCCAACTCCCGCCCGGCACCCGCGACTTCACCGGCCGTACGGAGGAGCTGGCCCGGCTGCGGAACGTCGTCCTGCGCGAGCACGGCCGCTCCGAGCAGCACGCCGTGACCGCCGTGGTCGAGGGCCCGCCCGGCGTCGGCAAGACCGCCGTCGCGCTGCGGCTGGCCCGCCGGCTCGCCGACCACTACCCCGAGGGGCAGCTCTACGTCGACCTGCGCGGCTCCCGCCCCGGCGAGGAGCCGGTCGACGCCCACGGCGCCCTCGCCCTGCTGCTGCGCAGCCTCGGCGTGGAGCAGGACCAGTTACCCCGGGGCCTGCCCGGCCGGACCACCCTGTTCCGCAGCCTGCTGCACGGGCGCAAGGTGCTGATCGTCGTCGACGACGCGCTGAACGCCGAACAGGTCCGCCCACTGGTCCCGCGCGGCCCCGCCTGCGTCCTGGTCACCAGCCGGCGGCGGCAGTTCGGCCTGGCCGCCCGCGACGGCGCCTACCGCCTCGAACTGGCCCCGCTGGCCCCCACCGAGTCCGTCGAACTGCTGACCCGGCTGCTCGGCGAGGACCGGGTGGCCGACCAGCAGGCGGCCGCCTACAGCCTGGCCCGGATCTGCGGCAACCTGCCGCTGGCCCTGCGGATCGCCGCCGTCGGCCTGGTCGCCAAACCCGCCGTCACCCTGGCCGAACTGGTCGACGACGCCGCCGACGACACCGCCCGGCTCGACCGCCTGGCCATCGAGGACGACGTCGCCGCGAGCCTGCGCAGTGCCTTCGCCGCCTCCGTCCGCTCGCTGACCGCGGAGGTCGCACGGACCTTCAGCGCCCTCGGGCAGCACGGCAACGAGCTGATCACCGTCGAGCTCACCGCCGCCCTGACCGGCACCGGCCGGGAGTCCGCCGCCCGCCGCCTGGCCGCCCTCGCCGACCACCACCTGCTCGAGGAGGTCGGCCGGGACCGCTACCGGTTCCACAACCTGATCGGCCTGTACGCCGCCGAGTGCGCCCGCGGCCAGCGGACCGACCGGGCCACCGCCCGCGACCGGCTGGACCGCGAGCCGGTCCCGGCCGACGACGGGCTGCCGGAGCTGGTCGCCTGCTCCACCGAGCGGGACGGCTGAGCAATATCGGAGATGCAATGCGTTCAACGGATCGTGCAGAATTTCAACCGCCCCGCCGACGGACCGGAAGAAACGCGGTGGCGAAGAACTCATCGGGGGAGCACGGGGTTATGCGGCGAATTGCACCCGAATTGTCGTCGGCGGCACGGCCGATAGCTGTCATCGGTTTATCCTGTCGACTTCCCGGTGCGCCTGATCCGGATTCCTTCTGGAATGCGCTGATAAACGCGCGGTCAGCGGTGTCCGAAGCCCCCGCAGACCGCTGGCGACGCGACGAGCCATTGGCCGAGGACATCCGGTTCGGAGGCTTCCTCGACGGAATCGACCTGTTCGACGCCGACTTCTTCACCATCTCCCCCCGGGAGGCGGCCGCCACCGACCCGCAGCAGCGGCTGCTGCTGGAGCTCGGCTGGGAGGCCCTCGAGCACGCCGGGCTGCTCCCCGCCGCCCTGGCGGGCACTCCCACCGGCGTGTTCGTCGGCGCGATCCTCGACGACTACGCCGCCCTGACCGACCGTCTGGGCGCGGCCGGCATCGATCGCCACACCCTCACCGGCACCCAGCGCGGCATCATCGCCAACCGGCTCTCGTACGTGCTCGGCCTGCGCGGCCCCAGCCTGGTCGTGGACAGCGGGCAGTCCTCCTCGCTGGTCGCCGTCCACCTGGCCTGCGAGAGCCTTCGCCGCGGCGAGTCCGCGATCGCCCTGGCCGGCGGTGTCAACCTCAACCTGCTCGCGGACTCCACCCTCCGGGTCCTCCGGTTCGGCGGCCTCTCCCCCGACGGCCGCTGCCACACCTTCGACGACCGCGCCAACGGGTACGTCCGGGGCGAGGGCGGCGGCCTGGTCGTGCTGAAACCGCTGGACGACGCCCTCGCCGACGGCGACCGGATTCGATGCGTGATCCTCGGCAGCGCCGTCAACAACGACGGCGCCTCCGAGGGCCTGACCGTACCGTCCGCCGCCGCCCAGCGCGAGGCCGTGCGGGCGGCCTGCCGCCAGGCCCGCGTCTCCCCCGCCGACCTCCAGTACGTCGAACTGCACGGCACCGGCACCCGGGTCGGCGACCCGATCGAGGCCGCCGCCCTCGGCGAGGCCGTCGGCGCCGTCCGCCCCGCCGGCGACCCGTTGCTGGTCGGCTCGGCCAAGACCAACGTCGGTCACCTGGAGGGCGCCGCCGGGATCGTCGGCCTGTTGAAGACCGCCCTCAGCCTCGAGCACCGGCTGCTGCCCGCCAGCCTCAACCACGAGCGGCCCAACCCGGACATCCCGACCGAGGCGCTCAACCTCGCCGTGGTCCGCGAGACCCGGCCCTGGCCGGATCCGCGGCGCCGACTCCTGGCCGGGGTCAGCTCGTTCGGGGTCGGCGGCACCAACTGCCACATGGTGCTGGCCGCGCCCGAAGCCTTGGTCGGCGACGACGGTTCCGTCGACGCCGAAGCCTCCGTCGACGCCGACGGTTCCGTCGACGCCGACGGTTCCGACGGCGCCTCGGACCCAGCGCCCGTGGTCTGGCTGCTCTCCGGCCGCAGCCCCGCCGCGCTGGGCGGCCAGGCCCGCCGGCTGCTGGAGTTCGCCCAGCACCGGCCCGAACTCGACCCCGCCGCCGTCGGCCATGCCCTCGCGACCACCCGTACGGCCTTCCCCGACCGCGCGGCGGTCATCGGCACCGACCGGGCCACCCGGCACGCCGCGCTCGCCGCGCTCGCCGAAGGCCGTACGGCCCCCGGGCTGCTCACCGGCACCGCGACCGGCGGCACGGTCGCCCTGCTGTTCCCCGGCCGGGGCGTCGGGTGGCGCGGCATCTTCGCGGAGCCCGTCCTGGACCACCTGATCGCCACCGAACCGGTGTTCGCCGACCGGCTGGCCGACTGCGCGGACGCGCTCGCCCCGCACACCGACTGGTCGCTGCTGGACCTGCTGCGGCCCGGCACCGCCGCCGACCCGGCCCTGCTCGCCCGGGAGGACGTCGCCCGGTCGACGCTGTTCGCGCTCACCACCGCCCTCGCGGAGCTCTGGCGCCGGGCCGGCGTCCACCCCGACGCGGTCCTCGGCACCGGCGACGGCGAACCCGCCGCCGCCCACGCCGCCGGGGCGCTCACCCTCGACGAGGCCGCCCGGCTGGCCGCCCGCCCTCACCCGGTGCCGGGCGCCGGGCCCGACGCCGGGCCCACCGCCGCGTACTGGCGGCGCGGTGTACCGAGCCGGGGCCCCCTCGACAAGGCCGTCGACACCCTGCTGGCCGACGGTCACACCGTCCTGCTGGAGCTCGGCCCGCTCGAGCGGGCCGCCACCGGCACCGGTCGACGGGCCTTCACCGGCAGCGCGCTGCGCCCCGGCCCCGCCGACCCGGCCGGCTTCCGCACCGCACTCGCCGAGGCGCACCTCCACGGAGCCCCGGTCGACTGGGCCGCCGTCCTGGGCGGCGCGCCCGCCCGCCGGATCGACCTGCCGACCTACGCCTTCCAGCGCGAGCGGCACTGGCTCGACGAGGCCCCGCCCGCCCGACCGGGCCCGGCGCCCGCCCGACCGGCCCCGGCGCCCGCCGCCGAGGAGCCCGCGCCCACGGCCGCCCCCGAAGGCCCGCGCCGGGTCCGGGAGCTGGTGACCGCCCACGCCGCCACCGTCCTCGGCCGCGCGGCCGCCGACCTGCCCACCGGCGTGCCCTTCCGCGACCTCGGCTTCGACTCGCTCGGCCTCGAGGAGCTGCTCGAACTGCTCGGCGTCGACCTCGACCTCGACCTGCCGACCGTGCTCGTCTACGACCACCCCACCCCGGAGGCCCTCGCCGAGCACCTGGACACCCTGCTCGCCGACCCGGCCGAGGCCGCCCCGACCCTGCTCGACCGGATCGACGCCCTGGGCCCCGATCTCGCCGCCGAGACCGACGGGGCCACCCGCGGCGCCGCGGCGGCCCGTCTGCGCGCCCTGCTCCGGCAGATCGACCCGCCCGAGGCGACGAACGACGGCCTGGCCCAGGCCATCCTCTCCGCCACCACCGAAGAGATTCTCGATCTCATCGACAACAGAGGCCAACAGTGACGAACGCGGACCGGCTCAGCACGTACCTGAAGAAGGTCACCCTCGATCTCTACGCGACGGAAGCCCGGCTGCGCGAGACCGAGGAGCGGGCCACCGAACCGATCGCCGTGGTCGGGATCGGCTGCCGCCTCCCCGGGGGCGTCGACACCCCCGAGGACCTCTGGCAGCTCCTGGTCGACGGCCGCGACGCCGTCACCGACTTCCCCGCCGACCGCGGCTGGGACGTCGAGGGCCTCTACCACCCCGAGCCCGGCCGCCCCGGCTCGACATACACCCGCAGCGGCGGATTCCTGCACGGCGCCGCCGAGTTCGACGCCTCCTTCTTCGGCATCTCCCCGCGCGAGGCGGCCGCCGCCGACCCGCAGCAGCGGCTGCTGCTGGAGACGGCCTGGGAGGCCGTCGAGCGGGCGGGCGTCGACCCGGCCTCGCTGCGCGGCAGCGCCACCGGCGTCTTCGTCGGGCTCAGCCACAACGGCTACGGCGGCACCCTGGCCGAGTCCACCGGGGACTCGGCCGGCTACCTGCTCACCGGCACCTCCGACGCCGTCGCCTCCGGCCGGATCGCGTACACCCTCGGCCTGACCGGCCCCGCCGTCACCTTCGACACCGCCTGCTCCTCCTCCCTGGTCGCCGTGCACCAGGCGTGCCGGTCGCTGCGCGCTGACGAGTGCGACCTGGTGCTGGCCGGCGGCGCCTCGGTGATGCCGCACCCCGGCATGTTCCTGGAGTTCGCCCGCCAGCGCGGTCTGGCCCCCGACGGCCGCTGCAAACCCTTCGCCGCCGCCGCCGACGGCACCGGCTGGAGCGAGGGCGCCGTGATGCTGGCCCTCGAGCGGCTCTCCACCGCGCAGCGCGAGGGCCACCCCGTGCTGGCCGTGATCCGCGGCTCCGCGATCAACCAGGACGGCGCCAGCAACGGCCTCACCGCGCCCAGCGGCACCGCCCAGACCCGGGTCATCCGCAAGGCCCTCGAGGCCGCCGGGCTCACCCCGTCCGAGGTCGACGTGGTCGAGGCGCACGGCACCGGCACCGTCCAGGGCGACCCGATCGAGGCCGGCGCCCTGATCGCCGCGTACGGCGGCGAGCGGCGCGGCAAGGCGGCCGACCTGCTGGTCGGCTCGCTGAAGTCCAACCTCGGCCACACCCAGGCGGCGGCCGGTGCGGCGGGCATGGTCAAGATGGTGCTGGCGATGCGGCACGGGATCGTCCCGGCCACGCTGCACACCGACCGGCCGACCCCGCACGTCGACTGGGAGGGCAGCCGGATCGCGCTCGTCCCCGAGCCCACCGCCTGGCCCGCCGCCGAGCGGCCGCGCCGCTGCGCGGTCTCCTCCTTCGGCATCAGCGGCACCAACGCCCACCTGATCCTGGAACAGGCCCCCGCCACCGACCAGACCCCCGCCCCCGCCGCCGAGCAGGCCCCCGCGCCGCACCCCGTCCCGGTGACGCTGGCCGCCCGTGACGCCGGCGCGCTGCGTGCCCAGGCCGACCGGCTGCACCGCCGGCTCGCCGCCGACCCGGCGGCGCAGCCCCGCGACCTCGGCCGCTCGTTGGCCACCGGCCGCACCCTGTTCGAGCACCGCGCGACGCTGCTCGCCGAGGGCCGCGAGGACCTGCTGACCGGCCTGGCCGCGCTCGCCCGCGGCGAGGACCCGGCCGGGGCCGTGCGCGGCGTGGCCCGCCCCGGCCGGACCGCCTTCCTGTTCTCCGGCCAGGGCGCCCAGCGGCCCGGCACGGGCCGTGAACTCCACGCCGCCTTCCCGGTGTTCGCGGACGCCTTCGACGAGGCGTGCTCGCTGCTCGACCCCCTGCTCGACCGCCCGCTGCGCGACCTGGTGTTCGCCGAGGAGTCCGAGGAGTCCTCCGCCCTGCTGGAGCGGACGGGCTACGCGCAGCCCGCGCTGTTCGCGCTGGAGACCGCGCTGT
This sequence comes from Kitasatospora sp. NPDC098652, assembly GCF_044760155.1. Classification (NCBI taxonomy): domain Bacteria; kingdom Bacillati; phylum Actinomycetota; class Actinomycetes; order Kitasatosporales; family Streptomycetaceae; genus Kitasatospora; species Kitasatospora sp. NPDC098652. The sequence goes on from NZ_JBIWAQ010000008.1 coordinate 113,462, forward strand.
ACCGGCTGGTCCGTTCCTTCGGCGTCGAGCCGGACTTCCTGCTCGGCCACTCGGTGGGCGAGCTGAGCGGCGCGTACGCCGCCGGGGTGCTGTCCCTGCCGGACGCCTGCGCGCTGGTCGGCGCGCGCGCCCGGCTGATGCAGGCCGCCCCCGGGAACGGGGCCATGGTGCAGGTGGAGGCCACCGAGGAGGAGCTGGCGCAGACCCTGGCCGCCGAGCCCGCCGTGTCCGTCGCCGCCGTCAACTCCCCCGGGGCGACGGTCGTCTCCGGCGAGGAGCAGGCGGTGCTGCGGGTGGCCGCCGCCTGGGCCGCGCGCGGCCGCACCACCACCCGGCTGCGGGTCAGCCACGCCTTCCACTCCGCCCAGATGGACCCGGTGCTCGACGACTTCCGCAGGGCCGCCGCCGGTCTCGAGTTCCGCCCGGCGCGGATCCCCCTGGTCTCCAACCTCACCGGCCTGCCCGTCACCGCCGAGCAGCTGCGCTCGCCCGGTCACTGGGCCGACCAGCTCCGCCGCCCGGTCCGCTTCCTGGCCGGCGTACGGCACCTGGCGGGCCAGGGCGTCGCCAACTGGCTGGAACTGGGCCCCGGCGCGACCCTGACCGGCCTGGTCAAGCAGAGCGGCGTCCAGGGCCGCACCGAGGGCGCCGTGACGGTGCTGCGCCGCGGCCGTCCCGAGGTCCGCACCCTGCTGGCCGCGCTGGCCCGGCTGCAGGCGGACGGCGTGGCGGTGCGCTGGCCCGAGGAGCTGTACGGGCCCGGGGCACGCCGGATCGACCTGCCCACCTACCCGTTCCAGCGCCGCCGGCACTGGCTGGAGCCGGCGGCCGCGGGGCCGCGCGCGGCCGAGGGGCACCCGCTGCTGGGCGCCGAGATCGAGCTCGCCGACACGGCCGAGCGCCGGTTCGGGCAGACCCTCACCACCGAACGCCCCTGGTACGTGGGCGGGCACCGGCTCGGCGCGGGCGCGGTGCTGCCCGCCAGCGCGATGCTCGAGTGGGTGCTGGCCGCCGGCCGGGCCGGTGGCGACGGCGGCCCGGCGGGCTGGACGGTCACCGACGCGGCCTTCACCAGCTTCCTGCCGGTACCCGACGGTGGCACCGTGACCGTGCAGACCGTGATCGGCGAGGACGGCCGGGTCCGCTGCCTCGGCCGGTCCGGCGCCCCGGGCGGCGCCTGGACCTCCCATGTGACGGCGACCGTCGCCCCCGGCGGCGCTCCCGCGCCCGCCCCCGTCGACCCGGACGGCCTGCGGGACGGGATGACCGAGCTGGACCCGGCCCGACTGTACGAACGCTTCACCCGGGTCGGGCTGGACTACGGCCCGCCGTTCCGCGCGATCACCCGGGCCTGGCGCGACGGCCACCGGGCGCTCGCCCTGGTCGACGTGACCGGCCGGGCCGAGCCGGAGGACGGCGTGCTGCACCCGGTGGTGCTGGACGCCTGCGTGCAGAGCGTCGGGGCGTTCACGGAGGAGGAGCCCGACCCGTGGGTGCCGACCGGACTGGCCGCGCTCACGGTGTACGACCGGCTGCCCGAGCGGCTCTGGTGCCTGGCCCGCTGGCAGCGCGCCGAGGGGGCGCCCGAGGGCACCCTCGACCTCGACCTGCTGGCCGAGGACGGCGCGCCGCTCGCCACCGTCCGGGGCCTGCGGATGCGGGCCGTCCCGCGCGGTGCCTTCCCGTCCGCACCGGCCGGGCCCGGCCGGTACACCGTCCGGTGGCAGCCCCTCGCGGCGCGCGACGCCGAGGCCGCCGCGCCGTCCGGCAGCTGGACGGTGCACACCGTGGACGGTGAACTCCCCTCCCGAGCAGAGCAGTTGACGGTGGATGCCGAGAGCACGGTCCCCCGCGGCCTGCTGATCCGGCTGACCCCCGGATCGACCGGAGCCCCCGGATCGACCGGAGCGACCGGAGCGACAGAGCCTTCCCTCGCGATGGACCGGGCCACCGCCCTGGCCGAGTCGGTGCTCGGCACGGTCGCCGCCTTCCTGCGCGACCACGCCGCGGGCCGGCCGGACCTGGTGCTGTGCACCACCGGCGCCACCGCCCCGCGCCCGGGCACCGACGATCCGGACGTCCGGCAGGCCCCGGCCGCCGGTCTGCTGCGCGCCGTCCTGGCCGAGTACCCCGACGTCCGCTGCGTGCAGCTGGACCTGGATCCGGCCGCCCCCGCCCCCGAACCGGCCGAACTGCTCCGGCTGGCCGCGCGGTTGCCCGGCTCCGGGCACCTCGCCGTCCGCGACGGACAGTGGTACGAGGCCCGCCTGCACGAGCAGGCCCCGGCCCCGGCCGATCCGCTGCCGGTCCGCCCCGACGGCAGCTACCTGATCACCGGCGGCCTGGGCGCGCTCGGCCTGGCCACCGCGGCCCTGCTGGCCGACCGGGGCGCCCGCTGCCTGCTGCTGACGGGCCGCCGGGTGCCCGCGACGGAGCCCGCCGAGGTGGCGCGGCTGCGCGCGGCGGGCGTCCGGGTCGAGCTGGTGGCCGCCGATGTCACCGACCCGTCGGCGGTGGCCGCCCTGGTCGCCTCCACCGGCGACCGGCTGCCCCCGCTCCGCGGCGTGGTGCACGCCGCCGGGGTGCAGTCCGAGGTCGTGCTGGAGCACCAGGACGCCGCCGAACTGCGCCGGATCATGGACCCGAAGGTCCGCGGCGGCTGGCTGCTGCACCGGGCCACCGCCGGTCTGGACCTGGACTTCTTCGTGCTCTACTCCTCGATCGCCTCGGTCTTCGGCGCCCCCGGCCAGGCCGGCTACGTCGCGGGCAACGCCTTCCTGGACGCACTGGCCGAGCACCGGCGCCACCACGGACTGCCCGCCCTGGGCGTCAACTGGGGCCCGTGGGAGGAGTTCGGCATGGCGGCCACCCCGGAGATCCTGGCCCGTTTCGCCGCCACCGGCATCGCCCCGCTGCCCGCCGACCAGGCACTGACCCTGCTCGGCACCCTGGGCGGCGCGGCGCACACCACGGTGGTCGCGGTGGACTGGGCGCGCTTCGCCACCGGCCCCGGCCGCTCCTCGTACACCCTGCTGGCCGACCTGCGGCCGGCGGGCGCGGGCGGCGGCGTCGAGCAGGACGCGTCGGACCCGGACCGGATCCGCGAACTGGCCCTGCTGGCGGCGACCGACCCGGCCAGGACCCGGGAGACCGTCCTGACCGAGCTGCTGGCCCGCACCGCCCGGACGCTCGGCCTGACCGAGGCCGAACGGGAGGAGCTGCGACCGGAGTTCGCCGACCGCCGGATGAACAAGCTGGGCTACGACTCGCTCACCATCATCCAGCTGCGCAACCGGCTGCAGGCCGACTTCGGCGCCTACGTGCCGACCGAGGTCCTCTTCTCCAGCACCGGCGGCGAGATCACCGACCTGGTGTGCCGCCAGCTGACCGCCCTGTCCGTCCTGGCCGACGACGGCTTCGACGACGACGCCGACACCGAGGTGCTGACCCTGTGATCCCCTCCCCCCGGTCCGCCGCCCGGCCCCGCCCCGACACCCTGCTGGACAAGGAGCTACCGCTGTGAGTGCAACCGCCACGACGGCCGTGGCCGACCTGCTCGACGAGCTCGCCCGTACCGGCATCCGGCTGCGCGCCACCGAGGACGGCCGGCTGGAGGTCAAGGCCCCGGCCGGCCGGCTGACCGCCGAGCTGCGCGACCGGATCGGCCGCCTCAAGCCCGAACTGCTCTCCTGGCTCGGCTCGTTGGAAACCGAGCGGCCTGCCGACGCGGTGCTGCCGCAGGTGGTGCCGGACGTGGCCTCCCGGTACGAGCCGTTCGCGCCCTCCGACCTGCAGGCGTCGTTCATGATCGGCAGCCGGGAGGGCTTCGAGTACTACGTCCGCCCGCACCAGTACTTCGAGTACGAGGTCGAGGACCTGGACCCGGAACGGCTGGAAGCCGCCCTCAACGCCGAACTCCACCACCAGCGCCACAACCTGGTGGTGGTCCGGGACGACATGCGGCTGGAGGCCGTCCGCGACCCGGCCCCGGCCCCGCTGCCGGTGCTGGACGTCCGGCACCTGCCGGAAGCCGAAGCGATGCGGGAGGTCGAGCGGGTCCGGCGGGAGATGGAGGACACCGAGCCGGTGCACGACAGCTGGCCGTGGGTGGACCTGCGGCTCAGTCGGCTCCCCGGCGGCCGCGCCCGCCTGCACCTCAACAACAACAACCTGTTCAGCGACGCCCCCTCGCTGCTCCGCTTCATCCCGGTGATCCTCCGCCGCTACCGCGAACCCGACTGGGCCCCGGCCGAGTTGGAGATCACCTTCCGCGAGTGCGTGCAGGCGCTGGCCGAGCTGGAGGAGTCCGCGCCGGGCCGGGCCGCCCGGGCCTACTGGACCGAGCGGATCGCCGACTGGCCGGAGGCGCCGCCGGTGCCGCTGGCCGCCGACGCCGACCCGCGCTGCCGGTCCGACCTGCGACGGCGCGAGCTGCTGTTCGAGCCGCAGGTGTGGGCGGCGCTCAAGGAGAAGGCCGCCGCCCGCAACCTGACCACCACCAACGTGCTGTCGGCGGTGCACGCCGAGGTGCTCTCGTACTGGAGCGGCTCGCGGCACTTCCTGCTGAACAACATGATCACCCACCGGCTGCCGCTGCACCACCAGATGCCGGACGTGCTGGGCAACTTCGCCTCGCTCTACCCGCTGGAGGTGGACTGGCGCCCCGAGGAGTCCTTCGAGGACCGGGTCCGCCGCCTCCAGGCCCGGGTGCTGGCCGACGTCGAGCACTGCCACTGGAGCGGCGTCAAGGTGCTCCAGGCGCTCAACCAGGCCCGCCGCACCCCCGGCCGGGCGGTCTGCCCGTTCGCGATCGGCAGCGCGCTGTTCGTCGGCAAGCAGGAGCGGCCGGTCGCCAGCCGCCTGGAGACCCCGCAGACCCTGATCGACTGCGAGTTCTGGGACCTGACGGACGGTCGGCTCTGGGTGGTCTGGGACGTCATCGAGACGATGTTCCCGGCCGGGCTGATCGACGCCATGGAGCAGGGCTACCGGAGCATGGTGGCGCAGCTCGCCGCCTCCGACGACGCCTGGACCACCGTCGCCTTCGACCTGCTGCCGGAGAGCCACCGGGAGCTCCGGGCGGCCCTCAACCGGCCCTCCTGCCAACCGCCTTCGGGGCTGCTGCACCACCCGCTGCGCAGCTGGGCCGAGCAGCGGCCCGCCCACCCGGCGGTCCGCGCCGGCGACGGCACCCTGGACTACCGGGAGCTGCGGGCCGAGACGGACCGGGTGGCCGCCCTGCTCCGGTCCGCCGGCACCCGTCCCGGTCGGCTGGTCGGCGTGGTGCTGCCCAAGGGCCGGTTCCAGATCGCCGCCGTCCTCGGCGCGCTCGCCGCGGGCGCCGCGTACGTGCCGCTCGACCCGGCCTGGCCGGACGAGCGGCTGCGCGCCGTGCTCGGCGACGCCGCCCCCGACGCCGTCCTGGCCGCCCCGGCCGACCGCGACCGGATCGCCGTGCTGACCCCCGCGCCGGTGCTGGACGTCACCGCGCAGGCCCCCGCCGACCCGGCGCCCGCCGCGCCCGAGGCCGCGCCGACCGACCTGGCGTACGTGATCTACACCTCCGGCTCCACCGGCCGCCCGAAGGGCGCGATGCTCGACCACCGGGGGCCGCTGAACACCGTCGCCGAGATCAACCGCCGGTTCGGCGTCACCGCCTCCGACGTGCTGTTCGGGGTGTCCTCGCTCTGCTTCGACCTGTCGGTCTACGACGTCTTCGGCGCGCTGCGGGCCGGCGCCACCCTGGTGCTGCCGGAGTCCGGCGAGCCCGACCCGGCGGCCTGGCTCGCCGCGGTGCGCGAGCACGGGGTGACGGTGTGGAACACCGTCCCGGCGCTGATGCAGCTGCTGGTCGAGGAGGCGGAGGCGACCGGCGCCACCTGCCCGTCACTGCGCACCGTGCTGCTCAGCGGCGACTGGATCCCGGTCGACCTGCCGGACCGGATCCGGGCGGTCGCCCCGAACGCGGCCGTGATCGGGCTGGGCGGCGCCACCGAGGCGTCGATCTGGTCGATCTGCCACCCGATCCACGAGGTCGGGGCCGACTGGACCTCGATCCCGTACGGCCGTCCGCTGGCCAACCAGACCTGGCACGTCCTCGACGAGTACGGCCGCCCCGCCCCGACCTGGGTCACCGGCCAGCTGCACATCGGCGGCGTCGGCCTGGCCCTCGGCTACCTGGGCGACGAGGAGCGCACCCGGGCCGCGTTCGTCACCCACCCGGTGACCGGCGAGCGGCTCTACCGCACCGGGGACCTCGGCCGCTACCTGCCCAGCGGCGAGATCGAGTTCCTCGGCCGGGCCGACCACCAGGTGAAGATCCAGGGCTTCCGGATCGAGCCGGGCGAGGTCGAGCACGCGCTCGCCGAACTCCCCTCCGTCGCCCGCGCCACCGTGGTGGCCCACCGCACCGACTCCGGCATGCAGCTGGCCGCGTACGTGACGCCCGCCCCGGGCGGGCCCGAGCCCACGCCGGAGGAGCTGGCCGCCCGGCTCGCCGACCGGCTGCCCCGCTACCTGGTGCCGAGCCGGATCAGCGTCCTGGACCGGCTGCCGCTGACCGCCAACGGCAAGCTCGACCGGGCCGCCCTGCAGGCGCTGGCCGCCGAGGACGCGGCCACCCCCCGCCCGTACACCGCGCCCCGCACGCCGCTGGAGGCCGCGCTGGCCGAGATCTGGGCCGCCGTGCTGGGCACCGGCCGGGTCGGCGTCCACGAGGACTTCTTCGCGCTCGGCGGGCAGTCGTTCACCGCGCTGCGGGTGATCGGCCGGATCGCCCACGGCCTGGGCCGCCGCGTGCCGCTCGGCACGCTGCTGGAGCGGCGCACCGTCGCCGGGTTGGCCCAGTGGCTGGAGGCCGGGGAGACCGCCTGGTCGCCGCTGGTGACCCTGCGGGAGGGGCCGGAGAACCCCTGGTTCCTGGTCCACCCGGCGGGCGGCAACGTGCTCTGCTACCGCGAGCTCGCGGACCGCCTCGGCGGCGCCTGCCACGCCCTCCAGGCCCCGGCCCACCCGCCGGAGACGATGGCCGAGCTGGTCACCCTGTACGTGGACGCGCTGCGCGAAGTCCGCCCGCACGGGCCGTACCTGCTCGGTGGCTGGTCCTCCGGCGCGGTGATCGCCGCCGCCATGGCCGAGCGGCTGGAGTCGCTGGGCGAGCGGGTGGAGCGGCTGGTGGTGATCGACGCGCCGGCCCCGCTGGAGGCGCGCGAGCCGGAGCCGCTCGACCTGCCGCGCTGGTTCCTGGAGGACCTGGACCTCGGCCTCGACCCGGCCGCCGCCGACCCGGACGCGCTCAAGCTGCTCTCCGAGGCAGCCGACCCGACCGACCCCGCCGACCCGGCCGTCGCGGACGGGACCGGCGCACTGCTGCACCGGCTGGCGGGCCCCGGCGCGGACCTCGGCCCCGCCGAACTGGCCGCCGCGTACACGGTGTTCCGCGCCGTGGTGCTCGCCTGCAACCGCTACACCGCGACCCGCACGGGCGCGGACGTCACGGTGGTCCGGGCCACCGAGGGCACGGTCTCCGAGTTCGCCGACCACCCGTACACCGCCGAACCCTCCTGGGGCTGGTCGACCCTCACCCACGGGCGGGTCACGACCACCGGGGTGCCCGGCACCCACCACACCCTCCTCACCGGGCCGTCGGCCGGCGCCGTCGCGCACGCGATCACCCGGTCCACCGCGAAGGACGATTCCCGATGACCGAGGACCTGCTCGCCGAACTGCACCGGCGCGGCATCAAACTCCGGCTGGCCGACGACCGCCTCGACGTCGTCGCCCCGGCCGGCTCGCTCACCCCGGAGCTCCGCGACCGGCTGAAGGCGAGTCGCGACGACCTGCTGGCCGTGCTGCGCGGCGTGGCCGCCGGGGAGGCCCGCCCGGCGCTGGTGCCCCGGCCCGCCGAGCGGCACGAGCCGTTCCCGCTCACCGACATCCAGCACGCCTACTGGGTCGGCCGCCGCCCGGCCGTCGAGCTCGGCGGCGTCGCCACCTACCTCTACACCGAGCGCGAGCGCACCGGCCTCGACCTCGAACGGCTCCAGGACAGTCTGCGCAGGGTGATCGCCCGGCACGACATGCTGCGCGCCGTGATCACCCCGGACGGCCGCCAGCAGGTGCTGCCCGAGGTGGAGCCGTACCGGATCGCCGTCGACGACCTGCGCGGCCTGCCCGAACAGCAGCAGGCCGCGCGGCTCGCGGCGACCCGGGAGCAGATGGACCACCAGGTGCTGCCCACCGACCGCTGGCCGCTGTTCGACGTCCGTGCCTCGCTGCTGGACGACGACGTGGTCCGGCTGCACGTCGGCCTGGACATCCTGGTCGTCGACGGGTTCAGCATGTACGTGCTGTTCGGCGACTGGCGGCGCTTCTACGAGCAGCCCGACTGGACCCCCGAGCCGCTCGAACTCTCCTTCCGGGACGTGGTCCTGGCCGAGGAGGAGGCCCGGGACGGCGCCCGGCACCGGGCCGCCGAGGAGTACTGGCGGGCCCGGGTGCCGGAGCTGCCGGCCGCACCCGCGCTGCCGCTGGCCGTGCAGCCCGGCGTGCTCGGCCGGCCCCGGTTCACCCACCACCACGGCCGGATGCCCGCCGCCCGCTGGCGCGCCGTCAAGGCGGCCGCCCGGGCCCGCGGCCTGACCCCGTCCACGGTGCTCATGACCGGCTACGCCGAGGTGCTGCGCCAGTGGTCCCAGCAGCCCGACTTCACGCTCAACCTGACGCTGCTGAACCGCCCGCCGGTGCACCCCCGGATCGACAGCCTGGTCGGCGACTTCACCTCCACCGTGCTGCTGGCCGCCCCGGACGCCCCCGGCGAGCCGTTCGCCGCCCGGGTCCGGGCGATGCAGGAGCAACTGCTCCGCGACCTGGACCACGCCGAGTTCAGCGGCGTCCGGGTGCTGCGCGAGCGCGCCAGGGCGGGCGGCGGCGGTCTCGGCGCGGGCATGCCCGTGGTGTTCACCGCGATGATCGCCGGGAACGAGGACGAGGACCCGTCCGCCGGTATGGAGTTCTTCGGCCGGCTGGTGCACCAGATCAGCCAGACCCCGCAGGTCTGGCTGGACCACCAGGTCACCGAGGAGCACGGCGACCTGGTCTACAACTGGGACGCGGTGGACGAGCTGTTCCCGGCCGGACTGGTGGACGAGATGTTCGCCGCCTTCGGCGCGGTGCTGGACCGGCTGGCCGACGACCCGGCGGTCTGGGACGCCACGGCGCTGGTCGGCCTGCCCGCCGCCCAGGCCGCGGAGCGCGCCCGGATCAACGCCACCGAGCAGCCGATCCCCGAGCTGACGCTGTACGGGCTGGTCGCCGAGAGCGCCCGCCGCACCCCGGACGCGGTCGCCGTGATCACCGCCACGGGCTCCCACACCTACCGCGAACTACTCGATCAGGCCCACCGGTTGGCCCGGGTGCTGCAGTCCCGCGGGGTGCGCCCCGGCGAGCTGGTCGGCGTGGTCCTGGACAAGGGCTTCGACCAGGTCGCCGCCGTGCTCGGGGTGGCCGCCTCGGGCGCCGCGTACCTGCCGGTCGACCCCGGCTGGCCCGCCGAGCGCCGCCGCCGGCTGCTGGAGCAGGGCCGGGCGAAGCTGGTGGTGACCACCGCGCGTCCGGCCGACGGGGCGGGCCTGCCGGACGGGGACGGCCTGCCGGACGGGGACGGCCTGCCGGACGGGGTGCGGGTGCTGTCCCCCGCCGACGAGGAGGTCCGCACCGCCGACACCGCCGCGCCCCCGCACCACCCCGCGCCCGCCGACCTGGCGTACGTGATCTTCACCTCGGGCTCCACCGGGCGGCCCAAGGGCGTGATGATCGACCACCGGGCCGCGGCCAACACCATCCAGGACCTCAACACCCGCTTCGGCGTGGGCCCCGAGGACCGGGTGCTGGCACTGTCCGCGCTCAGCTTCGACCTCTCGGTGTACGACGTGTTCGGCATCCTGGCGGCGGGCGGGGCCGTGGTCCTGCCCGCCTCCGACCGGCTGCACGACCCCGCGCACTGGGAGGAGCTGATCCGCCGTCACCGGGTCACCGTGTGGAACTCCGTCCCCGCGCTGATGCAGGCGCTGACCGAGAGCCCCACCGCCGGCCCGGAGCCGACGGCGCTGCGGCTGGTCCTGCTCAGCGGCGACTGGATCCCGGTCGGACTGCCGGACGCAGTCCGCACCGCGCACCCGGACGCGCGGGTGATCGGCCTCGGCGGCGCCACCGAGGCGTCGATCTGGTCGATCCACCACCCGATCGGCGAGGTCCCCGCGGACTGGACCCGGATCCCGTACGGCCGTCCGCTGGCCAACCAGCGGACGTACGTCCTGCACCAGGACCTCCGCCCCTGTCCGGTGTGGACGCCCGGCGAGATCTTCATCGGCGGCGCGGGCCTGGCCCGCGGCTACTGGGCCGACGAGGAGCGCACCGCCGAACGGTTCGTCACCCACCCGGTCACCGGCGAGGCGCTGTACCGGACCGGCGACCTGGGCCGCTACCTGCCCGGCGGCGACATCGACTTCCTCGGCCGGATGGACTTCCAGGTCAAGCTGAACGGCTACCGGATCGAGCTCGGCGAGATCGAGGCCGCGCTGCGCGCCCAGCCCGGCGTCGCCGAGGCGCTGTGCTCGCTGCGCACCAACCCGCGCACCGGCCGCCGCCAGCTCGTCGCCCACATCGTCGGGGCGCCCGGCGACCCGACCGACGCCGACACCCTCAGGGCCGCCCTGGAGCGGCTGCTGCCGGGCTACATGGTGCCGCACCACCTGATGTTCATCGAGCGGCTGCCGCTCAGCGCGAACGGCAAGGTGGACCGCGCGGCGCTGCCCGAGCCCTGGCAGGACGGCGAGGGCGAGGCGGCCGTCGCCCCGCGCGACGAGATGGAGCAGCGGCTGCTGCGGCTGTGGGCCGAGACCCTCGGCGACCAGAAGTTCGGGGTGCACGACAACTTCTTCGAACTCGGCGGCGACTCGCTGCACGCGGTGCGGATCATCGCCCAGATCCGCGCCGAGCTCGGCATCGTGCAGGACGCCGAGGAGGACCTGGAGATGCTGTTCGACAACCCGACGGTCGCCGAGCTGGCCCGCACCCTGTCCGAGCGGGTGGGTCGCTGATCCGATGGAAACCTCGAACGGCGAACAGCTGATCTGGGACGACATCGTCGTCGGCGGCGGCTCCGCGGGCGCCGTGCTGGCCGCCCGGCTCTCCGAGCGGCCGGACCGGCGGGTGCTGCTGCTGGAGGCCGGGCCGCGCCCCACCGACCGCGGCGACCAGCCCGTCCTGTCCGGCTCCAACTGGGAGTTCGAGGCCCGGGTCGGCGACGGCGGACCGGACGGGCGCAGCTGCCCGTACCCGGTCGGCCGGGTGCTCGGCGGGTCCTCGGCGGTCAACGGCGCGCTGGCGCTGCGCGGCCTGCCGTTCGACTTCGACGGCTGGGCCGCCGCAGGGCTCGACGAGTGGGGCTGGGCGGAGGTCCTGCCCTGGTACGCCGCGCTGGAGTCCGACGCCGACGTGAAGGGCCCCGGCCACGGCACCGACGGACCGGTGCCCGTCCGGCGCACCGCCCCGTCCGAACTCGCGCCGCTGGCCGCCGGGTTCCTACGGGCCTGCGCCGACCTGGGCATCCCGCGGGCCGCTGACCTGAACGACCCCGGCAGCCTGCTCGGGGCCGGCCCGATCCCGCTGAACGTGGTCGGCCGACGGCGCTACTCGGCCGCCGACGCCTACCTGGAGCCCGCCGCCGACCGCGCCAACCTGACCGTCTGGACCGGCACCACGGCGCGGCGGGTGCAGGTCCGCGGCGGCCGGGCCACCGGCGTGACCGCCGTCCGGGACGGCCGCGAGCTGACGCTGTCCGCCGGGTCCGTCACGCTGGCCGCCGGGGCAGTCAACACCGCTGCCCTGCTGCTGCGTTCGGGCATCGGTCCGGCCGACGACCTGGCCGGGCAGGGGATCGCCCCGGTCCTCGACCTGCCCGGCGTCGGCCGCAACCTGATCGACCACCCGATCGTCGCGCTGTGGGCGGTCACCCGCCCCGGCGTGGCCCGGCCCGGCGAGCAGATGCACCAGGTGCTGGCGCGGGTCGACAGCACCGGCGGCTCCCGCCCCGACCTCAACCTGACGCTGGTGAACACCCTGGCCGGCCTGGCCGTCCCCGGCGCCGCCCAGGTGCTGCGCGGCCGCCCGGCGATGTCGCTGCACTCCACCGCGCTGCGCCCGACCTCCCGGGGCAGCGTCACGCTCCGGGACGGCGAGCCGGAGATCACCCTCGGGCTGGCCACCACCCCCGAGGACGTCGCGGTGCTGATGGCCGGAACCAGGCTGGTCTGGGAGCTGTCGCACGCTCAGGAGCTCGACCGCCATCTGGACAAGCGGCTGCTGTGGACGGAGCGGATGGTTCACCAGGACGACCTGCTGCGCCGCGCCGTGACCTCCTTCGTCTTCCCCGCCTGGCACCCGGTCGGCACGGCCCGGATGGGCCCGGACGACGACCGGGAGGCCGTGGTGGACCAGCGGCTCGCCGTCCGCGGGCTGACCGGCCTGCGGATCGCGGACGCCTCGGTGATGCCCGCCATGCCCAGCGCCCCGACCAACCTGACCTGCCTGATGATCGCCGAGAGGACCGCCGCATGGATGTGCCAGTGATCGCCGACGCGGCCGCCTGGACGGTCCGCTGGAGCCCCCGCCCCGCCGCCGCGGTGCGCCTGTTCTGCCTGCCGCACACCGGCGGCGGCGCCGGCGTCTACCGGCACTGGGCCACCCGGCTCGACCCGCGGATCGAGCTGCGCTGCGTCCGGCTGCCCGGCCGGGAGAGCCGCTTCCGCGAGCGCCCGTACGCCGGGCTGGACGAGCTGGTGCCCGCCCTGGTCGACGCCGTCACCCCCGAACTCGACGGTCCGCACGCCTGGTTCGGGCACAGCATGGGCGCGCTGCTGGCGTACGAGGTGTGCCGGGAGCTGGAGCGGCGCGGCCTGCCCAGGCCGGTACGGCTGCTGGTGGCCGGCCGGCGCGCCCCGCACCTGCCCGACCGGGCCGCCCCCGTGCATGCCGCCCCGACCGAGCAACTACTGGCCCACCTGGCCGAGTTGAACGGCACGCCGGACGAACTGCTGCAGCACCCGGGCCTGCTCGGCACGGTCCTGCCGATGCTCCGCGCCGACTTCTCCGTCTCGGAGACCTACCGGTGGCGCCCGGGGCCCGAACTCGCCGTCCCGGTCTCGGTGTTCGGCGGAACCGACGATCCGGTGGCCGACCTCGCGGAGCTCACGGCCTGGCGGCTGCACACCAGCGCCGGCTGCACGGTCCGGCAGTTCCCCGGCCACCACTTCTTCCTGCACCAGGACCCGCACCCGGTGGTCGACGCCGTGTCCGGGGCCCTGCTGCCGCCCGACCAGCACCCGGCCGGAGGCCGCGATGACCGCGCCGCATGACCGCACCGTCCCGCCCCTGCCGACCTCACCGGCTGTCCCGGTCTCCCCGGCCTCGCCGGCCTCGCCGGCCTTCCCGGCCTCCCCGACCTCCCCGCCATCCCCGGCCTCCCCGGCCTCCCCAACCTTCCCGCTGACCGATCTGCAGGCCGCCTACCTGGTCGGCGCCAGCCCGCTGATGGAGCTGGGCGGCTTCCGGCCCAACCTGTACTACGAGCTCGACGTGGTCGGGCTGGACACCGACCGGGCCGAGCGGGCCGTCCGGCAGCTGATCGACCGCCACGAGCACCTGCGCACCGTCGTCCTGCCGGAGGGCGAGCAGCGCGTCCTCGACCCCGGCGAGGCCCCGCCGTTCCGGCTCACCGTGGTCAACCTGAGCGCGGCCGGCGCCGAGGAGCGGCGGGCCGGGCTGGCCGCCGTCCGGGAGCGGATGCGCGACACCGGCCCCGACCCGACGGGCTGGCCGCTGTTCGAGATCACCGCCGTCCGGCTGCGCCCGCACCGCGTCCGGCTGCACCTGGCGATGAGCCTGCTGCTGCTGGACTCCGGCTCCACCCGGCTGCTGCAGGACGAGTGGTGGCGCCTCTACCTCGACCCGGACGCCGAACTGCCGCCCGTCAACGGCACCTTCCGCGACTGCGTGCTGGCCGCCGCCGCGCGCGTCGGCACCCCGGAGCACCGGGCCCACCAGGAGTACTGGGAGGCCCGGCTGGACACCCTGCCGGAGGCCCCCCGGCTGCCGATGGAGCGCCGCCCCGCGGCGATCTCCCCCGTCCTGCTGACCCGGCGCAGCTTCACCATCGACCGGGCGCAGTGGCAGCGGCTGCGGGCCAACTTCCGCGCCCACCGCATCCTGCCGACCACCGCGCTGCTGCACATCTACGCCGAGGTGCTCGGCGCCTGGGCGAGCAGCCCCCGCTTCTGCCTCAACGTGCTGCACCAGAACTGGACCAACCTGCACCCCGAGGCGGCCGGCGTGGTGGGCCAGTTCAGCGCCACCCTGCCGGTGGAGGCGGACCTGACCGAGGGCGACTTCTGGGCCCGCGCCGTCCGGCTGCAGAAGCAGCTCTGGCGGGACCTGGAGCACGCCGACGTCTCCGGCGTCCACGTCACCCGCGAGCTGGCGGCCCGACGCGGCTGGACCTCCTCGGCGGCCCTGCCGTACGTGTTCAACAGCATGCTCGCCCCGGTCGGGCACGGTGCCACCGCCCCGCGCCCGGCCTGCCGGACCGTCCACACCGGCCTGCGCACCCCGCAGGTGCTGATCGACAACCAGACCAAGGACGCCGCCGACGGCGGCATCGAGTGCGTCTGGGACGTGGTCGACGAGGCGTTCCCGCCCGGCCTGCCGCAGACCCTCTTCGACACCTACCGCCGGCTGGTCGAGGAGCTCGCCGCCCCGGACGGCGCCGAGCGGCTGCCCGAGCTGCTGCCGCCCGGCCACCGGGAGACCGTCGAGGCGCTCAACCGGCCCGCCCCCGCGCCCACCGGCCGGCTGGAGGACCCCTTCCTGGCGCAGGCCGCCCGCCGGCCCGCCGCGCCCGCCGTGATCGCCCCCGGGCGCACCCTCGACTACGGCGAACTCGAGGCGCTGTCCGGCGCGGTGGCCGCCCGGCTGGCCGACCTCGACGTCGGCCCCGGCCAGGTGGTGCCGGTGGTGATGAGCAAGGGCTGGGAGCAGGTCGTCGCCGTGCTCGGCGCGCTCCGGGCCGGGGCCGCGTACTGCCCGGTGGACGCCGCGCTCCCGGCGGAGCGGATCGCCGCCCTGCTGGACGCCTGCGGCTGCCCGGTCGTCCTGACCCAGTCGCACCGCTCACCCGAGCTGCCCGCGACGGTCACCCCGATCCAGGTGGACGCGGTGGACCCGCGCCCGGGGTGGGCCCCGGCCGCGCCCGGCTCCGCCGAGGACCTCGCCTACGTCATCTACACCTCCGGCTCCACCGGTGTCCCCAAGGGCGTGGCGGTGGAGCACCGGGCCGCCCTGAACACCGTCCTCGACATCGACGAGCGGATCGAACTCGGCGCCGAGGACCGGGTGTTCGGCATCTCCTCGCTCAGCTTCGACCTCTCGGTCTGGGACGTCTTCGGCACCCTCGCCGCCGGCGCCGCCCTGGTCCTGCCCGCCGCCACCTCCCGCCCCGACCCGGCCGGCTGGGCGGGCTGCGCCGCCGAGCACGGCGTGACGGTGTGGAACTCGGTGCCCGCGCTGGCCGAGATGCTGGTCGAGGTGGTCGAACAGCCGGACACCCCCGCCGCGCCGCCGGTCCGGGCGTTCCTCCTCAGCGGCGACTGGATCCCGGTCACCCTGCCCGCACGCATGCGCCGCTGCCGCCCGGACGTACGGATACTGGCGATGGGCGGCGCCACCGAGGCCGCGATCTGGTCCAACCTGTACGAGGTCGGCGAGCCCGACCCGGCCTGGCGGTCCGTCCCGTACGGCACGCCGCTGCGCGGTCAGACCATGCGGGTGCTCGACCACCGGCTGGAGCTGCGTCCCCCGCACGCCACCGGCCGGATCCACATCGGCGGTACCGGCCTGGCCCGCGGCTACGCGGGCGACCAGGAGCGCACCGCCGAACGCTTCCACCAGCACCCGGTGACCGGCGAACGGCTGTACTGGACGGGCGACCTGGGCCGGTACTGGCCGGACGGCACCATCGAGTTCCTCGGCCGGGAGGACCGGCAGCTGAAGATCCAGGGCTTCCGGGTGGAGCCCGGCGAGGTCGAGACGGCGCTGCGCACCCACCCGGCGGTGGCCGAGTGCGCGGTCTGCGCGGTGCCCGCGCCCGGCGGCCAACTGGCCCTGGCCGCCCTGGTGGTGGCCGCCGAGGGTGCAGTCTGCGACCCGGCCGAGCTGGCCGGCTTCCTGCGCGCCCGGCTGCCCTCCTACCTGGTGCCCGGTCGGATCCGCCCGGTGGACCGGCTGCCGCTGACCGGCAACGGCAAGGTGGACGCCAGGGCCGCGCTGGCCCTGCTCGACGCCCCCGACCCCGAGCAGGAGGGCGGCGAACTGGACGACGGGCTGCTCAAGCGGCTCGCCGAGCTGTGGACGGAACTGCTGCAGGTGCCGGGGGTCGGCCCGGACAGCGACTTCTTCGCGCTCGGCGGCAACTCGCTGCTGGCGCTGCGGCTGGTCAACCGGATCCGCGCCGAGTTCGGCGTCGAGCTGCGGTTCGGCGAGGTGTTCGAGGCCCCGACCCTGCGTACGCTCGGGGCCCGGCTGGCCGAGGGCGGCCGGACGGCCTCCTGCGCGGTGCGGCTGGCCGACCGGCCCGGCCCGGAGCTGGTGCTGTTCCACCCGGTGGGCGGCTCGGTGAGCAGCTACCTGCCGCTGGCCCAGGCGTGGCCCGGCCCGGTGCTGGCCTTCCAGCACCCGGCGCTCGGCTCTGGTTCCGGAGAATCCGACGCACCCGAGCCACCGGACCTCGCCTCGCTGGCCGCCCGCTACCGGGAGGAGCTGGAACGGCTGCGCCCGGACGGCCCGTACCTGCTGGGCGGCTGGTCGATGGGCGGGGTGCTGGCCCACGAGGTCGCCCGGCAGCTCGCCGAACACGGCCGGGAATCCTGGCTGTTCATGATCGACAGCACCGTCCGGGACCACCGGGTCCCGTCGGACGAGACCGCCCGGCAGCTGGAGTTCCTGAGCGACCTGGCGGGCGGAGAACTGCCCGAGGCGGCCGCCGAAGCCGTCCGCGCCGCCGCCCCCGGCACCGAGGCGGCCGCCGCCCGGGACGCGGCCGTCGCGCACGGCCTGCTGCCCGCCGAGGCCGACCTGCCGACCCACCGGCGGCTGTCCCGGGTCCACGCCCGGAACCTGGCACTGCTCGCGGCGCACCACCCGGGCGTGGTCGAGCGCCCCGCCCTCCTGGTGGTGGCCGAGCACGCCCACCCCGGCGCCGACCCGGCGGCCGACTGGCGCGAACTCTGCCCTGACCTGGCCGTTCTGACCCGGCCTCAGAATCACTACACGATCGTCTCCGCTCAGGAACTCAGCCTACTGGTCGGCGAGTTGACCACCTGGTTGAAGAACACGCCACCCGGGGCAACCCCCCGTGACGAAAGGGAGCACAACTGATGACCGACCGTCCGCAGGCCTCGGAGGCGGTGGCCCGCGCCCTGCGCCCGGCCTTCGCCGGCGCCGTCCACCTGCCCGGTGACGAGGCCTACGACACCGAGCGGCTCGCCTGGATGCGTGCCGTCGAGTCCCGCCCCGCCGCCGTCGCCATGGCCACCGGCACCGAGGACATCCAGGCCGCCGTCCGGGCCGCCCGCCAGGCCGGGGTGCCGTTCGCCCTGCAGGGCACCGGCCACGGTGCGGTCCACCCCTCGGACGGCGGGCTGCTGCTGCGCACCTCGGCGCTGAACGCGGTCACCGTCGCCCCGGCGAGCCGTACCGCCGTGGTGCAGGCCGGCGCGCTGTGGTCCGACGTGATCGCGGCCGCCGCGCCGTTCGGCCTGGCTCCGCTGTCCGGCACCCCGATGGTCGGAGCGGCCGGCTTCACGCTGGGCGGCGGCATCGGCTGGCTCTCCCGCGAGTTCGGCTACGCCGCCGACAGCCTGGTCTCGGCCGAGGTGGTCGGCGCCGACGGGCAGCTGCGCACCGCGAGCGCCGCCGAGAACCCGGACCTCTACTGGGCCCTGCGCGGCGGCAGCGGCAACTTCGGCGTGGCCGCCGAGTTCACCGTCCGGCTGTACCCGGTCGCGACGGTGTACGCGGGCCACCTGCTGTTCGATCTCGACCGGGCCCCCGAGGGCGTCCCGCACTACCTGGAGTGGGCGCCGCAGCAGCCCGGCCACCTGTCCACCGCGCTGCTGATGATGCGAATGCCCCCGGGCCCGCCGGTGCCGGAGCCGTTCCGCGGCAAGCAGTTCCTCTGCCTGCGGGTGTGCTTCGACGGGTCGGCCACCGAGGGCGAGCGGCTGCTGAAGCCGCTGTTCGACACCCTGGGCGCGCCGGTGGCCGGCGCCCTCACCGAGATGCCGTTCGCGCAGGCCGGCCCGGCCATCGCCGGCCCGCCGCCGCCCCCGATGGTGGCGCACCAGGTGATCGACCTGTTCCACACCGTCCCGCAGGCGGGCGTGGACGCGATGGTCGCGGCGGCCGGTACGGGCTCGGCGGCCCCGCCGATGTCCACGGTGGAGATCCGCCACTGGTCCGGCGCGATGGCGACCCCGGGCCCGGACGCCGGACCGGTCGGCCACCGTGACGTGCCGTTCTCGGTGATCACGACGGCGATGATCCCGGCCCCCGCGATGGCGGCCCCGGTGCGGGACTGGGCGGACGGCCTGCACGCCCGCCTGGCGCCCTTCGCCACCGGTGGGACGTTCCTCAACTTCCTCACCGACGGGTCGAAGACCAGGACGGCCTACACCGAGGCCAACTGGTCCCGCCTCCAGGAGGCCAAGCGCACCTGGGACCCGGAGAACTTCTTCCGGGTGAACCACAACATCCCGCCCCGCTGAGCCCTCCCCCGGGCCCCCGTCCCCGTCCCCGTTCTCCTCGAACGGGGACGGGGACCGGCCCACGCCTGCGAGGGGACGCTCAGTCCCCGGCGGCACCGAACAGGTGCAGGTAGAGCACCGCGGAGTTCACCCCGTCCACGCCGATCAGGTGGTTGACGGCCTCGTCGAAGTACCCGGCCAGCCCGATCGAGGTCTTGCCGAGCCAGGTCGCCACCAGCGCAAGATTCTGCGCCAGGTGTCCGGACTCCTGGAGCACCAGCCGGTAGGAGCGCAGCCCGTACTGCGACCGCTGGTAGCTGAGGTCCCCGACGGTGAACACCCAGAGTGGGCAGTGCTCGGCGTCGATCGCGCCGCCGCCCGGCTCGTCCGGGTCGGTGGCCGGGGCGCAGCGGCGCAGCCGGCCCGACAGGTCGGCGGTGTCGAGCTGTTCGAGGGTGTGTGCCTGGGGCTCGTACCGGTACAGGCCGCGCTCCAGGCCCTCGATCCCGTGGCAGTAGAGCAGCAGTTGGAGCGGGTAGCGGGCGCCGCCGCTCGGGTACGCCCGTACCTGTTGGACGGTGTCCGGGCCGGGCCGCCTGACGGCGGTGATCCCGGCCGCGTGGTGCAGCAGGGCGGACAGTTCGGCGAGGCCGAACGGCCCGCGGTAGCGGCCGTACCCGGTGCGCCGGGCGAGCAGCACCTCGGTGAACGAGGCGGCCGTCCCGGCGGGCCCCGCGAGCCCGGGATCGGGCAGCGGGACGGTCGCGAGCACCGGCCCGAACTCCGCCCGGGCGCCCGGCGCGTCCCGGGACGAACCCGGCCGCTGGTCGGTCATCCGGGCCTCCACGAAGTTGCTCTCCTCGTGGTACCGCCGGTCCGGGGCGGCCGGCCCGTCCGCGAAGTAGGGCTCGCGCGGGCCGGCCGCCGCCGCCGACAGCAGGCCGACGGCGGCCCGCAGCCGCTCGGGACCACGGGCCACGGTGCTTCCGACGGCGCGCCAGGTGCCGTGGGTCTCAGAAATCGTACTCAGCTTCCTCACCTGCCGAGTAGAGGCCGGTCCTCGCCCGGCCGTGGGCGTGTGCGCTCGCGGCCCCGCCGGGGCCGCGGTCCGATTCCGGTCCGTTTACCGGTCCGAATCCCGTCCGATTCCGGTCCGGTTCCGATCCGAATCCCGTCCGATTCCGGCCACTCAGGCCGCGATCGGCGACTGCTCGACCAGGTCGGGCAGGGCGAGCAGGATCGGCGGGTGGTGCCAGGCCGGCGGGCGCACGGTGAGGTTGAGGTCTACCACCTCGCCCGGGGCGATGTCGATCGGCCCCACGGTGCCGACGAGGAGGTTCTGCTTTCCAGGACTCGGGACGCCGTCCGGGTGCGTCCCGTGTCCGACCGCGTGGATGAACCAGGTCCCCTCGGGGACGCCGGTCAACCGGAAGGAGCCGGGTTCGATGATGACCGCCCTGACGGCGGGACATCGTTCCAGGATCGAACTCTCGAACACTCCTATGTAGACGGCGGTGACCCCGGGGTCGAAGACCCGGACGACGCCGGTCACGGTCCCGCCCCGCCCGTCCCTGCCGCCCGTCACGGCGGCCGGTCCGAGCGCCGGCCCTCCGACGGACTCACCCGGGCCGTACTGCCGGTACTGGGTCGGCGAGCAGCCCACCGACTCGGTGAAGCGCCGGGTGAAACTTCCCGTACTGCTGTATCCGACCTGCGCCGAGACGTCGGAGACGTTCAGCGAGGTGGTGAGCAGCAGACGCTTCGCCTCCTCCAGGCGGACGGCCGTGAGGAATCGCCCGGGAGTGACGCCGGTGACACGCCTGAACGTGCGCAGGAAATGGAATTTACTGACCCTTGCCGACTGGGCGAGATCATCGAGGGTCAGCGGTTCGAAGTATCTGTAGCGGATGGTGCTGACGGCAGACTCGATCATGCGCTCCATATGAGCTCCCCCTGCAATTCGACCCGCTGACCCGAGCCGGAGCGCCAGATGGCGCAGGCGCGCCCGCACGAGAGCGGAGACGGCTGAAGCACCGAACCCGTGGACGCCCGCCGGAACCGCTCACCCCTGGAGGGGAGCCCTAGCTGCGCCACTCACTCATGGTCACAGGGTGGAGGCACGAATGTCTTCTTCAATCTTGCGATTTCTAGAGACTCACTACAGAAGAATTTGACCGTGTCCACGCCAAACTGTGGACACGGCCCAGGCCGGCACGAAGCATGGCACTTTTCGACGGACCGTCAGCCGATCAGGCCAACTCCCCCAGCAGCAGCCCTGACTTCTCCCGGGCCGACGCAACCTGCTCGTAGCCGGTCACCTCCTCGACGTTCCAGGCCCGGCCTTCGTCGCGCCGGAAACCGCTCGGGCCCTGCGCCGGCGCCGAGGACCGCGATGCGGTGCTTCATGGCGTTGCTCCTGTCTCGTTCGTGCCCCTTGAACGAGACGGCGCCCCGATTGCTGACAGGAGCCGGATGTGACGCGGGCCACAGGATGGGAGATCTACGGATCTCACCGACGGTTACTCGCCCATGAAGACGACGCGGCGGGGTGTACCGGAGGTGCCGGAGGTCGTGGTGGTCGTGGTACGGCCGGCCGGGACGGCTCGGTCGCGGCCCCAGGTGCGGATCTCCTCGATCTGTTCGGGGTTGGTCCGGCTGAGCGGCGTGGTGTTGGCGAAGGTGTCGAGCACGAACGACGGGAGCAGCTTGGCGGCGCCGCCGTTGAGGTGCACCTCGGCGCCGACCTCGTGGAGGGCGGCTTCGATGTCGGAGCCGGCGAATCCCTCGGAGAGGTCGACGAGACGGTCCACCTGGTCCGGGTCGGGCTCGACCTTGACGTACTTGCGGTAGTAGAGATCGATGATCTCCTTGCGGTCCTGTGCGTCGGGGAGGTCGACGAAGAAGAGTTCGTCGAAGCGACCCTTGCGGAGGAGTTCGGGCGGGAGGCTGCGGACGTCGTTCGCGGTGGCGACGACGAACGCGCGGGAGTCCGACTCCTGGAGCCAGAAGAGGAACTGGCCGATGATGCGCTGCGGCACGCCGGACATGTCGTGGCTGCCCGCCAGCCCCTTCTCGATCTCGTCGATCCACAGGATGCACGGCGCCACCCGGTCGGCGGTCTCCAGCGCCTCCCGCATCCGGCCCTCGGACTCGCCGAGGTACTTGCCATGGATGCTCGCCATGTCGAGCCGGTAGAGCGGGAGTTGCCACTGCGAGGCGATGGCCTTGGCGGACAGCGACTTGCCGCAGCCGGGCACGCCGACCAGCAGCACGCCGCGCGGCGGCCGCAGGTCGGTGCCGCGCAGATCGGCGTGCATCAGTTCGTGCTTGCGCTGGAGCCATCCCCGCAGGCTGCTCAGGCCCCCGACGGAGTAGTCCGAGGCCTTGAGCTGGACCCGCTCGAGGCCGGCGAGGTCGCTGAAGATCCGGTCCTTGGCCCGGGCCAGCGCGAGGACGTCGTCGCGCTGGACCGCTCCCTTGGCGACGATGGTGGCCATCAGGTTGACCGCCTCGGCCTCGGTCACGCCGAGCAGGAACTCCGAGGCGCGGCGCGCGTCGTCCTCGTCCCATTCGATCGGCACCACGCCGTGGTGGTCGTCGAGGAAGCTCTTGATGGTGCCGTACATCTCGTCGGCGTCCGGCAGTTCGAGCTGCAGGCTCATGCCGAGCCGTTGCAGTCCGCTCCAGATCGGGCTGTCGGTGATCAGGACGATGCTGCCGGCGTTGGCGTCGGCCAGCCGGGCGAGTTCGGCGACGTGCCGGGTGAAGTGGGTGTCGGTCTCCAGGCCGTCCGGGTCGACCAGGATCAGGGTGGCCTGCGGGCGGCTGGTGAACTGGGCGGCGGCGAACTCCATGGCGCCGGTCAGGGAGCGGTCGTCCTGGACGGTGGCGTTGGAGCGCAGGTCGCGCAGGCCGGTGGCCCTGGTGTAGATCCAGAACGGCTGGCTGCTCCGGCGCGAGCGGGTCGCCACCTCCTTCACCAGCCGCAGCGCCCGCTGCTGCTCGATGGTACGCAGGCCGATCACCGGTACTCGCGCGGTGAGGTAGTTGTCGAGGTCGTCTCGGCTCTCGGCGTAGTTGGACATCTGGGCCTCGGGTCTCGGTTCAGCGGTTCGGCAGTTCGGCGGACGGCGGTTCGGCGGGACGCGGTAGGACGACGGGACGCGGTAGGACGGCGGGTCGAGGACCCGGTCAGCCCGGGACGATGCGGCGGCGCGGCCCGTCGGCGGGGTCGTAGGACCAGCCGCCCGGGTCGGCCGGGGGCGTGGCGGTGATGACGGCGGTGAGCGGGTTGTCGCGCAGGGTGCGGCGGCGCGCGTCGACGGCCTGTTGGTCGTGCTCGTGCGACGTCCGGCGCTCCAGCTCGCGTTCCAGGTCCTCCTGGGCCCGGCGGGTCTGCTCGTCGATGATCGCGGTCAGCTTCTCCCGCAGGTCGGCCGGGAGCTGCTGGTGGCCGGCGAGCGCCCGGATCCGGTGCAGCCCGGTGCGTGCCTGAGCGAGGGCGCGGCCCGCGGCGAACTCGTCGTCGGCCGCGTTGACCGCCGCGACGAGCGCGTCCGCCCAGGCCTGGAGGCGCTGTTGGAGCGCTTCCGTGATCCGCGCCCCGAGCCGCTGCCAGGTGTCCTCGGGGAAGTCGGTGGCCGTGAGCGCGGGCAGGCCGGTGTCGTCGACCGGCTCGCCCGCCGACCAGCGTTCCAGGAAGTCGGCCCAGGCGTGGTAGCGGCCGCCGAGTGGTCCGGGTGTTCCCACTGCCTGCTGCCCGGCCGGTGTCCCGCGCCGCCGCCAGGCCGGTGTCACAGCCCGCTTCCAGGGCGGCGTACCGTCACCTCGCCGGGCGGCAGCGGTTCCCAGTCCGGCAGGCCCTCGACGATCCGGCGCAGCCGACCGGTGGCCCGCTCCGTGGTGGGCTTCGGGCTGGCCGCCCACGGGGAGGCGGCGGGGCGACGCGGTGGTGGCGGGGCGGGGTAGGGCGTGGTCACTGCGTTCCTCCGGACTGCGGGGCGGCGGCGGGTCGGACGGTGCGCCCGTCGAACGGGCTGTGGGCGTGGCCGGCGGCGGCCAGTGAACCGATGAACTCGCGGGTCCGGGCCTCCACCTGGTCCGCGTTCCGGTAGGCGGTCTTCCAGTCGGTGTACTCGGCGCACGCGCCGCGCAGTTGGAGGATGGAGTCGTTCTTGGCGCGCGCCAGCAGCTCCTTGGCCGAGTCCGTGGCCCTCCGGGCGGCCTCGGAGCGGGTGTACAGCACCACTGCGCAGATGCCGCCGGCCAGGACCGCCAGGCCGAGGGCGACCGCGATGTTCATCGGGCCGACGACGAGCAGCAGCAGCACGAGCGCGCCGCCGAGCATGACCAGCTGGCGCTGCAGCGGGTAGGCCAGCGAGGCCAGGAAGGGGGCGGTGTGCTGGTCCCAGTGCTGGGCGAGCGACTGTTCCAGGGCGGGGAGCGGGGTGTTGAACGAACCTGCCCACTGCGGCAGGTTGAAGACCTGGGCCCCGAAGGTGTGGCTGGTGGCGAACACCGCGTGGACGTCCGGCGGTTCGGCCATCCGGTAGTCCCGGCTGAAACCGGCGTGGGCCTGGGCGAACCACTCGTGGCAGGCGGCGACGGCGAGCCGCTGGGTGGAGGCCGAGGCACCGATGGCCGAGGGGTTGAGTGCCGCGGTGGACTGGATGGTGAGGTAGTCGAGCGTCTCCTCCAGCGAAGCGGAGTCGACGTCCACGGCCTGCCTGGCGGCGTCCAGGTCGCCGTCGCACGCCACCACCGCCTGGTTGAACGCCAGGTCGCGGCGGAGCGGCAGCTCCTCGTTGTCGTACTCCGAGACCAGCCGGTCCAGGATGTCGTCGATGGCGTCCTCGAGCCGCTCGGACGGGAGGGACTCGCCCGCCATCATCGCGGTGTACTTGGCGAGGATCGCCTGCTGCGCCCGGGCCGAGGCGAGTACGGCGTCCAACTGCGGCCACTGCGGGGACACCTGGGCGAGCCGGGGGAACTCGCCGGCGGCCGACGGTGCGCGCAGGCTGTCGATCTCCGCACGCCACCGACGTACCTGGGCTGCCCGGGCCTCGTCGTCGCCGAGCAGGGTCTCGCGCCACCGCCCGAGCGTCTCGTGCAGCATCTCGCGGCCGCCCGCGCCGAAGGCCCCCTGCGAGATGGACTCCAGGATGACCGCGAACTCCCGACCGAGGGCGGCCGGGTCCTGGGCGATCAGGTAGTGCCGCAGCCACCGCACCGCGGCCTGCTGGCGGCCCTGTCTGCGCAGCACCAGCGCGAAGAGGAGCGAGGTGCGCTCCGGCGAGCGCCGGAACGCCTCGTCCACCGCCCGCTCGCACAGCCCCGGGTCGTCGGCGGACCAGGCCGCGAGGGCGACCAGGGCGGGCGCGAGCCAGTAGCGCGGCGTCTGGATCATCAGCTGCTCGCTCACCGAGGTCACCGTCGCCTCGGACACCAGGCCGAGGTCGAAGGCCTGCAACATGCCGACGGCGGTGCGCCGGACCACCTTGTGGTGGCCGAACTCGTGGTCGACCTTGTCCTGGATGACACCGATGCGGGTCTCGGCCCGCTGCACGTTGGCGGTCAGCTGGGACTGGTGGACGAAGGCCAGGAAGTCGGCGCGCAGTTGCTGCAGTTCGCTCTGGGTCTGCTGCTGCGCGATGCCGACGGCGGAGACCTTGCCGGACACCTGGCCGACCTGCTCGGAGAGCCGGTGCACGAGTCTGTCGACCTGCGCCACCTGGTTGCGCAGGACGTGGTCCACCTCTGTCATGCGGGTCTCCGTTCACGGTGTGGCAGTCGGCGGGACGGGTTCACGGGCGTACCACGCTGCCGTCCGGGAGCACCGGCAGCACCAGGCCGCCGTCGTACACCTCGACGAAGGCGTAGGCGCCGGTGCGCACCAGCATCCGGGCGGCCGCGAAGGGGTGGGGCATCGGATCCCCGGGGGCGAAGTGGTCCACGATCGAGTGGAAGAGGTTCAGCTGGTGGTCGACGTACGGTGCACCGAGGTAGCAGGTGGCGAGGAAGCCGAGCGGGACGTCGCCGAACTCGTTGGTGTAGTGCTCCTTGAGCCAGTCGGCCAGCTCGTTGCAGGCGGCCGGGTCGAGTCCGGCGTCGAGTCGGCGTACGGCGTTCAGGAAGCCCACCGGCCTCGCGCGCAGCCGGTCCGCCCCGACGCGGGTCTGTGGCGGTCGCCCGCCGGTGGCCGGACCGCTCGCCGCAGCCCGACCGGGCGCGGTCGCCTGGCCCGGTCGCACGACGCGGCGGGGCTGCTCAATGAAACCCATGAATCCCCCGATGACCATGGAGTGACACCGCGCTCACGCCGCGCGGTCGAGAAGGGAAGGATAGTGATCGCACCGCCATATTGCGAAGCCGTGCAGGTGATCGCACGCGCATGGCCGGATGACGACCTGTTCCCGCCCACCATTCGCCCGGTCGACCGGTCCGCCGGGGCGGTGTCCGCCTGGAACACTTCTGACCATGAGGACGGTATTTGCACTCCTGGTGGGGATCAACGACTACTCGGCGCTCGGCCGCCCTTCGCTCCGAGGGTGCGTCAACGACGCGGCCGCTGCTGAGCGTTGGCTGGGCGCGAAGGTGACGGAGCCGGTCGTGCGGACGCTGCTCGACTCCAACGCCACCGTGCGTGCGGTCACCGACGGCATCCGCGGGCATCTCGGGCAGGCGGGGCCGCAGGACACCGCACTACTCTGGTTCTCCGGCCACGGGACCGAGTTCGACGCCACGGCCGAGCAGCTGAAGGTCGAATCCACCGGCCGCTGCCAGGCCCTGGTCTGCGCCGACGGGCCGTTGCTGGACAAGGAACTGGGGGCCCTGCTGGACGAGGTCGCCGCCCGCGGCGCCCATGTCGTCGCGGTCCTCGACTGCTGTTTCTCGGGCGGCGCGACCCGGGACGCCGAGGGCAACGCGCGCCTCCTTCCACCGGATCCGTCCTGGGCGGCGCTCGCGACGGCCCGCGACGTCACCGCTCCGGCGGCCGGGCCGGGCCACGTCCTGCTGGCCGCGAGCCGGCTGAACCAGCCCGCGTTCGAGGACTGGTTCGACGGACGCACGCACGGCGTGTTCACCCACGCACTCCTCGGCGCGCTCGGCGAGCAGGGCGGCCCGGAGCTGAGCTACCGCCGGCTGATGGCGGCCGTGCAGTGCCGGGTGCAGGGCTCGGGTGAACGCCAGCACCCGGTCCTGCTCCCCCTGGAGGCCGGTGGCCCTGCCGACCGGCCGTTCCTCGGCGGGGCCGTTCGCGCCCCGAGCCCTCACCTGCTCCGCCACGGTGCTTCGGGCTGGGAGGTGGACTGTGGAACCGTCCACGGGCTGCGCGGCGGCCCGGACGCCGGCGGTACCGAGTTCACCGTCGAACCCGGGCCCGGCAGCCAGGACCGGCACCTGCTGACCGCCCGGGAGGTCCGGGTCGACCGGACCCTGGTGGAGCCGTCCGGCTGGTCACCCGATCCGGCGCTCAGCTACCCGGTGACGCTCTCCGCGCTGGCCCTGCCGCCGGTGTCGGTACTGGTCGAGGCAGCAGAACGCCCTGCGGTGGATGCCGAGTTGACCGAAGCCCTGCGCACCGCCCGCTCGCCGCTGCTTCGCCACGTGGACGATCCGCGGGACGCGCCCGGGACGCTGCTGCGGGTCGTCCTGGACCGGGCGCAGGCCCGGGTGCTGTTCCGGGACGGATCCCCCGCCGTCCCGGCGCTGCCGTGGGGCGGTACGGCCGACGCCCGGCGGATCGTCGACTGCCTCGTCCACCTGGCCGGCTGGCATCAGCTGCGCGACCTCGCCAACCCCGATCCCTCGCTCGGATCCCACGTCCGGGTCGAGGTGACGCCCTGGGGCAGCGGTGCCCCGATCATGCCCGAGGGCTCCGGTGAGATCGTCTGCAGTTACGGTCGCGGGCCGGGCGGCCGGCAGGAGCCGAGGGTGTCCGTCCGCATTCACAACCGTTCGACGAGCAAGGCCCTCTGGTGCGTCCTGCTGAACCTCACGGACAGCTACGCCAGCCGATCGGTCCTCTTCCCCGGGGCCTTCATCGCCCCCGGCGGCACCGGTTACGCACTGAACGGCGATCCGGTTCACCTCAGTCTCCCGTCCACCCGACCGGTCCGGCCCGGCGCCTACGTCCGCGACTGGCTCAAGCTGATCGTGGCCGAGGGCGAACTGAACACCGTGCCGTTCCAGTTCGGGCCCTGGGACCCGGCGCTGCCCGCGGACCGGCAGAGCGGCCGGTCGACGGACGGCGTGTTCCGCCCGCTCGCCCCGGGCGGCAGCCGGGACATGCTGCCCGGCCGCCCGGCGGCCTCCCCCGGCCGCTGGGCGGCGCTCACCCTCCCGCTCCGCACGGTCGTCCCGGACTGATCCGCCGTCACTGCCCCAGGTGGGTGAAACCGGCCCAGGCCGAGAGGTCGTCCGGCTCCACCGCGGCGGCGCGGGCGGCCAGCGCGCCGGGCATACCGGGCGGCAGCCGGCGGTCCGGGTCGAGCATCCACAGCTGGGCCCGGCGCAGCGCCCGGCCCGCCTGTTCCTGCTCCCGGCGCAGGAAGTGGTGCGTCATGAACATCAGGACCGAGGTGGCGTCGTCGGGAACCGGCCACAGCGAGCCGATCACCGAGCGGGCTCCGGCCACCAGGAAGGCCGTGGCGAGGCTGTACGCCTCGTTGTGGCCGCGCCCGGACACATGGCTCCGGCAGGCCGCCAGGACCACCAGCTCCAGCCCGTCGCCGCTCCGCCCGGCCGCCTCGGTCAGCTCCTCGGCGGCCAGCTCACCGCCGCTGAAGGACAGGTACGAGCTGTAGCGCTGGTTGGCGGCCACGGTGGCATGGCAGGCCAGGTGCAGGACGCCACCACCGCCGCGGCGCAGCCAGGCGAGCACCTCGGCCGGCGTGCCCGGGCCGTCGGCCTCGCCCGCCGCGCGCCGCCCGAGGAAGCTGCCCCGCGGGTAGAAGGCCCGCTGCACCGCGTCCGCCTCCTCGCCGGCGTAGCGCAGGTCCCCGGTCGGATTGCCGACCACCAGGGCGGCGCCGGTGTGCGGGGTGGACGGCCGGGCGGCCACGTCGCACAGCAGCCGGGCCGAGGCGGCGTACGAGATCTCGGCCTGCTCGACGGCGTACCGGCGGCGTCCGGTGGCGTCCGGCTCCGACCAGGCCGCGTGCCACGGCACCACGCCGAGGGCGCCCATGGGCACCAGGATCAGCGACGGCGGGCGGGTGCGGCCGGGTGGGGGCACGAGCAGGTCCAGCAGCGGCTTGACCGCCGCGTACCAGGCCCAGGAGCACAGCCGGTCCAGTTGCCGGCGCAGCGAGGTCGAGTCGGGTGCGGCAGCGTGCGGGGCCGGCCCCATGTCCCGGACGGACCGGCCGGCCGGGGTGTAGGCCCGCAGGGGTCCGGCGTCCTCCTTCAGTAGCGGCAGCGGCAGCCAGTGCGCGCCACCGTCCGCGGTGACCAGGACCGCCGCCCCGCCGCGGTCGTCGGAGGCCGGCACCAGGTACACCAGGGCGTCCGCCCGGCAGCTGCGCAGCGCCTCGCCGATCTCCGCGGGGGCCGGGGTGCCGAGCAGCCGGGCCGACGGCCCGCCGTCCGGGCCGGGGGCGGTCAGCGCGGTCAGGACGCGGCGGCGCAGTTCGCTCGGGACGCCGCCGGGCCCGGTCCAGCCGTCCGCTCCGCCGGGCGGTTCGGCGCCGCCCGCGGCCCGCCACTCCTCGGCCAGATCGGGCCGGCCGGTGGCGGTCAGCAGCTCGGGCACCGTCATCGCGGTGTTCGCGGCGTGCAGCACCAGTCCGCGGCAGGCGTCCAGTGCCTGGACGGCGGCCTCGGGGGCGTCGTCGGCCAGGCACCAGGCGGCCACCTCCAGGGCCGCGGCGGTGGCCTCGGCCGCGCCCTCGGCGGCGTGCCCGGTGCCGGACTGGAGCAGCGCCGCCCAGGAGTGTCCGCGCAGCGACTCGAGCCCGGCGAGGCGTCCCCGGCGGCGGTCGTCGCGGGCCGGGTCGGCGCGCAGCCGGTAGGCCCGGCCGAGGGTCAGGTTGCACACCGCCCAGAGCCGGTGCTCGGGGCCGCCGGCCAGCCGGGCGGCCCGCTCCAGCAGGTCGATGCCGGTCTCCAGCTCGCGGCGGTCGCGGCTCCGGGAGGCCTTGGCGCAGTGGACGCTGCCCAGGACGGAGGCGTAGCGCAGCCAGTCGTCGCTTCCCTCGTCGGACAGCTCCAGGGCCTCCCGGAGCAGGGTCGTTCCTTCGTCGAGCAGCCGAGGGTCGGGCCGGTCCATCGCCCGTGCGGTGCGGGCGATACCCGCGTCCCCCAGCACCCAGGCACGGTGGTCGCGCGGCAGCCGCGCGGCTTGGCGGCGCAGTTCGTCGAGGGTGGCACCGCCGTGGGTCGCCATGGGGGTGGTCGGCAGGCCCAGGCTCCTGGCGAGCTGGTCGCGGCCCATCCGGGCGTTCTCCAGCATCGTCCACAGCTCCCCGCGGGCGGGGTCGTCCGGGTCGAGCGCGCCGTGGACCTCGGCGAGCCGCGCGATGGCCCGGTCGCTGCCGGCCAGATCGCCCTGCCGCGCGCAGCGAATGGCTTCGATGCCCGCGACCTGGCCGTCGATGAGCGACCGGAGGTAGGGGGTGGTGCCGGGCCGGTCGCGCAACCGGGCGATGGCGCTCGCGGCCGTCTCCACCTCGTCGAGGCCGCCGCGCAGTTGACCTCGCTGGCCCTGGACGGCCGAGCGCAGCAACTCGATCCCGTCGGTCATCCGCCCGTCCTGGCCGGTGCGCAGGTCGCGGGCCGCATCGATGTGCTCCAGCGCCCCGTCCAGGCCCGACCCGTCTCCGGCTGTCGCCTCGTTCAGGCCGATCAGGCCGGCGACCGCGTGGACGTTGCTCAGCCCAGCGGCATCCCCCTTCCGGTGCTGCAGTGCGGCCTGCAGGAGAGCAGTCTTCTGCTCGGTGGTGACGTGCGTGCCGTGCGGATCGAGGAACGGCACCAGGCCGTACAGGAACGCGGCCGTCTCCCCCGACTCTCGGCTGTCCGGGTCCATTTCGCGCCAGGTCCGGTACAGCCGGTCGAATTCCGCGGACAGCCGGTCGAGACCGCCGATGTCGTTGGCAAGACCGTTGAACTCCTGATCGCTGAGGTTCACGAAGGCCCCGCCGTGTTCGACGTCCGCCAATGTCCCCATGGTGGCGCGGTGGGCCTCCTGGAGGAGGGCGTCGACCTCGGGGCCCGCCTCGGCAAGGCCCCGGCTCACCAGCTCGTGTCTGACCCAGCCGTGGCACATGACGGCCATCCGCCGGAACTCGGCGCTCTGGCTCTCGTCCTCGAGGGCACGCCCACTGGCCGCGGCGAGCACCGGCAGGCGCGCCGGGTCGCCGTCGGCCCGGTAGCGGGCCCACTGGAGAGTCGCCACCAGCAGGGCCAGCGGCGCGGCCGAGCCGCCGTCGTGTTCGGGCTGCCAGCGGTCGAGAGCCCGCTGCAGCAGGTGGAGCGCCCGGTCCCGTCCGGCGTCGTCGTCGCGCTCGGTGGCACGCTGGTAGAGCAGCCGTCCGAAGCAGTCCAGGTACGTGGGCAGCAGTTCGTCGACGGCACCCGGCTCGGCGAGCAGTGGCGCCAACTCCGCCTCGGCGGGCCCGACCTGGGTGCTGTCGTCCCAGTGCCACCACAGCATCGCCCGGATGTAGACCATCCGGGCCATTGCCTCGCGGCCCCACCACGGTCGCTCCGCGGATCGCTCGCCGGCCTCGACCAGCGCTCGGCCGAACTGGGTCCGGGCCTCCGTCAGCAGTTCCCGGTCCCGGGCGCGCTGGCCGTGCGCCAGCTGGGCGGTGGCGAGTCCGTAGCGCAGCAGCGGGACGTCGCTGTCCGGCGTGGCCGCCTCGAGAGCCGCGCGGAAATGCCGGACGGAGGCCTGCGCGTCGGGCAGGTCACCGCCGGTGCGGTACCGCTCGTGGTGCAGTGCACCGGCCTCCCCGTGCAGTTCGGCGGCCTCCGGGCTGCCGGGTTCGTGGTCGTCGAGCGCGGCGTCGTACCGGCGCAGCGTCTCGGCGAGCAGAGCCGCCCGTTGCGCGGCGGGCCGGTCGTCGGACTGCACCCACCGCAACCGGGCGAGCCGGGCCACCAGGTACCTGCCGAGCACCCTGAGGTGCTCGAACGACGACCCGGCGACCGGCTCGGCCAGGCCGTCGACCAGCAACGCCCAGGCCTGGTCGAGCAGTTCGGGTTGCGGGCGGTCGTCGTACCGGAACAGCAGCACGCGGGCGCGGAGGATCCGCCAGGCGTCCCAGATCTCCTCCTCACCGGGCCGGGCGAAGGCCCGCTCGAACGCCTCGTCCGCCAGGTCCAGGTCCTCCGGGCGGGCCTGCCGCAGGAAGAGCTGGTAGCTGAAGTCCCCGGCGACCGCCCACGCCCTCGGCGCCTGCGGGTCGTCCGCCCGCAGACCCGCCAGCTGCTCCAGCAACTCGTCCCGCTCGGCGCGCAGTTCGTCGTCGGAGACCTCGTCCGGGCCCCGGTCCCGGTCCGGGTCCGGGTCCGGGCCCATCGCCCGCTCCGGTGTCACGGGGCGATCCTCGCGTGGTAGGGCTCCAGCAAGGAGTTGAGCCGCTTCTCCCCCTCGGCGGTGTCGAAGTCGACCGGCGGGACGCCCGTCTCCTCGACAACATCCGGCACACAGCGGTCACCGAACAGGACCACCACCCGGTCGCCGGGCTCACGCTTGGACGGCCAGAGGAAGCCCTGCGCCCACGGGTCGGTGTGCTCACGGATCCAGTGGCCCCAGTCACGGGTGAACGGGTACTCGGCGGCCTCCGCCTGAACCAGCCAGGAGTCCTGGGCGACACTCGCCAGCTCCCGGCCGGTCACCAGGGACACCACGTCCAGTTCTGCGGCCAGCCGCAGGAAGGACAGCCGGCGGCCGCGCACCGCGGCCCTCGGCACCAGCCGCGGCGTCCCGCCCGGCTCGAACGGAACCGACCGCAGCAGCGACTCGCACACCGCCGACTCGGCGGTGAGCCCGGCGTAGAGATAGCCGAACGGGTCGCACCTGGTCGCGTCGAAACGGCCGCCGCCGTAGAGGCAGTGGGCGGGTACGGGATTGAACGCGGTCGCCGGGTGGCGGGCCGCGTGCAGGCGGTACAGCGGGGTGCCGGCCGGCAGGGTCAGCTTGGCGGGCGTGCCCGGCAGCACCCGCGGGGGCCTGGTGTTCGCCATCCGGTTACTCCTCCTCCGACAGGTACCGTGCTGCGTCGACGAGTTGGCCGTCCCGCCCGGCGCCGAGCAGGTCGGCGGGGTTGCCGCCCAGCCAGGCGTTGGCCGACAGCCACCAGTCCGCGACGCCCCACGGGTCGCGTTCGGCGTCCAGAACGGTGTTGACCTCCACCACCGTCGGCAACGGCGTGCCCGCGGCGCCGAACTGGAAGCCGGGCAGCCGCGGCCTCCCGCCGGGCCCGGACAACCTCAGCAGCCCGGCAGCGCCCGGATCACCGCCCAGCAGCCGCACCTCGTCGGGGTCGAGCGCCGGTACGGCCAGGATCCTCGCCCGGATCGGGCCGAGCACCGGGCCGACCATGCGGTGGCCGTCGAGCACCAGCACGGCCAGGTCGTCCGCATGGAAGCCGAGGTGCGACCGGTCCTGCGGGTCCCCGGCGAACCGGGCACCGGACGCGTCGTCGAGCCGTCCGGACTCGGCGTCCGGCAGCGCTTCCAGCAGCAGCCGGGCCGCCGCCTCGGCCGCCTGCAGCCGGTCCGGCCCGTCCTGCTCGGCGGATCTCAACGCCTGCAGCCGCGCCTCCAGTTGGCGGCCCGACGCGGGTTCCAGCAGGCCGGCCAACCGGTCCCAGTCGGCGGCGGCCGCCGCAAGCACCTGGTACGGGTTCATCGGGTCCTTCCTTCGACGGCCTGCACGGCCGTGAGTTGACGTTCGATCAGATCTGCGACAGCGGCCCGCCGCACCACGAGGTGCACCTCCCACTGCGCACCGCGGATCAGTTCGGCCTCCACCGCGGCCCAGAGCATGCCGAGACTGACCTCGTACGGCAGCCCGCCCCGGCCGGAACCGAGCAGCGGAAGACAGATCGAGCGCAGCGGAGGATCGAACTGCCGGTGTTCCTCGGCGAGCACGGCGAACGCCCGGGCGACCGCCCGGGTCACGTCCGCCGGCAGTACGTCGTAGTCGTTCGTCCCGAGGCGCGGGACCGCCACCGCGGCGTGGTAGATCCGCCGAACGCCCTGCTCCACCAGCGCCCCCGCCCCCACCGCCGCCACGGTTCCCGGCAGCACCGCCCGGCCCGGCGCCCCGTGCCGGGCGGCCCACCTCCGCAGCTCCTCGTGCACCAGGTCCTCGACGAGCTCCCCGGTCGGCCCGCGCAGCGCTCCCACCCGCCGGAGCGACGCCGACACCGACGACTTGTACGGCTCCGGCAGCGCCAGATAGGTGTTGGTCGGCGAGACCACGACGTCCACGTCGCGCAGCAGATCGACGGGGTGGACGTGCACCGTCACCAGCGCGGTCCGCTCGCCCACCCGGACCCGCAGCGCCCGGTGACCCGAGGACGCGGGCGAGAGCGGCCCGACCTCCCCGCCGTCCCCTGCCTGGTCCGCCGGGCGCGACTGCGCTGCCCGACCCGGCTGCCCCGCCCGCGCGGCCATCCGGATCACCTGCTCGGCGACCTCACCCAGCACCAGCGCCTCGTGGTGCTTGCGGAACCGCTCCACGCTCACCCCGTACACGCGCGCGGCATGCTTCCGACGGTCGGCGGGCGGCCAGTCGCGAGTGCCCTGGGCCAGGCCGAGGCTGTACTCGGCGGCCTTGTGAAGGCTGCCGGGATCGATCCGCGTCACCGCCAGCCGCAGCAGCTGCTCCACAGCGGCGGGCCGCGACTCCCACCCGGCCGGCAGGTCGATCATGTCTGCGGCCCGGGCCAGCGCCGGGAGCTCCAGCTCACGCAGCCGTACCAGGCCGACCCGCCGCAACTCCCGCACCTCCCTGAGAACTGACGCATGGTCCGGCGGGTCGCTGTGCACCATGCCCGAAAGGATCGCACCGTGCCGACGGCGGCGACAAGCCGGATCCGCACCGGCCTCCCCGCCACCGAGATCGTCAACGGCGCGTGCCCATCCACATCGGCGCCGCTCTGCTCGGCGACCTGAAAACGGCATCGCCGCACCTTCGGACGGTAGGCAGCTCCTTCGAGGTACCGGCGGACGGACCGGCATGCGAGACTGATGATCATCACCGGGGCGGTAGAACGCAGGCCCCGGCAGGGGACGACACCACGGGGGACACCATGCAGAACACCGGCACCGACACGGCCGCATCCGTATCCGAATCCGCCGTCGGCCTCGACGCCGCCGGCGCGGCCGATGCGGCCGGTGCAGCCGGTGCAGCCGGTGCGGCCGGTGCGGCCGGTGAACTGCTGCCCTCGATCGGCGAAATGCGGCTCCCCGCCTGGTTCTTCGGCTTCGAGGGCGTCCTGGCCGGCGCCTTCGACCTGCTGCGGGCCTTCCCGTCCGCCTGGCCCGCCCTGATCGTCCTCGTGGCGGTCAACATCACCGTCTCGCTCACCCTGCTGCGCAAGCGACTCCAGCTCGCCAAGCTCCTGTGGCGCGGCAAGGGCACCCGCAAGGTGGCCTTCGCCCTGGTGGGCCTGCGGCTCGGCACCCACCTCCTGCTCAGCGCGCTCGGATTCGCCCTCGTCTCGGCACTCGGCCACGTCCTGATGGCCCTGGTGATGGCCGGCGTCACCGTCGGCCTGCTGGTGTACGTCCAGCGCACCGCGCTCGCCGCCCTGGTCACCGCGGGCAAGGCCACGGCCTGAGACGTCGGTGAGGCGTCGGTGGTCACGGCGGGTCGCGCCGCAGCGTGATCACGACGCCACGACGAGTGCAGGGCGGCTCAACGCGCACCCCGGACGGGGTTTGGCCTCCCGACGTCCGGCAAGCCGCCAGGCATGGACGTTTCAGCTCTGCAGAACCGCCGCTGGTCCCGCCGACTGCGCCGCACGCTCGACGCACCGGCACACTGGGAGGTCCTCGACCTCCCCTCCGGGAAACTCGCCGACGCGGTGGAAGCACTCCCGCTCGGGCCGTACCGCGACGCCCTGCGCGGCGTGTGGCTCGGCCACCCGCTCCACCCGGGCCTGGTCCAACTGCCCATCGGCTGCTGGACATCGGCGGGCCTGCTGGACCTCACCCCGGGAGCTCGGCGGTCGGCCGACGCGCTCGTCGCCACCGGGCTGCTGACGGCCGTGCCGACCGCACTGTCCGGCTGGGTGGACTGGGCCCGGCTCGACCCGCCGCGCCGCCGCACCGGCCTGGTCCACGCCCTCGCCAACACGACCGGCGTGCTGTTGTACGCCGGCTCGCTGCTGGCCCGCTGCCGGGGCCGACGCGCCCGCGACCGGCTGCTCGGCCTGGCCGGGCTCGTCGCCATCACGGGCGGCGGTGTCCTCGGCGGCCACCTGGCCTACGGACAGGCCGCCGGCCCCAACCGGGCCGCCGACGCGCCCCGACTCGCGCCCACCGACTGGGTAGGACTCGGCCCGGTCGACGGCTTCCCACCGGGCGAACCCGTCCGCAGGACGGCCGGCGACCTGCCCGTGGTCGTCGTCCGCGAGGGCGAGCGCTGCCACGTGCTCGCGGAGCGCTGCGCCCACCTCTCCGGCCCGCTCGCCGACGGCACGGTGGCCGACGGCTGCCTGCGCTGCCCGTGGCACGGCAGCGAGTTCCGCCTGCGGGACGGCGAGGTCGTGAGCGGCCCGGCCACCTCGCCGCAGCCGGTGTTCGAGACCCGGGTGCTCTCCGGGCACCTGGAGGCACGACTGCCCGGCGCCGGCTGACCGTCAGCCCAGCGGCCCGCCCCCGCCGCCGGTGTCGCCGTACTCCCGCGCGGCCGCCCGGCGGGCCGCCGTGCGGCGCAGCACCACGTGGGGCAGGACGAGCCAGGTGGCGGTGAACCAGACCAGGACGGCGGCACTCAGCGCCCACGCCGCGGCCGGGTTGCCGGTCGCGGTGCGCAGCAGGAGCAGCAGGGCGGCGGCGATGGTCAGGGCCAGGGTGGTGAGCCCGGTGGCGATGAGGCGGCCGGCAACGTGGATGAGTTCCGGTTTCATGTCGTGGCCGGTGAGGAAGCGGTGGAAGGCCACGGGTGCGATCAGGGCGCCCGTGGCGACGGCGCCGAGGACGACCGTGGCGACGTAGAGGTTCTTGTCGAAGTCGGGCAGGGCGTCGAAGCGCGGGGTGAAGGCCACGCCGATGAGGAAGCCGAAGAGGATCTGCGCGCCGGTCTGGCACACGCGGACCTCCTGGAGCATCTCGTTCCAGAGCCGGTCGGCCCGTTCCTGGGGCGTCTCGTCCCGGCCGGGTGTGCTGTCGTTCTTCGTCAACGGATCCTCCCCGCCTGGCGCGGTGGGGCCTCGGTCGTGGTGACCGGTCAGGGGCGGTCCTCGTGGTGGCCGCACAGCCAGGCCAGCGCCTGGTAGACGCCCAGGGCGTGCCCGGCGTCCGTTCGGTCCTCCAACGCGTCGCGGTCTGCCGGCGCGTCTCGGCCTGCCAACGTGTCTCGGCCTGCCAACGCGTCGCGGTCTGCCAGCGCGTCGCGAAGGCGCACCGCGGCGGCCTGGCACTCGGCCAGCAGCTGTGCCCGGCACGGTCCGCTGGTCCCGAGCACGGCGGCGGCGGCGGTGACCGGTGCCGCGATCTGGGCTCCGGCGGCCCAGCGGTAGGCCCCCAGGACACCGTGGTCGAACCGGGTCCAGGGCTGCGGGCGCCGGTTGGAGGTCTCGATCGCGTCGAACACCTCGTCCAGCACCCGCACCCCCACCGCCGGGATCTCCGTCTCGTCACTGGTCATGCCCGCAACCTACGACGACTCGCCGCCGCCCGCCGCGCGGCAGGACGGCCGGACGGCCCGTCGGCACGGGCGTGCCCTGCCGGATGCCGGGCATTCGGGTGAACCACCGCACCCGGTGGCGGCCGCCACCGGACGGGGAAGGGGCGGCCGAGGCAGGGCAGGCCGGGCCTGGCCCGTCCGGGTCGGTGTCACGCGGCGGGGCGACGCGCGGCCATCAGGTCCGCGCCCGGCGCCTGCACCAGTCGCAGGCCCGCGGCCTCGAGCTCCTCGGTGAGCCGCTCGGGTGAGGCAGGCCACAGGTCGAACGCTTCCCGGGCCTCGCGCAGCAACTCCTGCTCGCGTTCGACCCGGTAGGTGAAGACCATGCGCAGGACGCCGCGGTGGGGCCGACGGGTGACGTCGGCGCTGTACAGGTCCGGGCCCACCCGCACCGGACCGAGCCGCCCCACCTCCTCGCACCCGGCGGGCAGGTCGGTGGGCGGCGGGTCGAACAGGAGCAGCCCGCCCGGCAGGAGGGCGGCCGAGATCGCCTTCCAGGTGGCACGCCTCGTCGGGGGATCCAGGCAGGCCACCACGTTGGAGGCGACTGCCAGGTCCGCCACGGCCGCCAGGCCTGCCGCCTCAAGGGTCTCGGGGTGCACGGTGACGCGGGCACGCTGGTCCGCCCCGAGGTGGGCCAGGCGCGACAGCAGGGCGGCGCGCATGGCCGGGGCCGGTTCGACGGCGTGGACGGGCACGCTGGAGGCGCGCAGCAGGACCTCGGTGACGATTCCGGTGCCGGCGCCGACGTCCAGGACGGCGTGACGGGCCCGGGTGGCAGCCTCGGCGAACCGCCGCTCGGCCAGGCGGCGGTCGGTCTCGGCCTGCAGGAGGTCGTAGAACTCTGCGGAGACCGCGTATCCGCCGTCGGAGGAGTCGTTCTCGGAGGATCCGTTCTCGGAGGACTCGTTCACGGCGCGCTCAGCCGTGGACGGGCGTGAAACGCGGCGGGTCCGCAAGCCGGCTGGAATGTGCCGTCGACATCGAGGCCTCCCTCACTCCTGCCCTGGGCGGGTCCACCCTGCCGACGCTACGGCCCGACGACCGGCCGTGCATGCGGCGCGGGGCCCGTTTGCCCCGCCGATTCCGGGAAAGCCGCACAGCATGGAACGAGCCCCACGGTCATCGGACAGGAGGGTGTGACATGCCTCGCGGATCGAGTCCCAAGCGGGAACGGCAGTACGAGCACATCAAGGAGAGTGCGCTGGAACGCGGTGAGAGCGAGAAGCGCGCCAAGGAGATCGCGGCCCGTACGGTGAACAAGGAACGGGCCCGGCACGGGGAGTCGAGGACCGCCAGCCGCAGCTCGGTGCAGGACATCTCCTCCGCCCGTCGCGGCGGGCTGCACTCGCACAGCGGCGCCCAGGGGCCGACGAAGGAGCAGCTGTACAACGAGGCCAGGCAGCGCAACATCCACGGGCGCTCGAAGATGAACAAGAAGGAACTCGAACACGCCCTGGGCCGATAGGAGTTGGTGACCGCGGGAACCGTTCCCGCGCCGCCCGACCCGGACACCCGCCCGCACCACGGGCACCCACCCGGCCCGGGCACCCAGGGGTGCCCGGGCCAGGACGCGCCGTCTGCGCCTACGGACCGTCGGAGCGGCCTTCCCCGACTTCTTCGGGGGTGAAGAGGCTGTTTGTCTCGGTTATCTCCAGCAGGCGCTCGACCCGGCTGCTGGCCGCGCTGATCGTGAGGGTGCGGTTACTGCGGTGCGCGCTTCTGCGCAGGCCCACCAGGAGGTTGAGACCGGCGCTGTCACAGAAGGTGACCGCGGACAGGTCCAGTTCGAGCCCTGCGTCGCTGGCGTGCAGCGCGCGTTCAAGGGTTTCGCCGAGGCCGTCGGCGACGTCGAGGTCGATCTCGCCGCACACCGTCGCACGGGTTCGGCTGCCTACGGTGTCCAGCTTGACCACCAGGCCGTCGGCAATCCACCGGTCGGCGGGCGACTGTCCGCCGACCGACGCGGGCGGGGGAGGATTCGGGGTGGCGAAGCGCGCCACGGGCAGCTCACCGCTCATGTCACCTTCTCCTGCCTGGGAGCGCGGGATGACACATTCAGCGTCTGCCGAATCCCTTCTCACGTCAACCGATACGTGAACAGTAATTCGTCAATAACACTGCATACGATCACGCTCGGTATTACCGTCGATACCACTGGTGCGGTCGGTCGGTCACCGCAGCAGGACTGCCAGCAGTTCGGCCAGCGTGGGGCCGCTGTCCGCGGGATGGCGCAGCTGTTTGCCGTCGATGACGCGGTAGACGTTCGAGCGTCCGACGCGGCGGTGGCTGAGATAACCCTCGGCTTCGAGGTCGGCGATGATCCGTTGGACCGCCCGCTCCGTCAGAAGGCAGCGGGCCGCGATGTCCCGCACCCTGATGCCCGGGTCCCGCGCGATCTGCACCAGGACCCGCGCATGGTTGGTCAGGAACGTCCACTGGTGCCCGGACACCGGTTGTTCTTCCACCTTCTCAGGATAGGCCGACGCGCTAGGCGAGACACGAAACAAGATTCACGTATTCCGCTGAGGTGGATGCGCGAATACGGGCACGGGCGAATGCGGACGTGGGCGATGTGCGGCCGACCTGCGGAACATGCGGAACATGCGGCCGGGCCGAACAGGACTCGACTTCACGGTCGGCGTGCCCGGCCCGGCGTGCCCGGCCCGGCGTGCCCGTCCGTCACGGGGCCCGCTTGTCGGCCGCCGGCGCGTGCGGCTCGTCGTCGTCCTCCGGGTCCTCGCCCTTGGCTCGGACGTCCGCCGGCGTGGGCGCCACGATCTCCCTGGTCTCCGCCGACCGCTCCCGCGCCTGCTCGTCGCCCCGGGCCGTGGTGTCCCCGTGAGTGGTGTTCGTGTCGGGGGTGCTCGTGTCGGGGGTGTTCATGACTGGTCCTCTCCCTGGTGCCTCCTCCGGGCGGAGGCGGCACCAGGCGGCTGCCCCGCTTCGCGGGTTCCACACTCGCCGGCATCGAGGTCGAGTGCGGTCCGGTCCACCCGGGCACCGGACTCGCCACCCCCTACTACGGCGAACGCGGCGTGCCGGCCGTACTCGAAGCGGCCCTGCAGCAGTGGGGCGGCGAACGGCAGCAGGACGCCGGCCGCCTCACCGGCCTCGCCCTGCGTCGCCGCCTACCGGATGACGCCCTCAGCTGTTGTCCGGGTGCTCCACCGCGTCCGGGCGGCCGAGGTCGAGGGTGGCGAGGGCTCCGCCGTCCGGGGCGTTGGCGAAGGTCAGCCGGGCGTCGAGGACCGCCGCCTGGCCGACGGCGATGGTGAGGCCGAGGCCGTGGCCCTGGCCGCGTTCTGCGGCGCCCGTACGGAAGCGTTGCGGTCCGTGGGCGAGGAGGTCGGCCGGGAAGCCGGGGCCGTGGTCGCGCACCGTGATGCAGCTGCCCGTGACGGTGACCTCGACGGGCGAGGCGCCGTGCCGGTGGGCGTTGGCCACCAGGTTGGTGACGATGCGCTCCACCCGGCGCGGGTCGGTGCGGACCACGGCGGGGGCCGACAGCCCGAGCCGGGTGTCGCCTCCCGCCTGCTCGATCGCGTGGGCGACGAGGTCGCCGAGGGGTACCTCGTCGAGCCTGGCCCGCTCGGCCCCGGCGTCGAGCCGGGAGACCTCCAGCAGGTCCTCGACCAGGCCACGCAGGGTGCGGACCTGGGTGCGGACCAGGTCGGCCGCCTCGTCGTCCTCGGGCAGCAGTCCGGCGGCCGTGACCAGGCCCATCAGCGGGGTGCGCAGTTCGTGGGCGACGTCGGCGGTGAAGCGCTTCTCCGCGGCCAGCCGCCCTTGCAGGGTCTCGGCCATCTCGTCGACGGCCGCCGACATCTCGGTGATCTCGTCGCGGGCGCGGCCCCGGCGGCCGATCCGGGCGTCGAGGTCGCCGTCGGCGATCCGGCGAGCGGTCCGGGAGCCGTGGCGCAGCCGCCGGTTCATCTGCTCGGCCGCGAGCGCGGTGACGGGCACGATCACGGCCAGGGCGACGAGGGCGGCCTTGACCATGTTGCGGTCCAGCAGCTGGAGGTTGCGCACCTCGGCGCTCATGTCGGTGCGGACGGTGAGCACCTGGTTGTCGCCGACGGGCACGGCCGCCCACATCCAGTACCAGTTGGGCGCTTTGACGTCGTACCAGAGGGCGTACTCCCCCGGTGTCCGCAGGTTCGCGACGGCGTGCGCCAGCGGAGCGGGCAGGTTGGCCGGGGGCTGGAGGTCGGCGGGGTCCGGGCGGCGGCCGGTGCGGGCGAACTCCTTCTCGGCGGAGCTCAGTTGGGCGATCGCGCGGTCGCGTCCGGTCCGGTCGCCGCGCTCCGCGGTCGCCCGGTGGACGAGCAGGCCGATCGTCGCGGCGACCGTGCAGCAGGCGAGCGCGACCAGGGCGGCGATCTTCCAGCGCAGGGAGCGCGGGTTGAGGCGCCACGGGTCACGGCGGCGGCGCGGGTCGGGGCTCCCCGGGTCGGGGGTTCCCGGGCCGCGGGTTCCCGGGTCGCGGGTTCCCGGCTCGCGGGTTCGCTCGGTCATCCGGTCAGCCCCGGACGAGCTTGTAGCCGAAGCCCCGGACGGTCTCGATGCGGTCGGCGCCGATCTTCTTGCGCAGCCGCACCACGCAGAGGTCGACGACCCGGGTGTCGCCCTCCCAGCCGTAGTCCCAGACGTCGTGCAGCAGGCGGCGGCGGTCCAGGACCGTGCCGGGGTTCTCGGCGAAGGCCAGCAGCAGGCGCAGTTCGGTGGGCGTGAGGGGGACGGCCCGACCGTCCAGCCGGACGTCCAGGCCGCGCAGGTCGATGGTCAGGTCGCCGAAGGCCAGGAGGTCCGGCTCGGTCCGGGTGTCCTGCGGGCGCTCCGGCGCGGGCCCGTGCGCGGGCCCGTGCCCGGGCTCCTGGGCGCGCTCCCCGGCCGGCCCCCGGTGGAAGGTGGCGCGGCGCAGCAGGGAGCGGATGCGGGCGACCAGGACGGGGATGTCCACGGGCTTGACCACGTAGTCGTCGGCGCCGGCCTCCAGCCCGGCCACGACGTCGAGGGCGTCGCCCCGGGCGGACATCATCAGGATCGGGGTGAGGCCCTCCTCGCGGATCCGCCGGCACAGGCCGATGCCGTCGAGGCCGGGCAGCATCACGTCCAGGATCAGCACGTCGTGCGCCCCGGCCCGGAAG
Source organism: Kitasatospora sp. NPDC098652 (assembly GCF_044760155.1). Classification (NCBI taxonomy): domain Bacteria; kingdom Bacillati; phylum Actinomycetota; class Actinomycetes; order Kitasatosporales; family Streptomycetaceae; genus Kitasatospora; species Kitasatospora sp. NPDC098652. The sequence goes on from NZ_JBIWAQ010000008.1 coordinate 156,337, forward strand.
GCCTCCAGGCCGTCGAGCCCGTCCCCGGTGACCTCGACCTGGTACCCGTAGCGCTCCAGGGCCAGCTGGACCGAGCGGCGGATGACCGCGTCGTCTTCGACGACCAGCACGCTGACCGGGTCGGGTACGCGGGTTCCGGACAAGAGTTCTCCCGTGTCTTGGCCTGGGGATTCGTGCTCGTTCGAGCTCACTGGTGACCGATCGTAGCCGGACGGGGCGCGGCACCGAGGATGCCCGGAGCGGCAGGTGGGGGCACGGCCGGGCGGTGCCCAGGGGGCGGGCGACGGCCGGTCACAGCCGCAGGGTCGCGGCGACCGGCAGGTGGTCGCTGCCGGTGTCGGGCAGGGTCCACGCCGAGCGCGGGGTGATGCCCTTCACCAGGATCTGGTCGATCCGGACGACCGGGAACGACGCGGGCCAGGTGAAGCCGAAACCGGCACCGGCCTCCCGCTGCGCCGACCGCAACGGCCCGGTGAGCGCGTCCAGCGCGGAGTCGTCGACCGAGCCGTTGAGGTCCCCCAGGACGACGATCCGCGGGAGCCGTTCGGCCCGTACGGCCTCGGCCAGCTTGGCGGCCGCCTCGTTGCGGCGGGCCGTGGTGAAGCCGGCGGCCGGGTGCACCCGGACCGAGGCGAGGTGCGCCGCGTAGACGGCCACCGGCCCCTTCGGGGTCTGCACGGTGGCCCGCAGCGCCCTGGTCCAGGGCATGATCTCCACCGGCTCCACCGCCTGGAGCGGGTACTTGCTCCACAGTCCGACACCGCCCCGCACCTCGGCGTAGGGGTAGGCGGCGGCCAGTTCGTGCCGGTAGGTCTCCTGCGCCCGGCTCGCAAGCTCCTCCACCGCCAGGACGTCGGCGCCCGAGGCGGCCAGCGCGCGGGCCGTCCGGCGCGGGTCGGGGTTCTCCTCGTTGACGTTGTGGCTGACCACCGTGAGGTCCCCGCCGCCGGCGCGCTTGTCGACGAGGGCGGGAGCGAAGAGCACGGTCCAGACGAGGGCGGGGACGAGCACGGCGGCCGCCGCCAGGGCGGACCGCCGGACCGCCGCCAGGAGCAGCAGCACCGCGACGCCCAGGCCCGACCAGGGCAGCACCGTCTGCCACAGGCTGCCGAGATTGCCGACACCGTTGGGGAGTTGGGAGTTCAGGGCCATCAGGGCGGCGCAGAGCACGGCGGCCACCACGATCAGCCGCCCGCGCGGCCGCCGCGGCCGCGCCGCACGGCGGGCCGGACGGCGGCGGACCGGACGGCGGCGGACCGGACGGCGGCGGCCGGGCCCGGGCGCGTCGGCCACCGTCTCCCGGCCCGTCTCTTCGACCACCGCCCCGACCACCACCGGAGCCGCCCCGGTGCCCGCGCTCACGCCCACTCCCGCTGACCGCCGTCGAGCGCCGCCAGGGCGCCCGGCAGCTTCTGCCGCAGGGCGTCGACGAGCCGGCCGCTGTTCTCCAGCGCCGCCCGCAGGCCCTCGGTGGGCGTGGTCCCCGCGCGCTGGCCGAGCACCACGCCGTAGACGAGCCGGCGGCCCGAGCCGCCCTTGCCGTCCGGGACCTCCAGGGCCCACATCAGGTTGCCGCCCGCCGGCGTGCTCGACCCGGTCTTCAAACCGACCACCCCGGGGCGGTCGAGCAGCGTGTTGGTGTTCCGCAGTGGTTCGGCCCGCCCCGGGAGCGTGGTGCTGCGCAGCGCCACCGTCGCCCGCAGCGCCGGCTCCTTCATCGCCTCGCGGGCCAGCTTGAGCTGGTCGGCGGCGGTGGACACGGTCGTGGCCTCGAAGCCGCTGGCCCCGGTGTAGGTCGTACCGGTCATCCCCAGCCGGGCCGCCTCCGCGTTCATCCGGGCCACGAACGCCTCCTGGCTGCCCGCGTCCCAACGGGCCAGCAGCCGGGCCACGTTGTTGGCGGACGGGAGCAGCATCACCTCCAGCAGCTTGCGCTGGGTGAGCCGCTGCCCCTCGGTGACGGGGGCCGTGGACTCGCTCGCCGAGGCCGACTCGGCCGCGGCCTGCGCGTCGACCGTGATCGTCGGCCCGTCCTCGCCGTCCTTGAGCGGGTGGTCCCGGAGGACGACGTACGCCGTCATCACCTTGGTGACGCTCGCGATCGGCACCGGCTGCTGCTGCGGCCCCTTGACCCCGAGGACGCCGGCCTTCGCCACGGCGACGGCCGACTGCCCGTCCGTGGGCCACGGGAGGTCGAGGTCGGCGACGGCCTCGGGCGCCGGGAGCACCAGCGCCCCGTCCGCCCTGGCGGCCCCGCCCGCCCCGGGGCCCGCACCCGGGCCGCCGTCGGGCAGGGCGGCCAGCGCGCCCCCGCCGGCCCCCGCGACCAGCACCCCGGCCAGCACCCACAGCACCCCTCGGCGGGGCACCCGGCCCCGGCCCCGGCCGGACGCGGTACGGCGGTCTCGGCTTGCAGGTTCGGCAACTTTCGCAACGGACTTCGCGACGACGGACACGACGGCTGCCTCCCGGAGCAGAGGGACACGGACCCCGGTGCGGCCGACGGCCACCGGGTGTGCCCACAGCCTCCGCGACCAGCGCTTCCGCCCGGTCGGAGCGGGACTTCCACCGGCGCGCAGTCGTGTATCAGCCGTGTACCAGTGGCCGCCGACGCGCCTCGGCCCGTACCGACGCCGTCGGAGACCACGCCCGTGCGAAGGCGGACGAGTTGCCGGAATGGGAACATGGTCGTAGTGATGACGGCCATCCGGCCGCCTGGATCTCCGGACACCCGAGGCCCGGCGGCCTGGAGATTCCGGTTCCGGTTCCGGGGGACGGACCGTACTGCGCGGGCCTCCGGGCTCTCGGCGCGGGAACTGCTCGCCTTCGGTGCACATCCGTGAGGAGCTCCTCCCATGTCAAGGCCCGTTCAGCCACCGCCCGAGGACTTCGCACGGTCCGGCGAGGGCGTGGAACTCCGACCGCCCGACGGCCTGCCCGAGGTCCCCGGCTTCGACCCCGCCGAGCTCCCGCCGGAGCTGTTGGAGGCGCGGGCCGCGATCGAGGGAGTCCTGAGCGGGCAGGGTGACGAGCGCAGCCGAGTCCGGTCCGCGGACGACGTCACCGAGCTGACCGACATCACCGAACTGACCAACATCCAGGGGGTCGGCATCGGCAGGTCCGCACCGTCCGAGCGAGGTCCGGCCGGCGGTGCCGTGGAGCCGGGGCGGCCGACGCTGACGGTCTACCTGACCCGGCCGAGGACGGCCGAGGACGTCAGGGCGGTGCTCGTCGACCGCATGGGCGTCGGAGCCGCCGCGTCCTCCGGGGTGGTCGTGGTCCCGGTCGTGACCGGGCCGATCGAGGCGCAGACCTTCGAGCTGCGGCAGCGGCCGGCGCCAGGCGGCGCGTCCGTTCTCGGCAACCCCAACGCCCTCGGCTTCGGCTTCGGCACGCTGGGCTGCCTGACCACCGGCCGCTCCTCCCCACGCGACCAGCGGACGCTCATCCTCAGCTGCAACCACATCCTCGCGAACAGCAACCTGGGCCGGCTCGGAGACTGCGTCGACCAGCCCGCCACCGGTGACTTCGGAGTCTGCCCCGACGACCTCGTAGCCGTCCTGGAGCGCTTCGTCCCGGTGGCCTTCGGCGGGCCCGTCAACCTCGTGGACTGCGCGACGGCATGGGCGGACCCGGCCAAGGTCAGCCCCAACGTCCTGGCCCGGGGGCCCGGCGGGACGTTCGAACTGGCGATCAGCTCCACGACCGCGGCCGCGACGGTCGGCCTGGCGGTCGGCAAGAGCGGGCGGACGACGGAGGTGACCGCGGGAACCGTCCAGGAGGTGGGCGCCTCGCACTGGGCCGACTACCCGGGCGGGAACTCCGCCTTCTTCTCCGGCTCCATCGCGATCACCGGAAACCTCGGGCCGTTCGCCGGGCGCGGGGACTCCGGAGCGATCGTCCGGACCGATGACGACAGCCGCAACCCGGTCGGCCTGCACTTCGCCGGCGCCTCCGATCAGAGCAGGGCGTTCGCGAACCCGATCGACATCGTGACCCAGGCCCTCGACGTCTTCATCACCGGCACCCGCTGAGCGTGCCGCCGTCGGACGCCCACCGGGCGGGCTGCCGCACCGGGCAGGGCGGGTTCCGGTCGAAGGGCGGCCTGCGGGGTCCGGATCACGGGGGCGGTGGGGTACGGCGCGCCTCGGGTGGTGAGCCCTGCCACGCGGCGCGGGGGACGCGGCAGGGTGCGGCTGCGGTGGCGACTTTTCCCCCGTCATGTGCGGACGTCATGTGCGGAGCTGCGCCGTCCCTCCCTACGATCCCTACGATTCGCCGGAGCACGTCCCGGCCGCGGGTCGCAGCGGCGCTCGGCACGACCGACGACGAGGACGGAACCATCGTGCGCAGGAACACCAGGAGCGAGAGACTCGGAACCGCCGCCTGCCTGCTGGCCGGGCTCGCGGCCATCGGCGTCGTCGCGGCGCCGGCCGCCCAGGCCCGCTCGGCCGCACCGGCCCGGGTCGAGGGCATCAACTGCAGCACCCCGACCATCGGCTTCCTCAACGGCCAGTGGTACTACGGCATTTCCTGCTCCGCCTGGGGCACCACCAAGTGGTGGGTGAACGTCAACTGTTCGGACGGCTCGTTCCGGAGCGACGGCCCGCACACGACCTTTCTGAACGTCCAGGTGTACTGCCCGCCGAACACCACCGTCACCAAGGGCTGGGTCAGCTACACCCCCTGACCCGCCCCCGCCGTCGCCCCCCTCCGTGGCCCCCGTCCCACCCGCGCTGGGGGGGCGACGGCGACGGGCGTCACTGCGCCGCGGCGGTGAGGAGCAGGTGGGCCAGGTCGGTCGGGCGGGAGAACATCGGCCAGTGGCCGGTGGCCAGTTCGGCCAGCTGCCAGTGCGGGGTGGTGAGCAGCTCGGCCACGTCCTCGTCGGGTTCCTCGCCCGCGAGGAGGCACTTGACGTACGTCGTGGGCAGGGTGGTGAGGGGGCCGGTCAGGGTGGCGGGCTCGGTGAGGGTGGCGCCCGGGTGCGGGGTCGCGCCCGCGACGATGCGGGCGGTCTGCTCCGCGGTGAGGCCGTGGCCGGCGAAGTGCTCGGGCCGGGCGCACGGCCAGGAGCCGCCGTTGGCGGCGAGGGCGGCCCGGAGCGCCGTGCCGCCGTCCGGCCAGCCGTCGGCGAAGGAGCGGCCGTCGACGGGGACGGCCGCGTCGACGAGGACCAGCCGGGCCAGCCGGTCGCCGATCCGCTGGGCGGCCTGGCCGACCGGGACGCCCGCGTAGCTGTGGCCGACCAGCACGACCCGGCGCAGGTCGTGGCGTTCGACCTCGGCCACGACGTCCTCGACGTGGGTCCGCTGCCCGGCCGGGACGTCCCGCTTCTCGGCCAGCCCGGACAGCGTCAGCGGGTGGACGGCGTGCCCGGCCGCGCGCAGCGTCGGGATCACGTCGGCCCAGGCCCAGGCGCCGAGCCGGGCACCGGCGACCAGTACGAAGTTCACCATGGCCGCACCGTAGTGGAGCGGTCCGGAGGGCGTCGCGCGGATATCCGTGACCGGCGGCCGGGTCCGGTCAGCCGAGGACGGCGTCGACCTCCACCTCGACCAACCAGTCCGGGTCGATGAAGCGGGAGACCTCGACGAAGGTGGTGACCGGGCGGATCGCCCCGAAGCGTTCCCCGTGCGCCCGCGCGGCCTCCTCCCAGGCCGTGACGTCGGTGAGCATGATCCTGGTCCGCACCACGTCCGTCAGCGAGGCGCCCGCCTCCGCCAGCGCGGCCTCGGCGATGTCCAGGCACCGGACGGTCTGGGCGTGGACGTCCCCGGGCCCGACCGTCCCGCCGTCCGCGCCGATCGGCGCGGTGCCCGCCACCGCGACGTAGGGACCCTTGCGGACCGCCCGGGAGAACCCGATGCGCGGTTCCAACGGCGAACCCGAACTGACCAGCCGACGCGTGTTGTCCATCGCGCCATGCTGGCAGAGCGGCGGGCGGACCGGCCACGCCGTCCCGAGGATCGGACGGGCGCGGTTCGGACGGGCGCGGCCCGGCTCGGTCGAGCGGCGGAGCAGCTGCTCAGCGGGCCGGGCGCCGGTCCTCCAGCCGGCCGATCAGCCGCGCGAGCCCGACCGGGATGGACAGGACCCGGTGTTCAGGAGCCGGCCACGGCCGTGAACTCGGCGGTGTGGACGGCGTCCCCGTGCTTGAAGTCGAGGTAGAGCCGGTACGGGCCGGCCGTCGGCGCCACCGCGTGAAAGGTGATCTCCGGGCCGGGCGCGGTGACCCCGTCGCCGGGCTCGCCGTTCGGATGGACGTGCAGGTAGGCGAGGTCGGCGGCGCGCAGGGCGACCAGGTGGCCGTAGGCGGCCAGGTAGGCCTGGAGGTCGGCGACGGGGGCGCCGTCGCGGGTCACGGTGAAGGTGAGCGGCGCGCCGGTGCCCGCCGTCAACTGCCCGGCCAGGGTGACGGTGTAGCCGTCGACCGTGGCGGTCGCCGAGGCCTCCGGCAGCGGGTGCCCGGCGCTCTCGCCGGGGAGGGTGAGGTCCACGCCGAGGGTGAGCGGGGCGGCGCCGACGGCCTTGAAGTCGGCGTAGGCGTGGTAGGCGGCGGGGCCGTCGAAGGGGTTGGCCACCCGCCAGGTGCCGTCCGCGTCCAGCGTGGGGTGGACGTGCCGGTATCCGGAGAGGTCGCGGCGGACCACGATCAGGTGCAGCAGGGCCTCGTGCTGGGGCTCGTACGCGGTGACGGCCTCGCCGTCCGGCCCGGTGATCCGGAAGGTGAACTCGCCCTCGGGGCCGACGGTCTCCGGTATCAGGGTGTAGCCCTGGTCGGAGGCCGTCAGCCCCTGCGGAGCGCCGTGACCGGCGTGGTGGTCGCCGTGGCCGTGGCTCTCGTGGTGCTCGTGGTGCTCGTGGTGCTCGCCGTGACCGGCGAGGTGCTCGTGCTGCTGGTGCTGCTGGTGACTGTGGTGCTGATGCGTGTTCATACCGTCCACGAACGCCGTCCGTTGCGCCCGCGTTCCCCGCCGGCGTCCGCTCCGAGCGAACTCGTGCGGCCCACGACGGCCCGCGCACGGCCCCCCTACCGTCGGGGCGTCACCCACAAGCGGTCGGCAAGGCGGCCTCCCGGTGCCGCCACCGCACCGGGTCGACGGCGGTGGTCCGGGGCGCCGCGGCGGGCGGTGGGCGGTACCCGGCGCAGGAGAGCACCAGCATCTCGCCGTCCCCCGGCTGGAACTCGTACGCCACCCGCTCCACCCGGCTGCCGATCCCGGCCCCGGCCAGTTCCTCGCGCAGCCGGTCCAGGCCGTGGTACCGCTCGCCGGTGTCGTACACCATCAGGGGGAACAGCCGGACCTCCCGCCGTGCGACCCGGGCCAGTTCCAGCAGTGCGGCCCGGTGGAACTCCTCGCCCAGCCGGTTGCCGTAGGAGAAGACCAGGTGCGAGCTGAGCACCAGGTCGAAGGAGGCGTCCGGGAAGGGGAGTCCGGGCAGCGCCCCGGCGACGTAGCGCTCCGGGCGGGCGGCGATGTCGGCCCGGAACAGTCGGGAGTTGGCGGTCCACTGCCGGACCAGGTCGTCCGTGTCGGCGTACCACGACGGGGTGAAGCCCGCCGTCTCCTGGACCAGCAGCTCCCGCTTGAAGCCGGTCTCCCGCTCCACCAGCAGCCCCAACTCCTCCCGGTGCACGGCGTATTCGCGGTCGACGGCGACCGCGTCGATCCCGCGCCGCCCGGCCTCGGCGACGAAGCTCGCCGCCCCGGCCGGGCAGTCCAGGACGCGCTGGTCGAGGTCGCGGTCGGTGAGCGCGAACATCGCGCGGTACTCGGCGAAGGAACGGGCGCTGACCAGCACGGCTCAGCCCCTCCCGACGAACGGCATGGTGGCCGGCAGCACCACCAGGGACTGGATGGTGGTGTCCGGCGGCTGCGCGGCCATCAGCAGCAGGGCGTCGGTGAAGCGCTCGACCGGGATGGTCGCCTCCACCGCCGACGTCCCGTCGGCCTGGGCCGCGGCGGGCTGCGGGGCGCCGTCCGGCGGGCTGACGTTGCCGACGTCGATCTGCCCGCAGGTGATGCCGTACGGCCGGCCGTCCAGGGCGAGCACCTTGGTGAGGCCGAGGACGGCGTGCTTGGCGGCCGTGTAGGCGTGGGAGTTGGGACGCGGCACGTGCGCGGAGGGCGCGCCGTTGTTGATGATCCGGCCGCCCTGCGGGTGCTGGGTGCTCATCAGCCGGAAGGCCTCCCGGGCGCACAGGAAGCTGCCGGTGACGATGGTGTCCAGGACGCGGTTCCAGTCGTGGAAGGACGTCTCGGTGATGGGCCGGCGCGGGGCGGCGGCGCCCGCGTTGTTGAAGAGCAGGTCGAGCCGGCCGTAGCGGTCGCGGACGGCGTCGAACAGCCGGGCGACCTCCTCGGGGTTGCGGATGTCGGTGGGCACCGCCAGCACCCGTTCCGGATCGACGACGCCGGTGTCGACAGCTCCGGAGTCCACGGCTCCGGTGTCCACGACGCCGGAGTCGACGGCGAGTGCGGCGGCGAGTGCGGCGGTCTCCTCCAGCGCGTCCTTGCGGCGGCCCGCGACCACCACCGTCCAGCCGGCGCCGACCAGGGCTAGCGCGGAGGCCCGGCCGAGCCCGCTGCCGCCGCCGGTGACCAGGGCGACCTTCCCGTCCGGTCGGTTCACGGCGCCCATGTCTCCCCCTCGTTGAGCCAGATCCGCAGCATCCGCCGGGCGTGCCGGCCGGGTTCGTCGAGGTACGCCGAACGTCCGTGCAGCACGCGGCTGTTGCGGATGATCAGCAGGTCTCCGGCGGCCATCGGTAGGCCGAAGGCGATCTCCGGGCGGTACAGCACCTCGTCCAGCACGCCGAGCGCCTCCCACTGACGGTCCGTCAGTTCCGGCCCGCCGCGGTCGGGTGAGGAGCGCACGGTGCGGGTCTGGTAGTAGCAGCCGATCGTGCCGTCCTTCCTCGGGTACAGGATCGGGGTGATTACCAGCTGCGGGCCCGCCCGGCCGGTCCGGTCGAAGGTCCAGTCCTGGCCGAGCGTGGCCAGGGCGTCCGGCCGCTCCCGGCCGATCAGGTCGTGGACGTGCCGGGCGCTCGCCAGCTTGGTCAACCCTCCGCCGTGGTGGGCGGGTTGGAGGCAGAGCAGGACGAGCAGGTCGCAGGTGTCGCAGTGGAAGCCGAGTTCGGTGTTGCCGTCCCCGTCGTGGTCGCGCAGCACCGAGGTGAGGTCGCCGCGGCCGTTCTGCGGGACGATCCGGCCGTAGTCCCGCAGCAGGAAGGACAGCACCTCGGTGATCTCCCGCTCCGGCCGGTCCGGGTCGACCAGGTTGGCGACGTGGGTGAGCCCGACCGAGTCGACGGCCGCCCCGACGAAGGACCGCAGCCGCTCACGCACCGGCCCGGCCGCGCCCCAGCGCCGGGCCCGGGCGTCGGCCCACAGCAGTTGCCGCTCGCCGTCGCTCAGCGGCAGCGACCACAGCTGCCGCCGGGCCTCCAACTCCAGGCTGCTCCAGCCGATCTCGGTCACGGTGTGCTCGTTCACAGCGTCTCCTCCTGCCCCGTCCCGGCCGCGACGGCCTTGGACCAGAGCGCCAGTGCCTCGTCGACCTGCGCGGCCGTGACGACCAGCGCGGGGATCATCCGGACCACGTTGAGGTGGATCCCGCAGAGCAGGAGCAACAGTCCTAGCTCGGCCGCCGCCTGCTGGACCCGCCGGGCCGTCTCCGGATCCGGCGAGCCGTCCGGGCGGCAGAACTCGCTGGCCGCCATCAGCCCGCGGCCCCGGACGTCGCCGATGCCCGGCACCCCGGCGGCGACCGTCCGCAGGCCGTCCAGCAGCCGCTCGCCCTGCTCGGCCGCGTTCTCCACCAGCCGTTCCTCGCGCAGCACGTCCAGGGTGGCCAGGGCGGCGGCGCAGGCCACCGGGTTCCCGCCGTAGGTGCCGCCCTGGGAGCCCGGCCAGGCGCGGCGCATCAGCTCGGTCGGCGCGGCGACGGCGGACAGCGGGAAGCCGCTGGCCAGGCCCTTGGCGGTGATCAGCACGTCGGGCCGCACCCCCGCCTCGTACTGGTGGGCCCAGAAGCGGCCGGTGCGGCCGAAGCCGGTCTGCACCTCGTCCAGCACCAGCAGCAGGCCGTGCCGGTCGGCGCGCTCACGCAGCCCGGCCAGGAACCCGGCCGGGGCGGGGACGTAGCCGCCCTCGCCGAGCACCGGTTCGACGAACAGGGCGGCGGTCTCGGCGGGCGCGGAGACGGTGGCCAGCACCTCGTCCAGCCCGCGTAGGGCGTGCGCCACCGCCTCCTCCTCGGACAGTCCGAGCCGGAAGGCGGCCGGGAAGGGCGCGACCGCGACCCCGGGCGGCAGCGGGCCGATGCCCGCCCGGAAGCGGGTCCCGGCGGTGGTGAGCGAGGCGGCGCCCATGGTGCGGCCGTGGAAGGAGCCCTCGAAGACGATCACGTTCTGCCGCCCGGTGGCGTGCCGGGCCAGCCGCAGCGCCGTCTCCACCGCCTCCGTCCCCGCGGTGGCGTAGCAGAGCGAGTCCAGGCCGGGCGGCAGCACGTCGCCCAACCGGTCGGTGAGGGTGAGCAGTTGGTCGTGCAGGACGGTGGTGTACTGGCCGTGCAGCAGCCGGCCGGCCTGTTCGCGGACGGCCTCGACCACCCTCGGGTGGCAGTGGCCGGTGCTGGTCACGCCGACGCCGGAGGTGAAGTCGAGGTAGCGGCGGCCGGCGGCGTCGTAGAGGTGGAGGCCTTCGCCGCGGACGGCGACGACGGGGGTGGCCTGCTTGAGCACGGGGGAGAGCTGGGACAACGGAGTCTGCCTTCTCTCGGGGCGGGTCGGAGCGGGCGGGGTCGGAGCGGGCGGGTCGGAGCGGGCGGGTCGGAGCGGGCGGGTCGGAGCGGGCGGGTCGGAGGTCGGGCGGGACGGGACCGAGCGGAACGGGACCGGTCGGGCGGAACGGTTCAGCGGGGTGGCGGCAGGTGGCCCGCCTCGGCGGCCCAGGTCTGCGCGGCCGCCCACCACCGCGCGGTCGGCGCGGCGAAGCGGACGCCCAGCCGGTCCAGCACGGCGGTGGTGTACCCGCAGTCCACCCGGACGTTGCGCTCCTCCTGCTGGGCCCAGGCGGCGGCCAGCCGGGCGGCCGTCGGGTGCCGCCGCTCGGCCCGGGCGATGGCGGCCGCGAAGCCCTCCTCGTCGGTGAGCCGGACGGGGCGGCCGTGCGCGGCGAGCCAGCCCACCAGTTCGTCGTGCGGCGTCGGGTACGGGTTCTCGACGTGGTACGCGCCGGGCGCCGCGTACGGGTCGAGGGCGATCGCGGCGATCCCGGCGGCCACCGTGTCCACGTACGAGAACGCGAAGGCCGTGTCCGGTCGGCTGGGGGCGGCACCGGCCAGCAGGTAGCCGCGCACCAGCTGGTAGACCCGGTTGTCGCCGGGGTTGGCCTGGAAGGCGCCGGTCCGGCTGTGCGCGGCGATGTGGCCGCTGCGGTACAGGTAGGCGGGGTGCCCGCCGGCCGCCCAGGCCCGGACGGCCTGCTCGGCCCGGTACTTGCTGCGCTCGTACGGGGTGCGGAAGCGCTGGCCGATCCACAGGTCCGCCTCGCCGAACCGGCGCGGCGGGCCGTCCACGCCGCCGGACACGGTCAGCGTGGAGACGTGGTGGAAGCGGGCCTGCGGGGTGTGCTCGCCGACCCAGCCCAGCAGTCGGCGCACCGCCGCGTGGTTGGCCCGCTCCAGCTCCTCGGGCGCCGCGACCAGCCGGACGTCCGCCGCCGCGTGCACCACGATCCGGGCCTCCCGGGCCCGTTCCAGCCCGGCCGGGGACAGGCCCAGACCGTCCCGTTCGAGGTCCCCGGCGACGACGTGGGCGGCCCGCCCGCCGGCCAGCCGCCGGACGGCTCCGGCGTCGTCGGCGGCCCGCACCAGGCAGGTGACCACGGCGCCGCGCCGCCGGAAGGCGTCCAGCAGGTGCCGCCCGAGGTAGCCGGTGGCGCCGGTGAGCAGCACGCGGGCGGGTTCGCGGACGGTCGCCCGGGCGGTGGGCGCCACCCCGGTGTGCAGCAGCTGCCCGGAGGTGGACAGCGGCGAGCGGACGGGCTCGTCCGCGGTGGGCCCGCCGAGCACCGTGGCGAAGTGGTCGAGGACCCGCCGGGCGGCCGGGTGCCCCACCGTCGGCCATCCGTACACCAGGTCGGCGACCAGGCGCCGCTCCACCACCCGGGCGGTGAGCCGCAGCCGGTACAGCGGGTCGCCACCGGGGCAGCGGGCCGTACCGGCCTGTTCGTCGGCGACGGTCCAGTCCAGCGCGGGTTCCTCGGGCAGCCGGAAGGTGCCGAGGAAGTTGAACCCGAGGTCCGGCCGCGCACCGGGGGCGTCCATCGGCCGGACGGGCGCCTCGCGCAGCCGGCGGGCCGTCTCGGCCGGTCCGGCGCCGCTCGCGGGGTCCAGCTCGACGTGCTTGACGGCGGTGAACCAGCCCACGGTGTCCAGGAATTCACCCGGGTCGCCGACCGCGTCCCGGCCGTGGGTCTCGACCTCCACGGCCAGCCGGGGCCCGCCGCGCCGACCGCCGGCGGCCTCGGCAGGGGTGACGGCCTCGGCAGGGGTGGCGGCCTCGGCGCGGGCGACGGCCTCGGCGAAGGCGTCCAGCAGGACGGCCTCCAGCCCGGCGCCACCGCCGTGCCGGGCGACCAGCCGGGCGGTGGCCTCGGCGTCCAAGGCCCAGCTGAGCGCGGCCGGCCGGACGGGCGGACCGGGGTCGGCGGCGGCGGGCCGCACCGGCGCCGTGGGCCGGGCGGCGGCGGGCAGGGCGGCAGGCGGGGCAGCGGCCGCCCACCGGTAGAAGTCGGCCGTCGGCGGCAGCCCGGCCGGCTCGCCGTCCAGCACCGCCCGGTAGGCCCGGGCGAGGTCGTCCAGCAGGATCCGCCAGGACAGCCCGTCGACCACCAGGTGGTGGGCGATCAGCGCCAGCCGCTGGTCGGTTCCGGGCGGGCCGGTGAACAGGTGGGCGCGCAGCAGCCGGCCGGCCAAGGGGTCGAGGCTGCGGTGGAGTTCGGTGCAGACCCCGGCGACGGTGTCGGCGATCGCCCGCGTGGCGCGCGGGATGCGGGAGTGGGAGAGCGGGTCGAGGTCCGCGACGGCGAGCGGCTCGCCGGGACCGTCCGGGCCGACGGGCCGGCGCAGCGCCGGGTGGCCTTCCAGGACGGCCGCGAGTGCCGCCGAGAGCACGGCCGGGTCGACGGCGGCGCGGCAGCGCAGCAGGACGGACTGGTTCCAGTGCCGCAGGTCGTCCACCGACACCTGCCGGTACAACCAGCGCTGGGCGGGGGCGAGTTGGCCGCCGCCCGGGTGGCGCGGCGCCGGTGCGGAGGCGCCGACGGGCACGGCCGCCGAGGCCAGCCCGGCCGCCGTCGGGTACCGGTAGAAGTCCTCGTGGCTGACCCGCAGCCCGGAGCGCCGCAGCAGGGCGATGGTGCGCATGGCGAGGATGGAGTCCCCGCCGAGGCCGATCACATCGGCCCGCGCTCCGATCCGGGGCAGGCCGAGCGCGCCGGCCCAGAACCGGGCGATCTCCCCGGCCAGGCCGTCCCCGGCCGCATCCGTCGTACTCGCCGAACCCGCCGGGCCCGCCGTACCTTCCGAGTCCGCCGAATCCGCCGAATCCGCGGAGTCCGCGGAGTCCGCTCCGTCGGCCGGATCGGCCCGGGCCTCGACCAGCCGGTCCACCAGCTCGGCCAGCCGGGCCCGGTCCAGCTTGCCGTTCGGCCCGAACGGGAAGTCGGGCAGCACCAGGACCGGCCGCGGCACGGAGTAGCCGGGCAGCCGGGAGCGCAGCCGGTCGACCAGCCCCGAGAGGTCGACGGAGGGATCCAACAGCCGGACCACGCCGACCAGTTGGTTCCCGGTGGCGGTCTCCCGCAGCAACGCCGCGGAGCCCGCCACGCCCGGGTGGCCGTCCATCGCCCGCTCGACCTCGGCGAGGTCGACCCGGTATCCCCGGACCTTCACCTGCCGGTCCACCCGGCCGAGGAACACCAGGTCGCCGTCGGCCCGTCGGCGGCACAGGTCGCCGGTCCGGTAGGTCCGACGGCCGTCCCGCCGGACGAAGCCCCGGGCGGTCTCCTCGGGCCGTCCGAAGTACCCGGCGCTGACGCCCCGCCCGCCGATCAGCAGTTCCCCCACCGCGCCGTCGGCCACCGGCCGCCCCGCGCCGTCCACCAGCGTGAGCAGCACCTCGCCGATCCCGCTGCCGATCGGCACGGTCGCCTCCCCGGCCGGGAGTTGGCGGGCGGCGGTGGCCAGGAAGCAGGTCGCGCCGACGGTCGTCTCGGTCGGCCCGTAGTGGTTGACCAGCAGCTCGGTGACGCCGTCGTCGAGCAGGGCGGCCGCGAGCGGGCGGGGCAGGGCCTCGCCGCCGAGCAGCAGGGTGCGCAGCGGCGGGGTGCCCGCCGGGCGGCCCTCCAGCAGCGCGGCCAGGTGGGAGGGGGTGGTCTTCACGGTGTCGACCCCGGCGCGGCGCAGCGTGGCCCAGAACGCCGTGGGGTCGCGGATCTCCCGGTCGGGCACCACGTGCACCGAGCCGCCGGTGGCCAGGGCGAGCAGCCAGGCGGTGTGGCCGAGGTCGGCGGCGAGGGTGGTGACATGGGCGAGCCGGGGGGCGTCGGCCTCGGTGAGCCCGAGCCGGGCGGCCAGGGCGTGGGCGTAGTGGACGGCGTTGGCGTGGGTGACGGTCACGGCCTTGGGCTCGCCGCCGGATCCGGAGGTGAAGGACAGGTACGCCGGGTCCTCCCCGCCGGGCCGGGCACCCTGCCACCCCGGCTCGTCCGCCGGTCCGCCCGCCGGTCCGCCCGCCGGTCCGGTCCCCGGCACGTCCGCCAGCACGTCCACGACCTCGGCGCCCGGAGCGGCGCCCCCGCCCTCGGTGGCGAGCACCCGCCCCACCCCGACGGCGGCCAGTCGCCGGGCCAGGTCGGCGGCCGTCCAGTCCGGGTCGGTCAGCACGGCGGCCGCGCCGGAGCGCAGCACTCCGTGCAGCAGCACCAGCATCCGGGCGTCCCGGGGGCCGAGCAGGGCGACCCGGTCGCCGCGCCCGGTGCCGCCGGCGGCCAGCCGGGCGGCGATCCGCCCGGCGGCGGCGTCCAGGGTGCGGTGGTCGAGGCTGTGGCGGCCGTCGCTGACGGCGGGCCGGTCGGGGTGGGTGCGGGCGCGCTCGGACAGCAGGGCGGTGAGCGAGCCGGTGTCGGGCGTGGTGGCCCGGAGGTGCTGGGTCGCGGAGGTCACGCCGGCTCGTCCCCCGTCCGCACCGCGCGGGCCGTTCGGGTCGTACGGGTCGTACGGGCCGGGTCGGCCGTACGGGCCGGGTCGGCCGTACGGGCCGGGTCGGCCGTACGGGCCGGGTCGGCCGTACGGGCCGGGTCGGCCGTTCGGGTCGGGTCGGCCGTACGGGTCGTACCGGTCCGGTCGGCCGTACGGGTCGTACCGGTCCGGTCGGCCGTACGGGTCGTACCGGTCCGGTCGGCCGTACGGGTCGGGTCGGCCGCGCGGTGCGCATGGACCGCACGGTACGGACCGGGCAGGTCCAGCCCCGCCGGGTCCCCCGCCAGGTACCCGTCCAGCACGGTGCCCGCGCGCAGCCGTCCGGCCAGTTCCCAGGCCAGCATGCGGTGCAGGCCGTCGACGTGGATCAGCCCGTGCCGGACCACCAGGCCCTGGTAGTCGGGGTGGTCGACCGGCGCGGTGGCGAGGTAGAGCGCGGTGAACGGCGCCCGCCGGAGCAGCCGGAGCTTCGCCGCGCAGAGCGGGTTGGCCGCCGCCCAGTCGGCGCCGCCGGAGCGGACGCGTTCGGCCGCGCGGGCGACGGTCAGCCCGGTGCGCGGGACCAGTTCGCGCGCGCCGCCCTCGCTGAGGTGCCAGGGCAGGACGACGCCGAGAACGTCGGCCCGGGTCAGCCGGACCCGCCACCAGCCGCCGGGGATCTCTTCGTCGGCGCGTTCCAGGTTCTCCTCGCCGTACAGGTTGGTGTTGGCCTCGTGGGCGCGTTCCACCGGATGGTCCCGCAGGTAGGCCCGGTGGACCTCGGAGTAGGCGACAGCGCTGACGATCTCCACGACGGTGCTCCTCAGGCGGTTCAGACGGTTCCGGTGTACTCGGTGAAGTGGTGTTCCGCGAACAGGTCGGGCCACTGGCCGTCGGCCAGGTCGAGTTCGCGGGCCCGGGAGAGCATCTGCCGCCAGTGCGGCTTCACCGGGCGCCAGCGCGCTCCGACCTGGCAGTAGGAGGCGTCGATGAAGTACCGGGGCCGGCCCGGCCCGCCGGGCGCCGGCCTGCGGGTGTGGAACAGGGCCGAGTTGAGCAGCACCGTGGTGCCGGGCGGCAGCCGGTCGAGGACCACCTCGCCGGGCAGTTCGCCGGTGCCGTGGTGGGCGTAGGCGCCCTTGTTCGCGGTGCGGCGGTGCGAGCCGGGCAGCACGGCCAGGCTGCCGACCCGCTCGTCCAGGCCGGTGAGGTAGTGCAGGGCGTGGACCATCAGCAGTGACGGGTCGGAGCGGTCGTTGGGCTCGCAGTCGTGGTGCCACGGCTTGCCGGGGAGGTCGGGGGCCTGGCGGTCGCTGTGCAGGTGGTGGAAGACGAAGGACCGGCCGATCAGAGCGGTCAGCGCCCGCAGCAGCGGCGGATGGGTGAGCAGTTCGCCGTGCGCGGGGAGTTCCAGTTCCAGCAGCGGGGGCGGCCCGTGCCGGCGGGGGTCGGTGCAGGCGGCGATCGAGCGGGCCCGCAGGCCCTCGTCGACCCAGCGGTCCACCTCGGGGGCGAGGCGTTCGCGCAGGGCTTCCGGGAGCAGCCCGGGCAGGACCAGGTACCCGGACTCCAGGAACTGACGACGGCGCTCGACGTCGAGGGCCTCACGCCCGGTGGAGAACACGGTCACCGTCCCGACCCCCTCCTTCCGTTCGACGGGACGCACAGCGGGACTCGGCACAGCGGGACATGGTTCGGGCATGGAGGCACACGGGTCGTCCTGACTTCGGGTGGCGGCGGTGTCGCCCGTCGTCGCCACAGACAGCTGGATGCGCGTTCGGAATCGCGACCGGGCCCACCTACCGGGCCCACGATCGCCACGAAGCGACGGGAGTCGATCACGCAAAGTGATCCGCCCCAGGAGTATGAACCGGCCTTCGCGTCCACGACAAGACCAAAGCCAACCCGTGGCCACCTTCCCGCCACCGTGCCGTTCAGCTCCGGCCACCAGTCGCTTCGCACCCCAACAGAAACTCCGGCGCTCCCCCGCCCCGATGATTCGCCGTCGGAACAGCGGATGCGGCAGAGTTGGCGGCATGAGCGTTGACGCCCGGAGTCTCCAGCACAGCCCCGGACCGGCCAGGCGGCGGCCGGTCCAGCAGCGCAGCCAGGAGCGGTACGGCCGCATCCTGGACGCCTGCGCCCGGCTGCTGGACGAGGTGGGTGCGACCGCCCTGACCACCAAGGAGGTCGCCCAGCGCGCCCAGGTGCCGATCGGCACCCTGTACCAGTTCTTCGCCGGCAAGGAGGACCTGCTGGCCGCCCTCGCCACCCGCAACCTCGACCACTACCTCCAGCGCCTGGACGACCGGCTGGCCGGCTCCGCCCCGGTCGGCCCGGCCGGGTTCACCGACCTCGCGGTGGAGGAGTTCGTCGCGATGAAGCGTGCGGTGCCCGGTTTCGGCCAGGTCGACTTCGGGCTCGCCGGTACGGCGGTGCCCTCCGGGGTGCGGAACGAGAAGCACCTGCTGGACTCCGGCGTCGACAACAACACCGCCGTCGCCCTGCGGCTGCAGGCACTCGGCGGCGAACTGTTCGAGGCCGGCGACCCGGCGGCCACCACGCTCGCCCTGCGGGTCGCCCTGGAGGCGGCCGACGCGGTGCTCAAGCTGGCCTTCCGGGGGGATCCGCAGGGCGATCCGGCGCTGATCACCGAGTGCAAGCGGCTGGTGCGCGGCTACCTCGCGCAACAACTGCCCACCCACTGACCGCCGTCCCTCAGCCCCGGCCGGGTCCCGCTGCTCCCATCGTTCCCATCGCTCCCGCCGGACCTGCCGCTCCCGCGGCTCCCAGCGCTCCCGTCGGCCCGAGGCGTTGCGGGCCCGCCGCCCGCGCAGCACAGTGGATAGCGGAACCCCGCACGACCCGAGGAGCAGACCATGCACGCAGCGGTAGGTGACCAGCTCCACATCCACAGCAGAGCCGTGGGCATGGTGGACCAGAAGGGCGAGATCATCGAGGTGCGCGGCACCGACGGTGAGCCGCCGTACGTGGTCCGCTTCGAGGACGGCCACGAGGGCCTGATCTACCCCGGCCCCGACTGCAACGTCGAACCCCGCCTGGCGGAACGCTGACCCACTCCCCCGCCACCTCGCGCCGGGCCCGGGCGAGGTGGTGAGGAGGGGTGTCCGCGCCCACGACCCCGCTGCCCGGAGCGCTCGCCGGGCTCGCGCCACTGCTGGACCACTACGGGTACCTGGCGGTGGCGCTGCTCGTGCTGCTGGACAACTGCGGCATCCCGGTACCCGGGCAGACCGTCCTGGTGCTCGCCGCGGTGTACGCGGGCACCGGCCACCTGGACCTCGCCGCCGTCCTGCTGATCGGGGCGGCCGCCGCCACCCTCGGCAACATGCTCGGCTACCTGATCGGCCACACCGGCGGGCGCGTCTTCGTCCACCGCTGGGGCCGCTACGTGCTGCTCACCCCGGCCCGGATGGAACGCGCCGACGGCTTCTTCGCCCGGCAGGGCGGCAAGGTCGTCACGGTCGCCCGCTTCGTGGACGGGCTGCGCCAGTACAACGGCATCATCGCCGGGACCACCGAGATGCCCTGGCGCCGCTTCGCCGTCTTCAACCTCCTCGGCGCGGTGCTGTGGACGGCCGTCTGGGGCACCTTCGGGTACGTCGCCGGGGCCAACATCGGGGCGGTGTACCGGACGGCGCTCCGCTACCAGCTCTGGTTCGCGATCGGACTCGGCGTCCTGGTCGCGGTGTTCCTGCTGCGGCAGGTGCTGCGCTACCGGCGCCGACGCCGCGAGGACGCCGGCGCCGGCACCGGCACGCAGGAACCCGAGGAACCTGAGGGGCCCGAGGAACCTCAGGGGCCCGGGAGCGGTTAGCCCAGCGGGAAGACCTCGAACGGCACCGCGAAGCGCGTCCCCAGCCGGCTGCCCGCGCCCCGGCCGAAGCCCTCCAGGAACTCCCGGGCGTCCGCCATCGCCCCGCCCAGCCCGGCCAGGTACGCCTTGTGCTCCTCCAGCGAGGCGACGCCCAGGTCGAAGGTGTCGGTGGTGTCCACCGCGTGCCGGGCCTCGGGCGAGGCGGCCGCCCAGATCTGCCGGACGCCGTTCCAGGGCTGGTGGCCCTCGTCCAGCAGTTCGCGGAACACCCAGCGGTTGCCCGCGTCGCGCACGCCGTCCAGGGTGGCCCGGCCGACCGCGATGTGGTCGGCCTGGTTGAGGAACGTGCCGCCGTAGGTCTCCCGGAAGTTGCTGGTGATCACGATGTCCGGGCGGTGCCGGCGGACCACCCGGGCGATGTCGCGGCGCAGCGGCAACCCGTACTCGACCACACCGTCCGGGTGGCCGAGGAACTCGACGGTCTCCACCCCGACCACCCGCGCGGAGGCGCGCTGCTCGGCCTCGCGCAGCGGGCCGCACCGCTCGGGGTCCATCGCGTCGATCCCGGCCTCGCCGCTGGTGACCATCACGTAGACCACCTGCTTGCCCTGGGCGGTCCAGCGGGCGACGGCCGCCGC
The DNA here is from genome assembly GCF_044760155.1 of Kitasatospora sp. NPDC098652. NCBI lineage: Bacteria > Bacillati > Actinomycetota > Actinomycetes > Kitasatosporales > Streptomycetaceae > Kitasatospora > Kitasatospora sp. NPDC098652. The sequence goes on from NZ_JBIWAQ010000008.1 coordinate 176,068, forward strand.
GCCGCCGTACTCCATGTCGTCGGGGTGGGCGACGATCGCCACGGCGGTCCGCCAGTCCTCGTCGACGGGCTGGTAGGGCTCGGGCGCCTGCTCGGTCATGCTGCTCTCTTCCTTCGCTCGCGGCTCGTACGGCTCGTACGGCTCGCACGGCCCGTACGACTTTCGGTCGCACCGTCATACGGTCGTACCGCAGGTGACTCTAGAAGACCGCCCTCCCCACGCCCCGTCAGACACCCCTCCCGCGCCGGGGCTTGCCCCTGACCCGTGCGTCAGGGGTTAGCGTCCCGGTCGTCCCGCGGCGGTCCCGCCGCACCACTCCCCCTCCCAGCGCGAGGAGCGCCGCCGTGCCCCTGCCCACCACCGCCCGCGTCGTCCGGCTGACCGCCCGACCCGACGGCCTGCCCGGCCCCGAGCACTTCACCGTCACCGAGGAACCGCTGCCGGCCCCCGGGCCGGGCGAGGCGCTGGTCCGCAACCGGGCCTTCCTGGTCTTCCCCGGCCTGCGCATCCTGATCAGCGGCCAGGGCTCGGACCTGCCGCTCCCCCACATCGCCCCCGGCGACGCCCTGTTCGGCCCGGCCCTCGGCGAGGTGCTGGCCGCCCCGGCGGACGGGCCGCTGCGCCCGGGCGACCTGGTCACCCACCTGCACGGCTGGCGGGACCAAGTGGTCGCGGACGCCGGGCAGTTCACCCCGGTTCCGGCCGGCTTCCCGGACCCGACGGCGCTGGTCTCCGCCGCCTCCGCCGGCTACGGCGGGCTGACCCGCAGCGCCCCGGTCCGCCCCGGCGACGTGGTCCTGGTGACGGCAGCTGCGGGGGCGGTCGGCACCCTGGCCGGGCAGATCGCCCGGCTGCTCGGCGCCGCCCGGGTGATCGGCACCACCCGCTCGCCCGCCAAGGCGGAGCGGCTCACCGCCGAACTCGGCTACGACACCGTCCTGGTGCCCGGCGAGCGCCCGTTCGCCGAGCAACTGGCCGAGGCCGCACCGGAGGGCCTGGACGTCGTGCTGGACCTGGTCGGCGGCGAACAGCTGACCGCGGCCGTGGACGCCGCCCGGCGCGGCGCCCGGTTCGCGCTGGTCGGGGCGGTGTCCGGGCAGCTCGACCCGGCCCGCCGGGGCGGCGACTCCCCCGCGGTGATCGACAGCTTCCGGGTCACCACCCACGGCCTGAGCCTGCGCGGCTTCACCCTGCTCGACCACCCCGACCTGGAGGCCGAGTGGCGCGAGCGCCTGGGCAGTTGGCTGTCCAGCGGGGACCTCGTCTTCCCCCGGACGCCGGTCGCGGGCATCGAACGAGCCCCACAGGCGTTGACCCGGGTGTTCACCGGCGACACCTTCGGAGCGACCCTCGTGGAGCTCTGACCTGGAGCTCTGACGTGGAGCTCTGACGTGGAACTCTGACGTGGAGCACTGACACCGAGGAGGCGGGATGCGGATCGGCGACGCGGCGGCCGCGGCGGGCACCACCCCCAGGGCCCTGCGGTTCTACGAGCAGCGCGGGCTGCTGCCCCCGCCCACCCGCTCCGGCTCCGGCCAACGCGAGTACGGGCCCGAAGAGGTCGCCCGGGTCCGGGTGATCCGCCAACTGCTGGCCACCGGGCTGACGGTGGACGACCTGGCCAGCCGCCCGCACCGGCTGGACCTGCTCATCGAGGACCCGCCCCGGCGCTGCACGGCCGACCCCGGACCGGAGACCTTCGCCCCGGTGATCGCCGCCCGGCTGGCCGTCCTGGACGCGGAGATCGCCCGGCTCACCGCCCGGCGGGAGCGGCTCGCCCGGCACGCCGCGACGGGGGGCGTCGACGTGCCGGGCGAGGACTGGGACGCGCCTGACCGGGACGCGCCTGACCGGGACGCGCCCGGCGCGCCCTGAGCGGCGCTCAGCCGGCCTCGGGCGCGGCGAGCCGGGGTTCCAGCGCGGGGGCGGCGGGCCGGGGCCAGCTGATCCGGGTGGCGCAGAGCGAGACCACCGCGGCGGAGGCGGCGACCGCGGCCATGCCCCAGACCAGGCTGGTGGCGCCGGCGATGAAGCCGATCACGGCGGGACCGGCCAGCAGGCCAGTGGTGCCCATGGCAGCCACCAGGGAGAGCGCGTCCGAGCCCTGGCGGGCGGCGGCGACGTAGACGCAGGGCGTGACGGCGGCGACGCCGAGGCCCACGCAGGCGAAGCCGAGCAGGGTGGGCACCACGCCGCCGGTCAGCAGGGCGAGGGCGAGGCCGAGGCCGGCCAGCAGGCTGCCGGTGCGGACGATCCGGCCGTCGCCGAAGCGGGTGCGCCAGCCGTCGGCGAAGATCCGGGCGCAGACCATCATCACCGAGACGACGGCGATGCCCAGCGGGGCGAGTCCGGCACCGGCGTCCACCACGTCCTTGAGGTAGAGCGCCGACCAGTCGTTCATCGCCCCCTCGGTGACGGTGCCGAAGACCATCGCCAGGCCCATCCAGAGGGTGGCGGCGGCCGGCAGGGCGAAGCCGCGGCGGGACTTTCTCCCGGCCTGCTCCGCCGGGTCGGCGGCCCCGTCCGGGCGCGCGGCCCCGTCCTGGCCCTCGGCCCCGTCCGGGTGCTCGGCCAGCAGGCCGGGCCGGGCGGCCAGTACCAGCACCGCCAGCAGCGCGGCGGCCAGCCCGAGGTGGACGGCGAGGCTTCCGGTGACGGCGTTGACGCCGGAGGCCAGCAGGGCGGCCAGCAGCGAGCCGGCGCTGAACGTGGCGTGCAGCCTGGACATCGTGGTGCGCTCGAAGCGGGCCTCCAGGGCGGCGCCCTGGGCGTTCATCGCCACGTTCAGACAGCCGACGGCGACGCCGTCGCAGAACAGCACCAGCAAGGTGACCGGGTAGTTCGGCACCACCGACAGGGCGAGCAGGACCACGCCCAGGGCGAGCGCCGACAGCACCGAGAGCAGCCGGGAGCCGAACCGCCGCATCAGCACCGCCACCAGCGGGAACGACACCGCCGCGCCGATCCCGCAGGTCATCAGCAACAGGCCGATCTGGGCCTCGCCCAGGTCGAGCCGGGCCTTGAGCGCGGGCACCCGGGACACCCAGGTCGCGTACTGGAAGCCGAGCGCGAAGAACAGTGCGCCGATGGCCAGTTGGGAGCGGCGGAACTCGTCGCGCGCGGGGGAGGTCATGTGCATCAGCCCACTTCGGCTCTGGGTGCGGATCCGGGAGTCGGGTCCGCGGGGTTCGGGGCGCGGTCCAGCGGCTTGGCCATGTAGACGGCCGCGGCGCCGTAGCTCGCGGGCAGCCCGATCTCCGGCCGGGCGCGGTAGCCCAGCCCGGCCCACAGCACCTCGGAGCCGCGCACGGCGACCAGCGAGAGGGTGCGGTGGCCGGCCGCCCGGCCGGTCTCCTCCAGGTGCCGCAGCAGCCGCGGGGCCAGGCCGCGGCCGCGCGCCCGCTCGGCGATCACCAGGTCGTGGGCGTGCAGGTTGCTCTCGGTGGGCCGCACCGCGGCGCCGGTGGAGGCCAGGCTGAGGTCCGGGCAGCGGAACAGCGGGTACGGCAGGGCGAGCAGGTAGCCGGCGAAGCCGTCCGCGTCCTCCAGGACGAAGCAGGTCGACGGCGAGGCGCGGTGCCGGGAGCGCAGCGCCGCACCGCCCTCGGAGAGGCCGCTGGCGGCGTAGGCGCGCTCCTCGGCGGCGATCACCTCCGGCCAGTCCTCCTCGCGGAGCAGCCGGATCCGGGTGTCCGTCGTCGCCGTATCGGTCATCGTGGTGTCCGTCGTCGCTGGGTCCGTCGTCGCTGGGTCCGTCGTCGCTCGGTCCGTCGTCGCTGCGTCGGTCGTCGCTGCGTCGGTCGTCGCTGGGTCGGTCATCAGCGGACCTCCTCGGGGTGGTCGCCGCCGACGCAGGTGTACGGCAGCGGCGGGAAGCCGTTGAAGCCGCGGGTGGCGTAGGCGGTGGCGTAGGCGCCGCAGGAGTGGATCCACACCGGGTCGCCGGAGGCGAGCGCGTACGGGACGCGCACCGCGCCGTCCTCCTGGGCGTACGCGTCGTCGCTGTCGCAGGTCGGGCCGGCCACCACGGCGTTGACGAACTGCCCGCCGGGGTGGGTGGGGAACTCCAGTCGGTACTGCAACTGGTCCATCTCGTACAGGCCGTTGAACTTCCCGCAGCTCAGGTAGAGCCAGTCCTCGCGGGTGCCGTCGAGCCGGTGGCGGGAGGAGAGCCGGGCGACGTGGGCGCGGATCGCACCGTGGTCGGCGACCAGGTGGCGGCCGGGTTCCAGGACGAAGTCCAGCGGGGCCGCGTTGACGGCGCGCAGCCGTTCCATGCCCTCGCGGATGACCGTGAACATCTTGTCCAGCGGCGGTTCGAGCGGCCGGCCGGCCCGGTCGAGGACGCCGAGGGCGGGCAGTCCGCCGCCGAGGTTGATCCGGTCCGGGGTGATGCCGCGCCAGTTGAGCGCCTCCAGGACGGCGGCCAGCGAGTCGATCGCCGCGGTCCACGCCTCGGCGGTCATCTGTTGGGAGCCGACGTGCACGGACAGCCCGGAGGGCACCAGCCCGGCGGTGCGGGCGGCGCCGAGCACCCGCAGGGCGTCCTCGGGCGAGCAGCCGAACTTGTGGCTGAGCCCCCACAGGGCGCCCTCGCCGGTGGTCGCGATCCGGCAGAACACCCGTGACCCGGGGGCGTGTTCGGCGATCGCGGCGACGTCCTCCAGGCTGTCGGTGGCGAACTCGCGCACGCCCAGCCGGTAGGCCTCGGCGATGTTGCGGTCGGACTTGATGGTGTTGCCGTAGTGGATCAGTTCGGGGGCCGCCCCGGTGCGCAGCGCCTGGGCGATCTCCTGAGGGCTGGCGGCGTCAAAGCCGGAGCCGAGCCGGGCGAGGTGGCCGAGCACCTCGTCGACGGGGCAGGCCTTCATCGCGAACCGGACGGCGACACCGGGCAGTTCGGCGCGCAGGGCGGCGTACTGGCGGCCGATGCCGTCGAGGTCGTAGATGACGGTGTCCTCGGTGGCGGCGGCGAGCGCGGCCCGGAGGGCGGTGTGGTCGTGCTGGTCGGGGCGGGGCGCGCGGTCGGCGTGCACGGCGGCGGAGGCGGTCGGGGCGCGGTGGTTGGTCCTCCCCCGGTCGGCCCGGTCGGCCCGCTCGGCCCGCTCGCACGGTTCGGCGGCGTGCTGCGCCCCGGTGGGGTGGCGCTGCTCGGGGATGTGGCGCGGTTCGGTGGTGCGATGCGGTTCGGTGGATTGCGATATCACGTGTGAACTCCCGGTGCGGCTAGCCCGGCAGCCGGTCGGCGGGCGTGGCCTTACCGGCCCGCACGAGCGGGCCCCACGCGTCGATCAGCAGGGCGAAGTCCTCGATGTCGGCCTGCGCCCGGTCGAGCAGCTGCGCCCGTCGGGGCGCCAGGTGGTCGGCGAACTCGGCGTATCGGCCGCCGAGTTGCCGGTAGCAGCGGTCGAGCTCGGCGAGCCGCCGGTGGTTCTCGGCGCGGTCGGTCGCGGCGCTGCGGCGGGCGGCGTCGGCGATCAGCTCGGGGCGGACGTGGTGGTGCTCGTCCAGCAGGGTGTCGCCGGCCCGTTCCAGCTCGGAGTAGACGGGGTGGAGGTAGAGCATGGAGAGCAGGAACTTGGCGTAGCGCTCCTGGTAGGCGGTGAAGCCGGAGCCGGTGCGTCGTTCCGGGGTGTAGTAGTTGACGATGTGCCGGTTGTGGGTCACCCCGGGCAGGGTGGCGTCGTGCACCAGGTGGTGCAGGAAGTAGTCGCTGCCGATGGTGTCGGTGGCGGGCGGCAGCGGGACGCGTTCGTAGACCTCGCGGTCGAGGGCGATGTTGCACATGTCGATCCGCCAGATGTCGGGCCGGCCGAGCACGGCGCGGTCGACGGTGAACGGGTCGGTTCCGCCGCCGGTGAAGGAGTCGGCGACGAGTTCCCGCCGCTCCTGCTCGGTGGCTCCGGTGGGCGCCCAGAGCGCGACCAGGTCGTGGTAGACGTCCGGGTCCAGGTCGCGGATCTCGCCGAGGTCGACGGAGAGTTCGCCGATGAAGGAGGCGCCGACCAGGGCGACGGGCTTGTCGGCGTCGGCCGGGTCGAGGGTGTGCTCGGTGACGGCGGCGGCCGCGTCGGCGGCCTTGAGGCCGATGGTGGCGAGTTCGTGGTCGATCGGGAAGACGGGGGCGCCGTCGTGCCACTGGTAGCGGCTGTCGGAGTCGCGACGGTGCACGGAGGCGCAGCCGAGGGCGGCGGCCAGCAGGAAGGCCCGGTTGGTGCAGGCGCCGTAGGAGACGGCGTCGGGCAGCATCAGGTCGAGCAGGCGGTCCGGGTCAGGGAGGGCGGCGCGCTCGATCACCCGGCGCAGGAAGGCGCGTTGGGCGTCCTCGTCGAGGTGGTGGGCGACCACGCCTTCGGTGGGCGGCAGTGCGGCAAGGGCGGCGGCGTGCCGGGCGCGGTCCGCCGGTCCGGCGGAGTCGAGCACCAGGAGGTGCACCCGGACGCCGAAGGTCCGGGCGGCGTGGGCGGCTTCGGCGCCGACGGCGGTGATGGTGTCGGCGCAGGCGCGGTTGGTGGGCAGGGTCAGGCAGACGGCGTGCATTCCCGCTCCCCCGTGGGCTGCTCGGCACCCGAGTCCTCGAAGCTCCGGCCGGTCCAGGACCGCAGGCCGAGCAACTTCTCCCCCAGTTCGGTGAGTTCGGCCGGCCCGTAGCGCAGCGCCTCGGGCCGCTCGGCATCCCCGACCAGGGTGCGGTTCCAGTCCGGGGTGGAGAGGGTGCGCCAGGACTCGACCCGGGAGCGGCGCAGCGGCTCGGCCTCCTCCAGGGCGGGCATCATGGACAGGTACTGCACGGAGCGCACGCCGTTCGCGGAGGTGTTGGGGGCGACGCCGTGGGCGAGCAGGCCGTTCCAGATCAGCAGGTCGCCGGCCTTCAACTCGGGGCGGACGACGGGGAACTCGGCGCGGTCGATGTCGGGGCGGATCGGGTCGCGGTCGGCGGGCTGGGCGGCCTGCCACTCGTTGTGGCGGCGGAACAGTTCCGGGTCGCACTGGAAGCCGCCGTGGTCGGGGGCGGTGTCGTTGAGCGCGATGATGCCCTGGACGCGCTGCGGCAGCATGGCGCGGGTGGTGTCGACGTCCCAGTGCAGTTCGATGTCGAAGCCCTTGTCGGTGGGTTCGATCAGGGCGCGGTCGCGGTTGCGGACGTTCGGCGGGTTGAGGTTGAGCCGGTCGAGGGTGACCCAGAGCTCCTCGCAGTCCCAGACGTCCACGAAGGCGTCGTAGACGCGCTGCGACTGGCGGCTGTCCCAGATGAGTTGGTGGTGGTAGGCCTCGACGAAGCCGTAGATGTGCAGGTGCCGGTCGAGTTCGTCGCGGTGGTCGCGCTCGCGGTACCAGTCCTCGGGGCGGTCGGGCGACAGGCCCTGGAACTCCCAGGCGAAGTCGAGCAGTCGCTGCGCGGCCGCGGCCGGGATCGCCTGCCGGACCACGACGTAGCCGTAGGTCTGCCAGTGCGCGAAGTCCTCCTCGGAGAGCACTCGCAGCGGGTGCTTCTTGCGCAGTTCGCGCAGGGCGGTGGCGGCGAGGTAGCTCTCGGTGTCGGCACTGAAGTAGGGGCGCGCGGAGGCGGCCCGGTACAGATATTCCTCGGGGTGTTCGTCAGGGCTCGGCATGGGCGGTCACTCCGTGGTTCGTGGTCGATGCAGCGCGTTCCCGGGCGCCCGGTGCGGGCGCGGCGAGCCGATGGCCGGTCGTCGGCCGGACGGGGAATTCGGTGCGCGGACCGGCTCCCCGTCCGCATGCGCTCCTTCTCGCCTCGGCCCCCGAGCAGCGCACAACGCCACATCAGGGGGCCAACTCGCCCGTCCGGCAAGGGCACTCACTTCACATCAGCCTGCGCCGGACCGCGCTTCCCCATACGTTGGACTAGACCAACTAATGGTGTCAACCCTTTCCCGCAGGTTACCGATTGGGAATCAGCGCAGTTCACGGCGGTTCTGGAGGTTCGCTTTATGTTTCGGAAACTGACATAAGGCGGGGTATGTTTCGAGAATTGACATAATCGCGCGGAGTTGAACCCCACGCGCCCCGAATCCGTTGCGCACGTACGTTGGGTCTGTGGCACGTCCCCGACCGGCACGTCCCCGACCGGCACGTCCCCGACCGGCACGCACCGGACCGGCACGTCCCCGGCTGGCCCCGCCCGGCTGGCTGACCGCGAGCCTGCGGCCCCGGGACGCGCCGGTCCCCTGGGCCGCGGCGGCCCGCGCCTCGGTGGCGCTCGCCGCCCCGCTCGCCGTCGGCACCGCCACCGGCCGGACCGGCTACGGCGCGCTGGTGTCGATGGGCGCGCTGTCCGGGGTGATCGGGGACACCGCCGACGCCTACCGGATGCGGGTGTTCAACATCGCCGTGCCGCAGCTGTTCGGCGCCCTCGGAGTGCTGGTCGGCACCCAGGTGTTCGGCACCGGCTGGACGGCCGTGGTGGCCCTGACGGTGGTCGCCCTGCTGTCCGGCATGATCTCCTCGGTCGGCGCGGTCGCCTCCGTCTCCGGCCTGCTCCTGCTGCTGAACGCCGTGGTCGGAGCCGGCCTGCCGATGCCGTCCCCGTGGTGGCTGCCGCCCGCGCTGCTGCTGCTCGGCGGCCTGCTGGTGCTCGCGTTGACCCTGCTCGCCTGGCCCTTCCGCGGCGGCACGCCCGAGCGGGCGACGGTGGCCGACACCTACCGGGCGGTCGCCGGACTCCTGGAGGCGGCCGGCTCACCCGCTTACGAGGACCGGCGCCGGGAGCTCACCCAGTCGCTCAACCACTCCTACGACCTGCTGCTGGCCCGCCGCGCCCGCCGGCACGGCCGCTCGGCCACCCTGGTGCGGCTGCTCGCCCAGCTCAACGCGCTGATCCCGGTGGTCGAGGGGGCGGCCGCGGCCCAGCTGCGCCCGCCCGGGGAGGGCCCGCTGCCGCCGGCCTACCCGGCGGCGGTGCGCGCGCTGGCCGCCGCCGTCGAACACGGCCGGAGCGGCCCCGGCCCGCCCGGCCCGCCCGGACGCCTCGACCTGCTCGACCTGCCCGACCTGCCCGAGCCGCGCGGCCCGTCCACCCGCGCACTGGCCCAGGCCATCGGGCACGCCGCCATCGTGGTGCACGAGGCCGAGCCCGACCCGTACGCCGCCGACGACCGGCTCGGCCGGCCCGCCGGCCTGCGGGTACGGGCCCGCCGGACGGCCCGGGGGCTGCTGCTGTCCGGCGCGTCCTGGCGGTACGGGCTGCGGCTGGCGCTGTGCATCGGGCTGGCCCAGGTGCTGGTGTCGGTGATCGCCGTGCCGCGTTCGTACTGGGTCTCGCTGACGGTGACCTTCGTGCTGAAACCGGACTTCGGCTCGGTGTTCTCCCGCGCGGTGCTGCGCGCGCTCGGGACGGCCGCCGGGCTGCTGGTCGCCGTGCCGGTGCTCGCCGAGGTCCCGCACGGCTGGTGGGACGTACCGGTGATGGCGGCGCTCGCCACGCTGATCCCGGTGCTGTCCGTGAAGGGGTACGCCTTCCAGACCGCCGCGATCACCCCGGTCATCCTGATGCTCTCCGACCTGCTCAACCACCAGGGCTTCCACCTGGTGCTGCCCCGGCTCTACGACTCGCTGATCGGCTGCGCCATCGCCCTGCTGGCCGGGTACCTGCTCTGGCCGGAGTCGTGGCGCACCCGGATCGGCGACCGGCTGGCCGACGCCGTGCAGGACGCCGCCTCGTACGTCTCGCTGGCCTTCACCACGGCGCCGGGCCATGACGAGCCCGCCCGGGCCCGCTACCGGCGCCGGCTCTACCGGGACCTCTCGGCGGTGCGCAGCGAGTTCCAGCGGGCGCTCACCGAGCCGCCGCCGGTCGGCGCCCGGGCGGAGGCCTGGTGGCCGCTGGTGATCGCGGTGGAGCGGATCGTGGACACCACCACCGCCACCCGGGTCCGGGTCGAGCACGGCGCCCCGGTGCCGACCCCGGCCGAGGTGGGCGCCGTCGCCCGGGAGCTGACCGACCTGGCCGAGGCGCTGCGCAGCGGCGCACCGGTGCCCCCGGGAGACCCGGACCCGCCGGCGCCGGACTGCGCGCTGGCCCGGCTGCACCACGAGGTGCACGCGGCCCGGGCGGTCGCGGCCTCCTGACCGCCCCGCCCCTTCCGGGGACCGTCGGTCAGTCCTGGATCCGCCGCCAGGGCCGGTCCGCCTCCAGCTCGTAGGCCAGCTCCAGCAGCAGCCGCTCCTGGCCGTGCGCGGCCGACAGGTGCACCCCGATCGGCAGGCCGCCCGGCGCCGCCCCGGCGGGCAGCGCGATGCCGGGGCCACCGGTCACGTTGTTGACCGGGGTGAAGGCGACGTAGCGCAACAGCCGCTCGATCAGCTCGTCGAAGGCCACGTTGGGGCTGAGGTGGCCGATCGGCGGGGCGGTGTGGGCGAGCACCGGGGAGAGGATCGCGTCGTGCTCGCGGAAGATCCCCGCGTACACGGCCTCGGCCCGGCGCAGTCGGCGCAGCACGCCAGGGGTGCGCCGGTACTGCGCCCGGAAGCTGTTGCGCAGCCCGGTGGTGAGCCCGTCCAGCTTCCCGGCCCGGAAGCCCGGGTCGAGCAGTACCCGGCCGGTGAGCGCGATCACCCAGGCGATGTAGCCCCAGTACGCCAGGAAGTCGCGGGAGAACTCCTCGCCGAAGGGCAGGGTGGTGGGCACCACCCGGTGCCCCATCGCCTCCAGCCGGGCGGCGGTCTCCTCGACCACCCGGCGGGTCGCCTCGTCGGTCTTGGCGGTGGGCGAGTCGACCACCAGCCCGATCCGCAGCCGGCGCCCGCTCGGGCCCTCGACCAGGCCGAGCGGGGGCAGCCCGGGGTTGCGGTGGTGGCGTTCGGCGGCGGCGAAGAAGGCGGCGGTGTCGCGCACCGTACGGGTCACCACCCCGTCGGTGACCAGGTCGATCGGCAGTTTGCCGCCCTGGGCGTTGGTGACCAGCCGGCCGCGGGTGGGCTTGAGGCCGACCAGGCCGCAGCAGGCCGCCGGGATGCGGATCGAGCCGCCGCCGTCGTTGGCGTGGGCGATCGGCACCACCCCGGCGGCGACCAGCGCGGCCGCGCCGCCGGAGGAGGCGCCGGGCGAGTGGGAGGTCTTCCAGGGGTTGCGCACCGGCTGGGCGGTGGCGAACTCGGTGGAGGCGTTCAGCCCGAACTCGGGCAGCCGGGTCTTGCCGAGCACGGCCAGGCCGGTGGAGAGCAGTTGGTCGGTGAAGGGCGCGTTGCGGCGGGCCGGGCGGGCGCGGAAGGCCTCGCTGCCCATGCCGGTCGGCAGGCCGCGCAGGTCGACGTTGTCCTTGAGGTAGGTCGGCACGCCCCAGAGCGGGCCGTCGATGCCCGCCCGGCTGATCCGGGGCCGGTCGTAGGCGGCGTGGGCGACGGGCAGCAGCGCGGCGTCGATCCGCCCGGCGCGGGCGACGGCGGCCGCGACCAGCTCCCGGGGGTGGGCCTCGCCGGCCCGGACCAGGGCGGCCAGTGCCACCGCGTCGTGTGTGCCGAGGGCGTCGTCGGTGAACGCGTGGGCCCGCTCGTCGGCCATCCCAACTCCCAACCGGTAGTACCGAACTGACTGGCGGTACCAGCCGGTAGTACCGGCCGGTAATAGTGCGGAGCTCGCAGTCTAGGCGCGCGGCACCGCGCGCGGAAAGCCCCTGCGCCCGCCCCCGGAACCCCCGTCCTGGCCCCCGACGAACCCACCCCCTAGCCCCCGGCGAACGCGCCCCGGGCGCCGGACCGGGCCTCCGGCGACCGCGCTCCGGGCGCCGGACCGGGCCCTGCCCGAGTGTCAAGGCCGCCCCGGCGCACGGGCGTTCGGCCTGCGCCCCCGCGTTCACCCCACCCGCCGTTCCCGGACCGTTTCACCGGCGGCCGCCGGGAAAGATCACCGACGCCCCACCGACCCGCCCTCCCCGAGGTGACGCCCGTGCCCACCCAGTACCACCCCACCGCCCGCTACACCTCGGCCACCGCCCCCGGTGCGCTCCCCCTGCTCGGCCACGCCCACGCCCTGCTCCGCAACCCGCACGACTTCGTGGCCGGCCTGGCCGCCCACGGCGACCTCGTCCGGATCCGGCTCGGCCCGCTCGACGCGTACGTCGTCTGCCACCCCGACCTGGTGCGCCGCCTGCTCACCGAGGACCGCACCTACGACAAGGGCGGCATCGTCGTCGAGAAGGCCCGGGAGGCCTTCGGCAACGGCCTCGCCACCTGCCCCGCCGCCGACCACCGGCGCCAGCGCCGGATGCTCCAGCCCGCCTTCCACCGCGACCGGCTGCCCGGCTACGCCGCCCTGATGGCCGAGGAGATCTCCGGCGCCACCGCCGGCTGGCGCGACGGCGACGTGGTCGAACTGCCCGCCGCGATGTACCGCCTCTCCACCGCCGTCACCGCCCGCTGCCTGTTCGCCGCCCACGAACGGGCCGGCTCGCTGCCCGTGCACGCCGCCATGGACCAGGTCGCCCGCGGGGTCGCCCGGCGGATGATGCTGCCGCTGCCCGGCGCAGACCGGATCCCCACCCCCGGCAACCGCCGCTTCGCCCGCGCCCGGCGGGACCTCCGGGAGATCACCGACCGCCTGATCAGCGACTACCGCGCCGCCGGCACCGACCAGCACGACCTGCTCTCGATGCTGCTCGGCGCCCGCGACGAGGAAGGCCGGGGCCTGTCCGACGACGAGGTCCACGACCAGGTGGTCACCTTCCTGCTGGCCGGCACGGAGACCACCGCCGCCACCCTCTCCTGGGCCTGGACCCTGCTCGCCGCCAACCCCGCCGTCCGCGAGCGCCTGCACACCGAACTCGACACCGTCCTCGACGGCCGCCCCGCCCGCCACCAGGACCTGCCCGCCCTGCCGCTCACCGCCCGGATCGTCAGCGAGACCCTGCGGCTCCACCCGCCGGCCTGGATCCTCAGCCGCACCACCGCCACCGCCACCGAACTCGGCGGCCACCCCCTCCCGGCCGGCGCCACCGTCCTGTACAGCCCCTACCTGCTGCACCGCCGGGCCGACCTCTTCCCCTGCCCCGACCGCTTCGACCCCGACCGCTGGCTCACCACCGCCCGCCCCGCCCCCGGCACCTACACCCCCTTCGGCCTCGGCGCCCGCCGCTGCATCGGCGACGCCTTCGGCAGCACCGAGGCCGCCCTCGCCCTGGCCGGCATCGCCGCCCACTGGACCGTCACCCCCACCCCCGGCAGGCCGGTCCGCCCGCAGCGCAGCGCCTCGCTCTCCCCCCGCCCGTTCACCGCCACGCTCGCCCGCCGGATCCGCTGAGCCGCCACGGGCATCCGGCAGCGCGGTTCGGTACTGTCCCGAGGTGGCCGGCCGCATCCGGACCGGCCGGACCAGCCGCTCGACCGGGACACCATCAGAACATGAACGCTCGACCCCCGTTGGGGCTCCTCAGCACGCTGCTGCGCGTCGTCCGCACGTACCCGCGGCGCTCGCCGCTGACCCTCGTCTACGTCGGGCTGCTGCTCCTCGGGCACGCCTGGGTCGAGTACGGGCTGACCGAGGAGCAGGCCGACGACCTGCGCAACTACATCAGCACCAACCTGGACAACCTGCACGACCACCCGCTCCGTGCCCTGGTCGGCAGCGCCCTGCTGTACGACGGCACGCTCACCGACATCACCTCCACCGGCTTCGGCGGCACCCTGATCACCCTCGGCCTCGGCATCGTCGTCGGCCTGGCCTGGGCCGAACGCCGCTTCGGCACGCCCCGCGCCGCCGCCGTCTTCCTGGCCGGGCACGTCGGAGCCACCCTGATCACCGCCCTGGTGATCCTGCTCGCCCTGCACCAGGGCTGGTACCCGGAGAGCGTCCGGGCGGCCTCCGACTACGGCATCAGCTACGGCGCCCAGGGCGCCCTCGCCTTCGCCACCCTCGCCCTGCCCCGCTGGGCCCGACTGCCCTGGGCCGCCTTCGTGCTCGCCTGGCCGCTCACCGGCGACGAGGAGTGGCCCGGCCCGCTGCCCGAGTTCACCACCGTCGGCCACCTCCTCGCCGCCGCCCTCGGCTTCGCCCTGGCCGCCGCCACCGCCCGCGGCCGACGCCGCGCCGCCGCCCCGGCTGCCGCCGCCCGTACCGGCGGCTGACGGCCCGTACCGGCGGCTGACCGCCCCGGGCGGGGCCGGCGGGTGGCGCGCGGCGGGGGCCCGCCGGGACGCGGGCGTTCAACGACGCGGGCGTTCAGCGCGGCGGGCGGCGCTCCTCGGCGAGCGCGGTCAGCAGCCGCTCGATCGCCGCCAGCCGCTCCCGCAGCTCGTCGACGTCGCCCTTGGTGGCACTCCGCTCGGCCTCCCGCAGGGTGACCAGCAGCTGCCCGTCCGGTTCCAGCCGGGCCCGCGCCACATCGCTCACGTTGTCGCCGTTCTGCACCCGGATCGCATGCTCCAGCTCGGACGGGCGCAGCGCCAGCTCGCGCAGCGCGCCGGGCACCAGCCTGCCGTCACGGACCACCGTGGTGGGCGCCCCCTCCAGGATCCGCGCGGCCCGCGGGTCCCGGGCCAGCCAGCGGGTGACCCCGGCGTTCACCGCGATCAGGGTGACGGCGCCGATCGCACCGCCCAGCAGGCTGTTGTCGTTGCCGATGATCGCGTTCTGCACCACGTTGGAGAGCAGGAACACGACCACGATGTCGAAGGTGTTCAGCCCCGCCAGCCCGCGCTTCCCGGCCAGCCGGAAGAGCACCAGGATCAGCACGTAGACGGCGATCGTCCGGAGGATCTTCTCCACGATCGGAATCTGGACGACCACCAGGTCATGCCACACGGCCCCGCTCCTCCCGTCAGGACGCTCCGGAGCGACCGTCCGGAAACGGGGCCGACGCTACTCCCCGGCGGCCGTCAGGAGCGCCGCTTCGGCTTCCCGCGCCGGGCCGCGGCCGGGCCGCCCCGGCCCTTCTGCGCGCCGGTCCGCTGGCCGCCCGCCTTCTGCGCACCCGTCTTCTGGGCACCCGCCTTCTGGCCGCCGGCCTTCTGCTGCTGCGGCTTGCGCGGCGCCGCCGCCTTCTTCGGCTGGCTCTTCGGCTGGGCCTCGGCCGGCTGTCCGGCCCCGCGGCCGCGCGAGCTGTTGACGGTGCGCCCCCGGACGATCCCGATGAACTCCTCCACCAGGTCCGTGGTCCGCTCCTGCGGCCAGGCCAGCGCGACCTGCGACTGCGGCGCCTGCGGCACCGGCCGGTAGGTGAGGTCCCGCCGGTGGTGCAGCCGGGCCAGCGACTGGGGCACCAGCAGCACGCCGACGTTGGCCGCCACCAGCTCGACCGCGTCCGCCGTGGTGTCCGGGCGGGCGATCGCCGGGCGCCCGGGCAGGGTCCCGGCCGTGAGGCCGAGGGTGTCGTCCAGCGGGTGGAAGACCACCTCGTCGGCGAGTTCGTCGAGGGCGACCTCCTCGGCCGCGGCCAGCCAGTGGTCCTTGGGGAAGACCACCACGGTGGTCTCGGTGTACAGCGGGATCGCGCTCAGCACGTCCTTGTCGACCGGCAGCCGGACCAGTCCGGCGTCCACCGCGCCCTCGCGCAGGGTCCGCTCGCCGTCGGTGGAGGGCACCGCGACGAGGTCGAGCGGCACGTCCGGAAGCCGTTCGACCCAGACCCGGGCCCATTTGCCGGGGGTCACGCCCGGGACGTACGCGAGCCGGAACGGCGGGTTCACCTGCATGTCTGTCACAGGGCAAGGCTACCGACCGTGACCGGAAGCGCCCGCACACTCCCTTACCCTTGTTCCATGACACCGCTCAAGCAGAAGACCAGCCAGACCATGAAGCCGGCCACGGCGGCCAAGAAGCTGGGGATCTACCTCGCAGCCGCGCCGACCGACTTCCAGGAGGGCGTGGTCTCCCGCGAGGAGCTCAACGCGCTGCAGGCCGAGCCGCCGCAGTGGCTCCAGGAGCTGCGCAAGAACGGCCCGCACCCGCGCCCGGTGATCGCCGCCAAGCTCGGCATCTCCATCTCGGGCCTGGCCCGCGGCGGGGTGACCGAGGCGCTGACCACCGCCGAGGTCGACGCCATCAAGGCCGAGAACCCGCTGTGGCTCCAGCACGAGCGCGCCAACCAGGCGGACCTTCGCAAGGAGACCGCCCGGATCAAGGCGAAGCACGAGAAGGAGGCCGCCGAGAAGGCCGCCAAGGAGAACCAGGGCAACTGAGCCCCTCGGGGGCCGGCCGCCGACCCCCTCGTTCCACCGGTGCCGGCGTTCGTCCAGGGAGGACGGACGCCGGCACCGTCGTGCCCGGAGCCCGGTGCCCGCTGCCTTGGTCGCCCGGTGCCTGGTGCCTTGGTCGCCCGCCCGCTGCCCTGCCCGCCCGGTACCTGCGGGCCGGCCGAAGACGCCGTCGGCGGCGGCGGCGCGTTCACCGTCGGCGGCCCGAACTCCTCTCCCCCCGATGCGTATTGACCGCGCCGTCGCCGCTCCGAATAATCGGCCCGATCGGGCCCCCAGGGAACCCGTGTCGCACTGCCCCCACCGGACCCGGGAGCGCCCCCATGACCGAGCAGCCGAACGACACCTCCCACCGCGCCGCCCCCTCCCACCACACCGAACTGGCCGCCCTCGCGGACGAGTTCTTCGCCGCCGAGAACGACCACGACCCCTTCGAGGCCACCCTCGCCGGCACCGAGGGCTACGCCCACGGGGTGCCCGACCCGTCCCGCGAGGCCGCCCTGCGCCACCGCGAGGTGCTCCGCGGCCTCGCCACCCGGCTGGCGGCGATCCCGCCGGCCGGGCTCACCGGCGAGGACCGCACCACCCACCGGGTGCTCGCCCGGCTGATCGACGACAACGACGGCCGGATCACCCACGGTCTCGACGACTTCAGCGTCTCCGCGACCATCGTCGCCCCGCACAACACGGTCTTCGCCTCGCTCGCCATGACCGCCGTCGACCACGAGGGCACCGACGCCTACCTGGAGCGGCTGGCCGGCCTGCCCGGCTACTTCGACGGCGTCCTGCGCCGCAGCCTGGACGCCGCCGCCGAGGGCCGCCACCCGCTGCGCAGCGGCGTTGACGCCGCGATCACCCAGCTGGACGGCTACCTGGCCGCCGACCCGACCGCCGACCAGCTGCTGCGCCCGCTCCAGGGCCGCCCGGAGTTCGAGCGGGCCCGGGCCATCGTCCGCGAGGGCGTGCGCCCCGCCATCGCCCGCTACCGGGCCGGGCTGGCCCAGCGGCTGGCCCCGGCCGCCCGCCCGGACGCCGAGGCCGGGGTCTGCTACGTGCCCGGCGGCGACGAGGGCTACGCGGACGCCGTTGCCCGCTTCACCCGGCCGGGGCTCGGCCCGGAGGAGGTGCACCGGATCGGCCTGGAGACGGTGGCGGCGCTGCGCGAGGAGTTCGGCGAGCTGGGCGCCCGGGTGCTCGGCATCAGCGGCACCGACGAGGTGCTGACCGCACTGCGCGAGGACCGCTCGCTGCGCTTCGGCAGCGCGGCCGAGATCGTCGCCCTGGTGGACGACGCCCTGGACCGGGCCCGGCGCGCCTCGACCGACTGGTTCCGCCCGTACCCGATCGCCGACTGTGTGACCCGGGAGATCGACCCGCTGGAGGCGGAGACCGCGCCGCTGGCCTACTACCAGCCGCCGGGCCCGGGCGGGCTGCCCGGCACCCACTGGATCAACACCCTGAACCCGGGGAGCCGGTTCAGCTACGAGTACGAGGCGATCGCCTTCCACGAGAGCGTGCCCGGCCACCACCTCCAGCTCGCGCTCGCCCGCACCCTGCACCACCTGCCGGAGTTCCGGCAGCGGCCGAACGGCCAGCTGACCGCGCACGTCGAGGGCTGGGGCCTGTACACCGAGCGGCTGGCCGACGAGATGGGCCTGTACGGCTCGGAGCTGTCCCGCTTCGGCATGCTGTCGATGGACGCGCTGCGCGCGGTGCGCCTGGTGGTGGACACCGGGCTGCACCACTACGGCTGGTCCCGGCAGCGGGCGATGGACTACCTGCGGGACAACACGGCCACCCCGGAGGCCAACGTCCGCAACGAGATCGACCGCTACATCGCCTGGCCGGGCCAGGCCACCGCGTACCTGATCGGGCGTCGGGAGATCGTCCGGCACCGCGAGCGGGCCCGGGCCGAGCTCGGCGGGCTCTTCGACGTACGTGAGTTCCACCACGAGGTGATCGGGCACGGCAGCCTGCCGCTGGGCGTGCTGGAGGACCTGATCAGCGACTGGATCACGGCGCTGCGGTCGGTCTGACGCTCCCACCGGTCCCAGGCGCCGTCCCGGGTACCGCCGCCGGGGGCCGTGGCCGAGTGCCGTGCCAGGGACGGTGCCGGGGGCCGTGCCGGCCAGGCCGCGGCGCACCCGTCGAGGCGTCAGGAGTGCGAAAACGATTCCGCGCGCCCGCCGCCGTCCTCCCGCGCCGGACGTGGCGTCACCCCTTCGGCCCCCTCGACACGGTAGTGTCCGCTGGCGCGGCCCGCGGCACCTTCGTCGACCGGCCGCCCGTGCCACCGCAACGACCTGGAGGAACTCCGTGCCGGCACCCGCCCGAGGCGCCCTCGCCATAGCCGCGGCCGTCCTGCTCGCCGCCGCCGCAGGCTGCTCGTCCGGCGGCGGCCACACCGCCAAGGACAGCTCCGGCGGCAAGGCCTCCTCCCACAGCAGCGCCCCCGGCTCCGCCCCGGCGGCCGCCGGCGACGCCGCCCACCCCGCCCCGGCCGCGATCGTGACCGGCCCCGGGCCGAAGAGCTCCTACGACGCCCAGCCGCAGCCCGCGGCGGGCAGCTGCCACTACCGGTACACGGCGGACAAGCAGCCGCTGCCCGACCCGAACTGCACCCCGGGCGCGATCAGCCCGGCGGTCAACCAGGGCAACATCAACGACACCATCTGCAAGCCGGGCGGCTACACCTCGACCATCCGCCCGCCGGTGAACGTCACCGGCAAGGAGAAGACCGAGAACGCCAAGTCCTACGGCTACACCGGCCCGATGGGCGACGCCGAGTACGACCACCTGATCAGCCTCCAGCTCGGCGGCGACCCCAACGACCCGCGCAACCTGTGGATCCAGCCGCCCTCCCCCGGCCACGTCCCGGGCAAGGGCCCGAACAACCCCAAGGACTCGGTGGAGACCCACCTGCACACCGCGATCTGCAAGGGCCAGGTCACCCTGACCGCCGCCCAGCAGGCGATCGCCACCGACTGGACGACGGCCGAGGCCAAGCTCGGCATCAGCAAGGGCGGGGCCGCCGCGACGCCCACCACGGAGCCGGACGCCGACGGGGACTGACCTCACCGGGCCGGAACCGTTCGGTCCTCGCCGGGCCGAAACCGTTCGATCCGGAACCGTTCGGTCCGGAACCGTTTGGTCCGGAACCGTTCGGTCCGGCTCAGAGCGAGCCGACCAGCTCCGCGATGGTGTCGAAGGGCCGGTACGCCGCGAACTCCGCGCCCAGCGCGCGGGCCCGTGCGCGGAACCGGCCCTCGGCGAGCACCTGCTCCACCGCCCGGCCGACCGCCTCCGGGGCCGGGCGGCCGGTGCGCAGGTCCAGCCCGACACCGGCCCACTGCACCCGGGCCGCGACCTCCGGCTTGTCCTCGCTCGCCCCGGCCACCACCACCGGCACCCCGTACCGCAGCGCGGTCTGCACCCCGCCGTAGCCGCCGTTGCTCACCAGTACGTCGGTGTGCGGCAGCAGCCGCTCGAACGGCACGTACTCGGCGGCCCGGACGTTCTCCGGCAGCCGGCCGCCCAGCAGTTCGGCCAGTGCCCGCGGCCCGTCCGGGCGGGCGGTGGCGGCCACCACCAGCACGTCCCGGTCCGCCAGCGCGCGGACGGTCGGGGCGACCAGCTCGCCCAGGTCGCCGTTGGCCAGCGTCCCCTGGGTCACCACCACGACCGGCCGCTCACCGGTGACCTCCGCCCACCACCCGGGCAGCGGCTGCTCCTCGCCGACGTTCCCCGGCAGCGCGCCGATCAGCCGGTACGAGGCGGGCGCGTCGGAGCGCGGGTACTCGAAGCCCGGCACGTTCAGCTGCAGGTACACGTCCGGCACCGTCACCTGCGCCAGCCCGCGCGGTCCTGCCGGCAGTCGGACGCCCGCCTCCGCGAACACCTTCTCCGCGTACCGCTGCAAGGGCTCGCCGCGCCGGTCCATCTCCTCCTGCAAGGAGCGGTTGCGGATCCGGCCCTCCTCCCCCGGCAGCGGCGGCAGCGCCAGCCCGAACGGCGCGGTGTCCGCGCTCGGCAGCATCGCCGGGGTGATCCCGACCCCGATCAGCGCCGGGCGCTCCGCCCTCGGGCGGGCGAGCGCCAGCGGCAGCACGCCCTGGACGAAGGCGTCCGCGACCACGGCGTCGGCCGGGAACCGCGCCAGCAGCGCGAGCAGGGCCCGGTACTGGTGCGGCACCGGGTCGAGGAAGACGTGCCGCACGTCGAAGGCGATCCGCTCCGGGCCGGGCGGCAGCTCCGCCCGCCCCGGGAAGGACCCGTCGAGGTCGCGGTCGTCCCAGTCGGCCTCGGCGGGCAGCGCGGCGAAGCGCACCCCGGCCCGCCCGGCCGCCTCCGCGAAGCGCGAGCCGCCGAGGAAGACCACCTCGTGGCCGCGCGCGGCGAGGTCGGCGGAGATGGCCAGCAGCGGGCTGACGTGCCCGTGCGCGGGCAGGGCGGTGGTGATGATCCTGGACAGCGGAGACTCCTGTGGTCGGGCCCGGTCGATACGGGGACTCACCGTAGGCTGCGGGGGTAGACGTCCGATGAACGGCTCAGCTGCCCAGCACCGCGCCCCCGTTCAGCCCGATCACCTGCCCGGTGAGGTAGCCGGCCGCCGGCGAGCCGATGTAGGCGACCGCCTCGGCCACGTCCTCGGGTGTGCCGGCCCGGCCGACCAGGGTGTCGGCGACCTTCCGGGCGTGGAACTCCTCGTTCCGGTCCGCGCCGAAGATCTCGGTGTCCGCCACGTAGCCCGGCGCCAGCACGTTCACCGTGATCCCGTCCGGCCCCAACTGCCGTGCCAGGCCGAACGCCCAGCCGTGCAGCGCCGCCTTCGCGGCCGCGTACGAGCCCGCCGAGTGCGGGCCCGCGCCACCGCGCTGGGCGGCCGCCGAACTGATCACCACCAGCCGTCCGCCGGGCCGGCGCAGCGCCCCCTGGAGCGCCGTGGTCAGCAGCACGGCGGTCAGCAGATTGGTGTCCAGGTCCCGCCGCCAGGAGGCGGCCAGCGCGGCCAGGCCGTCGTCCTCGGGCGGGGTGATGATCGCGCCCGCGTTGTTCACCAGCACGTCCACCGGGCCGAGTTCGGCGATCCGGGCGGCCACCCGCTCGACCGCCGCCGGATCCGCCAGGTCACCCGCCAACGGCACCACCGACCCCGGCCCGGCCGTGCGCTCGATCGCCGCCCGGGCCTCCTCCAGTACGGCCGCCCGGCGCCCCAGGACCACCACCCGGCACCCGTCCCCGGCCAGCCGGGCGGCGATCGCCCGTCCGATCCCCGTCCCGCCGCCGGACACCACCGCGAGCCGCTGCCGGCGCTCCGTCACCGCTCAGGCCTCCCCGTCGTAGTAGGCGCGCATCAGCTCGGTCGACCACGCTGGCTGGCGGAGCCCACCGCGCGGGCCGAACTCGGCCAGGTACGGCTTGATGTCGAGCACCGGCGTGCCGTCCACCGCGTCCAGGCCGGTGACGTGCAGGTCCAGTCCGTCCACCCGGACCAGCTCGCAGCGCGAGACCCCGAGCCGGTTGGGCCGGTTCTTCCCGCGCTGGGCGAAGATGCCCACCAGCGGCCAGTCGGTGTTGCCGCGCGGGTGCCGGGCACCGGTCTCGACCTTCTCCTCCGGGACCCGGTCGAAGCGGTAGACCACCTCCAGGTGCGAGAAGTCCGCCAGCCCGTACAGCGCCTCCTCGGTGAACTGCCCGGCGTCCAGCCGGATCACCGCCGCGACGCCGCCCCACCCGTCGTCCCGCACGTCCTCCCGGCCACCCACCACCTGGGCCACCGGACGCACCGTCATGTCCGCCATGTCGTCTCCCCCTTCGGCGTCGATCCGTTCCTCCGGTACGGTAGCGAGCCGCCTACGGGGACGATCAAGGGGGGCGGGGCCTGGGCGGGCCCCGTTCGCCGCGCCGGCCACCCACCGGGGCCGTCCGACGTTCTGGGGCTCAGGCCGCCAGCCGCGCCGCCATCGCGATCAGCTCGGGCGCCCGCAGCACCCGGCCGCCGGAGCCCGGCAAGGGCACGTGCAGCGGCTCGGTCCAGCGGATCGGGATGGCCGCGAGCCCGTAACGCGCCCCGGCCAGGCCGCCGGTGACGGCCGCGACGGTGTCGGTGTCGCCGCCGAGGTCGACGGCGGCGTGGACGGCCGCCTCGAAGCCGTCGGTGGTGCGCAGGGCCCAGACGGCCGAGCCGAGGCAGGGCCAGACCGCACCGTTGGGCTCGGTGGCCCGGTCGGGGTGCCAGTCCGGGGCGAGGACGGTGGCGTAGCGCTCGCGGTTCTCCGGGTCGACGGCGGCCAGCACGGCGGGGAGTTCGGCGAGCGGGTCGGCGCCGTCGAGGGCGAGCCGGACCAACTCGTGGAAGACCGCGGTGCCCTCCCAGGCGGCCCGGTCGCCGTGGGTGAGCGCGGCGATCCGCCGGGCCGCGGCCATGGTGGCCTCGCGCCCGGCGCGGGCGAAGGCGACGGCGGAGGTGGCCGCCCGCATCAGCGAACCGTTGCCCGCCGCGCGCAGGGTGGTGTTGAAGTGGACGGCGGCCGCGAGGTCCCAGGCGTAGTCGCTGGTGAGGACGGACTCGGTCTGGATTCCGATGTCCTTGGGCTCGGCGGCGGCCCAGCGGCGGAACCGGTCGAAGATGTCCGGGAGGTCCAACTCGCCCTGTTCGAGCAGGGATTCGGCGACGAGAATAGCCATCTGGGTATCGTCGGTGGCCTCGCCGCGTTCCCAGCCGCCGCCCGCCACCAGCTCCGCGCGGCCGAGCGGGAAGCGGGCGGTCAGGGCGCCGGCCGGGCCGAACTCGTACGGCGCACCGAGGGCGTCGCCCACGGCCGCGCCGAGGACCGCCCCGGCCGCGCGCCCCGTCCGCGCATCAGGCTCGGTCACGCCTGGCCCGGGGTGACCGGCAGGGCGCGCTTGTGCTCGGTGCGGCGGTAGTGGCCGAGGACGGTGTCGAAGACCTGCTCGCTGACCGGGCGGCCCTCCAGGAAGTCGTCCAGGTCGCCGTACTCGACGCCGAGGGCGTCCTCGTCGGGCTTGCCGGGGGCGAGGTTCTCCAGGTCCGCGGTGGGGACCTTGCCGACCAGCTCCTCGGGCGCGCCCAAGTGGGCCGCCACCGCGCGAACCTGACGCTTCGTCAGGCCGGAGAGCGGCATCACGTCGGCCGCGCCGTCGCCGAACTTGGTGAAGAAGCCGACGGCCGCCTCGGCCGCGTGGTCGGTGCCGACCACCAGGCCGCCGCTCGCCCCCGCGACCGCGTACTGGACGACCATCCGCTGGCGGGCCTTGACGTTGCCGCGCACGAAGTCCTCGTGGGCGTGGTCGCGGAAGGTGACGCCCGCCGTCAGCAGGGCGTCGAAGGCGGCGTCGGTCGCGGGCTTGACGTCGACCGTCAGCACCTCGTCGGCCCGGATGAAGTCGAGGGCCCGCTGGGCGTCCGCCTCGTCAGCCTGGACGCCGTACGGCAGCCGCATGGCGGTGAAGGCCACCTGGCGCCCCTCGGCGCGCAGCCGCTCGACGGCGAGCTGGCAGAGCCGCCCGGTGGTGGTGGAGTCCACGCCGCCGCTGATCCCCAGCACCAGGGTGCGGGCGCCCGAGGCCCGCAGCTGGTCGGCGAGGAAGGCGATCCGGCGCTCGGCCTCCTTCGCGGGGTCGGTGACGGGCACCACTCCGAGGGCCAGGGCGATCTCGCGCTGGACGTCCGCGGGCAGGGTTTCGGTCATGGTCGGGCTCCTTCGGGTCGGTACCCCGCCATCATCCACCCCGGCCGCGCCGTCCCCCGCCTCAGGGTGCCGTCCCGGCGCCCCCGCTCCCGTCCGCCCCGGGCCCCGGGTGCCGCAGGATGTCGAGCACCAGCTTGCCGTCCACCGTCTCCTGGGCGACCAGCAGCGCCGCCAACTCGTCCAGGTGGTGCCGGTGTTCGCGCAGCAGTCCGAGGGCCCGCCGCTCGGCGCCGCGCAGCAGCCCGGCCACCGCCTCGTCCACCGCGTGCTGGGTCTGCTCGGAGTACGGGCGGCGCAGCAGGTCGTCGGGGTGGTCGCCGAGGTACTGCGGGGAGCCGCTGGAGTAGCCGACCGGGCCGAGGTCCGGGGAGAGGCCGAACTCGCGGACCATCCGGGTGGCCACCGAGGTGGCGTTGGCGAGGTCGTTGGCGGCGCCGGTGGAGCCCTCGCCGAAGACCACCAGTTCGGCGGCGCGCCCGCCGAGCTGCACGGCGAGCAGGTCGTTCAGGTAGCTCTCGCTGTACAGGTGCCGTTCCGCCTCGGGGAGTTGCTCGGTGGCGCCAAGGGCGACCCCGGCCGGGAGGATGGTCACCTTGGCGACCGGGTCGGCGTGCTCGCACAGCGCGGCCATCAGCGCGTGCCCGGACTCGTGGACGGCGACGGAGTGCCGCTCCTCGGGCAGCAGCGCGTTGGAGGACTCCCGGCGGCCGAGCAGCACCCGGTCGCGGGCCTCGTCGAGGTCGGCGGCGGTGAGGGTGGACCGGTCGGCGCGCACGGCGTTGATGGCGGCCTCGTTGACCAGGTTGGCGAGGTCGGCGCCGGAGAAGCCGGGGGTGCCGCGGGCGATCCGGTCCAGGTCGGCGTCCGGGGCGAGGGTCTTGCCGCGGGTGTGCACGGCCAGGATGGCCGCCCGCTCGGCCTGGTTGGGCAGCGGTACGACGACCTGCCGGTCGAAGCGGCCGGGGCGCAGCAGGGCGGGGTCGAGGGCGTCCGGCCGGTTGGTGGCGGCGATGACGACGATGCCGGTGCTCTGGTCGAAGCCGTCCATCTCGGAGAGCAGCTGGTTGAGGGTCTGCTCGCGTTCGTCGTTGCCGCCGACCCGGGTGCCGCCCGCGCGGCGCCCGCCGACGGCGTCGATCTCGTCGATGAAGACGATGGACGGTGCGCGCTTGCGGGCCTCGTCGAACAGGTCGCGGACCCGGGAGGCGCCGACGCCGACGAACATCTCGACGAAGCCGGAGCCGGTGACGGACAGGAAGGGCACCGAGGCCTCGCCGGCGACCGCCCGGGCGAGCAGCGTCTTGCCGGTGCCCGGCGGGCCGACCATGATCACTCCGCGCGGCCCCTTGGCCCCGGCGGCGGCGTAGCGCTCGGGGCTGCGCAGGTAGTCGACCACCTCGCTGACCTCCTGCTTCACCCCCTCGTACCCGGCGACGTCGGCGAAGCCGGTGGCGGGCCGCTCGGCCTCGATGATCTTCGCCCGGGAGCGGCCGATGGCGCTGAGGCCGCCGCCGAGCGAGCGCGCGGCCAGCCGGCCGGACCAGAGGAACAGCCCGCCGAAGAGCAGCAGCGGCAGGAACAGCAGCAGGGTCGACCAGATCGAGCTGCCGCCGGACCGGCTGCCGGTGACGTTCACGTGCTGGTCGGAGAGCGCCTTGCTGAGCTGGGAGGTGTCCAGGGCGGTGGGGATCTGGCTGGTGAACCGGGTGCCGTCCTTGAGGGTGCCGGACACGCCGCCGGTGTCGCTGACGTTCACGGTCTGCACCTGGCCGGTGTCGACCCGGTTGAGCAGGTCGGTGTAGCCGTAGCGGGGGCCGGTCGCGGCGGGCTTGGCGAGCAGTACCAGGAGCAGCAGGGTCAGCAGCACGGCGACCGGCAGCAGCCAACGGCGCAGCGCGGGCGGCGGCGGCTTGGGCGGGGTGCCGCCGGGGCCCTGCCCCGGTCCGCGGCCGGGGCCGCCCCAGCCGCCGGGGCCCGGGCCCTTGCCGCCGCCGGGCGGGGTCGCGGCGTGGCGGCGGGCGGCACCCGGGCGCATTCGGAGGATCATGCACGCTCACCGCCTCTCGGACGCCGCCGGGCCCAGCCGGGCCCGGCTCGGCGCCCACCCCTCCATGGTCGACCCCTGCGGCCCCGGACGGGAGCCCGAGCCGGTACCGGCGGAGCGGCGGGGCCGGTCAGGAGAGGTCGGGGGCCGATCAGGAGGAGTCGGGGGCCGGCCAGGAGAGGTCGGGACCGATCAGGAGAAGTCGGGGCCGGTCAGGAGAAGTCGAGCGACCCCGTCCTGGTCCGCTTGAGCTCGAAGAACTTCGGGTAGCCGGCCAGCAGCCGAACGCCCTCGAAGACCCGCAGCGCGTCCTCGCCGCGCGGGATCGCGGTCAGCACCGGGCCGAAGAAGGCCGTGCCGTCCACGTGGATGGTCGGGGTGCCGACCTCCTCGCCGACCGGGTCCATGCCCTCGTGGTGGCTCTTGCGCAGCGCGATGTCGTACGCGGTGCTGTTGGCCGCCTCGGCGAGCTCTTCGGGCAGCCCGGCGGCGACCAGGGCCTCGCGGATGACGGTGTCGTCGACCTCCCGGTCCTGGTCGTGGAAGCGGGTGCCGAGCTCGGTGTACAGGTCGCGCAGCACGTGCTCGCCGTGCTGTTCGGCGGCGGCGATGCAGACCCGGACCGGGCCCCAGCCGGTGGTCATCAGACGCTGGTAGCGCTCCGGCAGGTCGGTACGGCCCTCGTTGAGCACGGACAGGCTCATCACCCGGAAGGTGAGGTCGAGTTCGCGCTGACGGGCGACCTCCAGGATCCACCGCGAGGTGATCCAGGCGAAGGGGCAGACGGGGTCGAAGTAGAAGTCGACCTTGGGGGTGTTCTCGTTCGCTCGCGTGTTCACACGGATGATCCTAGGGGCCGATTGGACCATTCCGCAGGGCCAATCGAATACTGCCGCAGTGGGCCACTTCTCAGCTGCAAGTGGTCCCGTCCGCAGGCACCGTACCGTCCAGCAGGTAGGCGTCGACAGCCTTCTTCAGGCACGGGTTTCCGGTGTTGTAGCCACCGTGGCCCTCGCCCTTGAGCGTGACGGTGACGCCGACGCCCGCGCCCAGCTGCTGGGCCATGGTCCGGGCGCCCTCGACCGGGGTGGCCGGATCCCCGGTGGTGCCGACCACCAGGATCGGGGCGGCGCCGGGGGCGGCGACCTCCGGGTGGTCGGCCTTGCCAGGGACGGGCCAGCCGGTGCAGCCGGTGAGGCCCCAGGCGGTGAAGGCGCCGAAGACCGGGGAGGCGGCGCGGAACTGCGGCAGCTGCTGTGCCACGTCCTGGTCGGAGTAGCGCTGCCGCGCGTCCACGCAACTGATCGCCCGGTTGGCCGCGTTGAGGTTGTTGTAGTGGCCCTGCGGGTCGCGTCCGTTCAGCGAGTCGGCGAGCTGGAGGAGGGTGTCGCCGGTGCCCGCCTGCATCGCCTCGGTGAGCCCGGAGGCCAGCGCGGGCCAGGTCTGCTGGCTGTACAGGGCGCCGGCGATGCCGGTGACGGCCAGGCCCTCGGTCAGCTTCCGGCCGCTGCTGGTGGGCAGCGGCGACTGGGCGAGCTGCTGCAGCAGGTCGGTGATCCGCGCGGTGCCCTCGGCACCGCCGCCGCCGGTCGGGCAGGCGGCCGCCTCCTGGGTGGCACAGGCCTTCATGAAGTCGTCGAGGGCGAGCTGGAAGCCCTGGGCCTGGCCGAGCGCGCTCTGCTCCGGGTCCTTCGTCGGGTCGACCACCGAATCCAGCACGACCCGGCCGACCTCCTGCGGGAACAGGTGCGCGTAGACACCGCCGAGCTCGGTGCCGTAGCTGATGCCGAAGTAGGAGAGCTTCTGGTCGCCGAGCACCTGGCGCATCAGGTCGAGGTCCCGGGCCGCGCTCTCGGTGTCCACGTAGGGCAGCACCGGGCCGGAGTTGTGCTCGCAGGCGGCGGCGAACTGGGCGTTGCTGTCATCCAGCGCCTTGACCTCGGCGGGGGTGTCCGGGGTGCTGTCGACGGCGGCGTTGGCGTCCATCGCGCGGTCGTCCAGGCACTTCACCCCGGCGCTGTCACCGACCCCGCGCGGGTCGAAACTCACCAGGTCGTAGCGGGTGTTGAGGGAGGCGTAGGCGGCGGCCAGGGCGGGCAGGGTGGCCACCCCGGAGGCGCCGGGGCCGCCGAAGTTGAACAGCAGCGAGCCGAGCCGGTGCTGTTCGTCCTTGGCCTTGGTGCGGATCAGCGCCAGGTCGATGGTCCCCCCGTCGGGCTTGGCGTGGTCCAGCGGGGCCTTGAGGGTGGTGCACTCCCAGTCGCTCGGGGGCGCGGTGCCGCCGCCCTGCGCGGCGCTCGGGGCCGGGCAGGCCCGCCAGTCCAGCCGCTGGGCAGCCAGGCCGCCGGCGCTCGCACCGCTGACCGGGGAGGTGGGCGCGGGCTCGGCGGCGGACGGGCTGCCGCCCTGGCAACCGGAGACGGGGGCGAGCAGCAGCGCGGCCAGGCCGAGCGCGCCGGCGCCGCGGACGACGGAGGGCATGGGGCGGTCCACCTCTCGGGTTGGCCGGGCGGTACTGCCGGGTGCACCGGCGCGTGGCAGGACGGCGTACGCCTGGCGTACGCGTGGTGCGTCGGGGAGGCGTGCGCGCCCCGGCGCCCGGCACCGTCGGCGCACCACAGACCCTAGGGGCCCGGGCGCGGCGACGCCCGTCGGAATCTCCGGACGGAGGGCGTGCGCCGGACGGACTGCCATCGGCCGACCGGGTGAGGGTCCGGCCGGGACGGTGCGGGCGCACTGCCCGGGTGCGGCGCGGGAGCGCTGCGGGAGCGGGGTCGGGTGCGCCGCGTGCGGGGTCGGGTGCCGGGTCGGGTGCACTGCGGGTACGTCGCGGGTACGCCGCAAGCAGTTCGGGAGTCCGCCGCCGCGGCACGGCGGGGACCGCGGGGCACCGTCGAAACGGAGGGCACGTTGAGCACCGACAGCGATTTCGACAGCGTGGACGTCTTCATCACCACTGGCCGGCAGGAAGTCCTGCTCCAACTGCGCGACGACAGGCCCGACATCCCGTGGCCCGACCACTGGGTGGTCCCCGGCGGCCACCGCGAGCCCGGCGAGACGCCGTACCGCACGGCGGTGCGCGAACTGCGCGAGGAAACCGGGCTGGACGTGCCCGGGCTGCTCCCCTTCCACCCGGTCCTGGCCGCCACCGACCCGGAGGGCCGGCGGCGCCGCGCCTTCCACGCCCTGGTCGACGTCGACCAGGCGGAGCTGGTCCTCGGGGAGGGCCGGGAACTGCGGCTGGTCCCCTTCACCGAGGCCCAGCGGATGAAGCTCCCGCCCGCGCTCAAGGGGTACCTGCGGCAGCTGGAGGCGCGGCTGGCGGTCGGGCGGACGCCGGAGTGGGCGGTGGTCGACGACATCCACCGCCACCTGTCCGAGCACCGGGCGGGCAGCGGACTGCCGTTACTGCCCCTCCAGGTGGTGAAGATCCAGGAGGAGGCCGGGGAGGTCGCCGAGGCCCTGCTCGGCGTGCTCGGCGCCAACCCGCGCAAGGGCGTCAGCCACACCGTGGCCGAGCTGCAGGGCGAGCTGTGCGACGTGATCACCGCAGCCATGGTCGCGCTGCGGGAGACCACGGCGGACCCGGGCACCGTCCTCGCCGCGCACCTGGCCGGCTGGCGGCCGGTGCGGCAGGAGGGGTAGCCCGCCCGCCCCCGCGACCGACCGCGACCGACGGCGCTTCCCTCCCGGCGCCCGCTCCCCGCCGTCGGGGCGCGCCCCCTGGCCGGTATCTTGCTTCGCCTGCTATCTTGCATTGCATGGTACCTGGCATCGCAAGCACCGACGGCGGCGACGAGCCCGGCGCGGTCGACGGTCCGGTCGCGACCCAGCTGCGCAAGGGCGTCCTGGAGTACTGCGTCCTCGCACTGCTGCGCGACGGCCCGCGCTACGGGGTCGAGCTGCTCCAGGAACTCGGCCGCCACCCGATGCTGGCGACCAGCCAGGGCACCATCTACCCACTGCTGTCCCGGCTGCGCCGCGCCGGGCTCGCCGACACCTTCCTGCGCGACTCGGCCAGCGGCCCGTCCCGCCGGTACTACACCCTCACCGAGGCGGGGCGGAGCGCCCTGGCGGAGTTCACCGCGCTCTGGCCCGCCTTCCGCGCCACCATCGACCACGTCCTCGCCCCGGGAGAGCACCCGTGAACAACCCCGTCGACCACCCCCTGGTCCGCGCTCACCTCGACGCCGTCGCCCGCGGTACCGCCACACTGCCGCCCGAGCGCCGCCGCGAGCTGCTGGCCGACCTGCGCGAGCACATCGACGTCTCGCTCACCGAGGTCCCGCTCGACGACGACGCCATCCGCTCCGTCCTGGCGCAGCTCGGCACCCCCCGGCAGATCGCCGAGGCCGCCCTCGCCGAGGAGGGGCAGACACCGCCCGCCCCGGAGTCGGCCCGCCGGACCAACCTCACCCTCGCGCTGGCCGTCCTCGCCCTGCCGGTCTCGCTGGTCCCGCTCGCCGGGCCCGTGCTCGGCTTCGCCGCGGCCGTCGTCGCGGCCGTCCGGGTGACCAGGTCCCGTCAGTGGACGCGCCGGGAGAAGCGGCAGGCCGCCGTGCTCATGGTCTCCCCGCTGCTGCTCACGCCCGCGATCACGGTGGCGTTCACGCTGTTCTCCACGGGCCTCACCCCCAGCGCCCTGCTCCTCGCCTGTGCCCTGGGCTTCTGCCCGAGCCCGATCGCCGCGCTCCGACTGTCCCGCGCCGCCACTCGGGTGCGCACGGCCGACCTCCCTGCCTGAGGGCGGGGGCACCGGGCGCCGGCTCCGGCCCTGTCCGGCCCGGCCCGGCCCGACCTTGACCCGCGAGTGGGCCGATCGGCACCCCTGCAAGGGAGTTGTGCGCGGCGGAACCTCCCGATCGGCACATGTGCGGGCGCCTGGTGGCGGGCGAGGATGACGGTCATCGGGGCCCCGCCGGTGGGGCCCCGGGAGGGAGCCCCGCCATGACCGCCATGACCGCCATCACCGTCACCATCGCGCCGCCGTCGCCCCTACTCGCATCCCCGCCGTCGAGCTCAGTGCAGTTCCAGCCCCGGCCTGCCACGCACCACGTACGCCGGCAGCCGTACCTCGCCCAGGACGGCCCGGGGCAGGCACAGCCCGAAGCGCCGCCCGACCGCGCCGAGGGTCCGCCGCCGGACTCCGGCAGCGGGCGCGCGCCCAGGGGTGCAGGAGGTGACGCCGTCCGCTTCCAGGACGTTCGCGGCGATCAGCTCCGGTACGAGCAGATCGGGCTGCCGGCCCCAGCGCCACCGCTCCTGCCCCAGGCCGAAGCCGCACAGCACGGCGCCGTCCCGGGCGTAGTCGAGCAGGGCGGGCGGCTGCTCCGGCATCGGCCGGAAGTGCACCACCTCCACACCCTCGCGCGCTATCTCGGTGAGCAGTTCGCCGCCGGTGGAGTCCCCGTACTCGATCGCGAAGGACCAGCCGTCCGCCTCGCCGACCCGGATCACGCCGTCGCCGTCGTCACCGGGCCGGTAGACCTCGATGTCCAGGTCCCAGATCTCCCGCCCGCTGATCGGCCCGGTGGCGGCAGCCGGGTCGGCACCCATCCGGCGGGCGAGTTCCTCCGGCGGGATGCCGCGCGCGAACACCACTCCGCTCACCTCGCCATCGGCGTCCGCCAACCACTGGATGCCCTCACCGCCCCGCTCCTCGGCCCCGCGCGAACTGTCACCGATGACGTCGATCATGACGCCCCTCCCCTCGCGCCGGCCCTGAAATGGCCAGGCGCAGCCGGTCCGCACCCTAACCGAGATCGCCGACAGCCAACGGCGAACGGCCGAGCGGAGGAGCAGCCTGGGAGAGGAACGCACCTGGGGCGCACCACCGTTCGCCCGGTACCACCTCCGCCCGCCGCCGACCGTCCCGGCCTCGGCGATCCGGCTGCGTTCGGTTGCGGCCGACGCGAGGGCACGACTACCGCTTGCGCCACGGCAGTTCCCCCGCCACGGCTGCCGGGTGACTGCACCAGACCCCAGTCGGATCGAGCGCATCCGCACCACGGTGCACCGGCCGGTCGGCCCATGGACCTCAGCGGTTCACAACCTCCTCCG
Organism: Kitasatospora sp. NPDC098652; assembly: GCF_044760155.1. Lineage (NCBI taxonomy): Bacteria > Bacillati > Actinomycetota > Actinomycetes > Kitasatosporales > Streptomycetaceae > Kitasatospora > Kitasatospora sp. NPDC098652. The sequence goes on from NZ_JBIWAQ010000008.1 coordinate 208,030, forward strand.
CCGTCCGGAGGCCGTCGGCCAGGGACACTCACCCCGCGCGCTCGGCTTCGACGAGCAGGACCGCGAGGTCCTGACCTGGATCAGCCGCGAATCCGGCCCGGGCGGTTGGGCCAGGTCGTCGACGACCGGAGCCCGACCACCTTCGCCCGCCTCCTGCGCGACGTGGCCTACGCGCTCGAGTACATGGCACCGTTCCGCGACGACGACGTGTGCTGCGGTGGCTGCGCTACCCGCAGCCGCTCCGGGCCCGCCTCGCTTGGAGCCGGGCCGACCGGCGCCCGGTCGATCCCTGAGGCTCCGCCCAACTCCTTTTCCAGCGAGGCGAACTGCTCTGCCGCCATCGTGACCGCCCGGGGGTGGAGAACGACCGGTGGGCGGGCCGACGCGGGACGTCGGGCCGGCCGACCTCCCGCGCGCTGCCCACCCTCGCCCACCCTCAGCCACCGTTCGCCCAGCGCCGGACCGACGGGGCCAACTGTCCCGGGCCTCAGCCCTTCCCGCGCGACACCACCCGCCGCATCAGCAGGGCGTAGACCACGGCAGCGACCGCGATCCCGACCGGGAGGGCCAGGTCGACGCCGGTCAGCGCCGCGACCGGGCCGGTGTAGAGCGTGTCGACGCAGAGGGCCGAGGTCGTCACGCCCGCCACCAGGGCAAGCACACCGGCCGGGTTGACGCCCGCGCGGTACCAGAACGGGCTGCCGGGCGACTCGTCGGTCAGCGCCCGCCCGTCGTAGCGGTTGCGGCGCAGCAGGATGTCGACGGCGTAGATGGCGGTGCTGGGGCCGAGGAGGACGACGGTCAGTTGGAGCACGTTGCTGACCGTGTCCAGGAAGTTGGAGACCAGCAGGGCGTAGAGGGTCAGCGCGACCGCGACCGTGCCGTCCACCAGGACGCTGAGCGTGCGGCGGATGCGGATGCCCACGGCCTGGAGGGCGAGGCCGGCGCTGTACGCGGTGAGGGCGTTGACGGCAACGGTGCCGATGACCAGTGAGAGGAGGAAGACCGGGTTGAACCAGCCGGGCAGGATCGTCTGGAGCGCGGCCTGCGGGTCGGTCATGTCGACGGCCGTGGCCCCGAGCACGCCCAGGCCGCCGACCACGACGCTGGGCAGGAAGCCGCCGAGGGCGGTCCAGCCGAGCACCGCACGCGGGGAGGTGTCGGCCGGCAGGTAGCGGGAGAAGTCGGCGCTGGTGGTGTACGAGAGCGGCCCGGAGGCGATGAGGGTGACGCCGGCCAGGACGGCCGCCCACATCCCGCTGCCGCTGAGCGGCTGCGGCTGGCTCCAGCCGAAGTCGGCATGCCGGAGGATCGCGTAGCCGACGACGGCGAAGGCGGCGGCGAGGACCAGCGTGATCGGCAGGTAGAGCCGCACGATCACGGCGTGCCCGTACACGCTGATGGTCAGCGTGAGCACCACGATCGCGATCACGATGGCGATCTTGATCGGGGTATTCGGGGTGATCCCGACCTGCTCGGCAAGGGAGAACGCCGCGACGGCGGCCGCCGCCAGGTTCAGCGCGAAGTAGCAGACGGAGATCATCCACCCGGTGACTGCGTTGTTCACCCGGTTGCCCCGGACTCCGTACAGCGCCCGCGTGATCACCTCGCTGGGCGCGCCGGCGGCCGGTCCGGAGACGGCCAGCAGTCCGGTGCCCAGCCAGAACAGGTTGCCGACCACGATCACCGCGAAGGCCTGCCACAGGCTGAGCCCGCTCAGCACCAGGGCGCCGCCGACCACCAGGTTGAGGTAGTTGACGCTGGCCGCCGCCCAGACCGCGAAGAGTTCACGGGCGCGGCCCCTCCGTTCCGTCTCGGGGATGTGGTCGATGCCGTGGACCTCGACCCGCCCGGCCCGGTCCTGTGGGGACTGCGCGGACTGCGGGAGCGGTGGTCCGGTGGGGGAGTCGGACTGGGGGTGGTCCGGGAGCGTGGACGCCATTGGGGGCCCTCCGTGGGGGTGTCGTGCCCACCTGCTTGCTTATTGGTCGCACACTCAATAGCATCCGGCACATGACGTCAAGCGTTCAGCGCAAACGGATCCGGAAGTCCCCCGACGACCGCCGCGCGGAGATCGTCGAGGCCGCAGCCACCGTCGCCCTCACCGAGGGCCTGGAGTGCATCACCCTGCGCCGGATCGCCGAGCAACTCGACGTCAGACCCGGCCTGATCAGCCACTACTTCCCGGCCGTGGAGGACTTGGTCGCCGAGGCCTTCGGCAGCGCCGCCACCGCCGAACTGGAGTCGCTGCTGCCCGCCGACCCGCCGGACGGCTCCTCGCTCAACCACCTCGCCCGTTTCTTCGCCCGCGCCACCGGCCCGGCGTACGACGACATGAGCCGCCTCTGGCTCAACGCCCGCCACCTCAGCCGCTACCGTCCCGTCCTGCGCGAGCGCGTGCTCGGCCAGGAGTCGCTGTGGCGGGGTCGGCTCACCGGCGCCGTCCGAGCGGGCGTCGAACGGGGCGAGTTCCACACCGAGGACCCGGACCTCACGGCCATCCGGATCCTGGTGGTGATCGACGGCCTCGCCTCCCACGCCAACACCGGCCTGGGCAACCACCCCTCGGCCGTCATCCGGCTGGCCGCCGCCACCGCCGAACGCGAACTCGGCCTGGCGGACGGCACGCTGGCCCTCGCCACCGAGCCGGAACCCGCCACCGCCGAACCCGGGTCCCCCACCACCGAGCCCGGATCCGGCACCGAAGAGCAGTCCTGACCCCACCTCCCCCTCCCACACCCCCTCCCCCACCCCGCACCACCGCTGGAGTCGACGTGCGAACCTCCCTGGTCCTCCTCTCCGCCCGACTGCTCGACCCCGCGTCCGGCGGCTTCCTCCCGCAGACCGCGCTCGCCGTGGTCGACGGCCGGATCGCCGCGCTGGGCGACGACCGGACGATCCGCGAACTCGCCGACGCCGCAACGACGGTGATCGACCTCAAGGGCGCCGTGGTCACCCCCGGCCTGGTCGACGGCCACCTCCACCCGGTCACCGGCGCCGAACTCACCCACGGCCTGGACCTCTCCGGCTGCACCGACCTGCCGTCCGTCCGCGCCGCCCTCGCCGCCGAGGTCGAGCGCCTCGCCCCGGGCGCCTGGCTGCACGCCTGGGGCCTGGACCCGAACGTCTTCGGCGACCGCCCGGTCGAGTCCGCCGCCGTCGCCCCCGTCCTCGACGGCGTCCCCGCACTGCTCCAGCTCTTCGACGCCCACTCCATGCTCGCCAGCCCGCGCGCCCTGGAACTGGCCGGCGTGGACGGTCCGCGCACCTTCGCCCAGGCTGCCGAGGTGGTCTGCGACGCCGCCGGCCACCCCACCGGCCTACTGCTGGAGGACGCGGCCTGCGAACTGGTCGAACGCGCCGCCCCGCAACCCACCCACGCCGAGCGCCGGGAGCGCCTGGCCGCCGCCCTGCGCGCCATGGCCGCGAACGGCCTCACCGGCGGCCACGCGATGGACGCGGGCGGCGACAGCCTCGCCCTCTACGCCGAGCTCGACGAGGCGGGCGACCTGCCGCTGCGCCTGCGGGTCGCCCCCTGGTGCCAGCCCGGCGTGGACCAGGACGGGCTGGACGCACTGGTCGAACTCCAGGGCCGCAGTGGGGAGTTGTGGCGGGTGGACGGCGTCAAGCTGTTCATGGACGGCACGATCGACAACGGCACCGCCTGGCTGGAACGCCCGGACTGCCACGGCGAGTCCACCCACGCCTTCTGGCCCGACCCGGCGCACTACACCCAGGTGATCGGGCAGCTGCACCGCGCCGGCGTGCCGACGGCCACCCACGCCATCGGCGACGCCGCCGTCCGCCACGCCCTCGACTCCGTCGAGCAGGCCACCTCGACGGCCACCGCGACCACCGCCCCGCCCGCCACGCCGACCGGCCCGACCACCGGCCCCGTCCGACACCGGATCGAACACATCGAGACCGTCCCGGACGAGGTGGTACACCGCTTCGCCGAGCTGGGCGTGATCGCCTCCATGCAGCCCACCCACTGCTGCGACTTCACCCGCGCCGACCACACCGACAACTGGTCCCGCCGCCTCGGCGAGGAGCGCGCCGACCGGGCCTGGCGCTGCCGCGACCTCTGGGACGCGGGCGCCACCGTCGTCCTCGGCTCCGACTGGCCGATCGCCCCCTACCCGCCGCTGGGCGTCATGGCGGGGGCCCGCCACCGCCGCCCCACCCGCGACCTCGGCCAGCCCCCGCACAACCCCGGCCAGGCCCTCACCGCCCTGGAGGCGCTGCGCGCGATGACCGTCAACCCGGCCTTCGCGGCGGGCGAGGAACAGCTCGCGGGCCGGATCGCGGTCGGCCACCGGGCCGACCTCACCGTCCTCGCCGCCGACCCCCTGGCCACCACCGCCACCGAGCTCGCCGAGGTCCCGGTGCTGCTCACCGTCCTGGACGGCCGCCCCACCCACCGCGCCGACCGGCTCGGCTGACCCGAAGCACCGGGCGCACCCGAAGCACCCGCACCCGGAGCACCCGGACCAGGGCGGGCCGCCCCCGGCCCCCCGCCTACCAGCAGCCCGCCCATCCGTCCAGGTGGCCCCAGGGGAACCGTCCAGGTGCCCCCAAGGGGCCTGGGCGGGTGGGGTCTGCCCCCCGGAGAACCTGGCGGCCCTCCCCAGCGCGCCCCACCCCCTCCTCGGCAGAGGATTCTCTCACCGGCCCACACCGCCGGACGAGTTGAACCGACGAGCCGTGGAGTAGCCATCATGACCGTGACCCGGACCCCGATCGACCGACGGACCCTGCTGACCGCCACCACGGCGACGGCGACCGCCGCCCTGCTCATCCCGGCGACGGCCACCACCGCTACCGCAGCGGCGGCCACCACCGCAGCCGCCGGCCCGACGGCCTCCCGGTCGGTCCCGCAGACCTCGGCGGTCTCCGCCGAACTCGACCGGATCGCCCACCCGTTGCGCTCCACCGAGCCCGACGCCCCGGCCGCCGGGCTGCGGGCGCTGGGCGCGATGATCGGCGACGCCCGGGTGGTCGGCCTGGGCGAGGCCACCCACGGCTCGCACGAGTTCTTCACCATGAAGCACCGGGTGTTCCGCTACCTGGTCGAGGAGAAGGGCTTCACCACCTTCGCCCTGGAGGCCAGTTGGTCGGCGGGCCTGCTGATCGACGCGTTCGTGCAGGGCCAGGGCGACGGCGACGCCCGTACGCTGGTGCGCCGGGTGATGGCCGGATCGCCGTGGCAGCGGCGGGAGTTCGCCGACCTCATCAGCTGGATGCGGGCGTACAACCGGAGCGGCCCGCAGCACCCGGTGCACTTCGTGGGCACCGACCTCGGCTTCCCCGCGATCGGCGAGCAGCCCTTCGCCGAGGTCACCGCCTACCTGCGGAAGGCCGCCCCCGCCTCGCTGTCGAGCGTCGAGCAGTCCTACGCCGCCCTGCGGCCCTTCACCGACGCCATCGGCTACCTCAGCCGCACCCCGCTGCCCGAGCGACGGCGCAACGCGGACCTGGCGCAGCAGGCGCTGGACCTGGTCACCGCCGCCGGCCGGGACGGCGACGCGGACTACGAGTGGGCCGTCCAGCACGCCCGCAACATCGCCCGGACCTTCGCCTTCACCACCATGCAGGTCGACGACAGCGCCTCCGTCGTCGCCGCCCAGGTGCTCCGCGACCGGGCGATGGCCGACAACACCCTGTGGTGGCAGCGCCGCCACGGCGGCAAGGTGCTGCTCTCGGCGCACAACGGCCACGTCGGCTACCGGTCCGGCGACCCGATCCTCTACCCCACGCCGCAGGGCGCCCACCTGCGCGAGGCACTCGGCGCCGGCTACGTCGGCATCGGCTTCACCTTCGGCAGCGGCTCCTTCCTCACCGAGGCCGACGCCTTCGCCGACGACTGGCGCAGCACCACCGTGCCGCCGGCCACCCTCGGCATGAACGAGTACCTCCTCGACCGGGTCCGCCCCCGCGACTACTACCTCGACCTGCACCAGGCCTCGCCCGCCGCCCGCACCTGGCTCGACACCGCCCGCCCCACCTACGACGCCGGCACGACCTTCACCAGCACCCCGCTGCCCACCCTCGCCCTCGGCGGCAGCTACGACGTGCTGATCCACCTCCACCGGGTCCGCGCGGCCGACAAGCTCTGAGCACTCCCTCTCCCCCACCGCGACACCAGTCGCCCGTTCCGCCGCTGCGAGGAGTTGCACTTCCCCGGGCCTCGCGAAAAGGGTCGCCGATGCTCCGGGATTCCGGCACCCCGACGGAGGCTGCGGAGGCGGTCTGACATGAGGCCGACCCGCACCTCCCGACAGTCCGCCACTTCCCGCCGGGCCCGTACCTCCCAGCAGGCCGCCGCCGCCCAGCGGCTACCGCAGAACCGGGGCCTGGGCTTCCTGGCCCTGCCCATCCCCGGCACGGCCACCGTTGGGGGGCAACGGCGGCGCCGGAGGCGACCGCAGCGGAAGCGGCAGCCACGCCGTACGGCCGGTCGGCCCAGTGTGCGACCGCACGCCGTGGGCCCGTACCGTCCGGGTGCCTATCGTGGGTTGGTGACTGATCATCGCACTGCCGGTCCCGTCGTCAGCGGGGCGGGTTACCTGCTCGCCGCCTTCGCCTTCGCGGTCTGCATGACCGGGACCACCCTGCCCACCCCGCTGTACGGGCTCTACCAGGAGCGGATCGGCTTCTCCGAACTGACGGTGACGGTGGTGTTCGCCGTGTACGCCTTCGCGGTGATCGGGGTGCTGCTGCTGGTCGGGAACGTGTCCGACAGCGTCGGGCGCCGGCCCGTGCTGTTGTGCGGACTGGTCAGCGCGGCCCTGAGCGCCGTCGTGTTCCTGGCCGCGGACAGCGTGCTGCTGCTCTGCCTGGGGCGGCTGCTGTCGGGGCTGTCGGCGGGGGTGTTCACCGGCACCGCCACGGCGTACGTGCTGGAGCTGGCACCGCCGGGGCGCCGGGGGCGCGCGGGCTTCGTCGCGACGGCCGCCAACATGGGCGGCCTGGGCTGCGGCCCGCTGGTGGCGGGGCTGCTCGCCCAGTACGCGCCGCACCCCTTGGTGCTGCCCTTCGTGGCGCACCTGGTGCTGCTGGCCGCCGCCTTCGGCGTGCTGCTGCGGCTGCCGGAGACGGTGGTCGGCGCCCGTCCACTGCGCACCGCCCGGCCGGTCCGGCCCAGCCTGCCCCCGGAGGTGCGGCGGGTGTTCCTGGCGGCCGGGATCGCGGCCTTCGCCGGGTTCTCCCTGCTGGGGCTGTTCACCTCCGTCGCCCCGGCCTTCCTCGCCGAGGGGCTGGACGTGCACAACCGCGCACTGGTCGGCCTGATCGTCTCGTCCGCCTTCCTGGCCTCGACCCTCGGTCAGCTGCTCGTCCCCCGGCTGGGCACCGCGCGGGCCGTGCCGCTGGGCTGCCTGGTGCTGATCGCCGGTCTGGCGCTGCTGGCGGGTTCGCTGGCGTGGGCCGTCCTGGCGCTGCTGGTGTCGGCCGCGCTGGTGGGCGGCGTCGGGCAGGGCATGGGGCTGCGCGGCGCGGTGGGCGAGGTCGCCGCCGCGAGCCCGCCGGAGCACCGGGGCGGGGCGCTCTCGGCCCTCTTCGTGGTCGGCTACTTCGGCATCTCGATCCCGGTCATCGGCGTCGGGCTGCTCACCGGTCCGCTCGGCCTGGCCCACGCCGGCCTGGTGTTCGCCGCCTGCATGGCTCTGCTGGCCGCCGCCTCCGGCGCCTACCTGCTCCGCCTGTCGCGGATCGGGGCCGCAGTCTGACCCCAGCCCCGACCCGCGCCTGCTCGACTGGGGCCGGAGCGCCTACTCGGCCAAGGCCCGCGCGGCGGCTCCGGCCCGTCCGGCCCGGAGCCGCTGGCGCAGGAAGAGGGCAGCGCGGTCGAGCGCCTCGTCCGCCTCGTCGAGGACGCCGGCGAAGGACTGGAACACGTGCGGCGCGTCGGCGGTGACGTCGAGGATGACGTCCACACCCGCCTCGCGGGCCCGCTCGGCCAGGCGTGTGGAGTCGTCCAGCAGCAGTTCGTTGGCGCCGACCTGGATCAGCATCGGGGGGAAGCCGGTCAGGTCGGCGTGCAGGACGGGGCTGAGCAGCGGCTGCCGGGGGTCGGCCCCGCCCAGGTACATGGCTCCGGTGTGGTCGAGGGCGGCGCGGGTGAAGATCGGGTCGACGCCCTCCTTGGTCCGGATGCTCTCGCCGCTCCGGGTGGCGTCGAGGCCCGGGGAGAGGAGCAGCAGGGCGGCGGGCAGCGGCAGGCCCGCGTCCCGGGCGGCGAGGCAGGTGGTGACGGTGAGTCCACCGCCGGCGGAGTCGCCCGCGAAGACGATGGCGGACGGGTCCCCGCCCCGGTCGAGGAGGGCCCGGTAGGCGCTCAGGCAGTCCTCGACGGCGGCCGGGAAGGGGTGCTCGGGGGCCAGCCGGTAGTCCGGCGAGTACGCTCCGACACCGGTCCTGGCCACCAGGTTCCCGGTCAGCGAGAGCGCGGTCTCGGGGGAGCCGAAGACCCAGCCGCCGCCGTGGAAGTACAGGATCGTCGCCCCCGACCCGCCCTGCGTCCCGTCCTCCGTCCCGTCCTCGGCCCCGCCCTCCGTCCCGTCCTCGGAAGCCCGATCCGAGCCGTCCGCCGGACCGCTCCCCTCCGGGCCCTTGGGCCGGACCCGCAGGGCCGGGCGGCCGCCGAGGGTGGTCGGCTCGGTGCGGATGGCGTCGTGGGGCACGATCATTCCCGCCATCAGGGCCCGGAAGCCGGCCCGAATCTCCTCCACCGACCGCGGCCCGGTCGACGCCGACCGCCGCAGCATCGCGTCGACCTGGCTGCGCTGCTCCCTGCTCATGGGCACACTCCTGCCTGAGTAGCTTCCCGTACACTATATGCCGTGGAAGATACATTGAACGGCGCCCCCGCCGCAGCCGGCCTCGCCGGGTTCTTCGCCGACCTGGTGCGGTGCGAGACGCGGCTGTACAACGCCCTCAACGACCGGCTCCGCGAGCGGCACGGGATCGTCACCTCGCAGTACGAGTTCCTGGGCTACCTGCACCGCCACCCCGGGTGCCGGGTGGCCGACCTCGCCGCCGAGTTCGCCATCGGGGTCGGGGCGACCAGCAAGGGCATCGACCGCCTGGAGAAGCAGGGGTGGGCCGCCCGCCGGCCGAACCCGGCGGACCGCCGCTCCTCGCTGCTGGTCCTGACCGAGGAGGGCACCCGGCTCGTCGAGGCGGCGGAGCGGACCGTCACCGAGGGCCTGGCCGAGCTGCTCTCGGACACCCTCGACGCCGCCGCGCTGTCCTCGGCGGCCGGGGCCCTGGCCACCCTGCGCGCCGCCCTCGAACGCGACCAGGTCGGCATCCCCACAGGCTGAATCAACGCAGCCAGCCAGGAACGACGACCGGCGCGGCGCCCCGGGTCAGCCCGTGATCGGACGGGTGTCCAGCCGGACGTGGTCCACCGCCCAGTACCAGTTGTTGCCCGCGTCGTACATCCGGAACTTCAAGGTCACCGACCGCGCACCCGCCGGCACCGCGAACTGCCGGACGACCTGGACGTTCTGGGCGTCTCTGCCCGCGTTGTCGTTGCCGGTGGCGTCCGAGCTGTAGCGGACCAGTCGGGTCTCGGCCCCGTTGTCGAACACCGCGGTGACGGCGGCCTTCTGCGGGGCCTCCTGGCGGTAGTGCGAGTCGAAGGCCAGGTGGAGGGTGTCGGTGCCGACCGGGATCGGGACGGCGGGCGAAACCAGCGTGGAGTCGAAGACGCCCTTGCGGGACGGCGAGCCGGTGGGGCGTCACTGCCGGTCTTCACCAGGACGTCCGTCAGGAACTCCGCCAGCGCGTCCGAGTTCTCCTTAGAAGTTGGAGGTCGCGGCCTTGATGCAGTCGGGCTCCTCCAGGCCCTCGGAGTACCACTCGACCGTACCGGCGACCGCCCACGCGGCGGTTCCCTCGGCCCTCTCGCGCAGGTCGGCGAAGATCCCGTGGTCCCGCTCCTCGGGCCGAAAGTACCGGTCGAACTTGATCAGCTTGGCCCTTCGCCACAGGCCGGTGTCTGAGACCGGGAGGCCGGGGTGTGGTTGGAGGCCAGCCACAGAAGCAAGGACGGCTGGTAGGTGAAGAGGTTCTCCCGCATGAACCTCGCCGTCAGTTTGTCGCTGCCGGTCGCACGCTTCAGCACGGACTCCGACATCGCCGTACCGGCCTCACCCTCCGAGGCCATCACCATCCGAGCCCCGCGCAGCGCGGCCAGGTCGGCGGGGATCGAGCTGCCCCGGTCCTCGAACGTCTCGAAGCGCGTGGTCTCGCCGAGCGCGTCGAATACGTACGACAAGGTGTCCAGGAACACCAACTTGCCGTTCGCGCCGACACCGACCAACACCGCGAACGCCTGCTCCGCGGTGCTGCCGGTGATGCCGGCGTCCGATGCCCGGTCGTCGGTGAAGCGACGGCGCAGGGTCAGGAACCGGTCGAACACGGGGCGATCGATCCCCACCGGGCGGAACTCGGCTCGGGCCGGGGTGATGTGCAGCACCGCCCCGGCGTCCACCTTCGGGAACGCCTGGATCTTGCGGTCCACCGTGATCAGGTCGTCCGCGTGGGCATAGGCCGCAAGCTGCCCGACGACCGAGGTGTACACCGACTTGGAGGTCGTCAGGTTGCCCAGGACCGTCTTCCCGCCGATCTGACCGTCCATCCAACCGAGGCCATACCTCGATACGCTGAGCCATCAGACGTTCTCTCTCAGTGAGGAGTGGGCATGCCGTACCCACCGCAGATGGTCAAGGCGTTCAAAGAGGAGCTGACCAGGATCGGCTTCACCGACCTGGTCACCGCCGAAGCCGTGGACAGCGCGATGAAGAAGGCCGAGACCGGTGTCACCCTGGTGGCCATCAACTCCGTGAGTGGATGTGCGGCGGCCATCGCCCGGCCCGGCGTGCGCCTCGCCCTGGAGAACCCCGACCACCGCCCCGACCTGTTGCTCACGGTCTTCGCCGAGCAGGATCTGGAGGCGACGGCCCGGATGCGCTCCTACCTCGAGGACCTCCCGCCCTCCGACCCCTCCTTCGCCCTCTTCAAGGACGGCGAACTCGTCTACTTCATGCCCAGGTACCGCATCGAGAGCCGCGACGCCAACGCCGTCGCCGCCGATCTCGACAACGCGTTCGACCAATTCGGCGAGTAGCCCATCCCCCTCCGCGCACCCCGGCCCAGGAACCCCGGTGAAGCCCTGGGCCGGGAGCAGATCCTGAGAGGCCGCGCCAACTCGCCGCCACAGGAGGAGGATGCCGTGTGCCAGGAGTTCGGGGCCTCCCGCGCTCACCTGGCCGGGTAGCGCGAAAACCCTGGCCATCTACGGTGCACAGTCACACTGGAAGTGGCGGGTTGTCAGGCCGCGGCGGTGAGCGAGGGCAGGGTGTCCGTGAAGCCGGGCACCTCGGCCTCGACGCGGGTGTTCGCGGCCTGCTGTCCTTGCCGGATCTCGCCCGGCCGATCAGTGCGATGTTCTTCAAGGTCGCCTCACTCCTTCGCAACCGTTGAGCCGCGCCGGTTAACAACCGCGCCGACGGACCCCGGAACGCAGAGAGGCCCTGCCCTCCCTGGACAGGGACGGCAGGGCCTCGGAGGTGCCGCTGTCAGCTCAGCGAGTCCTCCAGCGCAAGCAACGCGACGCCGCGCACGGCGGTGCGGTCCCCGAAGCCCCGGACGCCCGCCAGGGTGCCGAAGTAGTGGTCGAACGCGCGGTTCTCCTGCATGAACACCACGACGTGTTCGATGGCGGCCGGCCGTCCGCGCCGACGGCCTCCGCCGCACCGGCGGCATCCCCTACGCTGACGCCAGGCCCCGGGCAGTAGGCCCGGGCCGCCGGACCGATGCGCACCGACACCGGGGGGAACCGCGTGATCCGCGTACAGCAGCGCACCTACACCCTGATCCCGTGGCCGTGGCGGGTGATGTCCTGGGCCCAGGCCCCCGAGGGGCTGGAGTTCACCCTCTACGACGTCGTCGACCCGGTCGCGCCACCCGTGCGCGGCGTCGAGGTGCCCGGCACGCCGGAGGAGGCCGCCCGCTGGAAGGCCGGCCACGACGCCTACCTGAGCCTGCTGCGCGAGGCCGAGGAGACCGTTCGGCACGCCCACGGCGTGCGCTGCCGGCCCGGGTTCATGGTCGACATGCGCTCGGTGCGCCTGCGCCGCTACGACCTGATGCCCCACCGGAAGTCCCGCTCCCGGCGGCTGTTCGCCGAGTGCCTGGACCGGATGCACACCTACGAGGACGCCTACCGGCCGATCCTGGCGGAGATCGAGGCCCGCATCGCGGCGGCCTCCGCCGACACCGCCTGACCAACGGCGGGCCTGGCCGGGCCTGGCCGGGCCGGGCCGGGCCGGTGCAGAGCCGAGCCCGGTCAGCGGACGACCTTGCCCGCGACGGTGCGCGACTCGGCCAGGGCGAGCGCGGCCGCGGCCTCGTCGAGCGGGAACTCGGCGGCGATCTGCGCGGTGAGCGTGCCGTCGTCCAGCAGGGCCAGCACCTGGGTGAGGTCCTCGCGCAGCCGGGCCCGGAAGGCCTCCGGGCGGCGCCTGCCCGCCCAGAAGTTGTAGAAGTGCGCGGACCGGCCGTTGGGCAGGCTGTTCCACAGCGCCAGCCGGGCGAACAGCTTCAACACCGGGAGCTGAGAGTTGCCGGCCTCGTCCTTGGTGGCGGCGGTGCCGTAGGACACCAGGACTCCGCCGCGGCGCAGCAGCGACCACGACTGCTCCAGCCCGGCGCCGCCGACGTGGTCGAACACCGCGTCGACGCCGTCCGGCGCGAGCTCCCGGATGCGCCGGTAGAGGTCGGGGTCGCGGTAGTCGACCGGGGTCGCACCCAGGGCGCGAACGGTGTCGTGGTGCCGCGCGGAGGCCGTGCCGATCACCGCGATCCCGGCATGCCGGGCGAGTTGGACCAGGGTCGAGCCGACACCACCGTTGGCGCCGAGTACGACGATCGTGCCGCCCCGGCGCACCTTCGCGGTCCGGTGGAGCATCTGCCAGGCCGTCACGCCGTTGACCACGACGGTCTCCGCGTCGGCGGCCGTCACGCCGTCCGGCACCGGGACGAGGTCGGCGGCGTCGAGCAGCAGATGGCTGGCCCAGGCGCCGGTCTTGGTGACGGCGGCGAAGCGGCGCCCGACCATCGCGGGGTCGATGCCCGGGCCGGCGGCGACCACGGTGCCGACCACGTCGTAACCGGGCACGAAGGGGAACGGCGGCTGGTCGTAGTACTTGCCGCGGCGCATCTGCTGCTCGGCGAAGGAGACCCCGGTGGCGTCCATCCGGAGCAGGACGTGGCCGGCGCTCGGCGGCGGGAGGTCGCGGGTGCGCAGCCGGAGGCCGCTCGGCTCGACCTCGCCCGGCAGGACGACCTCGGTGGCGTGGGTGACGACGGTGTTGTTCACGGTGTGCTCCGTTCGGCTCAGTGATGACGGTGGCGGTGGCTACGGCCGTAAAGTTACATGCGTAAGCTCACGGCCGACAAGAGCTGCCGCTCGTAAGTTTTCACCTGTAAGCTCACGCCATGGGAAACGAACCGAGCACAGCCCCCGTCCGCGCCCGCAACCGTCGCGGGGAAGGCGCCCGCCTGCGCGAGGACATCGTGGCCGCCGCAGTCGAACTGCTCGACGAGGCCGGCACCGAGACCGCCGTCACCCTGCGGTCGGTCGCCCGCCGGGTCGGGATCGCCGCCCCCTCGATCTACCGGCACTTCCCCGACCAGCCGGCCATCATGCTGGCCGTGGTGCGGCAGGCCTTCGAGCAGATGGAGGCCCGGCTGCGCGCCGCCGTCGGCGCGGCCGACGACGACCCCCGGCAGCGGCTCACCGCCCTCTGCCACGCCTACCTGGAGTACTCCCGGGAGCACCCCGAGCGCTACCGCACCATGTTCGGCGGCGTCTGGGTGCCCGCGCTCCAGGACACCACCGTGACGGCGGACGACATGGGCGCCCTCGGCCAGGAGCTCCTGCACCTGTTCGTCGAGACCCTGGAGGCGTGCGTCGCCACGGGCGCGTCCACCAGCACCGACCCGTTCGCGGACACCGTGGCCCTCTGGCTGGGCCTGCACGGACTGGCCCACCAGCAGGCGGCCACGGTCGCCTTCCCGTGGCCGGAGGGCATCGCCGACCGGCTGATCGTCACGCTGGCGCACCTCAAGGCCGAGTAGCCGGGCGGCTGGAGAGCCGTGCCATCGGACAGCGGGACAGCCGAACGCCCGGCACCGGACGAACCGGTGCCGGGCGCGGCCACGTCGCCTACGTACGCCCGCGCCCGCCCGTCCGCTGAGCACTCACCCCCAGCCGGGCACCGGCGGCAATGGCCAGGCCGGCAGCACCGGCGGCACCAGCGGCTCCGACTGCCCGCCGGCCACCCGCAGGCCCGTCAGCGGGCCGCGCCCGGCGAACCAGGCGAGCAGCGCGTGCCCGGGGCCGCTCACCACCGGGCCCGCCCCGCCGATCACCCAGCTGCGGCCGAGGTCCTCGGCCTCCACCCGGGCCACCGGCACCGACCGTACGGCCGACGCCGCGGCCGTCTCGGCCAGGGCCGCCCGGACGAACGTCGCGGGCCAGTCGGCCGGCCCGCGGCCGAGGTCCAGGTCGACCGCGTGCACCTCCAGCTCCCGCCAGGCCCGCCACAGCAGGTACCAGGCCGGGTGCCGCCAGCCCGCCAGTGCCGGGACCAGGACGTCCCGGCGCCCGACGGGCAACTGAGCCGCGTCCCGCAGCAACCCGTCCAGGCCGTCCCGCAGGTCGTCGACCAGCGCCCCGGCAGCGCGCCCCGCGCCCTCGCGCAGCCGCCGGTCCAGCTCGTCGGCGTCGGCGCGCGGCCCGGGCGCGCTGCCGGTACGGGCCAGGGCGAGCATCCAGCGGTACGCGTCGGCACTGCGGGCGAGGTGGGTGAGCACATGGCCCCGACTCCAGCCGGGGAGCAGCGAGGGCTCACGGGCCTGCCGGTCGGTCAGCGACGCGAGGTCCGCGCACAGGCGTGCCGCCGACGCCCCGAGCTCCGCGAGCAGCCCGGCGAAGTCCACCGGACGGTCGGGCTCCGCGAGCCCCGGCCAGTCGAGCCCGGAACGGGCCGGCTCCGAACAGTCGAGCTCCGAACAGTCGAGCTCCGAACAGTCGAGCTCGGAACAGTCGACCTCCGAGCGGGCCGGTTCCGGCACCTCAACCCCCGCTCTCCGCCATCGACTTGATGCCCTCCAGCGTCGCCGTCATCCCGGTCCGCAGCTCCCCCAGACGGAAGGCGACGATCTTCTCCTCCGCCTCCGGCCGGGCGTCGATGGCCCGGGTGACTCCGCTACGGCCCGGGCCGAGCACCACCGAGTGCCGCACCAGAGTGCCGCCGTCCTCGGGGCGCAGCTCGAAGCGCCACCGGGCCAACGCACCGGTCGCGTCCGTCACCGGGGCGCCGAAGCGGCCGTCCGCGTCCAGGACGGCCCAGACGAAGGCGCGGTGCTCGACCACCTCCACCACCTCGGAGACCGTCCGCCAATCGGGCATCCCCGCCCGCCGGTTGTACCCCTCGAAGCGGGCGCCCGGCGCGGGGCCGTCCGCACCGTCCAGCCAGGCGACCCGTTGGAGCTCCGGGCTGTGCCGGGCGGGCAGTGCGATGTCCGTCACCAGCGCCCAGAGCCGCTCCACCGTCGCCCCGACGAACACCTCGCAGTCCGCGCCGGGACCATCGGCGTACCGCATTCCGTTCCCCCCTCCACTGCCCGACTGTCCGACCTGCCCGTGCACACACGGGCACACGGGCACACGGGCACGCGGGCACGCGCGGATGCAGCTCATGCAGCTGATTCAAACGGGTCGGCACCCGCCCCGCCCCCGCCTCTACGCGTCCGGAGCGCCGCGAAGGCAGCGGGCGGGTTGCCGCCCTCCTGCGGGCCCTGCCATCGATGATCGAGGCTGCCGGACTTCCAAGTCAATCCGCCGATTTCCTGGGGAACTTCCAAGGTCAGGCTTGGGTCGGACCCCTTCTCCTACCGTCCCGGATCCGGCAGTACCCTGGGCGTTCGTGACCCTCGACGACCTCCGCGTCTTCGCCGCCGTCTGCCGGGCCGGCTCGCTCAGCGCTGTCGCCCGCGACCTGGCGTGCAGCCAGTCCGCCGTCAGCCAGCACGTGAAGCGGCTGGAGCGCGAACTGGGCCTCGCCCTGATCGAGCGCCACCCGCGCGGCGTGGTGCCCACCCAGGCCGGACGCCAGCTGCAGACCGCCGTGGCCAACGGGCTGGGCGGCATCGACCACGCGCTGCGCACCATCGCCGAACTCGCCCGCGGCGAGGGCGGATCGGTGCGGATCACCACCGGCGCCACCAGCATCCGGCACTTCATGTCCGCCGCCGTGGTCGACTTCCGCGAACGGTTCCCGCAGGTCAGCCTGGAGTTCCAGACCGGTGTATCCAGCCGCAGCTGTCTGGACGCGCTCACCGCCGGCCAGGTCGACCTGGCCTGGATCACCCTGGGCACGCCCGTCCGCGGCATCGAGCAGCGTCCCGTCGCCGAACTGCCGTGGGTGCTCGCCGTGGCGGCCGCCGACCCGCTCGCCGCCCGGGAGCGCATCGAACCGGTCGACCTCCAGGACGCCCGGCTCATCGGACTGCCGCAGAACTCCGTCTCCCGCTCCCAACTGGACGACTGGCTCGGCAAGTCGGGCATCCGCCCGGTCTTCGACACCAGCGTCACCGACTGGGACACCGCGATCCTGCTCGCCGAACTCGGCCTCGGGCACGCCGTCGTCCCGGCGCTCCCCGAGTGGCAGGGCCCCGGCCATCCCGGGCTCCGGCTGGTGCCGCTGCCCGACCTCCCGGGCCTCACCGTCGGCTGGGCGGCGCGCGAGTGGCTCACCCTGGGACCGCTCGCCCGGGCCTTCGCGGACACCGTCGCCGACCACTGCGGGCGGGCGGCGGCAGGGCCGGTCAGCCCCGCAGCCCCTCGTCGCGCCCCCTGACCGAGCATTCCCCGGCCGACTATCCCTCGGCCGACTACCCCCCGGCTTCGTACTCCCTGACCGACCGCAGCCCGCCACCGCCCAGGAGCCTGGCCACCGGCAGTCCCTCGTCCCGGGACGTCACCGCCGTCAGTCGCTCGAAGTCCTCGGCCAGGACGTCCAGCAGGCTCAGCACCTGCTCGCCGGTCCGCAGCTCCAGCACCAGTTCGCAGCGCAACTGGGCCGGCAGCTCCGGGCGGTGGGACAGCCCGTGCCACAGCACCGCCCGCAGGTAGTGCCGCCCCTCGGGCGCCGCGTGCGCCGTCAGCCACGCCGGGTCCAGCCGCTGGGAGAGGCCGAGGCCGGCGGCCCGCTCCTCCAGTCGCACCAGCGCCGGGGTGTCGACGGCCATCAGGTCACGGGGCAGGGCCCGTTCCGTGTTCATGCCCCCATCCTGGCGCACCCGTACGACTGCCAACGCCCGGGCCGCCAAAGGGCCGTCAAAGGGCCGTCAAAGGGGCGGTCGGCGGGCCGTCAGCGCGTCTGGAAGGACAGGCTGCGGCCGATCTCGACGAAGCCCCGGCGCGCGTACCACGTGCGCGGCCAGTCGACCGCGTCCGCGAGCAGGAACAGCTGCGGGATCCCGGCCGCCGCCGCCAGGGCCAGGCCGCTGGCCAGCAGGGTGTCACCGTGACCGGCCCCGCGGTACGGGGTCGCGGTGACCAGGTCCTCCAACTGGGCCAGCCCGAGGGCCGGTTCGAGGTAGAGGTCGACCCAGGCGGCGACCTCGCCGTCCGCCGCCCGGGCGGCCAGGAAGTGCACCTGCTCAGCACCGCGCCGCCTGGTCGGCCGACGGTCGGCGAGCTGCCGGAGCAGTTCCGCGCCCTCGTACCACTCCCGCTGCTGCCGCAGGACGGCCTCCCGGATGTCGGCGAACTCCGTCGGCAGAGCAGCCGGTTCGGGTAGCGTGCAACCCGCCGTGTCCCTGGCCATGACCACCACGGCACTGCGCTCGTACCCGGCCCCGGCCAGCACCGGCGCGGCCCGCTCGCCCCACGCCTCGTCCAGCACGGTGATCGCGTACTGCGAGCGCTGCCCGAGCCAGCGCACCGCCAGCCCCGGCAGGGCCGCCGGGTCGGTGCCCGGTCCGGTGACGATCAGGTGGTTGTGCTCGTGGGAGAGCACGAACTCCGGGTTCCGCACGGCGAAGACCCCGGGGAACTCGGGCAGTTCGACGACCTCGGCCGCCTGGCGGCGGGCGAAGGCGACGTGGAAGGCGGCTACCCGCTCGAGCAGATCGGACATCCCGCCATGATCGCCCGGCCCGCGGCCGTCGGCCAAGCGAATATCCAGCCTCAGGCACGACCGAGGAACCGCCGGATCCGCTCGCTGCTACGGGCTCGGCAGCGCCTCGTGCAGATAGCCCGGGTCGAACCGCTCCACCGACGGCAGCAGGCGCGCGTCCGGGCCCGCCGACTCACGCCCGTCCTGCACACGCCCGTCCTGCCGGGCCAGTTGGGCCTTGGCCATCCGTAGGACGTCGGACGGATCGGGATCGTCGTCGTGCCTGTCCAGGTACCCGTACCGGTCCTGGGTCAGCTTCTTGGCCTTCCGCACGCACGACCGCAGCCTGGCACGGGCCAGGACGGGGTTCCCGACCCGGAGGAAGTGCTGGGCCAGCCACAGCTGGCGCAGGTCCGGCCGGTCCACCCGCAACCGCACCATCGCCTCCACGTCCGGCTCCACACCGGCGAGGACGCCCCGGCAGTCGAGGTAGAACAACTGCTCGTGGTCGAGGGCGGGATGCAGCTCACGGGCCGTCCTGAGGGCATCGTGCACCTGCACCCGGTCGCCGACCTCCGCCACCCGCAGCAGAGTGAGGTACACCACCCACTTCCGCACGTGCTGACAGCCGAGGTCGTGCGCCCGGGTGAAGTGCCGGTCGGCCAGCTCCAGGTCGCCGTCCTGGATCGCCCGGTAGCCGAGGTCGCACCACCAGTCCGCCTCCGAACCCAGCGGGCCCACCGCCATCAGCAGCTCCATCGGCGGGTGCTCCGGGTGGTACTCCATCAGCATGTCGCGCACCTCCCGGGCTTTGCGGTGCTCCCGCAGCCCCGGCTCCCCCCGGTACAGGTCGGTCAGCCGCACGGCCAGGGACCGGCCGGTCGTGGCCAGGGCCTCCCGCAACCGCTCGTAGGTGTCCTGCTCCAGGCGGCCCCACCGACCGGACCGGATCCACCGGGCCAGCGCCCCGTCGACGAACTCGCCGGTCGCCACGTCCAGTCCGTTCACCACGGCGTCGGCGAGCGCCTTCAGCGCCTTGTCCGGATCCTCCTCCACCGCCCGCAGCCACTGCGCACGCGCGAGCCGCAGCCTGCGAACCCGACGCCGCCCCGGCAGGGCGAGGAGTTGGGACACCCCCTCCAGCCTCAGGGCCGCCCCCCGGTACCTGCGGTCCGCCTGCCGGAACAGCCGCTTGATCCGCCACACCCTGACCAGTGCCACACCCACCCCCGCCCTTCCTCTTCCCAACGTAACGCCCCTACGAAGCCCGCCCGTTCCGGCCCCACCCCCTACGGCGCCCTCCACTTCCCCCACCACCAGCCCACCCAAGCCGGGCCCACCACGACCACCCACCGCCGAGCCGCCACAGCAACACCCCCGCACCAGAAGTCGACCGGGCCGACTTCCCACGCCCCCCAGCTCAACGGTCGGCCCAGCCTTCGGCATTCGAGAACGACTCATAGCTGTGGCGAGTGGAGTGCTCCCACTCGCGCCCGGTGAGGCGCCGGTAGGCCCGGTCCGGGACGTACAGCAGGGCTTCGGCCCAGACCAGGTCGCGGGCGTACGGGCGGAACTGGGTCGGATCGCCGAGCACGGCCCCGTACTCGGCCCGGCCCGCTGCGACGACGGCCGCGCGGGTGTACAGGAACGCGTCACCCGACAGGTCGGCGCCGTACTCCCAGCGGTCGAGCTGGAACAGGGCGGCGGCCAGCTGTTCGGCGAACCCGATGACAGCGGGCAGCCCGGCCGCTGTCAGCCGCGCCGCCAGAGCGACGGCGAGCCGTTCCGCATCGGGGTCCGAGTTGGGCCCGGCCAATCGGCACTCGTCGATGAGCCGCCAGAAATGTCCTCGTTCATGCCCGGCAGCATGGACCACCACGCCGACAACCCCACCCCGCACCAGAAGTCGACCGGGCCGACTTCCTACACCGCCCAGCCCCCAGCCTCGCCCGGCTCAACGGGCGCCCCAGCCCCCGGCGCTCCAGAACCACTCACAGCTGGCGCGGCGCGGACGACTCCCCGCACCAGAAGTCGGCCGGGCCGACTTCCTACGCCTCCGCGCCGGCTTCCGCCGCGCGGCCGAAGCGGGTGGACCACTCCGCGATCAGTGCCCGCAGCTCCGGCGGGTGGACGATCCGGAACTCGGCACCCAGGGAGCCCAGGGCCATGGCAGGCCAGTCCAGCGAGTCGGCGGTCATCCGCAGGCGGCAGCGGGTGGCGTCCACCGCCTCGACGTCGCCCCAGCGGCCGACGAGGGCGCGGACGTGCTCGGCGGGGGCCTCCACCAGGGCCTCGACCCGGTTGGGGCGGGGCATGGCGCTGAGGCCCGCGCGGACGAACTCGGCGGCGTCGGCGGCCGGGAGGGTGCGGGGCGCGAAGCGGGCGCCGGTGGCCTCGGCGGCGGTGAGGCGGTCCAGGCGGAAGGTCCGCCAGTCGCCGCGGTCGAGGTCGTAGGCGACCAGGTACCAGCGCCGGTCGAGGCAGACCAGCCGGTGCGGTTCGACGTGCCGCTCGGTGCGCCGCGCGGAGGCGGTGGTGTACGAGAAGCGGAGCCGTTCGTCGTCCCGGCAGGCCAGGGCGACGGCGGTGAGGGCGTCCGGGTCGACGCGGGAGGCGGGGGCGGTGCCCCAGTCGACCGGGACGGTGACGGCGCGCAGCGCCTCGACCCGGCGGCGCAGCCGGCCCGGCATCACGTGCACGACCTTGGCCAGGACCCGGACGGAGGCCTCGGCGACCCCCTCCACCGGGCTGTCGGCGGCCGCCTGGAGCCCGACCGCGAGGGCGACCGCCTCCTCGTCGTCGATGACCAGCGGGGGCAGGGCCGCGCCGGCGGCCAGCTGGTAGCCGCCGTCGACGCCGCGCTGGGCCTCGACGGGGTAGCCGAGCTCGCGCAGCCGGTCGATGTCACGGCGCAGGGTGCGGACGGAGACGCCGAGCCGGTCGGCGAGTTCCTCGCCCGGCCAGTACCGGTGGGTCTGGAGCAGGGAGAGCAGTCGCAGGGTCCGGGTGCTGGTGTTCGCCATGGTCCCGATTCTGGCCGCTATTCAGGACAGGAACTGGCCGCAATGCTCCGTAATGTGGTTCTCGTCAGGGGGGAACGAGCCCCGGACCACCACCGAGCAGGCACCGATCAGGACCCGAACGGAAGGCCAGAGCCATGACCGCGACCACCACCCCCAGCACCACCACCCCCACCACCCCCGCCCCCGTCACCGGCGAGCGCGCCGACCTCCTGATCGCGCTGGAGAAGCAGCGGCACTTCCTGCGCTTCACCACCCGCGGCCTCACCGACGAGCAGGCCGGCCTGCGGACCTGTGCGAGCGAGCTGTGCCTGGGCGGCCTGGTCAAGCACGTGAGCACGGTGGAGCGGCTGTGGGCGGAGTTCATCGTGCAGGGCCCGTCCGCGATGCCCGACTTCTCCGCCATGACCGAGGCCGACTTCGCCCGCCGCGCCGACGAGTTCCGGCTGCTGCCGGGCGAGACGCTGGCCGGGGTGCTCGCCGCGTACGCCGAGGTGGCCCGCCGGACGGACGAGCTGGTGGCCACCCTGCCGGACCTCGACGCGACCCAGCCGCTGCCGAAGGCGCCCTGGTTCGAGGCGGACGCCGAGTGGTCGGCCCGCCGGGTGCTGCTGCACGTCATCGCCGAGACCGCCCAGCACGCGGGCCACGCCGACATCATCCGCGAGTCCCTGGACGGCGCGAAGAGCATGGGCTGAGCCGGGTGGGGCCCGCCGTCCCGGGCGACGGGCCCCGGGGCGGCGGGCCCCGGGGCGGCGGGCCCCCGGCCCGTCCGGGGTCAGACCCCCGTCCGGGGTCAGACCTCGTCGACGAGGGTGAAACCGGCCGCGTCGACCGCACTGCGCACCGCAGTGGTCTCCAGCGGCTGGGCGGAGGCCACGGTGACCCGTCCGCTGAGCGCGTCCGCGACGACCTCGGTGACCCCGGGGATGGCGGCGAGCCCGGCGCTGACGGTCCTCTCGCAGTGGCCGCAGCTCATGCCGTCGACGGTGAGGACGGTGGTGATGGACATGACGGTGCCTCCGGTTACGGGTCGTGGTGCGGGTTGCAGCGCGGGCCGCACCGCGGATCATGATGCGGACCGTGGTGCGGGTCGTCGTGATCGGGTCGTCGTGATCGACCCGCACCACAACAGCCGATTCCGACGGCGATCCCCAGGAACACGCCGCACAGGTGGCACCTTCGAGTGGTTCCGGGAACCGGCGGCGGCGTCCGCCCGACGGGAGCCCCGACAGGAGCCCCGACGCCTGGCGCTCCGGGCGCCCGTCGGCCGACACTGGGTGCTCCGGCCCCCGCACGGAAGGCGTAAGGACCCCATGCCCCTCGGACTCGCCCTCCCCCAGTACGGCCGCTTCGCCGACGCCGCCCTGACCGTCCGGATCGCCGCCGCGGCCGAGGCGCTCGGCTACGACCGGCTCTGGACGGCCGACCGGCTCCTGGTCGCCAACGCCCCGCGGACCCCGTACCCCGGCGGCAGCGGCGCCGTCCCGGAGAGCCACCGGACCTTCCTCGACCCGCTCACCCTGCTGACCGCCGCCGCCGGCGCGACCAGTCGGGCCCGGCTGGGCACCAGCACGCTCAACGCGCCCTGGTACCCCCCGGCCCTGCTCGCCCGCACCCTGACGACGATCGACCTGGTCAGCGCCGGCCGCCTCGACGTCGGCTTCGGGCTCGGCTGGTCCGAGGACGAGTACCAGGCGGTCGGCGTCCCGTGGCGGGGCCGGGCGGCCCGGCTGGAGGAGACCCTGGACGTGCTGGAGGCGTTCTGGACCGGGGGTACCGACGTCCGGCACACCGGTGAGCTCTGGACCGTCCCGCCGTCGACCGTCCTGGCCCGCCCGGCCCAACGGCCGCGCCCGCCGGTCCTGTTGGGCGGGGTGAGCCCGGCCGCGCTGGAGCGGGTCGGGCGGCGCGCCGACGGCTGGCTGGGCGTCGGCCTGCCGCTGCCCGCCCTGCGCCCGCTCTGGGAGCGCGTCCGGGACTCCGCCCGGGCCGCCGGCCGCGATCCGGCGGCGCTGCGCCTGGTGCTGCGGGTCAACCCGGTGGTGACCGCCGACCCGGCGCCCGCGGGGGACGCCCCCCAGCGCGGCACGGTCGGCCAGATCGCCGACTACCTGGCCGCCGCCGTACGGGAGTTGGGCGCGGAGCCGCTGATCGACCTGCACCACGCGGCACGGTCACCGGAGGAATTCCTCTCCCTCGCCCGGGAGTTCCGTGACGCCCTGGCCGTTCCGCCGCTTCCGGCCCCGCCCCCAACGACGGACAGACCGACGGACAGACCGACGGACTGGACCCGCCGCCGCAGCCTGACCGTTCCTCCTGATGTACCCCGTTTTGAGTCCGCCCAGGAGTTGCACCACCGCCATGGCCGACACCACCGCGCCCCCGCCCCACCGAATACGCCGACCGCACGGCCGTACGGCGGCGGGCGGCGGCCGATGACGGCGGCTGCCGCCCGCCCGCGCCGCTGGCGGCACTGGCGCCGCTGGCAGCACCGGCGCCCCTGGCACGCCGTACTCGCCGTGGCGCTGGTCGCGGCGGTGACCGCCGGCCTGCTGTGGTGGCAGCCCTGGCGCAGCGAGCCCGCACCGCTGGCCTTCACCACCGCCCCCGGCGGCTCCGCCCGCTTCGGCACCGGGGAGCACCTGTACCGCTACAAGGTGCGGGTGGAGGACGGGATCGCGGAGAGCCCGGCGCAGTTCGCCGACGAGGTGGACGCCGTCCTCGGCAACACCCGGCGCGGCTGGGCGGCCGGGAACACCGCGTCCTTCCAGCGGATGGCCGCCGACCCGGTGGACTTCACCGTCTACCTGGCGACCCCGGGCTCCACCGACCGGATCTGCGGCCAGTACGGGCTGGACACCGGCGGCTGGGTCAACTGCGGCGTCCAGCACCAGGTGGTGATCAACCTCAGGCGCTGGACCGAACTGTCCGATTTCTACCGGAACCAACCGGAGCTGTACCACGCGCTGGCGATCAACCACGAGGTCGGGCACATCCTCGGCAACGGCCACGTCGACTGCCCGGGCCCGGGCGCCCCGGCGCCGGTGATGATGCAGCAGATCAAGGGCCTGCACGGCTGCGTCCCGAACGGCTGGCCCTACACGGACTCCGGCACCCTGCTGACCGGCCCGCCGGTCCAGGCCCCGACCGACGCGCCGTAGCCCGCGACCGACGCACCGCAGCCAGCACCCCGGTACGCCACGCACCGGCACCCCCGCCTGGCGCACAGCACTCCCCCGAGCACGGATAATCACAGGTCGGACCGGGGGTCGCCGCACGGCGCCCCCGGCCGGATCGTGTCCGTACCCGTCCGTGCGTGGAGTGAAGAACCTTGTTCGATGTGGAGAACCTGGACTACCCGGTCCTGCTGGCCGCCGCCGAGGCGGCCGCCCGGGCGACCACGGGCCGGGGCCACATCGCCGACTACATCCCGGCCCTCGCCGAGGCCGACCCGGAGGCCTTCGGCATGGCCGTGGCCACCGTCGACGGCGAGCTGCACGGCGTCGGCGACTGGGAGCAGCCGTTCTCGATCCAGAGCGTCTCCAAGCTGTTCTCGCTCGCGCTCGCCCTCGCCTACAGCGCCGACGGCGGCGAGGACCTCTGGCGGGGCGTCGGCCGGGAGCCCTCCGGCAACCCCTTCAACTCGCTGGTCCAGCTGGAGACCGAGCACGGCATCCCGCGCAATCCGTTCATCAACGCGGGCGCTCTGGTGGTCACGGACCGCCTGCAGTCCCTGACCGGCGACGCCTCCGGCGCCGTACGGCAGTTCCTGCGCCGCGAGTCCGGCAACCGGCTGCTGGACACCGACCCGGTGGTCGCCGTCTCCGAGGCCGAGCACGGCCACCGCAACGCCGCGCTCGCCCACTTCATCGCCAGCCACGGCAACCTGCGGAACCCGGTCGACACCGTGCTGGACCACTACTACGCGCACTGCGCCATCGCCGCGAGCTGCCGTGACCTGGTGCTCGCGGGCGCCTTCCTCGCCCGCTACGGCGTGCGCACCGACGGCACTCGGCTGATGAGCCGTGGCGAGGCCAAGCGCCTCAACGCCGTCCTGCTCACCTGCGGCACCTACGACGCCGCCGGCGAGTTCGCCTTCCGCGTCGGCCTGCCCGGCAAGAGCGGCGTCGGCGGCGGCGTCCTCGCCATACTCCCCGGCCGCGCGGCCGTCTGCGCCTGGGGCCCCCGCCTCGACCAGGCCGGCAACTCGGTCGCCGCCGTGACCGCCCTGGACACCCTCACCACCCTCTCCGGCTGCTCGGTGTTCTGACCAGCAGCACGTCCACACCGCCCCGACCCCGCCACCCCGGCGGGGTCCACGGGCCGGACGGGTGCTTGTACGACAAAGCGTCAGTGGTCCATGCTGGCCGCATGAACCGCCACACGCACCTGAGCCGTCGACTCGACGTCGACCTCGGGCACGCGTGCTCGGCGATCTGTCACCGCGCGCTCTGACGCGGTGATCAGCCCGGCGCCCCCGGCGCCGTCGGGAACCCCATCCGGGCGATCACGTGCACCACCACGCCGCCCACTCCTCCTCCCGATGGGGACTCCCATGCGCCTCGCGCTGCCCGCACTCGTGACCGCCGCCCTGCTGGCCCTCGCCGTCCCGGCCCACGCCGCCGGCCCGTCCGCCGCCACCGTCCCGTCCGGCGACGGCCCGTCCTCCACCGTCCCGTCCGCCACCGGCCCGTCCGCCGCCGGCCCGTTCGGTCCGCTCCCGCCGCACAACCCGTACGCGGGGCCCGACGGCACCGCCACCATGCACGGCGACACCGGCTCCTCCGACGCCACCCCGCTGCCCGGCCCGGGGCCCGGCCCGCTCGACTCGGAGCGGGTGGCCCTCCAGTCCGCCTGCCCGACGGTGCTGGTCGGCTCGGACGGACGCCCGGTCGCGCTCTGCACCACGATCTTCGGCCTCGTCCCGACGGTCCACCTGCTCGACCCGGCCGACGGCGGTTCCGTCGCCGAACTCCCCATCGCCAAGGGCTCATTGCTCGGCGGCGTGTACGCCTACCTGGACCAGGACGACCGCCTGGTCGTGGTGGACGGCAACCGCGACCTGCTGCGGATCGGCCACCACCGCACCGCCACCGGCGCCTGGGCGCTGACCGTCGACAGCCGGCAGTCACTGGCCGGCGCCGTGCCCGAGGGCGACACCGTGACCGGCCTGTCCCCGGACTGGCAGGGCCGGGTCTGGTTCGCCACCGGCGGCGGGGTGGTGGGCACCGCCGACGACCGCACCGGCACCGTCCGCGCCCTCGCCCTCCCGGCCGGGGAGAAGGTCGCCAACTCCATCTCCACCGCCCCGGCCGGCACCCTGGTGGCCACCACCCACGCCACCTACCTGCTGACCGCCGAGGCCGACGGCACTCCGCG
Source organism: Kitasatospora sp. NPDC098652 (assembly GCF_044760155.1). Classification (NCBI taxonomy): domain Bacteria; kingdom Bacillati; phylum Actinomycetota; class Actinomycetes; order Kitasatosporales; family Streptomycetaceae; genus Kitasatospora; species Kitasatospora sp. NPDC098652. The sequence continues at coordinate 234,629 of NZ_JBIWAQ010000008.1, forward strand.
CATCGCCTGGCGCCGGACGTACGACCGCGGACCGGGCCGCAAGCCCGGACAGCTCAGCTGGGGCACCGGCTCCACGCCGACCTTCTTCGGCCCGCGCACCGGCACCGAGTACGTCACCGTCGTCGACAACGCCGCGCCGACCGTGCACCTGCTGGTCCAGCGCACCGCCGACGGCTCCGAGGTCTGCTCCGTCCCGGTCCTCAGGGCGGGCGGCAGCGGCAGCGAGAACTCCCCGATCGGCGCCGGGAACGCCGTCTTCGTCGCGAGCACCTACGGCTACCCGTACCCCAGGCTGCCCGCCGACGCCGGGTCCAGCGTGCCCGCGTCCGGCCGCTTCTCCGGCGGCCTCAGCCGGGTCGACGTCCGCGCCGACGGGTCCGGCTGCGACCTCGTCTGGGACACCTCGGTGCGCTCCGCCGCCGTGCCGAGGCTGTCCACCGGTGACGGCCTGATCCATACCGTGCTGCGCCGGCCGGTCATCCCGGGCACCGACGCCACCTCGATCCTCGATCCGTACTACTACGCCGAGATCGACCCCCGCACCGGCAGCGTCACCCGCACCCACTACCTCGGCGCGGGCTTCCTCTTCGACACCCTCCAGATGGTCGGCTCCATCGCCCCCGGCGGCGTGGTCTACCAGGGCACCACCACCGGCGTCCTGCGGATCAGCAGCGCCGGCTGACCGGCCCACCGCCACCGCTCGGCCGCGCGGCTATTCGGCTGCGCGGCGCGCGGCAGTCCGCTACCGCGCGCCGCGCAGCGTGAGCACGTACGCCGCCGTGAGCGCGACCACCCGGTCGCCGTCCCGCGCCAGCCCGGCGAGCGCGCCCGCCGCCGTGCTCCCCGGGATGTCCGCGAGCGCCTGGGTCAGCCGCCGCCGGGCGGGCTGGTCGACCCCGTCCCGGGCCAGGCGCTCGACGAGCCGCCCGGCGATCCGGTCCGCCAGGGCGGGGTCACCGGCGTCGGCGGCGCCGTTGGCCAGCTCGGCCAGCGCATCCGCCGCGTCGGCGTCGTGGCGCTCCTCGACGATCATGTCGATGAGCGTCGGGACGGCGTCGGCCACCCGCCTGGCCCCGAGCGCCAGGGCCGCGTACCGGCGGACCACCGGATCGGGGCCGGCCAGGGCGTCCCGCAGCAGCGCGGTCGCCGCGTCGGCCGGGATCTCGGCGACGGACCGGACGGCGCGTTCCCGCACCTCGGCCGAGGGCGAGCCGAGGCCCGGCGCCAGCACGGCCACCGCCGCCTCACCGGCCTGCGCCAACGCCCACCGCAGGGCCCCGGCGGCGTTCGGGTCCGACTCGGCCAGCACCGCCTCGGCCAGCGCCTCCAAGGGGACGGGGGCGTCCTCGGCCGCGGCCAGGGCCGCGCGCTGGCGCGCCCCCGCGCTCTTCGACTCCAGCCCGTGGAGCAGCGCGACGGTCCGCAGGACGTCCTCCCAGCCGGCGGGCTCGGCCGCACCGATCCGGCGCAGCCGCGTCAGCAGTTCGGTCTCCGCCGCGATCCGCTCCAGCGTGCGGGCGACGAGGTCGTCGACCAACCCCGAGGGCGTGAAGCCCGGGTCGTCCAGCGCCCGCCCGACGTCGTGCAGCGACAGACCGAGGGAGCGCAGGCTCTCGATGTGGAAGATCCGCCGGATGTCCGCGTCGGAGTACTCCCGGTAGCCGGAGCCGGTGCGGCCCGACGGCCGTACCAGGCCCAGCGACTCGTAGTGCCTGAGCATCCGGGCACTGACCCCGGACCGCCGGGCGACCTCACCGATCAACACCGTCCACCACCGATCGACATGCCCTGCTACCCCTCCCGGTCGGTCCCGAGGACGGCGATCCGCTTCGCCTCCTCGATCGCCGACCCGAAGCCGGCGTCCGGGTCGCGGCGCAGCGCCTCCGTGGCGAGCGCGTGGGCGCGCACCCGGGGATCGGGATCCGCCGTCGCGGCCGTCAGGACCGGCGCCGCCGCCTCCCCGAGCGCGACCAGCGCCCGGCTGAGGCTCAGCTGCGCCTCCCGGCCGCCGCGCCCGAACTGCGTCGCCAACCCTACGGCCAGGGCGGGCCGCTCATCCTCGGGCGCCAGCACGACCGCGGCCCGCCAGGCGCTGCGGGCCACCTCCTCGTCGGGGTCGGACAGCAGCGCCGGGGTGACGGCCGGCCACGCCCGGGGGTCCCCGATCTTGGACAGGGTGTGCAGCGCCTGGCTCCGCGCCTGGGCGCGCTCCGAGCGGACCTCCTCGAGCAGCGGCGGGACGGTCACCGCCGCGGGGTGGCGGGTGAGCGCCCAGGTGAGCATCTCCCGCACCGGGAAGTCGGGCTCGACGGCGCACCGCTCGACCAGCCCGTCGACGTACTCCGGGTCGGGGTTCGTACCGACGGCCAGCGCGGCCCGCAGCCGTACCGACGGGTCGTCGTGCGCCAGCCCCCGCAGCACTCGCACGGTGTTCGCGTCCTCGGTCGATGTCGTCGTCATCAGGACCACCTCCTGGACGCCAGTAAAGGGCTTGTCACAGTGTCAAGGTCAAGCGAACGGGGGTCGAGCGGCCAGGGCCGAGCAGGCCGGCACCGCCGAGCGGGCGCCGAGCCGGGAGGCCGCCGGGAACCTAGGGTGGGTGACCGAGGGGGGTGTGCTGGCGGGACGGGCGTACGGAGGTGGGCGAGGTGATCCGCGGTGTCCACCTGGAGGCACAGTGGCGGCGCGAGGCGCTGCGGACCAACCTGTGGGTCGTCCCGGTGCTGGAGGTCGGGTTCGCCGCGGCCCTGTTCGCGGTCACGGTCGCGCTGGACCGGGGCGCCTACGACGGGACGCTGGGCCTGCCGTCCTGGGTGATCAGCGGGACGGCGGACTCGGCGCGGCAGATCCTGGCGGCGATCGCGGCGGCGCTGATCACCGTGGTCGGCGTGGTGTTCTCGATCATGATCGTGACGCTCACCCTGGCCTCCACCCAGTTCGGGCCGCGCATGCTGCGCACCTTCATCCGGGACCGGACCACCCAGATGACCCTGGGCACCTTCGTCGGGACGTTCGTCTTCGCGATCCTCTCGCTGGTCGTCATCGGACCGGGCCCGAGGGGTGACTTCGTCCCCCACCTGTCGATCACCGCGTGCATGGTCCTGGTCATGCTCGACCTCGCCGTACTGATCTACTTCATCCACCACATCGCCACCTCCATCCAGCTGCCCCGGGTGATCGCGAGCATCGCGGCGGAGCTGTCGGAGGCGATCGAGGCGGGCGCGGGCAGGTCGGACCGGCCGACCGGGGGCGGCGCGGGACCGACGGCCGCGGAGCTGAACGTCCGGCTGGACACCTCGGGGGCGACGGTCCCGGCCCCCGCCAGCGGCTACCTCCAGTTCGTCCGGCACCGCACGCTGGTCCGGATGGCCACGGAGCTCGACGCCGTCATCCGGCTGGACCACCGGCCGGGGCACTTCCTCGTCCAGGGCCACCAGCTGGCCACCGTCTGGCCGCCCGCGGCCGCGCCCGAGGTGGCCCGCAGCTTCGCCCGCGCCCATGTCGTCGGTTCGACCCGCACCCTCGCCCAGGACATCGCCTTCGCCGTCGACCAGTTGGTGGAGATCGCCATCCGGGCCCTGTCCACCGCGGTCAACGACACCTTCACCGCCCTGACCTGCATCGACTGGCTGGGCGAGGGCCTGTGCCGGATCGCCGCCCGCTGGGACCCGAACCCCGTCCACCGCGACGAGGCCGGGTACATCCGGGTGATGACCGTCCCGGTGGGCTACGAGCGACTGGTCCAGCGGTCGTTCGAGAAGATCCGCCAGGCCGCCCACGGCATGCCCGCCGTGCTGATCCGCCAGCTGGACGCGCTGGCCGAGATCATGGCGGAGACCCGGACCGAACAGCAGCGCCGGGTCCTGCTCGAACAGGCGGAGATGATCGAACGCCTGAACCTGGAGTCCGTCCCGGAGGCCGCCGACCGCGACGACGTCAGACGGCGCTACCTCTCGGTCCTGGCCGCCTACGCCCGGGCCGGCCGGTCGGGCTGACCCCTGCCCCTGACCCCTGCCCCTGGGCCCTGCCCGGGGGCCCTGCCCGAGGCCCGGGACAGGGGCCGCCCGGGGCCCGGAACGGAAGCACGGAACTCGGTAGCGCTACGTGGATATGACATGTACTCTGCGTATCGCTGGTTGAACACGCTGCGGGCCTGGTCGCCACTCCGTGGGGGGAGTCACGCCCAGGCCCGATCGCCGGCCCGGGGCCCGGTTGCGCTCGTGGGGGAGCGTCAGCCGGGCCCTTCGGTGGGTCCACGTCGTTATGCCCAGCCTGACGGTGTTTCAGTCATGACAACCCGTCGGCATCTCAAAACCGCACCGCCACCGCATCGCCTCCGCGCCACCCTCGCCCACCCTCCCCCTCCGTCGGCCGTACCGGCTCTGCCAGACTGTGGCGGACGTACAGGCCGGGGAACGGGGGAACCGACGGTGGCGGACAGCGGGGACGGCGTTGCGGCCGTGACCTCGGCGGGGCGGCTGGTCGGCGGCCGGTACCGGCTGGCGCGGCGGCTCGGGGCGGGCGGTTTCGGCAGCGTCTGGCAGGCCCACGACGAGGTGCTCGGCGTGGACGTGGCCGTCAAGGAGGTCCAACTGCCGCCCGCCGCCTCGCCCGAGGAGCACTCCGAGCGGCTGCTGCGCGCCCAGCGGGAGGCCCGGCACGCGGCCCGGCTGCGCGACCACCCGAACGTCGTCGGCGTCCACGACGTGGTGATCGACGGCGGCGTGCCGTGGACGGTGATGCAACTGGTCGTCGGCCGTTCCCTGGAGGAGCGGATCGCCCGGGAGGGCCCGCTCCCGACCGCCGAAGCGGTGACGGTCGCCGAGGCCGTGCTCGCCGCGCTCGGCGCCGCGCACCAGGCGGGGATCGTGCACCGCGACGTGAAGCCGGCGAACATCATGCTGGCCGACGACGGCGGCGTGCTGCTCGCCGACTTCGGGATCGCCGTGCAGCAGGACCAGACCGCCCTCACCGCCTCGGGCGCCTTCATCGGCTCGGTCGACTACCTCGCGCCCGAGCGCGCCCACGGCAGCCCCGCGGCCCCGGCGGGCGACCTGTTCTCGCTCGGTGCCACGCTCTACCAGGCCGTCGAGGGCCGGCCGCCGTTCCGCCGGGACACCCCGGTGGCGACGCTCACCGCCGTGCTGTTCGAACAGCCGCCGCCGATGGCCCTGGCCGGCCCGCTGGCCCCGCTGATCGACGGCCTGCTGGCGAAGGACCCGAACGCCCGCCTCAGCGGCGCGCAGGCGACCGCCCTGCTCGCCGAGCACCGGCCACCACTACCGCACCAGCCGCTGCCGCCGGCCCGGCCCGCGCACCCGCCGACCGCGCTCGCCACCCAACCGGTCTCCCCAGCGGTCTCCCAAGCGGTCACCCAGCCGGTCGCACCACTGGTCGCCCCGCCGACCCTCCCGGGCGGGCTGGGAGAACCGGGCCTGCCCGCACCGACCAGCCGCCGGGGGCGCCTGCTCGCGTCCGTCCTGGTGCCGGCCGGGCTGCTCGCCGTGTACGGCGTCTCGCTCCTGCTGACCGGCGGCACCGTCAGCCTCGAGGCCGGTGGGAACGTGACCCCGCAGACGGTCGCCGCCATCAATCACGCGTCCGGATCGGGCTTCCCGCTGTACTCCGCGCTCGGGATCGCCGACACGGAGCGGGCCATCGGCTTCCTGTCCTGGGTGTGGCTGGTGCCCGCCCTGCTCACCCTGGTCTGCGCGGCCGCCCTGCCGCACCGCCCGTACCCGGCCCTCAGGCGCCTCGGGTACGTCTGCGCCCTGCCGCTGCCCTGCGCTCTCATCGGCGTGGACTTCACCGTGAGCCCCGACGACCTCGCCCGCCGGCTGCCGCCCACGCTGCAGGCGAACCTCACGCTGACCTTCGGGGCCGGCTGGTGGCTGCTGCACGCCGCCGCCGTGCTGACCCTGGCCGCCCTGGTCTGGCAGCACCTCCGGACGGCGCGCGCGGACCGGGCCCCGGTCGTCCGCACAGCGACCGGGGCCCGGGGATCCGACGGCTGACGGCTACTCCACCGTCACGCTCTTCGCCAGGTTGCGCGGCTTGTCCACGTCCCGGCCGAGGGCGACCGCCGCGTGGTAGGCGAGCAGCTGGAGCGGGATGTTGAGGAGCAGCGGGTCCAGCTCGGGCTCGCTCTTGGGGACCAGGATGCAGTGGTCGGCCAGCTTGTCCTCGGGCCGGCGGTGGGCGACCGCGATGACCCGGCCGGAACGGGCCTTGATCTCGCCGAGGGTGGTGAGGTTCTTGTCCAGCAGCTCGTCGTCCGGGACGAGGGCCACGGTCGGCAGCTCGGGGCTGATCAGGGCCAGCGGCCCGTGCTTGAGCTCGCTCGCCGGGTAGGCCTCGGCGTGGACGTAGGAGATCTCCTTGAGCTTCTGCGCGCCCTCCCGGGCCACCGGGTAGCCGCGGACCCGGCCGATGAACATCATGCCGACGGAGTCGGCGTACTCGGCCGCCAGCTTCGCGATCGCGTCGGACTGGTCGAGCACCTCGCGGATCTGGTCGGGCAGCGCCTGGAGGGCGGACACGATCCGGCGGCCGTCGGCCGGCGAGAGGTCGTGGATCCGGCCGAAGTGCAGGGCGAGCAGCGCGAAGGCGACCACGGTGGAGGTGAACGCCTTGGTGGAGGCCACGGAGACCTCGGGACCGGCGTGCAGGTAGATGCCGCCGTCGCACTCGCGGGCGATCGCGCTGCCCACGGTGTTCACGACGCCGAGGACCCGCCCGCCCTTGCGCTTGATCTCCTGGACGGCGGCGAGGGTGTCGTAGGTCTCGCCGGACTGGCTGACCGCGACGTACAGGGTGTCGGCCTCGATCACCGGGTTGCGGTAGCGGAACTCCGAGGCGGGCTCGCTGTGGGCGGGGATGCGGGCCAGCTCCTCGATCAGCTGGGCGCCCATCTCGCCCGCGTAGTAGGCGGATCCGCAGCCGAGGATCTTCACCCGGCGGATCTCGCGCAGCTCCCTGGCGTCCAGGTTGAGGCCGCCGAGGTGGGCGGTGCTGAACCGCTCGTCGAGCCGGCCGCTGAGGGTGCGCTCGACGGAGGTGGGCTGCTCGTGGATCTCCTTGAGCAGGTAGTGGTCGTACCCGCCGGTGTCGAAGGAGTCGATCTCCCAGTCGACGGTGGACGGCTGGCGGTGGGTGGTGCGGGCGTCCGCGGTGAAGGTGCGGAAGCCGTCGGCACGGACGGTGGCGAGCTCGCCGTCCTCCAGGTGCACCACCTGGCGCGTGTAGCGGACCAGGGCGGAGACGTCGGAGGCGGCGAACATCTCCTTCTCGCCGATGCCGAGCACGATCGGGCTGCCGTTGCGGGCGACCACGATGCGGTCGGGCTGCTCGGCGTCGAGCACCGCGATGCCGTAGGTGCCGACGACCCGGCCGAGCGCGGCGCGGACGGCGTCCTCCAGCTCGACGCCCTCGGCGGTGTGCGCGGCGATCAGGTGGGAGAGCACCTCGGTGTCGGTCTCGGAGCGGAAGACCGCGCCGTCGGCGGTGAGCTTGGCGCGCAGTTCGTCGGCGTTCTCGATGATGCCGTTGTGCACGACGGCGATCCGCTCGGCGTTGTCCAGGTGCGGGTGCGCGTTGGCGTCGCTGGGCACGCCGTGGGTGGCCCAGCGGGTGTGGCCGATTCCGGTGCCGCCCTTGAAGCGGGCCGGCACGGCGGCGGCGAGGTCGGCGACCCGGCCCTTCACCTTGCGGAGCTTGATGCCGCCGGTGCGCCCGGCGACGGCGACGCCGGCCGAGTCGTAGCCGCGGTACTCCAGCCGGGCCAGTCCTTCCAGCAGGAAGGGGGTCGCGTCCTTGGGGCCGATGTAGGCCACGATTCCGCACATGCGTGGACTCCTCCAGAAATAGCGAATGAACCGGGGCTCAGCCGTAGACGATCCGGCGCAGCTGACGGGCCGAGAGCTCCGGCGCCGCGACGCGGCGGGCGGGCAGCTCCTCGGCGAGCCGGGCGAAGATGCGTTCGTTGGTGAGGCCGCGTGCCTGCAGCTCGCCGTGGCGGCGACGGACGTACTCCTCGGTGGTCTCGGAGAAGTACGCCAGCACCTCCGCCACGACCCGCGCCGCCTCCCGGGGCCCGAGCGGGCTGGTCCGGGAGAGGTGGGCGAGGAGGTCTTCGTGAGGGTGGGGTGAGCTCGGCACGAATGAGAACTCTAGGTCGCCCGGCTCGCCGAAGCCAAAGATCTTGCCCGAATTCGGGCAGGCTTCGCGACTTTCGGCCCGGGTAACCGCGCGGACCCCCTGCCGTCACCTTCCGGACAGGCTCTTGATGCCGAGCCGAGGGCGCCCGTACCGTGACCCCCGCCACACGTGCCCGAAGCACACGAACCCGAAGCACACGTGCCCGAAGCACACCAACCCGAACACCGGAGGGCTTGCTGATGTGCGGGATCACCGGATGGGTCGCCTTCGACCGCGACCTCACCGCCGAGCGGGACGTCCTCGAAGCCATGACGGCCACCCAGGTCTGCCGCGGCCCGGAGGCCGGCGGCGTCCACCTGGAGCCGCACGCCGCGCTCGGCCACCGCCGCCCCGGAGCCGCCGGAGCCGCCGACGGCGGGGCGCGGCCGCTGTCCGTCGAACACGACGGCCGCCCACTGGCCGTGCTCGCCTTCGGCGGCGAGGTCCACAACCACCGCGAACTGCGCGCGGAACTGGAGGCGGCCGGTCACCGCTTCCGCACCCGGGACGCCGCCGAGGTCGTACTGCTCGGCTACCTGGAGTGGGGCGAGGGCCTGGCCGAGCGGCTCAACGGCGCGTACGCCTTCGCGATCTGGGACTCCCGGCACGAGGAGCTGCTGCTGGTCCGCGACCGGCTGGGCGTCAAACCGCTGCACTACCACCCCACCCCGGACGGCGTGGTGTTCGGCTCCGGCGCCGGGGCGGTGCTGGCCCACCCCGCGGTCCGCGCGGTGGTCGACCTGGACGGGCTGCGCGAACTGCTCTCGCTCACCCGCACGCCCGGCGCCACCCCGTACCGGGGCGTCCACGAGGTCCGTCCCGGGCACCTGGTCCGGGTGCGCCGCGGCGGCGTCACGGAGCGCCGCTACTGGGGGCTGGAGGCGCGCGAGCACGTCGACTCCCTGGAGTCCACGATCGCCACCGTCCGGGCCCTGCTGGAGGACATCGTCCACCGCCAGCTCGATTCGGACCTGCCGCTCTGCTCGCTGCTCTCCGGCGGCCTGGACTCCAGCGCCCTCACCGCCCTCGCCGCGGCGGCGCTGCGCCGGACGGGGGCCGGCCCGCTGCGCACCCTCGCGGTGGACTTCACCGGCCGGGACGAGGACCTCCACCCCGACCCGGCCCGCTCGACGCCGGACGGCCCGTACGCCCGGATGCTCGCCCGGCACGTCGGCGCCGAGCACGACGTGATCGCGCTGGACGCCGCCGAGCTCACCGAGCTGCGCCGCGGCCACGCCGTACTGCGCGCCCGGGACCTCCCGGGCGGGCTCGCCGACCTGGACGCCGCCCTGCTGCTGCTCTTCCGCCGCGTCCGGGAGCGGGCCGCCGTCGCCCTGTCCGGCGAGGCCGCGGACGAGCTGTTCGGCGGCTACCCCTGGTTCCACGACCCGGCCGCGATCGCCGCCGACGACTTCCCCTGGGCCGCCCGGCTCGACGGCGGCCTGGCCGGACCTGGCTCCGCCCCGCGCGAGCAGCTGCTCGACGCCGACCTGCTGCGCAAGCTCGACCTGGCCGGCCACCGCCGGGCCCAGTACCGGACGGCGCTCGCCGAAGTCCCGCACCTGCCCGCCGCCGACCCGGTGGAACGGCGGATGCGCGAGGTGTCGTACCTCAACCTCACCCGCTTCTCCGGCGTGCTGCTCGACCGCAACGAGCGGATGAGCCGGGCCAACGGACTGGAGGTGCGGGTGCCGTTCTGCGACCACCGGCTGGTCCAGTACGTCTTCAACACGCCGTGGGCGATGAAGACCTTCGACGGGCAGCCGAAGAGCCTGCTGCGCGCCGCCGTCCGGGACCTGCTGCCGGCCGAGGTGGCCGACCGGATGAAGAGCCCGTACCCGATCACCGCCGACCCGCGCTACCCGCAGCTGCTGCGCGCCGACCTCGCCCGGCTCGCCGCCGCACGGACCTCCCCGGCGCTGGAGCTGCTGGACCGGCGGCGGCTGGCCGACGCGCTCGCCCCCGACACCGACCCCGGGTCGGTGCGGCTGGGCGTCGACCTGGCGCTGGACCTCGACGTCTGGCTGACGGAGTACCGGGTGACGCTGGAACTCTGACGCACCGTCCCCCCGCACGGAGGGCGCGAGGCGCACCCGGCCCACGGCGCACCACCCCGAACGGGTGGTCCGCCGGGGCCCCGCCCGCCGGGAGCCGTCCCGGCCCGCCGGGGCCTCCCGGCCATGCGGTAGCGTCGCCGACACCTCCCGAATGGCGGGCGAAAACACGGGATCGCGCTCCCGGTGCCGTCAGGATGGGAGCGAACCGTTCACCTCGATCCGCCGGGGGATCCCGTCATGCAGCCGCGAGTCTTCGCGATTCTCACCGCCGTGCTCCTGGGCGTCCTGGGCCTGGGCTCGGTGGCCGTCACCGACTGGAAGCCCGCCACGGCCTCCGCCGCCCCGGCCGTCGCCGGTCCGGGCGCGGGTGCCGGTGCCGGTGCCGGTGCCGGTGCCGGTGCCCAGCCGGTCACGGCCGGCGCCGCGAGCGCCACCCCCACCGGCGACCCGGCGGTGTGGACCCGCTCGACGCTGCGCAACAAGATGATGGCCGAGATGGACGCCACCGACCCCGGTGTCGCCCTCGCCGACCTCGACCGGATCACCAAGGAGAAGCCGTACACCGTGCGCTTCTGCCACCCGATCGCGCACGAGCTCGGCCACGCGGCGGTCAAGCGCTTCAACGCCGACTTCCAGAAGGTCATCTCCTTCCCGCACGAGACCTGCGCGGCCGGCTACCTGCACGGCGCGGTCGAGGAGATGCTCAACGCCTCCACCCAGCCCGAGGTGGACCTGCTCAAGCTGTGCGCCCCCAAGAACAGCGGCCCCTGCATCCACGGCGTCGGCCACGGCACCATGTTCGTCGCCAAGCAGGACGTCGCCAAGGCGCGCGACCTGTGCAACAAGTTCACCTCCGACCAGAACCGGATCCGCTGCTCCGAGGGCCTCTTCATGCAGCTCTTCGGCCCGGACGAGGAGGACGAGCAGGCCAAGGCCAACCTGCCCGCCGACAAGCTCGCCCAGGATCCGCTGTACCCGTGCAAGGACCAGCCCTCGCTGTTCCAGTCCGCCTGCTACTTCTACGCCCCGACCTTCTACCTGTCCTCGCACGACTACCCGAACCACCCCGAGGTCTACGCCGACGCCCTCAAGTGGTGCCTCAACGGCAAGGCCAGCGGCGGGGCGGTGGACTGCAGCCGCGGGGTCGGCTCCCGGACCATGAAGTACAACCTGGACCGCGAGGACTGGGCCGCCCAGCAGTGCGCCACCGCCGCCGACGGCTGGCAGCGCAAGGCCTGCGCGGAGGGGCTGGTCAGCTACTACACGGTCAACTACACCGACGGCGGTGCGGCCGGGCGGCTCTGCGCGAAGATCACCAACAAGGAGATGCAGGGCTACTGCCGCTCCGCGGGCGGGCTCTCCTCCTCCCTCGACTGACCCCGACCGACCGGTCCCGCTCCCGCCCCGTCCCGCTCCCCGGGCCCGCGCCGCACGGCGCGGGCCCGTTCCGTACCATCGGCTGACCACCCGGTGCGCCGAGGACGCCGCGCCTCCCCCACACCGCCGGAGCACGCCCGATGGACACCCGCAGGACCGACTTCCGCGCCGCCGCCCACGCCACCGCCGACCTCGTCTCCGACTACCTCGCCGAACTCCCCGGCCGTCCCGTCTGGCAGCCCATGGACGACGCGGCACGCGGCGCCCTGCTCGACGCCCCGCTGCCCGCCGAGGGCCGCCCGCTCGCCGAACTCGTCGAGGCCATCGGCCGGGACGTCCTGCCCCACCCCATGGGCAACGGCAACCCGCGCTTCTTCGGCTGGGTGAACTCCGCGCCCGCCCCCGCCGGGGTGCTCGCCACCCTCGCCGCCGCCGCGATGAACCCCAGCTCGGCCGGCGGCGACCACGCCGACGTCCACCTGGAGCGCGCCGTGGTCCGCTGGATCGCCGAACTGGTCGGCTTCCCGCACCCGGCCGGCGGCGGACTGCTCACCTCCGGCACCTCGATGGCGACCATCGTCTGCCTGGCCGCCGCCCGCAACCGGGCCGCCCGCCGGGCCGGCCACGACCTCCGCGAGGAGGGCCTGGCCGGGCTGCCGCCGCTGGTCGGCTACGTCACCGGCGAGACCCACTCCTGCGTCCGCAAGGCCGCCGAGCTCCTCGGCCTCGGCAGCCGCCACCTGCGCACCGTCGCCACCGGCCCCGACGGGCTGCTCGACCCCGCTGACCTGCGCGCCGCCGTCGAACGCGACCGCGCCGCCGGACTGCTCCCCTTCCTGGTGGTCGCCTCGGCCGGCACCGTCGGCACCGGCGCGGTGGACGCCTTCGACCCGATCGCCGACCTCTGCCAGGAGCAGGGCCTGTGGCTGCACGTCGACGGCGCGTACGGCGCCTTCGGCCGGCTCGACCCCGCCATCGCCCACCGCTACGCGGGCCTGGAGCGCGCCGACTCGCTCGCCCTCGACCCGCACAAGTGGCTGGGCGTCCCGGTGGACTGCGGCTGCGCCCTGGTCCGGGACACCGGCGAACTGCGCGGCACGTTCAGCCTCGTCCCGTCCTACCTGCGCGACGAGACGGCCGGGGAGCTCGGCTGGTTCTCCGAGTACGGCACCGAGCAGACCCGCCCGTTCCGCGCCCTCAAGGTCTGGGCCACCATCGCCCACCGCGGCCGCAGCGGCCTCGTCCAGGACATCGCCCGGTGCACCGCACTCGCCCGACGGCTCGGTGAACTCGTCGCGGCCGACGGGGAGTTGGAGCTGCTCGCGGAGGTGCAGACGTCCATCGTGGCGTTCCGCCACCGGGCGCCCGGGCTGGACGCGGCGGCCCGCGACGCCCTCAACCGCGACCTGCCGGCCGCCGTCCAGCGGCGCGGCCGGGTCTTCGTCACCGGCGCCCGGCTCGGCGGGCACGAGGTGCTCCGGGCCTGCCTGCTCAACGCCGCGACCACCGAGGAGGACCTGCGCCTGCTGGTCGACGAGGTCCGGGCCGCCGCCCGCACGCTGTTGTCGTAACACACCGGCGCCGACCTTAACCACCGAGTCACGGACGGGTCGCGATCAGGAAACACCGGTCGGGCACGGTGGAGGCCATGGAGAACTCGCAGCCTTCCGCCCACCGTGCCCGCCGCTGGCGCCGCGACACCGTCGAGCTGGCCGCCGCCTTCCTCTCCGTCACCGCGGCCGACCTGATCGCGAAGGTCGTCCTGCACGGCTCCGACGGCGCGCTCGTCCTCGCCACCTCGGCCCTCGCACTGCTCGCCGTCACCCTGCTGCACGCCTGGTGGTCCCCGCACGCCCCGCCCCCGACGACGGTCTGGCGGGTCCGCACCACCACCCTCGCCCACACCCACAGCACGCTCGCCGACCACCGGATCACCCTGCTCTCGCTCCACCGCCACCCCACGGCGGACGAGCTCTTCCTCCAGACCCCCCACTCCCTGGACCCGGCGGCCCTCACCGCCCTGCTCACCACCACCGGCCACACCGTCGAGGACACCCCGACCCGGATCGCCTGAGCGGCGCGGATCCGCTCAGTCCTCGACCTCGACGGCGGTCCGGATCTCCAGGGCCCGCTTCGCCAGGTCGTCCGGCCGGGCCGTGCCCGACGCGTCGATCACGGCGCCGACCGTCGTTCCGTCCGCCCAGATGCAGAGGGTCCGGGCGTCGGTGGAATCGCCCAGGACCGCGCAGTCCATCGCTCCGCCGAGCGGCCCGGCCGGGTAGTCCCGGCGGCTGCGCACCGGCTCCTGGGTGTCACTGGTCGAATCGGCGCCCCAGACCGCTCCGAACTGTGCGTCCAACTCCCCCCGGGCGTCCGGGAAGCCCCCCGTCATCGCGGCGACCAGCAGGGTGGTGCGGCCCGAGCCGGCGGGGCCGTAGCCCGCCACCGACACATCCCGGTAGCGGCTCAGCGCGGTCAGGTTCCGATGCAGGCGGTTGCGCTCCGCGGTGACCTCGCTGGTGTCCGGCATCCGCTCCTGGTCACCGATCCGGTCCGCCAGCACGATCTTGTGCGCGGGCGGGGCACCCGCACCGGTGACGGCGGCCACGGTGAGCCCGGCGAACAGGGCGACGACCACCGCGCCGCCGATCCAGACGCCGCGGGACATCCTGCGGTACCAGGGCAGCGGGGCCACCGGCTCCAGGGTGTTGGCCCAGATCGCCTGGAGACCGGTGGGTCTCCCGGTCGGCTCTTCGCTCTCCAAGTCCGCCGTGTCCGCCATGTCCGCCATGTCATCCCACTCGTATCAACAGCTGCTCAACAGGTCGCCGGATGATACGTCAGCACGCGAAGGGCCCGCACTCGCCTTTCGGAACCGGCCGACGTTAATGGCGGCGGCGGGCGCCCGATCGGGCGCCCGCCGGTCCTGCGGCCGGAATCAGCCCTGGGAGGGCTGCACCACGCACACCGCGTTGCCCAGCATGCTGCCGAAGCCGCCGAGCAGCGCACCGGTGACGCTCTTGCAGGCGGCCGCCTCCTGGGGGGTCTTCGGGCCGTTGTTGCTGCTGGTGTTGATGCTGGTGTTGTTGTTGCTGCTGCTGCCGGCGGCGGCCGCCGTCTGGGCGAGGGCGAGCGGCACGGCCAGCAGCAGGGCGCAACAGGCCGTGGCCAGTGCGGAGTTCTTCGCGAGCATGGGGGAGCCCCTTCGGATCGAGACGGGTTCGGCGGAAAGCCGAGCCATCCCTATCCGAAGGGGCTCCCGCGGTCACGGATCCTGGGCCATCCGTGAGCGTGTCCGCGTCAGCGCCCGGGCGTCACGGGGTGAGCCGCTCCACCGCCCGGATGGCGGCGGCGAGTTCGAGCACCCCGTGCTCCTTGAGCACCCCGTAGTGGTCCCCGGCCAGCTCCACCACGGTGGGCGGGGCGGCCGACCAGCCGGTGCTGCCCTCGATGAAGGAGTAGTCGTCACCCGAGGCCTTGAAGACGGTCACCGGCGCCGCCAGCCGCCGCTCGGCCAGCTCGCGGAAGCTGTACTCGAACTCGTAGGTCTCCCCGACGATCCGGGTGATCCGGCGGATCACCTCCTCGTCCAGCGCGGGCAGCATCCGGTGCACCTCGGCGACGAACGAGGACTCGTCGACCGTCCGGGCCAGGCAGCGCTCCAGCTCGGGCCCGCTGATCGCCCCGGCGAACACCGAGAACAGGATGGTCACGTACGCCGGGTTGGCGTACGAGGACTCCCGGCCGTACTCCCGGCCGTCGGCCTGCCGGACCTCCGGGTTGCCCGGACAGATCAGCAGCAGCTGCTCCACCCGCTCGCCGGCCTGCTCCAGCTGCCAGGCCGCCTCGAAGGCGACCCGGGCGCCGAAGGAGTAGCCCCACAGGGTGTACGGGCCCTCGGGCTGCACCCGGCGCAGCTCGGCGAGGTCGGCGGCGGCCGTCTCCCGGATGGTGGCGTACGGCGTCTCGCCCTCGTTGATGCCGTGCGCCTGGACGCCGTAGAAGGGGCGGCCGTCGCTCGCCTCCCGGCCGAGCAGCCGCAGGTTCATCGGGTAGCCGCCCAGCCCGGGCCAGCAGAACACCGGCCGGCGCTGCTGCCCCTGCTCGCCCGGCTGCCCGTGCTCACCCTGCTCACCCGGCTCCCCGTGCTCGCCCCGCTCCCCCGGCGCCAGCGGGACCAGCCGCGAGGCCGGCCCGCCGTCCGAGGCCGAGATCCGGGCCGCCAGGTCCGCCAGCTTCGGGCACTCGAACACCACCTGGAGCGGCAGCGAGGTCCCGAACTCCCGGTTGATCCGGTGGACCAGCGCCACGGCGGTCAGCGAGTTGCCGCCGGCGGCGAAGAACTCGTCGGTCACCGACACCTCCTCGTACTTGAGGGCCTGCCCCCAGGCCTCGGCCAGCCACCGTTCCCGCGCGGTGCGCGGGGCGACGAACTCGCCGCGCGCGCCGTCCGCGCGGACGGCCTCGGACTCGGCCAGCGCCTTGAGGTCGACCTTGCCGTTCGCGGTGAGCGGCAGGGCGTCGACGATCAGCACCCGGTTGGGCAGCATGTAGTCGGGCAGCAGGGTGGCGAGTTCGTCCTTGATGATCTCGGCCGGGCCCTTCATGTGCACGGTGTCCTCGTGCATGCCCTCGCTGCGGATCTGCTCCTCGCTCACCTTCCCGCCGAGGAAGAAGTACGAGGGCCCGGTGGCGATGCCCGCCGCGTCGAGGATCTCGTCGATCCGGCGCGAAGCCGGCAGCGGGTGGCCGGACTTGGAGCTGTAGCCGGAGGACATGAAGCCCAGGCCCAGGCCGTTGCGCTGGAGGTGGTGCAGCTTGGTGCCGAGCGCGACGTACTCCAGCCAGTCCTCGGCGGCCCGGCTGACCGCGGTGATGCCGAACGCGGCCCGGGCGTACACGGCCTGGTTGATCGCGATCACCTGCCGGGACTCCACCACCTCGTCCGCGACCCTGGTCAACTCGCCGTCGGCGTAGCGGTACAGGCCGGCCGGCAGGCCGTCCACCCGGTCGGCGTGGGCCTGGACGTAGAGCTCGGTGTGCTCCTCGGGGGCGAGGCCGCGGTTGCGGTCGACGGTGAAGCTGCCCAGGTAGTGGTCCTCCTCGGCGACGTCCAGCCGCCGCCGGACGGCCGGGTCGAAGCCCTGCGGGCGCACCTCCAACCCGTACTCGGGCAGCACCTCCTCCAGCACGCCCAGCATGTGCCCGGTCTCGAACTCCAGCACCTCGCGGATGTTGTTCTTGTACACCGGCTCGATCGCCCCGGTCCTTCCGGAGAAGTGCAGTGTCAGGTACGGCTCCGGGCGGGCCTCGGCGGCGCCGACCCTGATCAGGGCGTGCTCGACCGGGTGGTAGTAGTACAGCCCGGCGGCCAGCCCGTCCAGGCCGCCGGTCTCCAGGTACAGCTGGGTCGCGTAGAGCGCGCCGGGCGAGGCGTAGGCGTACTTGGGCAGCAGCCGCTCCTCGCTGTGGAACTGGCCGAACCAGCGCAGGATCCGGCCGAGTTCGGGGAGGCTCAGCAGGCCGAGCGCACGGCCGAAGGGGCCGGCCGGGCGGGGGGCGAGCAGCGCGGTGAGGTCGTCCCGGGTGACCGGGCCGCCGTCGTAGAAGCGGTAGGTCTTGCGGGCGAAGACGGCCCGCCGCTGGCTCTCGGTCTCGCGCCGGCCGGGCAGTTCCACCTTCTCCCGGCCGGCCAGCTGGGCCGGGGGCCGCAGCCCGGGGTCGGACAGCTGGGCCCTGACCTGGAGCCGGCTGGCCTTGGACTGGTGGTGGCCGCCGTGGTCGCCCTGGTCCATCAGGGCGGCCTCGCGCGGGTTCAGTTCGACGCAGGCGACCAGGTTCTGGTGGCCGGTGCGCCCGTCGGCGGTGACCACGGCGGCCGAGCGGCGGACCCAGGTGTGCTCCTCGATCGCCCGGGCGATCTCGTCCAGCTCGACCCGGTAGCCGCGCAGCTTGACCTGGTTGTCGACCCGGCCGGCGAACTGGAGGGTGCCGTCCGGGTTCCAGTGCACCAGGTCGCCGGTGCGGTACAGCTTCTCGGCCGGGGCGAACGGGGAGGGCACGAACCGCTCGGCGGTCAGCTCCGGCCGGTGCAGGTAGCCGCGGGCCAGCTGGACGCCGCCGATGTACAGCTCGCCGACGTCCCCGAGGCTGACCGGGGCCATCCGTTCGTCCAGGACGTAGCACTGGGTGTTGTCGACCGGCCGGCCGATCGGCACCGAGCCGGGGCCGTCGCCCAGCGCGGCCGGGTCGACCACATGGGCGGTGGCGTTGATGGTGCACTCGGTCGGGCCGTACAGGTTGACCAGCGCGGCCCCCGGCAGGGCGGCGGCCAGGTCGCGGGCCAGCCGCAGCGAGAGCGCCTCGCCGCCGGAGAACAGGCCGGTCAGGCCGGTGCAGTCGGTGAAGCCCCCGGTGTCCAGCAGGGCCTGCAGCAGGGTCGGCACGCACTGCAGGGCGGTCACGCCGTACCGGCGCACCGCGGCCACCAGCGCCTCCGGGTCCCGGTAGAGCCCGGGCGTGCCGGCCACCACCCGGGCGCCGACGGCCGGGGCGAGGATCTCCCACTGGGCGGCGTCGAAGCTCATCGGGGTCTTCTGCAGCACGGTGACCCCGGGGTCGAGGTGCCCGGCGGTGTGCAGCCAGCGCAGTTGGGAGACCACCGCCCGGTGCTCGATCTGTACGCCCTTGGGACGGCCGGTGCTGCCGGAGGTGTAGATCACGTAGGCCGTCGACTCCGGCCGCGCCCACTCCTCGGGCCGCCCGTGCGCCGCCGGCGCCTCCTCGACGGTGAGGACCGCGGTGCCGGCCGGCAACAGCGCGGCCAGCCGCTCGCGCAGGTGCTCCTGGGTGAGGACGATCCGGGTGCCGCTGTCCTCGATCATGTAGCGCAGCCGGTCCTCCGGGTACTCGGGCGACAGCGGCAGGTAGCCGGCCCCGGCGTACAGGACGCCCCAGGCCCCGGCGACCAGCTCCACCGAGGGCTCGACGTACAGGCCCACGCAGTCGTCCGGGCCCGCGCCCGCGCCCAGCGCGCGCAGCCGCGCGGCCAGCCCGCGGGCGCGTTCGGACAGCTCCAGGAAGGTGAGGTGGCCGTGCTCGCCGACGACGGCCGGGGACACCGGCCGGGTGCGGACCTGTTGGTCCAGCAGGCCGGTGAGGGAGGTGCCGACCGGGGCCCGGCGGGCGTGCGGGAGGTGGGTGACGGAAGTGCCGCCGGTGGCGGTGGTGGCGCCGGTGGTGGCGGTGGTGGCGAGGTCGGCGTTGCGCATGGGAGAGCCTTCGGTGCGTGGACGTACGGACCCCGGCGGCCCTGCTCACCAGGAGCGCCGGGTACGGACTCCACCGTCGGCCGCCCGCCGTCCCGGCCGCATGAGGCACCGGTCTGGACCTGTGCCGGGTCCGTCCCGGCCGGAGGCCGGTGCACGGCCGGGCATTCGTGCGTTCACGATCACGTAACCGGCCGGAAGCGAGCCCTCGGTAGCGTCGGACCCATGACGGCACCCCGCACCCGCCTCGAACGGCTCTGGCACCGGCCCTTCCGCAGGTCGAACCGCAGGTGCGCGGCGCCCGAAGCCCAGTCCAACCGGCCGCCCGCGCACCCCGGCGGCCCGCACCGGCCGCCCCGCGGCCACTCCGCCCCGGTCACCCCGGCCACACCGGTCACCCCGGCCACACCGGTCACCTCGGCCACCCAGGCCACACCGGCCCTGGACGTGTCCCGGCTGTCCCTGCCGGACGGGACCGAGCTGCTGCTGCGCCCGGCCGGCCCGGCCGACAAGGCGGCGGCCCTGGCGATGCACGAGCGCTGCTCCCCCGCCGCGCTGCGGCTGCGCTACCACGGCCCGGTCCGCGACGCCGACCGCTACCTGGAGCACCTGCTGGACCCCCGGCACGGCCGCAGCCTGGTGGTGGCCGCCCCCGACGGGCGGGTCCTCGCCCTCGGGCACCTGATGTGGGACGGGGACGAGGCGGAACTGGCCGTGCTGGTCGAGGACGCCTGGCAGCGGCACGGGCTCGGCCTGGCGCTGCTCCGGCGGCTGACCGCGGTGGCCCGGGCGGCCGGGATCGGCACGGTGTACGCGGTGACCCAGGCCGCCAACACCGGGCTGATCACCG
The DNA here is from genome assembly GCF_044760155.1 of Kitasatospora sp. NPDC098652. Classification (NCBI taxonomy): domain Bacteria; kingdom Bacillati; phylum Actinomycetota; class Actinomycetes; order Kitasatosporales; family Streptomycetaceae; genus Kitasatospora; species Kitasatospora sp. NPDC098652. The sequence continues at coordinate 254,377 of NZ_JBIWAQ010000008.1, forward strand.
CGATGCGCCGGCTGGCCGCGCCGCTGGACTTCCACTGCGAGGACGGCACCCTGGTGATCACCGCCACCCTGGCCGCCGGAGCCGCGCCCGCCGCCGCCTCCGCACCCGCTCCGGGCCGCTGATCATTTCTTCACCACATCCTTACCGGCTGTCCCGGGAACCCGGGGCAGCCGACGGAGCGTCCTTCCCCGCGGCAGCGGTCCCTCCGTACACCGCCCTCCTTGACGGGCCGTCAGCAGCCCTGGCGGCGGCGTCGCAGCTGGCGGCGTGGGGTCCGGATCGTCCGGCCGGGCTACGGAGTCGGTAGGCTGGCCCCGTCCCCGCCGCCCGACGGCCCGTTATCCGGCCGACAGGCGGTGCCGCAGCAAGGAGGAACCACTGAGCATGGCAGGCACCGAATCGGAGCCCACAGGCGCACGCGACGCCTCGCTGCCGGCCCGCGCCAAGATCGCGGTCACGGCCGGTAAGGTCGCCGCCGCCGTGTCCCGCAAGGCCGGTCGCGGGAGCGGCTCGGTGATCGGCGGCAAGGTCGCCCTCAGGCTCGACCCCGACCTGCTCGCCACCCTCGCCGACCACCTCGACGTCGTCCTGGTCAGCGCCACCAACGGCAAGACCACCACCACCCGCCTGATCGCCGAGGCGCTGCGCGCCGCCGGCCCGGTGGTCTCCAACGCCCTGGGCGCCAACATGCCGGCCGGCATCACCTCCGCCCTGGCCGGTGGCACGGAGGCCCGCTTCGGCGTGATCGAGGTCGACGAGAAGTACCTGGCGACGGTCGCCCGCGACACCCACCCCAAGGCGATCGCCCTGCTCAACCTCTCCCGCGACCAGCTCGACCGCGCCGCCGAGACCCGCATGATGGCGGAGAAGTGGCGCGAGGGCCTCCAGGACACCGAGGCCGTGGTCATCGCCAACGCCGACGACCCGCTGGTGACCTGGGCCGCCTCCTCCTGCAAGAAGGTGGTCTGGGTGGCCGCCGGACAGGCCTGGAAGGAGGACGCCTGGTCCTGCCCCGCGTGCGGCGGTGTGATGCAGCGCCCCGGCGACGACTGGTTCTGCCAGGACTGCGGCTTCCGGCGCCCCAACCCGCACTGGGCGCTCCAGGGCACCCATGTGATCGACCCGCAGCGCGGCGCCTGGCCGATCCAGCTGCAGCTGCCCGGCCGGGCCAACCTGGCCAACGCCACCAGCTCGGCCGCCGTCGCCGCCGTGTTCGGCGTCTCCCCGCAGGTCGCCCTGGAGCGGATGCGCTCGGTGTCCGCCGTGGCCGGCCGCTACGACGTGGTGCAGTACCAGGGCCGGGACATCCGGCTGCTGCTCGCCAAGAACCCGGCCGGCTGGCTGGAGACCTTCTCGCTGATCGACGGCCCGCCGGCCCCGGTGATCCTCTCGGTCAACGCCCTCGACGCCGACGGCACCGACACCTCCTGGCTGTGGGACGTCGACTACGAGCGCCTCGCCGGGCACCCGATCTTCGTGATGGGCCAGCGCAAGCTGGACCTGGCCGTCCGCCTGGAGGTCGCCGGGCTGCAGTTCCACGTCGTGGACACCCTGGAGCAGGCCGTCCGGATGGCCCCGCCCGGCCGGATCGAGGCCATCGCCAACTACACCGCCTTCCAGCAGCTGCGGAAGGTCGTGGCCGGCTGATGCCGCGCCCGCACACCAGTCTTTTCGTGACGGAAGGCCTTCGAGGATGAGTGAGAGCAGCCTGCGCGTGGTCTGGGTCTACCCGGACCTGCTCAGCACCTACGGCGACCGCGGCAACGCCTTGGTCGTGGAGCGCCGGGCCCGCCAGCGCCATCTCAACGTGACCCGGATCGACGTCCGCTCCGACCAGGCGATCCCCACCAGCGGGGACATCTACCTGATCGGCGGCGGCGAGGACCGCCCGCAGCGGCTGGCCGCCGAGCGGCTGCGCGCCGACAGCGGCCTGGTGCGGGCCGCCGAGAACGGCGCGATCATCTTCGGCGTCTGCGCCGGCTTCCAGATCATGGGCCACGAGTTCGTCAACGACCTCGGCGAGCGCGAGCCCGGCCTCGGCCTGCTGGACGTCTGGACCACCCGGGGCGAGGGCGCCCGCTGCGTCGGCGACGTGCTCGCCGACGTGGACCCGCGGCTCGGCCTGCCGCAGCTGACCGGCTTCGAGAACCACCAGGGCGTCACCCATCTCGGCCAGGGCGTCCAGCCGTTCGCGACCGTCACCGTCGGCCGCGGCAACGGCACCGGCGACGGCACCGAGGGCGCCTGGCGGGACACCGTCTTCGGCACCTACCTGCACGGCCCGGTGCTGGCCCGCAACCCCGCCGTCGCCGACATGCTGATCAGGCTGGCCCTGGACGTCAACGCCCTGCCGCCGGCCGACACCACCTGGTACGACGCGCTGCGCGCCGAGCGCATCGCCGCCACGGCGCGCCCCGCGTAGTACCCCGTAGTGCCCACGTAGTACCCCCGTAGTACCCACCCTCACGACGCACCCCGCGTCGTGCGACCGAACGCCCCGCCCGGGTGCCCGCGATGCGGTCACCCGGCCCGCGGGCGGCCCCGGACGTACGACAATGGGGCTGCCGGCTGCACACCCTCCTCGGCAGCAGGCTGCAATTCCGCGCGGGGGCGCCGACGGCGCCGCTCCCGCGTCGGCTCCTGCCCGGCCGGACCAGGGGCCGTATGCTCGACTTCACGGCCGTTTTCGGATGCTCTGTCCGGATCCGGCCGGTGCTTCACCCCGAGGCAACCTCCCCGTCACCCCGGTGGGGAAGGCCTCGTCGCGGTGACGGCTCGTCGTCCCAGCCTGTAGTCCGGCCGTTTCCTCGGTTCTGCTCGGGAGTTGCAAAGCTAATGCGTATCGGAGTGCTGACCAGCGGCGGTGACTGCCCCGGCCTGAACGCGGTGATCCGTTCCGTGGTCCACCGGGGGGTGGTCGACCACGGCGACGAGATCATCGGGTTCGAGGACGGTTGGCGCGGTTTCCTGGAAGGGCACCACCGCCCCCTGACCCTCGACTCGGTGAGCGGCATCCTGGCCCAGGGCGGCACCATCCTCGGGTCCTCCCGGGTGCAGCCGAGCCACCTGCGGGACGGCGTCGAGCGGGCCAAGAAGTACTGCTCCGACCTCGGCCTGGACGCCGTGATCCCGATCGGCGGCGAGGGCACCCTCAAGGCCGCCAAGCTGATGAGCGACGCGGGCCTGCCGATCGTCGGCGTGCCCAAGACCATCGACAACGACATCGCCGCCACCGACGTGACCTTCGGCTTCGACACCGCCGTCTCGGTCGCCACCGAGGCCCTCGACCGGTTGAAGACCACCGCCGAGTCCCACCAGCGGGTGATGGTCGTCGAGGTCATGGGCCGGCACACCGGCTGGATCGCGCTGAACGCGGGCATGGCGGCCGGCGCGCACGCCATCGTCGTCCCGGAACGCCCGTTCCACATCGAGAAGCTCACCGCCGTGGTCCGCGAGCGCTTCGACCGGCAGAAGAAGTTCGCCATCGTGGTCTGCGCCGAGGGCGCCAAGCCCGAGCCCGGCACCATGCACTGGGAGGAGGGCACCAAGGACATCTACGGCCACGAGCGCTTCACCGGCATCGCCACCCAGCTCTCCCGCGAACTGGAGCACCGCCTCGGCAAGGAGGCCCGCCCGGTCATCCTCGGCCACACCCAGCGCGGCGGAACCCCCACCGCCTACGACCGGGTGCTCGCCACCCGCTTCGGCTGGCACGCCGTCGAGGCCGTCCACAAGGGCGCCTTCGGGCACATCACCGCGCTCCAGGGCACCAACATCAACCTGGTGCCGCTGGCCGAGGCCGTCGCCGAGCTCAAGACCGTCCCGCAGGAGCGCTACCAGGAGGCCGAGACGGTCCTCTGACCGCCGCCGCCCCTCCCCCGGCTCGACAACCGGACCCCCGGCCCCCGGACCGCACCCCGCGGCTCCGGGGGCCGTCGTGCGGCTGGCGTGCGCCCGTCGTGCGGTTGACGGGCACATCCGCGGCCGCCCCGTTAGCGTGGGCCGCAGGAGCCCTCCCCGGAAGGACGTCGCATGGAGATCCTGGCGTACGGAGTGCAGGCCGACGAACGGCCGCTGCTGGAACGGGCCTTCGCCGGCCGGCACGAACTGCGCTGCCTGGACGTGTTCCTCAACCGCGACACCGCCCCGCTCGCCGCCGGCCACCCCGCCGTCAGCAGCAGCGTCAACGCCGTCCTCGACGCCGAGACCCTGGCCGTCCTCGCCGCCGGCGGCACCCGGCTGATCGCCCAGCGCTCCACCGGCTTCAACAACATCGACCTCGACGCCGCCGCCGACCTCGGCCTCACCGTCGCCCGGGTCTCCCACTACAGCCCGTACGCCGTCGCCGAACACGCCTGGGCCCTGGCGATGGCCGTCAACCGGCGGATCGTCCGCGCCGCCGGCCGGACCCGGGAGTTCGACTTCCGCCTCGACGGGCTGCTCGGCCGGGACGTCCACGGCATGACCGTCGGCGTGATCGGCACCGGCAAGATCGGCGAGTGCTTCGCCCGGATCGCGGCCGGCTTCGGCACCGAACTCCTCGGCTGGGACATCGCCGAGAACCCGGCCTGCCGCGAACTCGCCATGCACTACACCGAGTTGCCCGAACTCCTCACCCGCGCCGACCTGATCAGCCTGCACGTCCCGCTGGTCCCGGCCACCCACCACCTGATCGACACCGCCGCCCTCGCCCGGATGAAGGACGACGCCATCCTCGTCAACTCCAGCCGCGGCGGCCTCGTCGACAGCGCCGCCCTGGTCGAGACCCTGCGCGCCGGCCGCCTCTCCGGCGTCGGCCTGGACGTCTACGAGGAGGAGACCGGCGTCTTCTTCACCGACCGCTCCATCCAGGGCATCACCGACGACGTCCTCGCCCGCCTCGTCACCTTCCCCCAGGTCCTGGTCACCAGCCACCAGGCCTACTTCACCCGGACCGCCGTCGGCCAGATCATCGACGCAACCGCCCGCAACATCGACGACTTCGCCGCCGGCCGCACCAACGAGAACACCCTCGTCCCGCGCGGCTGACCCGGCGGACGAGGTCGTTCGCCGGGCCGGGACGGTCGGCCCGGCGATCTGCTAGCGTCCCGCACATGATCAAGACCGTGCCGTTCACCGGCGGCGAGAAGGAAAGCCTGCACACGGCCCTGGACCGGCACCGGGACGTGGTGGTGTGGAAGGTCCAGGGCCTGGACGACGAGCAGTTGCGGCGGCCGATGACGCCCTCGGGGACGAGTCTGCTGGGCCTGGTCAAGCACCTGGCCGGCGCCGAACTCGGCTGGTTCCGGGAGACCTTCGGCCGGGAGACCGGGCCGCTGCCGTTCGACCTCGACGCGGACGAGAGCTCCGACATGCGGATCGAGCCGCACGAGTCGACGGCGGAGGTGCTGGCCTTCTACGCCCGCGCCCGGGCCGCCGCCGACGAGGTGATCGCGGAACTCGACCTGGAGTCCACCGGCACCTCCTGGTCGGGCCGGACGGTCTCGCTGCGCTGGGTGCTCATCCACATGGCCACCGAGACCGCCCGGCACGCCGGGCACCTGGACATCCTGCGCGAACTCACCGACGGCGCCACCGGGGACCACGACCGGAGCTGACCCGGGGGGCCTCGGCCGACGGCTACTCGGCCGACGGCTACTCGGTCGGGGCCAACTCCGCCGCCAACTGCCGCAGTTCGGGCCCGTACTCCGGGTTGGCGAGGGCCGCCGCGAACTGCGCCCGCAGGTAGGCGGCGGGGTTGCCGGTGTCGTACCAGGTGCCGGCGATGACCTGCCCGTAGACGGCCCGGCGGGCCGCGTAGGCGTTGATGGCGTCGGTCAGGTAGACCTCGTCCTCGGGCTTCTCGTGCCAGCGGCGGGTGAGTTCGCGCAGCTCGTCGACGATGCCGGGGGTGATGACGTACCCGCCGATGGCGGCGTACCCGGAGGGGGCGTCGACCGGCTTGGGCTTCTCGACCAGGCCGGTGATCCGCAGCGACCCGCCGCCGAGGTCCTCCTTCACCACCGGGACGCCGTAACGGTAGGAGTCTTCGGGCGCCATCGGCATCAGCGCGAGCACCGGCGCGTTGGTCTGCTCGAAGGCCCGGATCAGCTGCTGCGCGCGGGGCACCTCGGCGACGAACACGTCGTCCGGCCACAGCACCAGACAGGGCTCGTCGCCGAAGTGCCGGGCGGCGTTGAGCACCGGGGTGCCGTTGCCGTACGGGCCGTGCTGGTAGAGGTAGCTGATGTGCCCCTTGCGGGACAGCTCCCCGACCTCCTCGACCGCGTCCGCGAACGCCGCCTTGCCGTCCCGGCGCAGCTGCTCGACCAGCACCGGGTTGGGGCGGAAGTGCTCCTGGATCAGGCCCTTGTCGCCGTTGACGACGATGGTGATGTCGGTGATGCCGCTCTCGATCAGCTCGCGCACGGTGTGCTCGATCACCGGCTTGTCGCCGACCGGCAGCATCTCCTTCGGGGTGGCCTTGGTCAGCGGCAGCAGGCGGGAGCCCAGCCCGGCGGCGGGGATGACGGCACGGCGGATGGTCCTGGGGGCCATGTGATGCTCTCTCATGTCGATGGTGCTGAGCCGCAGTTGAGCGGCGCCGCGACCGACGCTACCAAGGATCACTCCATGATCATCACCGCCCGTCGGGGGCGGCGGACGCCACCGCCGCCCCCCGCACCGGCCGTTCACCCGGACCGGGTAAAGGCCGCCTCTCCGGTCGTTTCCGCGACCGTCTCCCCGGCCGCTCCCCCGGTCCGCCGCACCGCCAGGGTCAGCAGCGCGAGCCCGGCGAACAGCGCGGCGGCGATCAGCCCGTTGACCTGCAGCCCGGCCGTGAACGCCGAACGCGCGCCGCGCAGCAGCTCGGCGCCCTGCTCGGCGGGCAGGTGCCGGGCCGCCTCGACCGCGGCGGCCGGCGAGTCGGAGCCGCCGCCGGTACGGTCGCGGTAGACCGCCGCGGCGACGGTGCCGAGCACCGCGAAGCCGAGCGAGCCGCCGAAGTAGTTGCCGGTCTCCGACATCGCCGCCGCCGAGCCCGCCCGCTCCGGCGGCACCGCGTCGAGGACCAGCCCGGTTCCCAGGGCGAACAGCGGCCCGGTGCCCAGCGCCAGCAGCGCGATGCCGGTCATCACCAGCGGCAGCGAGCCCGCGTCCCCGTCCACGGCGACCAGCAGCAGGGCGCCCAGCGCCGAGAGCGCCAGCCCGCCGGCGATCGCGCTGTTCGGCCGCACCCGGCCGACCAGCCGCGGCGCGGCCAGGGTGCCGGCCGCCACCGCCAGGCCCATCGGCGCGAACAGCACGGCCGAGGCGAACGGCGAGTGGCCCAGCACGCTCTGCAGGTACTGGGTGACCAGCAGCCCGGTGCCGGCCATCGCCGTCCCGGCCAGGACCAGCGAGACCAGCACCGCCGCGAACGGCCGGTTGCGCAGCAGCCGCAGGTCCAACAACGGCTGCTCCATGCCCAGTTGACGCCGGACGAAGAGGTAGCCGAGGCCGGTGCCGAGCAGCAGGGCGGCCACCGGGATACCGGTCGCGCCCCCGGCCGGCAGCTGCTTGACCCCGTACAGCACCAGCAGCACCGCGGCCAGCGACAACCCGACCCCGGCCAGGTCCGGCCGCCCGGCCGCCCCGCCGCGGAACTCGGGCAGCAGCCACGGCCCGGCCGCCAGCAGCAGCGCCATCGCCGGGACGGCGGCCAGGAACACCGACCCCCACCAGAAGTGCTGGAGCAGCAGCCCGGCCAGCACCGGCCCCAGCGCGCCGCCGGCGAACTGGCAGGTCGCCCAGACGGCGACGGCCCGCCCGCGTTCGCGCTCGTCCCGGAACATGTTGGTGATCAGCGCCAGCGTGGACGGCGCCAGCGTCGCCCCGGCCACGCCCAGCAGGGCCCGGACCACGATCAGCATCAGCGGGTCGACCGCGAGGGCGGCGACCACCGACAGCACCGCGAAGGCCGCCGCGCCGGTCAGCAGCAGGCGTCGACGGCCGATCCGGTCGCCCAGCGTGCCCATGGTGATCACCAGCCCGGCCACCATCAGCCCGTAGCCGTCGCTGATCCACAGCTGTTCGACGGCGGAGGCGCCCAGGTCCGCGCTCAGCCTCGGCAGGGCGAGCAGCAGCGCCGTCACGTCCATCGCGACCACCAGGGTCGGCAGCATCAGCAGGGCCAGCCCCAGCCGGGCCCGGTTCGCTCTCATCGCGTGCTCCTCATCGTCTCTCGGATCGGGTTCCGCACACCGGTCGGTCGGAGCGGCCGGGGACTTCTCGACATCGGAGCACCGAGGGCCTGAGGAGACCCGAGGGCCGGGACGGAACCCGTGGGAGATTTCTCCGACGGGGATGTCAAGACGGCGGCCCCGGCTCCGACCACACGGTCGAGGGGCCCGCACGGGGCCCGCCCACCACGAGGAGTACGCGATGAAGTTCCTGATCAGCCTGCACATCAACCCGGCCGTGCTGGACGCGCTGACCGACGAGGAGAAGGCGGCGATCGGCGCCGGGCACGGCGCGTTCATCGAGGAGTTGAAGGCCTCCGGCGAACTGATCGTCACCCAGGCGCTGGTGGACCCGTCGCAGGCGGCCGTGGTCACCGTCCGGGACGGCCAGCCGGTGGTGACCGACGGCCCGTTCCTGGAGGCCAAGGAGTTCCTGGGCGGCTTCTACCTGCTCGACTGCGAGGACAAGGAGCGGGCCATCGAGCTGGCCGCGCGGATCCCGGACGCCGCGATCGAGGGGCTGGGCGTCGAGGTGCGCCAGGTGATGTTCTCCGACGGACACTTGGAGGCATGACAGCACCGGACTTCGAGGACCTGCTGCGGGAGCTCACGCCGCAGGTCCTCGGCACCTTGGTACGACGGTACGAGCGCTTCGAGGGCTGCGAGGACGCCGTTCAGGAGGCCGTCCTCGCCGCCGCCGTGCAGTGGCCCGAGGAGGGCGTACCGGACAACCCGCGCGGCTGGCTGGTGACGGTCGCCTCCCGGCGGCTGGTCGACCGGATCCGCAGCGACCGCGCCCGCCGCGAGCGCGAGTACGCGACCACGGCCACCGAGGTGCTGCCCGAGGACGTGCCGGACACCGACGACAGCCTGGTCCTGCTGTTCCTGTGCTGCCACCCGGCGCTGACCGCCGCCTCCCAGACCGCGCTCACCCTGCGCGCCGTCGGCGGCCTGACCACCGCCGAGATCGCGCGCGCCTTCCTGGTGCCGGAAGCCACCATGGCGGCCCGGATCAGCCGGGCCAAGCAGAGGATCCGGGCCGCCGGCAGCTCCTTCGCCCTCCCCGAGGGCACCGAGCGCGAGGAACGGCTGCGGGTCGTCCTGCACGTGCTCTACCTGATCTTCAACGAGGGGTACACCGCCTCCTCGGGCAGCGAACTGCACCGCACCGACCTCGCCCAGGAGGCCGTCCGGCTGGCCCGGATCGTGCACGCCCAGCTGCCGGGGGACTCCGAGGTGACCGGGCTGCTCGCCCTGATGCTGCTCACCCACGCCCGCCGGGCCGCCCGCACCACCGCCACCGGCGACCTGGTCCCGCTGGCCGAACAGGACCGCACCGCCTGGGACCGCCCGCTGCTCGACGAGGGCACCGACCTCGCCAAGGCCGCCCTGGCCGGCCCGGCCCTGGGCCCGTACCAGCTCCAGGCCGCCATCGCCGCCACCCACGCCGACGCCGCCACCGCGGACCGGACCGACTGGGCCCAGGTGCACGCGCTCTACCTGATCCTGGAGCGGATCGCCCCCAACCCGATGGTCACCCTCAACCGCGCCGTCGCCCTCGCCGAGCTGAACGGCCCACGGGCCGGCCTCGACCTGCTCGCCACCCTGGACGCCGACCGGCGCCTGGCCGACCACCACCGGCTGCTCTCCGTCCGGGCCCACCTGCTGGAACGCGCCGGCGACCGGACGGCCGCCTACGACCACTACCGCCGCGCGGCCAGGGCCACCGCGAGCCTCGCCGAGCAGCGCTTCCTGGAGGCCCGGGCCCGCCGGCTGCAGCCCTGACGGGCCCTACGCGGCCCTACAGCCCCAGCGCCGTCCGGTACCAGGGCGCCGCCCCGGCGAGGCGGGCCAGCGGGCCCGGGCCGGGCGGGCAGGCGGCGAGGCGCCAGATCGCGTCGCTGCGGTACCAGTGGTCCCGGGCGACCATGGCGAACTGCCGTTCGGAGACCAGGCCGGGCGCGGCGGCGAGCCGTCGGCGGCACTCCGCCCAGGGCAGCGCCGGGCCGTCCTGGGCGGGCAGCAGGCCGAGCCCGGCGAGGGCGTCGAGCAGGTCGCCGCTGCGGACCGGCTCCGGGTGGGCCGCGTGGTGGACGCCCGTCACCCGGTCCGGGGCGTCCAGGGCGAGCCCGGTGATCAGCCGGGCCAAGTCGGTCCGGTCCACCAGGGAGAGCCGGGCCGTGCCGCCCGCCCAGCGGCCCGGGACCCTGCGGGCCAGCTCGGCCAGGGCGGGCACCACCCAGCGGTCGCCCGTCCCGGTGACCAGGGCCGGGCGCAGCACCGCGGCACCGGCGGCCAGGGCGTGCCCCTCGCCGAGCAGCCGGGTGCGGCTGGCCGCCGACAGCGGCGCGGCCGGCGCCCCGCCGACCCCGAGGTCCGTGTGCGGGCCCTCGCCGTACACCGCCGTGGTCGACAGGTGGACGATCCGCCCGACCCCGGCCCGGGTGGCCGCCGCCATCACGGCCGCCGTGCCCCGGTCGTTCACGGCCGCGCACTCCTCCTCGCCGCCGGCGACCCGGGAGGCGAGGTGGAGCAGCACCCCCGCGCCCGCGCACAGCCCGTCCAGTGCGGAGCGGTCGGCGAGGCCGCCGGGCACCCAGGCGGTGTGCCCGTCCGCGACGGGCTCGCCGCGCACCAGGGCCCGTACCGGCACGCCGCGGGCCGCGAGGGCCTCCCGCACGGCCGAGCCGATGAATCCGGTGGCCCCGGTGAGCGCGACCACGGGCCGCGCCCCGGGCCGCTGTGCCGCCGCCATGCCTGGCTCCTCCCTGCCGACCGGCCGGTCAGTCTAGCGACGCTCCACCCCTCACCGGCCGCCCCGCCCACCACCGCCCCGCGCACCCGTACGGAGGGGGCGGCGGCACGCCCGGGGTAAGGCCCACCTAGGCTGTATGCCAAGCAAAACGGGCGAACCGGACCCCCAGCGGGGACCACAATGACGGAAAGCGGGACCCGCCGATGGGCGACGGAATGTCAGGAATGCACCACCACGGCGGGATGACCCCGCTGGGCCCGTTCACCCTCTCCAACGTCTGGACCTGGTCCCCCGACTGGGTGTTCCTGCTCGGCGGCCTGGTCGCGCTGGCGCTGTACCTGACCGGCGTGGTCCGGCTGTACCGGCGCGGCGACCGCTGGCCGATCGCCCGGGTCGTCGGCTGGGTCGCGGGCGTCGCCAGCATGCTGCTGGTCACCTGCAGCGGGCTGAACGACTACGGCATGGTGCTGTTCAGCGCGCACATGATCCAGCACATGGTGCTGTCCATGCTGACGCCGATCCTGCTGCTGCTCGGCGCCCCGATCACGCTCTCGCTGCGCGCGCTGCGCCCGGCGGGCAAGGGCCGGCCGCGCGGTCCGCGCGAGCTGCTGGTGGCACTGCTGCACAGCCGGTACGTCCGGGTGATCTCGCACCCGGCGTTCACCATCCCGATGTTCATCGCCAGCCTGTACGGGGTCTACTTCACCCCCGCGTTCGACTTCCTGATGCAGTACCGCCTCGGGCACATCTTCATGATGGTGCACTTCCTCATGACCGGTCTGACCTTCTTCTGGCCGATCATGGGCGTCGACCCGGGCCCGCACCGCCCCGGCCACGTGATGCGGATCATCGAGCTGTTCATGGGGATGCCGTTCCACGCCTTCTTCGGCGTGGCGGTGATGATGGCCGGCCACCCGCTGGTGACCACCTTCACCGTCCAGGGCGCACCACCCGGGACGGACCTGCTGGAGGACCAGAAGCTGGCCGGCGGCATCACCTGGGCGTTCGGCGAGATCCCGACCGCGCTCGTGCTGATCGCGCTGGTCTACCAGTGGATGGGCTCCGAGCAGCGGCAGGCCCGCCGCCGGGACCGCTCCGAGGAGCGCACCGGCGACGCCGAGCTGGAGGCGTACAACGCCTACCTGGCCTCGCTGCACAGGAAGGGCCAGCGCCCGGCCGCCGCCCCGGCCGCCGCCCCGGCCGCCGCGCCCACCGCCACCCCGGCCCCCACCCCGGCGGCCGACGCCGGCTGAGCCCCCGGCCCGCCCGCCCGGAGCCCCCGGAGCCCACGCCCTCCCCGGAGCCCACGCCCCCGGAGGACGTGGGCTCCGTCATGTCGTGGAACGGCCGTTCCACCGGGCGCGTTCGAGGGGTATGCCCGCCCTGTTGCTCCCCGCCGTCCTGCTCGGCGGGTACGTCCTGCTCTGGCTGCTCGGCTTCCTCGGCTGCGCGCTGTTCCAGCGCCGCCGCCCGGTGCCCGCCGGGGCCGACTACCTGGTGGTCCTGGGGGCCGCGCTGGACGGCTGCGAGCCCGCGCCGACCCTGGCGGCCCGGCTGGACGCCGCGCTGGAACGATTCGCCGCCGAGGAGGCCGCCGGGCACGCGCCGCTGCTGCTGGTGACGGGCGGCAAGGGCCCGCACGAGGAGTGCACCGAGGCCGGTGCGATGGCCCGGTACCTGCTCGCCCGGGGCGTCCCGGCCGAGCGGATCCGGCGCGAGGAGCGGGCCGTGAACACCGCCGAGAACCTGCGGTTCAGCGCCGCCCTGATGGCCGCCGAGCGCCCCGGCTACCGCTGCGCCGTCATCACCAGCGGCTTCCACACCGTCCGCTCCGCCCTGGCGGCCCGCCGGGCCGGCGCCCCCGCCCGGGTGCTCGGCGCGGACGGCCCGCTCGCCCATGGCCCGTACCAGCTGCTGCGCGAGGCGGTCGGCACCGCGCTCGCCCTGCCGCGGGCCAACGGCGCCGCCCTCCTGCTGCTGACCGGGGCGGGAGTGGTGCTCGGCCTGGCCTGAGACGCGAGGAGGCCCCCGGGCCCGCCACAGCGGTCCCGGGGGCCTCCCGGTGCGTCAACCCGGCCGGTGTCAGCCGAGGTTGGCGATCGCCTCGTTGAAGGTCTTCGACGGGCGCATCACGGCCGCGGCCTTGGCCGGGTCCGGCTGGTAGTAGCCACCGAGGTCGACGGCCGAGCCCTGGACGGCGATCAGCTCGTCCACGATGGCCTTCTCCTGCTCGGTGAGCGCCTTGGCCAGCGCGTCGAAGGCCTGGGCCAGCTCGGCGTCGGCGGTCTGCTTGGCCAGCTCCTGGGCCCAGTACATGGCCAGGTAGAAGTGGCTGCCGCGGTTGTCGATGCCACCGAGGCGGCGGCTCGGCGACTTGTCCTCGTTGAGGAAGGTGCCGGTGGCGCGGTCCAGGGTGTCGGCCAGCACCTTCGCGCGGGCGTTGCCGGTGCTGGTGGCCAGGTGCTCGAAGCTGGCGGCCAGCGCGAAGAACTCGCCCAGGCTGTCCCAGCGCAGGTAGTTCTCCTTGACCAGCTGCTGGACGTGCTTCGGGGCGGAGCCGCCGGCGCCGGTCTCGAACAGGCCGCCGCCCGCCATCAGCGGGACGACCGACAGCATCTTGGCGCTGGTGCCCAGCTCCAGGATCGGGAACAGGTCGGTCAGGTAGTCGCGCAGCACGTTGCCGGTGACCGAGATGGTGTTCTCGCCGCGGCGGATGCGCTCCAGCGAGAACTTGGTGGCCTCGACCGGGGACATGATCTCGATCTGCAGGCCGGTGGTGTCGTGCTGCGGCAGGTACGCCTTGACCTTCTCGATCAGCACGGCGTCGTGGGCGCGCTCGGCGTCCAGCCAGAACACGGCCGGGTCGCCGGTGGCGCGGGCGCGGGTGACGGCCAGCTTGACCCAGTCCTGGATCGGCAGGTCCTTGGTCTGGCAGGCGCGGAAGATGTCGCCGGGCTGGACGGCCTGCTCCAGCACCACGTTGCCCTCGGCGTCGACCAGGCGGACGGTGCCGGCGGCCGCGACCTCGAAGGTCTTGTCGTGGGAGCCGTACTCCTCGGCCTTCTGGGCCATCAGGCCGACGTTCGGGACCGAGCCGATGGTGGCCGGGTCCAGGGCGCCGTGGGCGCGGCAGTCGTCGATGACGGCCTGGTACACGCCGGAGTAGCTGCTGTCCGGCAGCACCGCGAGGGTGTCGGCCTCCTGGCCGTCCGGGCCCCACATGTGGCCGGAGGTGCGGATCATGGCCGGCATCGAGGCGTCGACGATGACGTCGCTCGGCACGTGCAGGTTGGTGATGCCCTTGTCGGAGTCGACCATGGCCAGGGCCGGGCCCTCGGCCAGCTCGGCCTCGAAGGAGGCCTTGATCTCAGCGCCGTTCTCCAGCGCGTCCAGGCCGGCCAGGATGCCGCCGAGGCCGTTGTTCGGGTTCAGGCCCGCGGCGGCCAGCGCGTCGCCGAAGCGGGCGAATGTCTGCGGGAAGAAGGCGCGGACGACGTGGCCGAAGATGATCGGGTCGGAGACCTTCATCATGGTGGCCTTGAGGTGCACCGAGAACAGCACGCCCTCGGCCTTGGCGCGGGCGACCTGGGCGGCCAGGAAGTCGTTCAGGGCGGCGGCGCGCATCACCGAGGCGTCGACGACCTCGCCGGCCAGCACCGGGACCTTCTCGCGCAGCACCGTGGTGGTGCCGTCCTGGCCGACCAGCTCGATGCGCAGGGCGCCGTCGGCGGCGATCACGGTGGACTTCTCGGTGGAGCGGAAGTCGTTCTCGCCCATGGTGGCGACGTTGGTCCTGGACTCGGCGGTCCAGGCGCCCATCCGGTGCGGGTGGGTCTTGGCGTAGTTCTTGACCGACAGCGGGGCCCGGCGGTCCGAGTTGCCCTCGCGCAGGACCGGGTTGACGGCGCTGCCCTTGATCTTGTCGTAGCGGGCGCGGACGTCCTCGTCCTCGGCCGTGCGCGGCTCGTCCGGGTAGTCCGGCAGGGCGTAGCCCTGGGCCTGGAGCTCGGCGATGGCGGCCTTGAGCTGCGGCACGGAGGCCGAGATGTTCGGCAGCTTGATGATGTTGGCGCTCGGGGTCTTGGCGAGCTCGCCGAGCTCGGCCAGGGCGTCGCCGATCCGCTGGGCCTCGGTCAGACGCTCCGGGAAGCTGGCGATGATCCGCCCGGCCAGGGAGATGTCACGGGTCTCCACCCGGACGCCCGCCGTCGAGGCGTACGCCTGGACCACCGGCAGGAACGAGTAGGTCGCCAGGGCCGGAGCCTCGTCGGTGTGCGTATAGATGATGGTCGAGTCAGTCATCGAAACTCCGCTTCACGTCTCCAACGTCTTGACGTCAAGATATCTCGTCCCGGGCCCCGCTCTCCACCTCCCCCCGCCCCGGAGCGCGCGCCGGTCGGATCGGGGAGCCCGCGCGGGGCGCGACCGGGGGCCCGATCCACCGTGGTCCGGTGCGCGGCGCACGGCAAGCGGAGCGCTCCGGAGCCGTACGGGACGGGCGGGGTTGGGGCGGTCGTACGACACCGTTCGGGCCGAATTCGGGCCGATGCGGAACTGGTGTAGTCCAATCGGGTGAGCCGGGTGTCAGGAGTGCGTCAACGCACCACCCCATTCGGTCAACGCTGCGTCAGGACCGGCGCCGTCCGGCCGGACCCGGCCTAGCGTCGGGACGAGCAGTTCCGGCAGTCACCACCACCCCACTCGGGAGCATCCGCATGGCCTGCGTCGTCTGGCACGTTCCGGTCACCACCACCGGCACCGGAAGCACCGCCGCCCTCCGCCTCTTCCGCATGCGCAACGGCGTCCGCTGCGCCGTCGGCTTCTCCAGCCCCGAGGCCCTCGCCGCCCTCCTGGGGCCGGACCAGGCCTACACCGAACTCGGCGAGGCCGCGCTGCGCAACCTCACCAGGCCGCTCGGCGTCGACACCCTGGTGCTCGACCCGGGACTGGTCGCGCCGCCGGTCACCACCCCCGCCACCGTCGGGTCCGCCACCCCCGCCCCCCTCGGGGCCGCCACCGCCACGGCTCCGGCCTCGACCCCGACCGCCCGCCTCCAGCACCGGTGACGGCCCCGCTCCAACTCGTCCCGGACGGCTTCGACCCTGCTCCGGGCCGCCCGGAGCAGGCCCGGGCACTGCACGCCATCGCCCGGATCAGCCACGGGCCGGTGCCGCTGGACTTCGACCGGCTGGCGGCGGAGTTCCCGGCGGTCCAGAGCGGCCTCGCCCTCGCCGGGGACGCCGACCTGGAGCTGCGGCTCGCCTGCACGGGCCCGGAGGAGCTGCGGGCGGTGGCCGCCGCGCTGCACCGGTCGGGCGCCGCCAAGGTCCGGATCGACCTGGTGCTGCGGTCGCTCACCCCGGCACCGGTGGCGCTCCGGCCGGTGCCCTGAGAGGTGCGGCAGCGGCGGACCGGCTCACTCGAACCCGGGGCGCGGGTTGGGGTTGACCGCCTGGCCGTCGATCTCCGCCCCCCAGGCGTCCACCCCGCCGGCGTCCACGCAGTAGCCGCTGCCCTCGACGTGCCCGCCCGCGGCCCGGCAGGTGGCGGCGGTGACGTCGCGCCGGGCGGCCCCCGCCGCCGAGGCGGTGGGGGCCGCGGCCCCGGCGGCGAGCAGGACGGCGGTGGCGGTCGTGACGGCCACCCGGGCCGCGCGTGAGGTCATCATGCGGCCCACGACAGCACGGCGGCGCGCCCCCGGCGACCACAGCTCGCCCGCCCGGGTGCACGCCGCCGCGCCGACGCCCTACGTCCGGGCCAGGGCCGCGATCGCGGCCAGCAGCAGCGCCGAACCGGCCACCAGGCCCGCGGTGACCGGCTCGCCGAGGAAGAGCACGCCGATCACCGCCGCCGTGGCCGGCTCCAGCAGCACCAGCACCGAGGCGGTGGTGCCCGGTACGGCCGTCAGCCCGGAGAAGTACCACCGGTAGGCGAGCAGCGTGGGCACCGTCCCGAGGAACAGCAGGGCTCCCCCGGTCAGCGCCGGCCGCCCGGTGCTGGGCAGCACGCCCTGGAGCGCCGCGAACGGCAGCAGGCAGAGCAGGCCGGTGGCGAAGGCGCCCCGCCCGGCCCGGGCCGAACCACCGGCCCGGGCCCACAGGGTCAGCCCGCTCTGGCCCGAGGCCGGTCAGCACGGCGGCGCCGCGCCCGCCGCCGGAGGCCCGCCCGGCCCCCGAGGGCAGCAGGGCCAGGCAGAGCGCCGCGACGCGCCTCCGGCGGCATGGCTATGCGGTTCAGGTCATTCCCATGAATGAGTGGGGCGGTCCATATTGCCGGACCGGAGGGCGTAGCTCAATTCACGCTCAAATACTGAACCTACTCGCGAGTCACGTAACACGCTCATGAACAGACAGCCCCCTACCTGCACGGATATCTGGCAAAGAAAGTAAACATTCAGCAATGGAATCTGTGCAGAGGTCTATGAATAGCCCTACTGTGTGGCAACTCTCCGCGCTCCGCCCACCCCGGAGCCCCCACACACAGAGAGATCATCCATGGCTTCCCTCAACCAGATCTCGCCGCCCGGCCAGAGCTCCGGCACCACCGGGACCGCACACCGGTCGCTCAAGCGCCACGTCGGACTCGTCGGCCTCATGTGGGCCTCGGTCGGCTCGATCATCGGCTCCGGCTGGCTCTTCGGCGCGAAGAGCGCCGTCACCGCCGCCGGACCGGCGGCCGTCATCTCCTGGGGCATCGGCGCCGTCGGGATCGTGCTGCTCGCACTCGTGCACGCCGAGCTCGGCGGGCTCTTCCCGGTCTCGGGCGGCACCGCGCGCTACCCGCACTACGCCTTCGGCGGCCTGGCCGGCATGTCCTTCGGCTGGTTCTCCTGGCTCCAGGCGGCCACCGTGGCACCGATCGAGGTGGAGGCCATGATCGGGTACGCCAAGGACGTGCCCTGGGCCAGCGGACTGCAGAACGCCAACGGCACCCTGACCACCAGCGGATTCATTGTCGCGACCCTGCTGATGGCGGTATTCGTCGCGGTCAACTTCCTCGGTGTGAAGGTCCTCGCCCGGACCAACAGCATCGCCACCTGGTTGAAGATCTTCGTTCCTCTGCTCACGATCTTCATGCTGGCGATCACCAGCTTCCACGCCTCCAACTTCACCTCGCACGGATTCGCCCCCTTCGGTGCCAAGGGCGTGCTCGCCGCGATCAGCACCAGCGGCATCATCTTCGCCCTGCTCGGCTTCGAGCAGGCCATCCAGATCGCCGGCGAGAGCCGCAACCCCAAGCGCGACATCCCCCGCGCCGTGCTGGGCTCGGTCGCCATCGGCACCCTGATCTACACCCTGCTGCAGGTCGTCTTCATCGGCGCCCTGCCGGTCACCGCCTTCGCCAACGGCTGGGCGAAGCTGGACTTCCCCGGCATCGACGGCCCGTTCGCCGGCCTGGCCACCCTGGTCGGCCTCGGCTGGCTCTACTACGTGCTCAAGGTCGACGCGGTGATCTCCCCCGCCGGCACCGGCCTGATCTACACCACCTCCACCTCGCGCATCTCCTACGGCCTGAGCCGCAACGGCTACGCACCGCAGAAGTTCGAGCAGCTGGACCGCAACGGCGTGCCCTGGTTCGGCCTGATCCTGTCCTTCGTGACCGGCGTGATCTGCTTCCTGCCCTTCCCGAGCTGGCAGCAGCTGGTCGGCTTCATCACCTCCGCCAGCGTGCTGATGTACGCCGGCGCACCGCTGGCCTTCGGCGCCCTGCGCCGCCGGCTGCCCGACCGTGAGCGTTCCTACCGGCTGCCGCTCGGCGGCGTGGTCTCCCCGGCCGCCTTCGTGGTCGCCAGCCTGATCATCTACTGGGCCGGCTGGCAGACCCTGTCCCGCCTGGGCATCGCCATCGTGCTCGGCTACGCCCTGCTCGGCGGCTACGCGGCGTACGCGATCAAGAACCGCCTGCCGAACGCACCGCGGCTCAACTGGAAGGCCGCCCAGTGGCTGCCGGTCTACCTGCTGGGCCTCGGCCTGATCTCCTGGCAGGGCGGCTTCGGCAACGGCACCGGCCGGATCCCGATGTGGTACGACATCGGGCTGGTCACGGCGTTCTCGCTGGTCATCTACTACTGGGCGATCCGGGTGGCGCTGCCCGCCGAGGAGATCGAACGGGAGGTGGCCGACGTCGAGGTGGTCGACGCGGGCGGTCACTGACCGCCTGAGCACCCCCTGACCCTCGAGACTCCTGACGCATGACACCCGGGACCTGACACCCGGGACGTGACAGGACGGGCCCGCCGGTCGTGACGACCGGCGGGCCCGTCCGCGTGCGTCAGAGGTCCAGCACCGCCCGCAGCACGGCCTCCACCTCGGCCTCCGGGTCCGCCACCGGCCCCGGCGAGCGCCAGGCGACGAAGCCGTCCGGGCGCACCAGCAGCGCACCGCCCGGGCCCACCCCGTGCAGGGCGGCGAAGTCGCCGCCGGGCTCCGGCGCCAGGTCGTCCTCGGCGCCGTCGCCGATCCGGTACGCGTCCAGCGGGACGGCCAGCCGGTCCGCCGCCCGCCGGGCGCCCTGCTGCCAGGCCGCGCCCTCGGGGC
This sequence comes from Kitasatospora sp. NPDC098652, assembly GCF_044760155.1. Lineage (NCBI taxonomy): Bacteria > Bacillati > Actinomycetota > Actinomycetes > Kitasatosporales > Streptomycetaceae > Kitasatospora > Kitasatospora sp. NPDC098652. Next base: position 273,870 of record NZ_JBIWAQ010000008.1, read on the forward strand.
CGGTGAGCAGCACCATCGCCTGCTCGTACAGGTCCAGCGTGGACAGCCGCACGCCCGCGCACAGCAGCCACTGGTGCGGGGCCCGGCTGCCCGGCTCGCCCGCCGACTCGAACTGCTCCGGGACGACCGGGCCCTGCGGGTCGGTGCCGACCACCGCGCCCCGCGGGTAGCGGTAGCCGAGCGCCACCGCCAGCACCCCGGCCTGCCGCCCGACGCCCGGGACGACCGCGTAGCCGGGGTGGCTGTGCTCGGCGGAGCGGGCCGAGGCGCGCTCGCCGGTGACCTGGGCGACCGGGCGGCGCTCCTGCCCGTACGTCTCCAGCAGGCCGGGCCCGGCCCAGCCGCAGAGCACCGCGGCCAGCTTCCAGGCCAGGTTGTGGGCGTCCTGGATGCCGGTGTTGGAGCCGAACGCGCCGGTCGGGGACATCTCGTGGGCGGAGTCCCCGGCGAGCAGGACCCGGCCCACGCCGTACCGCTCGGCGACCCGTTCGGCGGCGTGCCAGGGCGCCTTGCCGGTGACCTCGACGTCCAGTTCGGGCAGGCCGACGGCGGTGCGGATGTGCCGCTCGCAGCGCTCGTCGGTGAAGGCCTCCAGGGGCTCGCCGTGCTCGGGGTGCCAGGGCGCGTGGAAGACCCACTCGGACTGGTTGTCCACCGGCAGCAGCGCGCCGTCCGCCTCCGGGTCGGTCAGGTAGCACGCGATGAAGTGCCGGTCGCCGACCACGTCGGCCAGCCGCTTGGACCGGAAGGTGATGCTGACGTTGTGGAACAGCTCGCCCTTGCCGGTCTGGCCGATGCCCAGGCCGGTCCGGACCGGGCTGCGTGGGCCGTCCGCGGCGACCAGGTACTCCGAGCGCACCACCCGCTCCTCGCCGGTCTCCCGGCTGCGCAGCACCGAGGTGACGCCGTCGGCGTCCTGCTCGAAGGACATCAGCTCGGTGCTGAACCGCAGGTCCGCGCCGAGGTCGCGGGCCGAGCGCAGCAGCACCGGCTCCAGGTCGTTCTGGCTGCACAGGCACCAGGAGCTGGGGCTGAACCGGGCCAGCCGCCCGCCCGGGTCGATCTCCCGGAACAGCCACTCCTGCTCCTCGCCGGTCAGCGAAGGCGCCTGCAGGATGCCGTGGTTCGGGGCCAGCACCGAGGCCGCCTCACGGATCGCCGGCTCGATCCCGGCCACCCGGTACAGCTCCATCGTGCGGACGTTGTTGCCGCGCCCGCGCGGATGGTGCGAGGTGTCGGCGTGCTTCTCGACCAGCAGGTGCCGGACACCCAGCCGACCGAGGAACAGCGAGGCCGACAGCCCGACCAGGGAGCCGCCCACGATCAGGACCGGCACCCGTTCGTCCACCTTCGGATTCATCAATTGCTCCACCCTGTAAGGGGATTCCGCGGCCCGGCGACTGGACTCGGCGCCGCCCTGGGCGGGCCCGCTCAGCCGGGCCCCGCTCTTCCATCCCCCGCCCGAGGGGGTCTGTGCCGCCCCTTCGCCCGGATGGCCCGCAAATCTCGCGCCGCGCCCGGTCGCCCGCTCACGATCGACCTCAGGCCTGGCGCCGAGCGCCCGGGCCGCCCGCCACCGCACCGCCCTCCCCCCAGCCGGGAGCACCCGCCGGACGCGGCCGCCACGGCCCGCCGCGTGCGGCCAAGAGCAGAAAGTGGATCATGACGACTCTGTCCGAACCGCAGCCGAAGCAGCACGAGGAATCCGACACCCGGCTGAGGGTGGTGCTGATGCTGGAGATCCAGGACGGCGCCCAGCAGCGTTTCCTCGACGTCTACGAGCAACTGCGCCACCAGGTGGCCTCGGTACCCGGCCATGTCAGCGACCAGCTGTGCCAGTCCATCAACGACCCCCGCCAGTGGCTGATCACCAGCGAGTGGCAGGACCAGGAGACCTTCCTGCAGTGGGTCGACAGCCCCGCCCACCGCGAGATGGTCAAGCCGATGCACGGCTGCGTCAGCGACAACTTCCGCTCGCTGCGCTACGCGGTGCTGCGCGAGACCTCGGCGGCCGGGTCCACCGGCACCAGGGCCCCGATGGAGGTGCCGCCCGGCCTGCCGCCCAGCGAGCCCGCCGGGCACGTCGGCCCGCCCCGGGCCGACCCCGGCCCGGACGGCGTGGTGCGCCACGCGCTGACCTTCACCGTCAAGCCCGGCAGCGAGGCCGAGGTGGCCCGCATCCTGTCCGGCTACGCCTCGCCCCGGGCCGAGGTGGACGAGCACACCCGGCTGCGCCGCACCTCGCTGTTCATGCACGGCAACCGGGTGGTGCGCGCGGTCGAGGTGGTCGGCAACCTCGGCGACGCGCTGCGCCACGTGGCGATGCAGCCCGAGGTGCGGGCGGTCGAGGAGGAGCTCAACCCGCACCTGGAGGAGGCCCGGCAACTGGGCGACCCGCAGTCGGCCCGCGCCTTCTTCGCCAAGGCCGCGCTGCCCGCCCGGCACCAGGCGATCGCCAGCGCCCCGTCCTCCGGGCGGCTGCACCGGCACGCCGTGCTCTACCCGGTGCGTCCGGGCCGGGGGCCGGCCGTCGCCGAGCTGCTCTTCGACCACGACAACCTCGCCACCGCCGACCCGACCGGTCCGGTCGCCGCGGCCACCGTCTTCCAGCGCGAGGACACCGTGGTGCGCCTGGTGGACCTGCGGGTACCGGCCGAGGCCGAGCCCGCCGCCGCGCTCGGCGTGGCCGGCGACCAGGAGGCCGCCGAGCTGGCCGCCCTGCTGGACCTCGGCCCCGCCGGGGACCTGCGCACCGCCGCGGGCCTGGGCGCGTTCCTCGCCGCCCGCGCCATGAGCCCGGTCACCGACCGCAGCTCGCAGAACGACTGACACCCGGCCAGCCCTCCCGGAGGAAAGCCATCATGACCACGCAGTTCCCGCCGATCATCAACGTCGACGACGCCCCGGAGAACCGCCGCCACGGCGCCCTGTTGCGCACCATGCTCACCCCTCCCAGCTGCGGGGCGACCAGCGGCTTCATGGGCCTGGCCATCATCGAGCCCGGGGAACGGATCAACGAGCACTACCACCCGTACTCCGAGGAGTTCGTGTTCGTCGTCTCCGGCGACCTGGAGGTCGACCTGGACGGGGAGACCCGGCCGCTCAAGCCCGACCAGGGCCTGATGATCCCGATCAACATGCGCCACCGCTTCCGCAACGTCGGCGACACCGAGGCCCGGATGGTCTTCCACTGCGGCCCGCTCGCGCCGCGCCCCGACCTGGGCCACGTGAGCACCGAGGAGACCGCCGGCGCCGGGGAGTCCGCCGCCGCCGGCCCCCCGGAACACGCCAAGGTGGCCTCGTGACACGGCGCGTCGCCGTCACGGGGATCGGTGTGGTCGCGCCCGGGGGGATCGGGATCCCCGCGTTCTGGGACCTCCTGACGGCCGGCCGCACCGCCACCCGGGGCATCACGCTCTTCGACCCGGCCGGGTTCCGCTCCCGGATCGCGGCCGAGTGCGACTTCGACCCGGCCGCCCACGGGCTGAGCCCCGAGGAGGTCCAACGGGCCGACCGCTACGTGCAGTTCGCGATGGTCGCGGCCGCCGAAGCGGTCGCCGACGCCGGACTGGACCTGGCCGCCGAGGACCCGTGGCGGATCGCCGTCTCGCTCGGCACCGCCGTCGGCGGCACCACCCGGCTGGAGCACGACTACGCCCTGGTCAGCGCCTCCGGCGCACGCTGGGACGTGGACCACCGGCACGCCGAGCCCCAGCTGCACCGGGCCTTCGCGCCCAGCACCCTGGCCTCCGCGGTGGCCGAGCGGGTCGGCGCGCACGGCCCGGTGCAGACCGTCTCCACCGGCTGCACCTCCGGTCTGGACGCGATCGGCTACGGCTTCCAGGCGGTCGAGGAGGGACGCGCCGACATCTGCGTCGCCGGTGCCTCCGACTCCCCGATCTCGCCGATCACCGTCGCCTGCTTCGACGCCATCAAGGCCACCAGCGAGCGCAACGACGACCCGGAGCACGCCTCCCGCCCCTTCGACGCCCACCGGGACGGCTTCGTCCTCGGCGAGGGCGGCGCCGTCCTGGTGCTGGAGGAGTTGGAGCACGCCCGCCGCCGCGGCGCCCGGATCTACGGCGAGATCGGCGGCTTCGCCACCTTCGGCAACGCCTACCACATGACCGGCCTCACCAAGGAGGGGCTGGAGATGTCCCGGGCGATCGACCACGCGCTCGACCACGCCAAGGTCGACCGCGGCGACGTCGACTACGTCAACGCGCACGGCTCGGGCACCAAGCAGAACGACCGGCACGAGACCGCCGCGGTCAAGCGCTCGCTGGGCAGCCACGCCTTCGAGACGCCGATGAGCTCGATCAAGTCGATGGTCGGCCACTCACTGGGCGCGATCGGCGCGATCGAGGTGGTCGCCTGCACCCTGGCACTGGCCCACGGCGTGGTGCCGCCGACCGCCAACTACGAGACTCCGGACCCGGAGTGCGACCTCGACTACGTGCCGCGCACCGCGCGCGAGCTGCCGCTGAGCCACATCCTCTCGGTCGGCAGCGGATTCGGCGGATTCCAGTCCGCCGTCGTGCTCAACAGAACGGGGTGAGTTCCATGACGTCACGTCAGCAGGGCCGCCGGGCGGTCATCACCGGTCTCGGCGTGGTGGCGCCGAACGGTGTCGGGGCCGACGCCTTCTGGAAGGCCACCAGGCAGGGCGTGAGCGTCCTCGACCGGATATCCCGTGAGGGCTGCACGGAGCTGCCGCTCAAGGTCGCGGGCGAGGTGCGGGACTTCGAGCCGCAGTCGCTGATCGACAGCCGCTACCTCGTGCAGACCGACCGCTTCACCCACTACGCGATGGCCGCCGCCGACCTGGCGGTGGAGGACGCGGGGTTCCGGCCCGACCCCGAACGGCCCTTCGCGGTCGGAGTGGTGACCGCGGCCGGCTCCGGCGGCGGCGAGTTCGGGCAGCGCGAGCTCCAGCAACTCTGGGGCCAGGGACCGCGGTTCGTCGGCCCGTACCAGTCCATCGCCTGGTTCTACGCGGCCAGCACCGGCCAGATCTCGATCCGCGGCGGCTACAAGGGCCCGTGCGGGGTGGTCGCCAGCGACGAGGCCGGTGGCCTGGACGCGCTCGCGCACGCCGCCCGCTCGGTCGAGCGCGGCACCGACGCCGTGGTGGTCGGCGCCGCCGAGGCCCCGCTCGCGCCGTACTCCATGGTCTGCCAGCTCGGCTACCCCGAGCTGAGCCTGGCCGACCGGCCGGACGCCGCCTACCTGCCGTTCACCGCGCGGGCCTGCGGCTTCTCCCCCGCCGAGGGCGGCGCGATGCTGCTGCTGGAGGAGGAGTCGGCGGCCCGCCGGCGCGGCGCCACCGTCCGGGCCCACCTGGCCGGACACGGCGCCACCTTCACCGGGGCCTCCCGCTGGGAGGAGTCCCGGGAGGGACTGGCCGCGGCGATCCGGATCGCACTGGACGAGGCCCGGATCGCGCCCGAGGAGGTCGACGTGGTCTTCGCGGACGCGCTCGGCGTCCCCGCCGCCGACCGGGCCGAGGCCCTGGCGCTGGCCGACGCACTCGGTCCGGCCGCCGAGCGCGTCCCGGTCACCGCCCCCAAGTCCGGCACCGGACGGGCCTACTGCGGCGCCCCGATGCTGGACGTCACGGCCGCCGTGCTCGCCATGGAGGACGGCGTGCTGCCGCCCACCCCCAACGTCACCGAGGTCTGCCACGACCTCGCCCTGGTGACCGACCGCGCCCGCCCGGCCGAACTGCGCACCGCCCTGGTGCTCAGCCGCGGGCTGATGGGCTCCAACTCCGCGCTGGTGCTCCGCCGCGGGGAGCCGACCTGACCCCCGCACCCCCGATCCACTGGACCTCCTTCGAAGGGAACCCCGTGAGCAACACCCTCAGCTATCCCGAACTGGCCGCCCTGCTCCAGGCCCGGGCCGGCGTCACCGTCACCCCGGGCGACCTGGAGCAGCCGGGCGCTCAGTTCGACGACTTCGGCGTCGACTCGCTCGGACTCCTCGGCGTCGTCGGCGAGTTGGAGAACCGGCACAGCCTCAAGGTCACCTCCGGCGCCGAGTCCGCCAAGACCCCGGCCGAGTTCCTGGAGCTGGTCAACACCTCCCTCTCCGCGAAGGCCGGTGCCTGAGATGCCCGGACACACCGACAACGAGATCGTCATCAACGCCCCGCTCGACCTGGTCTGGGAGATGACCAACGACCTGGAGAACTGGCCGGACCTCTTCAGCGAGTACGCCTCGGTCGAGGTGCTGGAGCGCGACGGCGACCGGGTGCAGTTCCGGCTCACCATGCACCCGGACGAGAACGGCCAGGTGTGGAGCTGGGTCTCCGAGCGCACCACCGACCGGTCGTCGCTGGAGGTCAACGCGCGCCGGGTCGAGCCCGGACCGTTCGAGTTCATGGAGATCCGCTGGGAGTACGCCGAGGTCCCGGCCAGCACCCGGATGCGCTGGATCCAGGACTTCGCGATGAAGCCCACCGCGCCGGTCGACGACGACGGCATGGTCAACCACATCAACAAGAACTCCCGGATCCAGATGCAGCTGATCCGCGAGAAGGTCGAGAAGCGGGCGGCGGAGCAGTGACCGGCACCCACCGCGCACTGATCGTGGCGCGGATGAAGCCCGAGGCCGCCCCGGACATCGCCGAGGTGTTCGCCGACTCCGACCGCGGCGAGCTGCCGCACCTGATCGGCGTCACCGGGCGCAGCCTCTTCCAGTTCGGCGACGTCTACCTGCACCTGATCGAGGCCGACCGCCCGCCGGGCCCGGCCGTCGCCAAGGTCCTCGGCCACCCGGAGTTCCGGACCGTCAGCGACCGCCTGACCGCCTTCGTCCAGGCCTACGACCCGGCCACCTGGCGCGAGCCGAAGGACGCCATGGCGCGCGAGTTCTACCGCTGGGACCGCTGAGCCGCGTCCCCGCTCCGTTCTGGGCCCGCCCCCGGCACCGCGCCGGGGGCGGGCCCATGCGCGCATCGGGGGCGGGCCCATGCGCGCATCGGGGGCGGGCCCATGCGCGCGCCGGGGACGGGCCCGTGCGCGCGGCCCCTACCACCCCGTCCCGAATCCGAATCACCCGGATCGCCGGGCCACCCGGGTGAACACGCCCCGGACTCCACCCGAAGAGCGCACTCTCCGTGCCCGCGCTGCCACGCTCGGGTGGCAGGCCGCCCCACCGTGGTTGACGGTGGATCAGGCGCCACTTGTTCGCGAGTCCCCTGACCGGCACCGTGCCGGCGGTCGCGACCCGCGCCGAAAGGATCATCCTCATGCGTTCTGCACGCACGCTGCTCGCCGGAGCGGCCGTCGCCGCCGTCCTCACCGTCGGTACCCCGATGGCCTTCGCCGACGGCTCCTCCTCGGACCAGGGCAAGAACCTCACCTGGCAGGAGAAGCAGCCCGAGAAGGGCGGCTCCGACAGCTCGAAGGGTTACGACGACAAGAAGTCCGGCGGCTCCTCCGAGGAGCACAAGGGCTCCAGCGAGCACAAGGGCTCCGACAGCAAGGGCTCCGACGAGCACAAGGGCTACGAGGGCAAGGGCTCCGAGGGCCGGGAGGAGGAGCACACCCCGCACGGCGGCGTGCACACCGGCGGCGGCGGCCTGGCCCTGTCCGGCGGCGGCCTCGCCTCCGGCGCGGTGCTGCTGCTCGGCGGTCTCGGGGCCGGCGCGTTCGCGCTGCGCCGCGGCCGTCGCACCTCCGGCGCCGCAGCCGTCTGACGTCCGCCACCGCCGCCTCTGGGCGCTCCCCCTTCCCGGGCGGGGCGCACGGGGGCGGCGGACCGTTGCGGAACAGGCTCCCGACGAAGGACTTCGAGCGGAGGACAGGAATGACCGGCGGTCCCGGGTACGGAATGCCCCGGCTGCTGCGCGGCGGGATGGGCGCGGCAGCGGTCGGCCTGCTGCTGATCTACAACTCGGTGGACACCGGGCCCGGCGAGGGCCAGGCGGCCGGCCAGGCCGCTCCCCCGGCCGCGGCCGCCCCCGCCGTCCCCGGCCCGGCGGCGGCCACCAACGGCGCCACGGCACCGCCCACCGCAGCAGGCGCGCCGGGCGCACCGGCGCTCAAGCGGTCCAAGCCGACCCGGCTGCGGATCCCGCAGATCGCCGTCGACGCCCCGTTCACGGAGCTCACCCTGGGCCCGGCCGGACAGCTCAACGCGCCCCCGCCGGACGACAAGAACCTGGTCGGCTGGTACCGCGACGGCGTCACCCCGGGCGAGCGCGGCAGCTCGGTCGTCGCCGGCCACGTCGACACCACCAAGGGCCCGGCGGTCTTCCTGCTGCTGAGCCTGCTGCTGCCCGGCAACAAGGTCGAGGTGAGCCGCGCCGACGGCACCGTCGCCGTCTTCTCGGTCGACAACGTGGAGACCTTCGCCAAGAACGCCTTCCCCGACCAGAAGGTCTACGGCAAGACCCCGGACGCCCAGCTCCGGCTGATCACCTGCGGCGGCACCTACGACAAGAAGCGCCGGGACTACCTGGACAACGTGGTGGTCTTCGCCCACCTGGAGTCCTCCCACAAGGCCTGAACACCCCGACGGCCGCTGCTCCCCCGGGTCGGGGAGCAGCGGCCGTCGGGCGTCTACGGGGGGTCAGCCGCGGACGGTGGACTCGAAGGCGTGGAGGTAGGGGTTGACGGGGCGGACGGCGGCGACGTCGAGGCCGGCCTCCTCCATGAGGTGGACCATGCTCTCCTCGGAGTGCTTGGCGCCGCCGACGTTGAGCATCAGCATCAGGTCCATCGCGGTGGTGAAGCGCATCGAGGGGCTGTTGTCGACGAGGTTCTCGACCACCACGACCCGGGCGCCGGGGCGGGCCACGGCGACCACGTTGGCGAGGGTGCGGCGGGTGCTGTCGTCGTCCCACTCCAGGATGTTCTTGATGATGTAGAGGTCGGCGCGCACCGGGATCTCCACCCGGCAGTCGCCGGGGACGAGGCGGGCGCGGGCCGAGAAGGCGCCGCCGTCCTGGAGGCGGGGGTCGGCGCCGGCGACCACCTTGGGCAGGTCGAGCAGGGTGCCGTGGAGGGCCGGGTGCTTCTCCAGCAGGCTGGCGAGGACGTGGCCCTGGCCGCCGCCGATGTCGGCGACCGAGTCGATGCCGGTGAGGTCCAGGTAGTCGGCGAAGTCCCGGGCGGACTGCCGGCTGGAGGTGGTCATCGCCTTGTCGAAGACCTTCGCCGAGTCACCGGCGTCGCTGTGCAGGTAGTCGAAGAACTCCTTGCCGAACAGCTCGGGGAACACGTTGCGGCCGGAGCGCACCGCCTCGTCGAGCTTCGGCCAGGCCTCCCACGTCCACGGCTCGGTGCACCAGAGGGCGATGTGGCGCAGGGAGTTGGGGGCGTCGTCGCGCAGCAGACGGGACATCTCGGTGTGCTCGAAGCGGTCGTCGCCGGTCTCCGCGAAGATCCCGTAGCAGGTGAGCGCGCGCAGCAGGCGGCGCAGCTGGCGGGGTTCGGTGTCCAGCTGCGCGGCGAGCTCGGTGACGGCGGTCGGGGTGTCGCCGAGCACGTCGGCGACACCGAGCCGGGCGGCGGCGCGGACGGCGGCGGCGCAGGCGGCGCCGAAGACGAGTTCGCGCAGGCGCATCGCGGGCTGGGGGGTGGGGTTGACGGGGGCGGTGGTCATGGGCTGGTCCTTGTCGGTCGGGGGCTCGGCGGGGCGTCGGGCGCGGGTCGGCGGGGCGCGGCTTGGCGGGGCGCGGGTCGGCGGGGCGCGGGTCGGCGGGGCGTCGACGGGCGGGTCAGCAGCGGCCGGACGGCTGGGAGACCGCGCAGGTGTTGCGGGTGAAGGAGTTGTCAGTGCCGGTGTCCCGGTCGGCGAGGTCGGCCGGGCCGTTGCCGCTCAGCCGGTTGTCGGCCACGGTGGCCCGGGTGTTGGGGATGCCGACGGCGCTCTTGACCAGGACGATGCCACCGGAGAAGTCGGTGGATCCGACGTTGTCGCGGACCTCGTTGTCGGTCACCCGGGTGTCCTCGGTGCCGGTGAGCACGATGCCCGCGCCCTGGATGGCGCCGAGGCGCGGATTGGCCGGGCAGAACCGGTTGTTGGCGACCACCCGGTTCCGCCGGACGTCGAGGTCCCCGGCGCGGGGCACGCCCTCGTCGCCGACCACGAAGACGCCGCTGCAGTTGCCGCTGATCTCGTTGCCCTGGACGGTGAGCACGCGCAGCCGGCGCACGGTGACGCCGACCCGGTTCCCGGTGAGCACGTTGCCGTCGACGAGGGTGCCCCCGGTGTCCGGCGCGCCGCCCTCGCGGTAGGCGTAGTTGGCGAGGAAGACGCCGGACTGGCCGTTGTCGACGGAGCGGTTGCCCACGATGGTGGCCTTGGTGGACATCTCCTGGCTGATGCCCTGCTGGGCGTTGTCGTGGACGTAGGTGGCGCGGACGGTCAGGCCGGTGGTGCCGCTGGCGTCGATGCCGTTCTTGCGGAAGCCGGTGACGGCGAGGGCCTCGACGGTGACCCCGGGCAGCGGGGCCCGTTCGGTGCCGACCACGCAGACGCCGTGCCCGGCGGTGGCGCAGGCGTTCTCGGTGCCGTCCCCGGGGGTGATCTCGGTGGCCGCTCCGGCGCCGCGCAGGGTGAGGCCGGGGGTGGTGATGCGGACGCTGCCGCGGTAGCTGCCGGGCAGCACCTGGACGGTGTCGCCGGGGGCGGCGGCGTCGACGGCCCGCTGGATCGACTCTCCGGGGTGGACGAGGTGGAGGGCCCCGCCGGCGGCGCGGGCCGCGGGGGCGGCGGCCAGGGCGGCGAGAGCGGTGGTCAGGGCGGTGGCGGCGGCGGTGGCCGCGGCGAGGTGGTGGACCCGGCGCGTGGGCATCAGTGGTGACCTGTCTTTCGGCGCGCGCGCCGTGGGACGGTGGGCGCGCTGGTCGGCTGCGGGAGGGCTGAGGGGACGGTCCGACCCGGCGTGTGCGGGTGGTGACGTTCGGTGAGTACGGCCGAGTCGACGGTACGGTCGCCCCCGGGGGCCCGCCACCAGGGCTGGGCTGCCGGACTGACGGGCCGTCGGCCATTGGGGCGGGTCCGACCGTTCCCGCCGGGCGCGCCCCGGCGAGTCGTGCGCACCCGGCGCGGGGACGGGCCCGCGCGCCGTCGCCACCCGGGCCCGTGACATCCTCGGGGGCATGAGCACCGCGACCGGACCGACCCCCGCCGCCCGCCGGAACCCGATCGGCGCCCACGTCCCGGTGGCCGGCCGGGGCCTGGCCGGGACGGGCCTGGCGTACGCGAGCCGGGTCGGGGCCGAGACGGTGCAGGTGTTCGTGGCCAACCCGCGCGGCTGGGCCACGCCCGCGGGCAACCCGGCCCAGGACGAGGAGTTCCGTACGGCCTGCGCCGAGCAGGGCATCCCGGCCTGGGTGCACGCGCCGTACCTGATCAACTTCGGCTCGGACAACCCGGCCACCCGGGAGCGCTCGGCCGACTCGCTGCGGCACTCGCTGCACCGCGGCCACTCGATCGGCGCGCTCGGCGTCGTGCTGCACACCGGCTCGGCGGTCGGCACCGCGCCCGGCGGCGGCTCGCGCCGGGCCGAGGCGATGGCGCAGGTGCGCGCCGACGTCCGGCCGCTGCTGGACGAACTGGACGCGCTCGGCGACGACGCGCCCTGGCTGCTGCTGGAGCCGACCGCCGGCCAGGGCAGCTCGCTCTGCTCACGGCTGGAGCAGCTGGCCGAGTACGTGGAGGCGCTGGACGGGCACCCCAAGGTCGGCGTCTGCCTGGACACCTGCCACGCCTTCGCCGCCGGGCACGACCTGGCCGCCCCCGGCGGGGTGACGGCCGCGCTGGACTCGCTGGCCTCGGCCGCCGGTCCCGGCCGGCTGCGGCTGATCCACGCCAACGACTCGGAGGACGTGGTCGGCGCCCGCAAGGACCGGCACGCCAACATCGGCGCCGGGATGATCGGCGCGGAGCCGTTCCGCGAGCTGTTCGAGCACCCGGAGACGGCCGGGGTGCCCCTGCTGGTGGAGACCCCGGACCGCAAGCACGGCGGGGACGGCACCGGGCACGCAATGGACATCGCGGTGCTGCGGGAGCTGCGCGAGCGGGCGGCCGTGCCCGTCTGACCGTCCCGGTCCTGACCGCCCCGTCTGACCGTCCCGGTCCTGACCGTGCCCGTCCTGACCGTGCCCGTCGTGGCGGCCCGCGTCCGAGGGTCCCCGTCCGGCCGTCGACCGCCGGAGCTGCCGGTCGGGCGGGGCGGTGGCAGGCTGGAACGGTTCACGCCACCTGCACGATCCATCGCCACCTGGGGGTGGGCGGATGTCCACGACTCGGAAGCTGGCCGCGCTGCCCTGCGGGCGCCGGGGCAAGTGGGTGGTGCTGGCCCTGTGGCTGGTGCTGCTGATCGTGCTGGGCCCGTCGGCCGGGAAGCTGATGGGCGCCGAGGACAACCAGGCGTCCAGTTGGCTGCCGGGCAGCGCCGAGTCCACCCAGGTGCTGAACGAGCAGCGGGCCTTCCAGCCGGTGGACACCGCCCAGGCCGTCGTCGTCTACCAGCGGACCACCGGCATCACCCCCGCCGACCGGGCCGAGGCCGCCCGGCAGGCCGTCGGGTTCGCCGCCGTCCCGCACGTGGTCGGGCCGGTGATCGGCCCGGTGGTGTCCGCCGACGGGCAGGCGATGCAGACCATTGTGCCGATCGACGTCGGCACCAACGGCTGGAACGACCTCAAGCCCGCCGTGGACACCCTGCGGCGGACCGCGGCCGCCGACAGCCCCGGCCTGACCACCCATGTCACCGGCCCCGGCGGGATCGCCGCCGACCAGGCCAAGGCCTTCGCGGGCATCGACGGCTCGCTGCTCGCCGCCACCGTCGGCGTGGTGATCGTCCTACTGCTGCTCACCTACCGCAGCCCGGTGCTGTGGCTGCTGCCGCTGCTCTCCGCCGCCGGTGCGCTGACCGTCGCCCAGGCCTTCGTCTACCTGCTGGCGAAGCACGCCGGGCTGACCGTCAACGCGCAGAGCGCCGGGATCCTGATCGTCCTGGTGCTGGGCGCCGGCACCGACTACGCCCTGCTGCTCACCGCCCGCTACCGGGAGGAGCTGCGCCGGCACCAGGACCGGCACGAGGCGATGGCGTACGCCCTGCACCGGGCCGGGCCCGCCGTGCTGGCCTCCTCGGCGACCGTGGTCGCCTCGATGCTGTGCCTGCTGATCGCCCGGATGAACTCCACCCGCGGCCTCGGCCCGGTCCTGGCGATCGGTGTCGTGGTCGCCCTGGCCGCGATGCTGACCCTGTTGCCCGCGCTGCTGGTGATCGTCGGCCGCTGGGTGTTCTGGCCGGTCAGCCCGGCCTACGGCACCCCGGAGCCGACCCGGACCGGCCGCTGGGCGCACGTCGGCGCCTGGATCGGACGGCGGCCGCGCAAGGTGTGGGTCGGGACGGCGCTGGCGCTCGCGGCCTGCTGCGTGGGGCTGGTCTCGCTGAACGCCAACGGGCTCGGCACGGCCGCCTCCTTCACCGGCAAGCCGGACTCGGTGGTCGGCCAGCAGGTGCTGGAGCAGCACTTCCCGGGCGGGACGGGCGCCCCGCTCACCGTGGTCTCCGCCGCGGCCGGCGCCCCGGCCGTACGGGCCGCCGCGCAGTCCACCGCCGGGGTCGTGGACACCTCGCCACCGGTGGTGCGGGACGGGCGGGCACTGTTCCGGGCCACCCTGGCCGACCCGCCGGACAGCCCGGCCGCCAAGGCCACCGTCGACCGGGTGCGCGCCGCCGTGCACGCCGTACCGGGGGCGGACGCCAAGGTCGGCGGGAACACCGCCGTCGTCCTGGACGCCGGGCGGGCCGCCGGGGACGACAACCGGGCGATCATCCCGCTGGTGCTCGGCGTGGTGCTGCTGGTCCTGGCCGTGCTGCTGCGGGCCGTCACCGCGCCGCTGGTGCTGATCGCGACCGTGGTGCTGTCGTACGCGGCGGCGCTCGGGATCAGCGCGCTGTTCTTCGCGCACGTCTTCCACTTCCAGGGTGAGGACAACGCGTTCCCGCTGTTCGTCTTCGTCTTCCTGGTCGCGCTGGGGATCGACTACAACATCTTCCTGATGACCCGGGTGCGGGAGGAGTCCGCCCGGCACGGCACCCGGCAGGGCGCGCTGATCGGGCTGTCCGCGACCGGCGGGGTGATCACCTCGGCCGGGCTGATCCTGGCCGGCACCTTCGCGGTGCTCGGGACGCTGCCGGTGGTGGGGCTGGCCGAGATCGGGTTCGCGGTGGCGCTGGGGGTGCTGCTGGACACCCTGGTGGTGCGCTCGGTGCTGGTCACCGCGCTGACCATGGACCTGGACCGGCACCTATGGTGGCCGGGGCGGCTGTCCCGCGCGCCGGCTCCGCCCGCGGTGTCCGGACGGCCGTGAGCTCGATCTCCGGACGGCCGTGGGCCCGGGGACCGGACGGCCGTGGGCCTGGCGCCCGGACGGCCGTGAGCCCGGGGACCGCTGTGGGCGGTCCCCGGGCTCAGCTGCGGATCAGCCGGATCAGCAGTCGCCGATGCAGGCGTCCTCCATGTGCGAGTGGGCGTTCAGCCAGCTGGCGTGCGGGCCGAAGAGGCCGACACCGGCCGAGCCCGACTCCAGGCTCGCGCTGGACGAGGAGTCCGACGCGTGCCACGCCGCCATCGCCGGAGCCGGCGCGGCGAGGGCGGCAGCGCCCGTCACGACGGTGATCACGGCGAACTTGCGGATGTTCCCACGAAGCGACATCTGATGTCCTCTTGGTTGGTCTCTGGTCGTCAACCCACGCCCCCGAACGGCCAGTTCGAGCCGGTCCGACGGGCCGGGCGGCGCTCCACCGGGGAGGCGCCGGGCCAAGGTTGGCACACGAACCCGCAGGCGGCGCGCGCGCCGCAACCGCGCTGAGGCATTCGGGTGACACATCTCCCCCGGCCGGACGAACGCGGTCGTACGCCCGCGTTCCGGGTCGAACGCCCTCGCGGGGCGCACCGGACGAGTGCCGGTCCGGCGGGCGTACGACCGCAAGTCTTGCGGTGTTCCGCCGGGCGAAATGAACAAATCCCGTCGATTTGGTGCGAGGTGCCGCCCGGTCCGAGCATGAACGGTCGCTCCACCGAGCGCAGGCAGGACCACGAAAGGCGCACCACCCTCATGCAGACCAGCCCCGCCGCAACCCGGCAGGCGACCCCGCAGACGACCCGGCAGACGACGTCACCGAGCAGCCCGGAGCCCCCGGACCACGTCGATGCGGGACCGTCGAAGAACGGCCGCTTCGGGCTGCCCGTCGCCACCGCCCTGGTGATGGGCAACATCATCGGCGGCGGCATCTTCATGATCCCGGCCGCCGTGGCGCCCTTCGGGACGGTCAGCCTGCTCGCCTTCGCCGTCATCACCGTGGGCTCGATCGCGCTGGCGCTGGTCTTCGGGCAGCTGGCCCGCCGCAACCCGCGCACCGGCGGGCCGTACGTCTACGCCCGCGAGGCCTTCGGCGACTTCGCCGGCTTCCTGTCGGCGTGGTCGTACTGGATCACCGCCGTGGTCAGCAACGCCGCGCTCGCCGTGGCCGCCGTCGGCTACCTGGACGTCCTGCTGCCGATCCACCACGACGTCGCGCTGGAGATCACCGCCGCGCTGGCGCTGCAGTGGCTGCCCGCACTGGCCAACCTGGCCGGCACCCGGTACGTCGGGGCGGTCCAACTCGTCTCCACCGTACTGAAGTTCATCCCGCTGCTGCTGATCTCGGTGGGTGGACTGTTCTTCTTCGACCCGAAGAACGTCGGGCCCTTCGAGGCCAGCGGCCAGGGCTGGATGGGCGGTATGACGGCCGCCGCGGCGATCCTGATGTTCAGCTACGTCGGCGTCGAGTCGGCCGCGATGAGCGCCGGCCAGGTCCGCGACCCGGAGCGCAACGTCGGCCGGGCCAGCGTGCTCGGCACCAGCGGCGCCGCGGTGGTCTACCTGCTGGGCACCCTCGCGGTGTTCGGCACCGTCGCGCACCGGCAACTGGTCGACTCCAGCGCGCCGTTCTCGGACGCCGTGAACGCCATGTTCGGCGGCACCTGGGGCGGCACGGTGATCGCCGTCGCCGCGCTGGTCTCGATGACCGGCGCACTCAACGGCTGGACCCTGCTGGCCGCCCAGGCGCCGTACGCGGCCGCCGGGGACGGCCTGTTCCCGGCCGCCTTCGGCAAGGAGAAGCGCGGCGTGCCGACCTTCGGCGTGCTGGTCAGCGTGGCGCTCGCCTCGGTGCTGACCGTGGTCAACTTCGCCAGCGGCGCCAAGGGCGCGTTCGACGTACTGGTCCTGATCACCACCTTCACCGCCGTGGTGCCCTACCTGCTGTCCACCGCCGCCCAGTTGTACTGGCTGGTCCGCGGCGCCACCGACAAGGTCGACGGCACCCGCCTGGTCCGCGACGCGGTGCTCGGCCTCGGCGCCTTCGCCTTCTCGATCTGGCTGCTGGCCGGGGCCGGCTACGCCGCCGTCTACCAGGGCGTGTTGTTCCTGTTCGCCGGCATCCTGGTCTACGTCTGGCTGGCCGGCCGCCGCCACCGCCAGGAGCAGGGGCAGGGGCAGGGGCAGGTGAACTGACCGCCGACGTCGGGGTTCACCGCTCGGGGTTCACCGCTCGGAATCGGGCGGGAAGGCGACCGGGTAGGGCTCCGCGAAGTCGGCCGAGCGGGAGACCTCACGCCACCTGGTGTCCTGCTCCAGGAGCCGGCGGTCCTGCGCGATCGAGGCCTCGACCGCGTTCACCCCGAGGGGCAGATGATCGGGGACGTCGCGGCGCCTGGCCATCCGCACCAGGATCCCGGCGGCCCGGTCCGGGTCCCCGGCCGCGCCGTCGCCACCCTGCCGCAGCCGCTCGTTGATCGCGCCGACCGTCTCCGCGTAGGCCTCCGGGACGTCGTGGACGACCATCGAGGAGCCGGCCCAGTCGGTCCGGAAGCCGCTGGGCTCGACGACCAGCACCTTGACGCCGAACGGCGCGAGCTCGGCCCGCAGGACGCGGCTGAACCCGTCGATGGCGAACTTCGCCGCCTGGTACGAGGCGATGCCCGGCGAACCCCCGACCCGGCCGCCCACCGAGGAGAACTGCATCACCAGGCCGCCCTTCTGCTCGCGCAGCAACGGCAGCGCGGCCTTGGTGACGTGGTAGACGCCCCAGAAGTTGGTCTCGAACTGGGCCCGGAAGTCGGCGTCCTCGGTGGTCTCGATCGGCGAGACGTTGGCGTACCCGGCGTTGTTGACCAGTACGTCGATCCGGCCGAAGGCGGCCCGCGCCTGCGCGACGGCCGCCCGGGCCGCCGCCGGATCGGTCACGTCGAGCGCCACCGGGCGCACGCGCTCGCCGAACTCCTCGACGAGGTCGGCCAGCTGCTCCGGCCGTCGGGCCGTCGCGGCCACCAGGTCGCCGGCCGCCAGCGCCGCGCGCACCAGGCTCCGGCCGAAGCCGCGCGAGCTGCCGGTGATGAACCAGACCTGCTCCTTGCCGTGCTCCACGGTCTCCGTGCTCTCCATGTGGGTCATCTCGCTCATGTCGCTCATGTCGCTCATCTCGCCCTCCGTCGCGTTCCGCTCCGTGCCATTAGTAGAACACCGTTGCGTTAATAGTGCAACGCTGTTGCGGTATTACGGCAACAGTGTTGCTCTACCATGGGTGGATGGCAGACGCACCGGAGTTCCAGCGCGCACGCTCGCCCGAGGCCAAGCGCCGACGCGAGGCGTCGATCCTGGAGGCGGCCGCGGCACTCGGCCGTGAGCGCGGCATCAGGGAGATCACCCTGACCGACATCGCCTCCGCCGTCGGGATGCACAAGTCGGCACTGCTGCGGTACTTCGAGACCCGCGAGGAGATCTTCCTGCGGCTGACCGCCGAGGGCTGGGCCGAGTGGTCGCAGGCCCTCACCGCACGGCTGCGGGAGACCCGGGACCCGAGCCCGGCGACCGTCGCCCAAGCGTTCGCGGGCACCCTCGCGGACCGCGGGAGCTTCTGCGACCTGCTCGCCCACGCGCCGCTCAACCTCGAACGCCATGTCTCCGTCACCACCGTCCGCGACTTCAAACTCGCCACCGTCGCCGCCCGCGAACCGATCACCGCGGCGGTCCAGGAACAGCTGCCCACCCTGGACGACCAGGACGTCCTCGACCTGATCGCCACCGCCGTCTCCCTCGCCGGCGCCATGTGGCAGATCGCCAACCCGGGCCCAGAGGTCGCCGCCCTCTACCGCAGCGACCCCCGCCTCGCCCACGCCGTCGTCGAGGTCGAACCCCGGCTCGCCCGCATCCTCACCGCGACGATCACCGGGCTGGCCGGGAAGTCCGGGGGCTAGGAAGTGTCCGGTAGCTCGGGCCGGGACGGGAAGGCCCGCAGCGTCCGGAGGTCCTCGGTCGCGATCAGGGGCAGGCAGGAGAGCAGGCCGATCCCGGCGATCGTCCACAGCGTGGGGCGGGTGCCGAGGACCGAACCGAGGTAGCCGCCGGCCAGTGCCCCGAGCGGGCGGGTGCCCCAGATGGCGAACCGGACGGAGGCGTTCATCCGGCCCTGCAGGCCGGTGGGGGTGATGGCCTGGCGCAGGCTCACCTGGCCGATGTTGTAGACGGTGATGCCGCAGGCCATGATGCCGGTCGCGACGCCCAGGGTCGGCACGGCACGGGCCGGCGCCGCGGTCGCGAGCACCAGCACGGCGATCCCCGACATGGACTTGGCCGCGACCAGGACGGGGCCGAGGCCGACGCGCCTGATGACCCGGCCGCTGAGCGCGGCCCCCAGCAGCGCCCCGCAGTTGCCCACGCTCAGGGCCAGCCCGAGCTCCCCCGGCGAGAGCCGCAGGTCGCGCAGCGCGTACGCGGTCAGGACGGCCCCCAGTGCGCCGCTCAGGCCGACGAGGTTGCTGATGCCCGTGGCCAGGGTCAGCGAGCGCAGGGTCCGGTGGCGGAAGACGAACCGCAGCCCCTCGGCGATCCGGGTGCGCATCCTGGTGCTCGTCCGCGGCAGCGGCACCCGGGGAGTCCGGATGAGGCAGAGGAGCAGCGCGGACACCAGGTAGCTCACCGAGTTGACGACCAGGACCAGGGGCGCCGCGACGCTCTGCAGCAGCAGGCCGCCGATGCTGGGGCCCGCCAGCTCCGCCGTCGAGCGGGAGAACTCGAGCCGGCTGTTGCCGTCCGGGGTCTGCTGCCGCGCCACGACCGTCGGCAGGAACGCCTGGTCGGCGATGTCGAAGAACACCGTGCACAGCCCGATGGCGAACCCGACCGCGCAGAGCAGCGGCACGCTCAGCACCCCCGCCAGGTGGGCGACCGGCAGCAGGGCGATGGCCACGGCCCGGCCGACGTCCGCCACGACCATCACGCGCCGGCGGTCCCACCGGTCGAGCAGCGCGCCCGCCGGCAGGCCGACCAGGAGGAACGGCAGGGACTCCATCGCCGAGACGAGCCCCAGCTGGCCGGTCGAGGCGGACAGGGTCGTCAGGGCGAGCACGGGAATGACGAAGAACGTGATCCGCGTCCCGAACTCGCTGACGGTGTGCGCCGACCACAGGACCTGGAAGTTCCTCTGCCGCCAGACGCTGACGCTGACGCCGACAGGCGGGCGGGGCCGGGGCCGGGGCCGCCGGGCGGGAGCAGCCGGGGCCGGGCCCGAGTCGGAGCCTACGATCGCCCCGCCCAGGTCCGGGTCCACACGCAGGTCCACGTCCACGTCCCCGCTCCCTCGCCTCCGGTCGGGCACCGGCCGCCCCGGCGCGGGGAGCTCCCGCCGCGGACCCGTGGGTGGCACCACCTCGCCCGGCCGGTTCACAGGTACAGCGGGTGCGGCCGTCCGGAGCCCGCGACGTTGTGGCGCTCCCCGTGGCCGGCGCGGGAGAAGGCCGAGACCAGACGGCCGTCGACGGCGCCCAGGGCCACGTCGTGACGGGGAGCCGGCCCGTCCACGACACCGAGGAGGTGGGGACTGGTCACGTACTCCTGGACGAGCCAGCCCTCGGTGCCCGCGAGGTCGACGGCGGCCTCCCAGGCCGGTGCGTCGGCGGCCTCCCGGCCGATCACCACACCGTTGCCGCGGGTGTCCAGCGGGCGCTTGAGGACGTAGCGGTCGCGGTCGCGGAGGACGGCGCGCAGCGTCGCGGCGTCGCAGTGCGCGAGGTTGCGCGACCACGGGATCGCCGGACGGACCCGGCGGTAGTCGGCGGCGTCGAAGAGGTGGGCGAAGCGCGGGTCGGAGAGTACGGCGAGGCACAGCTTGTTGTCGCCGATCAGGCGCCCGCGCAGCCCGTTCTGCACGAACAGCCGCCCCTCCCGTACGGCCTCCAGGTAGGGCGCCGCGTCGTCGCCCATCCGGAGCAGGTCCTGGATGCCGACCTTGGCGAACGCGTGCCGCACCGGTTCCCCGCGTACGGCGACGCCCTGGCGCCCGTCGAGCGAGAGTTCACGCGGGTCCGCGTGCAGGACCCGGACGCCCAGGGCCGTCAGGGCGGTGTCGTAGTCACGGGTGTCGGCGCGGTAGCTGCCGTCCGGGCAGAGCAGGGCCACCGTCTCCGGACGGGTGCCGGTGTGCTGCTCCGCCAGGCGCAGCAGCCAACTCCCCGGCCAGAGCGGGTCGTCGGCCGGCAGCGGGCCCGGCACCTCGACGCCGTGCCGGGCCAGCAGCGGCCGCCAGGCCGAGCGGCCGCGGCCGGCCCCGGGCAGGCCGCCGGGGCAGTTGGCGTTGGTCTCCAGCACCCGCAGCGTGCCGTCGGCCTGGGGCAGCAGGTCGATCCGCAGCAGGTGCACCCTGGTGTCGCGGGCGGCGGCCACGTGGTCGTGCAGCACCTGGGGAAGCGTCAGCACCTCGCGCAGGTGGCGGTCGTGCTCCCAGGCGGCCACCACCGCCTCGATCACCCGGTGGTACGAGGCGACGAACGCGTCCAGCTCGTGGCGCAGCTGCGGGCGCACCCGCAACGGCAGTCCCTGCGGCTGCGGCTGCGCCCGGACGATCTCGAAGACCTGCGACTCGGCCAGCTCGCGCCCCTCGGCCGTCCGCGCGATCTCGACGACCTTCCGGGTGAACTCCTCGTCCAGCCCGGGCCAGGTGTACCCGCCGGTCCTGGGCCCGTCCGGGGACGGCACGTGGGGGCGGGCCGGCATGACCGTGGTCGTGGTCGCGCCGGTCGGCCCGCCGACCGTGCCCTGTTCGCCGCCGGGGCCGCCGGGGCCGGGAATCGACTGCATGATCCGGTGTCCTTCCGCAGATGGGAGACGTGTGCCCGCGCCCCGCCACGGCCGGTGCACACACGTGATCCCGGAGTATCCAGCCCCCTGCGGACGACTCGGTGGAGCGCAGCGCGCGGTTCGTCAGATCGAGTGAGGGGCCGAACGCGCACGGGTCCGCCTGCACCGATCCGCCTGCAACGGTCCGTCCGCGGCGGTCCGTCCGCGGCGGCCCGCCCGCCGACGTGGACGGTCACTCGGGTCACTGGGCGCTCGCCGCAGGGCGGACGACGAGCCGCGGTGCCGCCCGCGGCGGTGAGCTCACCGGTGAGCGCGTCGAGGCGGTCGGTGCGCCGGGCCCGAGGAACAGCCGGTGGCCGGCGGCGGCGAGCCGGCGGGCGGTCGCCTCCCCGATCCCGCTGCTCGCCCCGGTGACCAGTACGACCTTGGCTGCCTGCGTCATGCCTGCTTCTCCTCTTGGTGGAACACGGGTGCTGGTGGTGGAACACGGGGTGCTCGTGGTGGATCAGGACCCGAGTCTGGGCGGGGCGCGGGTGACCGACCAGGACGTGTCCTGCCTGGGTGCGGTACACCCGGGCCGGGCACGTCAGACTCTCCGTAGGCTGCGGGTGTGACCGACAACCACCTGGGAGATCACGCGGTGCGCGGCAAGACCCAGGAGGCCAAACACTTCCTCCACCCGGACGTCGGCCGACTGCCCCTCACCTACCAGGCCTTCGACGTGCGCGACGCCCCCGGCCAGCAGCTGGTCGTGTACCAGGCGGAGCCCGGCAGTTCCAGCGCCCAGGCCCTCAGCCTGCTCGGGTCCCTGCGCGCCACCACGGACCGGGGCGCCGGGTAGGCCGGAAGCCGGCTCCATCGGCATCGGCGTCTCGTCCAGCTCATCCGGCGGCCGCACGGCACCCGGCTCCGCGACTCGAACGGTCGCCACTCGGCTGGGTCAACTGGCGAGCGCTCCAATCGATTTGGGCCTACGGTGCGGTGCCAGGGGGTTGTCGAGCGAAAGGCTGTTGACGGCATGGCTGGGAAGTTCGAGCTGTACACGGACGAGAGCGGGATGCACCGGTTCCGGCTCAAGGCGAGCAACGGGTCCGTCGTGGTGACCGGTGACCCGCAGGAGAGCAAGGACGACTGCCTGAAGAGCATCGAGTCGATCCGCAAGCTCGCGCCGTACGCGGAGCTCAAGGAGACGGCCGGGTCCGCCTGAGGCGGCAGCGGGGTCCGCGGCGGACCCCGGAGGGCCGGCCGAGGGACCACGGTAGGACGACCCGCGGGTCGGCGGTGCAAATCGCCGACCCGCGTTCGCTTGTACGACAGATCCCTTTGGCCGGGTGCACGCCGTGCGCGGACACAACACAGGCATGCGCGTCGCCATCGTCACCGAATCCTTCCCTCCCGAGGTCAACGGAGTCGCCCACAGCGTGCTGCGGACGGCCGAGCACCTGCTCCGCCGGGGCCACCGGCCCCTCGTCGTCACCCCCGCACCGGCTCGGGGCGCCCAGTGCCCGCCGCAGACCTTCGGCTCCGGCGCCGACGCGGAGCGGATCCCCGTCGTGCGGATCCCGTCGGTGCCGCTGCCCGGGTACCCACAGGTGCGGATCGCCCTGCCGAGCCGGCAGCTGGCCGCCGCCCTGGCCGGGCACCGGCCCGACATCGTCCACCTGGCCAGCCCGTTCGTGCTGGGCGCGCGCGGCATGCAGGTCGCGGCCCGGCTCGGCGTACCCGCCGTCGCCGTCTACCAGACCGACCTCGCCGGGTACGCCCACGCCTACCGGGCCGGGCGCGGGCTCGGCGAGGCCGCCGCCTGGCGACGCATCCGGGCCGTGCACCGGGCCGCCGCCCGCACGCTGGCGCCGTCCACCCCCGCCGCCCAGGACCTCACCGCGCACGGGGTGCCCCGGGTCCAGCTGTGGCCGCGCGGCGTGGACTCGGCACGCTTCCACCCCCGGCACCGGGACGAGGCGCTGCACCGGGCCCTCGCCCCCGGCGGGGAGGTGCTGGTCGGGTACGTCGGACGGCTCGCGCCCGAGAAGCGGGTCGACCTGCTGGCCGCCGCGTCCGCCCTGCCCGGGGTGCGGGTGGTGGTGGTCGGGGACGGCCCCTCGGCGCCCGGCCTCAGGGCCGCCCTGCCCGGCGCGGTGTTCCTCGGGCGCCGCACCGGCGAGGAACTCGCGCGATGTTTCGCCACCCTCGACGTGTTCGTCCACACCGGCCCGCTGGAGACCTTCTGCCAGACCATCCAGGAGGCGATGGCCAGCGGCGTCCCCGTGATCGGCCCGGCCGCCGGCGGCCCGCTCGACCTGGTCGCCCACCACCGGACCGGGCTGCTGGTGCCGCCCCGCGACGGCGCGGCGGTCGCCCGGGCCGTCGCCGAACTGGCCGCCGACCCGGCCCGGCGGGCCGCGTACGGGCAGGCCGGGCGGGCCGAGGTGACCGCCCGGACCTGGGAGGCGGTCGGGGACCTGCTGCTGCGGCACTACGCCGAGGTGCTGGCGGAGCATCGGGGGGTGGGGGTGGCTCCTTCGCCTTCGCCTTCGCCTGCTGGGATCGGAGTCGGGGCCGGGGCCGGCGGCGGGGCCGGAGTCGGGGCCGAGGCCGACAGCGGGGCCGAGGTCGGGGCCGAGGTCGGAGTCGGGGCCGAGGTAGAGCCCGGGTCACTGGGGACACCGGCCGGGACGGTGGTGCCGGTCCTGCCGGAGGAGCTGCCGGCATGACTCCGCCGCCCCGCGGCGGGCCGCTGACCATCGTGCGGCTCGCCAACTTCGTCACCCCGGTCTCCGGCGGCCTGCGCACCGCGCTGCGCCACCTGGGCGCCGGGTACCGGGCCGCCGGACACCGGCCCGTACTGATCGTGCCCGGCGAACGGCGCACCGAGGAGGACACCGAGCAGGGCCTGGTGATCACCCTGCCCGGCCCGGTGCTCCCCGCCAGCGGCGGCTATCGGCTGCTCGCCGACCGACGGGCGGTCGCCGCCGAACTGACCCGGCTCGGCCCCGACCGGCTGGAGGTCTCCGACCGCACCACCCTGCGCTGGACCGGCGCCTGGGCCCGTCGGCACGGGGTCCGCTCGGTGATGGTCTCGCACGAGAGCGCCACCGGGGTGCTGCGGACCTGGGGCCTGCCCGGCCCGCTCGCCGCCGCGGCCGCCGACCGGCTCAACGCGGCCACCGCCCGCGGCTACGACTCGGTGCTGTGCACCACCGACTGGGCGGCGGCGGAGTTCCGCCGGATCGGCGTGCCCAACCTGGTCCGGGCCCCGCTCGGGGTCGACCTGGCGGCGATGCGCCCGCTGCCGACGGCCGTACGGGTGGTGGAACGGGCCCGGTACGCGGCGCCCGGGGACGTCCTGCTGGTGCTCTGCTCCCGGCTTTCCGCCGAGAAGCGCCCCGAACGCGCCGTCGAGGCACTGGCCCGGCTGCGGGCACGGGGCCTCCCCGCCGTCCTGGTGGTGGCCGGGACCGGACCGCTGCGGCCACGGCTCGCCGCCCGGGCCGCCCGACTGCGGCTGCCCGTACGCTTCCTCGGGCACCTGAACGGGCGGGCGGAGCTGGCCGCGCTGCTGGGCAGCGCGGACGTGGTGCTGGCCCCCGGACCGGTGGAGACCTTCGGGCTGGCCGCGCTGGAGGCCCTGGCCTGCGGCACCCCGGTCGCGGTCAGCCGCTCCTCCGCCCTGCCCGGCCTGATCGGGCTCGCCGGGGCGGCCGCCGCCGACACCGGGGCCGGATTCGCCGCCGCCGTCAGGGAGTTGCTCCGCCGCCCGGAGCAGGCCCGGCGAGACGCCGCCCGGGCGCAGGCCGAACGGTACGGCTGGCCGGCCGCGGTGGCCGCCTTCCTGGCCGCGCACGGGGTCCGCAACTCCGAGGCCCCGGAGAGGAGTTGGGATGAGCGTGCTCGACGCGGGGCCTGACCGGACCGCCGACGACCGGCCCACGGCAGGCGAACTGCTGCGCTTCGTCGCGCTCGGCGACTCGCTCACGGAGGGCGTCGGGGACCAGGTCGGCGAGCAGTGGCGCGGCTGGGCCGCCGTCCTCGCCCGGTCAATGGCACCCGAGGGGCAGGACGTCGAGTTCACCAACCTGGCGTACAGCGGCGCACTGACCGCTGATCTGACGAGACGTCAACTACCGGCAGCACTCGCCTTCCGGCCCCAACTGGCGGCCGTCCTGGTCGGCGGCAACGACACCCTGCGGGCCGGCTTCGACATCCACCGCACCACCCGGGAACTCGACGCCACCCTCGGCGAACTCTCCGGCCACGGCGCCGTACTGCTCACGGCCTGCCTGCCCGACCCCGGCACCCTCCTCCGGCTCCCCGTCCCGCTCGCCCGACCGCTGGCCCGGCGGATGCGCGCCGTCAACACCGTCGTCCACGCCCTCACCACCAGGCACCGGGCCGTCCACCTGCACATCGCCGAACTGCCCTGGTGCGAGCAACGCGGCCTGCTCAGCGTCGACCGCCTCCACCCCAGCGCCGAAGGACACCACCTGATCGCCCGCCGCTTCCACGAACTGCTCCACACCCGAGGCCACCCGCTCGGCCCACCGCCCGCCGCCGACCCCGCCGAACCCCCGCCCGGCCTCGCCGCCGACCTGTGGTGGATGGCCACCCGCGGCACCCGCTGGCTCGCCGCCCGCAGCACCGACCTCCTCCCGGGACTGCTCGCCCTCGCGGCGGTCGAAGGCGCCGCCCGCCTCCGCGGCTCCAGCGCCCGCCACGACGAACAGATGGCCCGGGCGGCGGCCCAGGCCCTGGCCTCGCTGGGGTGATCGTCCAGCGGGCGGGGTGGGTGGTGGGGTGGCTGGTCGGAGTCCGGGGCGCGGGAGTGCTGATGCCGGGGGGACACGGGATGGGTGGCTGCTCGCCGGTGCGGCCCCGACGGTGGGCGTGTCACTCCTGGGTGGTGATCGAGGTGGAGGGTGGGTGGGAACCATCGGGCGCGTGGGGATGTCGTCCCCCGGGAGACGAGCGGGTGAAGGGAGTCGGGGTGGAGGGTGTCAGGGTGGAGGGAGCCAGGGTGGAGGCGTCGGGTGTGACGGGGCGGGAGGCGATGGCGGCGGCCGGGGTGCTGTTCCCGGACGGGCGGGGGCGGGTGCTGGTGGTGCGGCTGCCGTACGACCGGAAGCATCCGGTGGCGATCCCGGGTGGCGGGTGGGAACCCGCCGACCGGTCGCCGCGGGAGACGGCCGTGCGGGAGATCGCCGAGGAACTCGGGTTCACGCCCCGGCTGGGACCGTTGGCGTGCGTCGACTGGGCGATGTCCCCGAGCCGGCCGCCCATCGTGGCGTACCTGTACTGGGCCGAGGCGTTGACGCCGGAGCAGGTGTCGGCGATCCGGCCGGACGCGGCGGAGGTCGGCGGTTGGGTCTGGCTGACGGCGGAGGAGGCCGGGCACGCCCTGCCGCCGCGGTTGTCCCGCCGGGTGGCGGCCTGCCTGCGGGCGCCGCGGGAGGCCGGGCCGCTGGAGCTGGAGGACAGTCGGCCGGTGGGGCACACCCTGGGGGTACTGCCCGCCGAGGAGCCCGTACCGGAGTACACCGGGCTGGCCGCCGCGCCGGGGCTGGTACCGAGCGCGGGGCAGCCGTCGGACTCGGCGGGGCCGCCGGAGTCACCGGAACCGCCGGAGCCGCCGGAACCGCCGATGGACCGGGACACCTACTACGCCACCCGGCCCCGGATCCGGGCGAAGGCGCGGACACTGTTCACGGACGGTGACGGGCGGGTGCTGCTGGTGAGGCTGCGGCCGTGGGACGGGCCGCGCGGGATGGTGCCGTACTGGACGCTGCCGGGCGGCGGGGTGGAGGCGGACCGGGAGACGCCCCGCACGGCGGCGGAGCGGGAGATCCGCGAGGAACTGGGCTGGGAGGTCGAGCCCGGGCGGCTGCTGGCGTTGGACTGGCAGCCGGGGACGACGGCCGATCCCGGGGCCGATCCGGCGACCGGCCTGGACACCGCCGTGCTGGTGTACGTGTACGACGGCGGAGCGGTGACGGAGGAGCTGCTCGGCACGATCGCACTCCAGGAGCAGGAGCTGGTGGAGTGGCGGCTGTGCGACCCGGCCGAGGCGCGGACGCTGCTCTCCGGACCGTCCTGGGACCGGGTGGCCGCCGCCCTCGCCGCCCGGGAGCGGTCGGGCGGACCGGTCGAGCTGGTGCGCGGACGGCCGGTCGGTCCCGTGGTTGGGAACGCGTCGGCGGGTGAAGACTGGGAGCATGCAGAACACGATCACTGAGGTGCTGGCCGGCCGGACGGTCGAGGCGGTCAGCGGAGGCGACCGGCTGGACCTGCGGCTCGACGGGCCGGTGACCGTACGGGTGGTGCACGAGTTCCGCTTCGCGGCGCCGTCCTTCACCAGGCCGGAGGAGGTCGGGCACTTCTTCCCCGAGCTCACCTTCCGGCCGACGCCCACCCTGCAGGCCCTGGTCGGCCGGACCGTCGGCAGCGCCCGGATCACCCTGGCCGGCGGCCTGGAACTGGGCTTCACGGAGGGTGGTGAACTGTCCGTCCCGCCGCACGCGGTGCTCGCGCCGTGGAGCGTGCTGACCGCCGAGGGGGCGGTCTGCGCGGGGCTGGCCGGCGGGGAGGTCCGGTGGGCCGAGCCGGATGAAGCGGGGCTGGCGGGGGCGGGGCCGGCGGGCGCGGGGCCCGGCGGAGTGTGAGCCGGACGGGGCGGGGCCCGGCGGGGTGTGAGCCGCCGCCGGGGCCGTGCCGGTGCCCGGTCAGACCTCCAGGTCGGCCTCGATCCTGACCAGCTGGTGGCGGGCCATCGCCAGGTTGGCGCGGCTCCTGTCCAGCGCCAGGTAGAGGAACAGGCCCTTGCCGGTGCGACCGGTGAGCGGGCGGATCAGGTGGTACTGGCTGCTCAGCGTGATGAGGATGTCCTCGATGCCGTCCTGGAGGCCGAGCATGTCCATGGTGCGCATCTTGGCGCGCACCACGTCGGTGTTCCCGGCCGCGGCGACGTTGAGGTCCAGGCCGCCGGGGCCGTCGAGGGTGGCGAGCGCCATGCCGCTGTTGTAGTCCACCAGGGCTGCGCCGATGGCGCCCTCGATGACGGTCATGGCCTGCTTGAGCGCGCCGGCTGCGTCGGTCATTCTGATCAACTCCTGTGGGTCGGTGGGTCGGTGGGTCGGTGGGCCGGTGGGTCGGTTGGCTGGTACAGGGGTGGGCGGGGGTCCGGTCCGGGACCGGACGGGACGGTCCGGGACAGCTCAGAGCGCGTCGCGCGGATCCTTCGGCACCAGGGCGTCGTTGAGCAGTTCGGCGATGTGCCGGGCGCTGCGGCGGGCCTCCAGGTGGAGCCGGCCGACGTTGACGTCCGGGAGCGCCAGCAGGGTCAGCACGCAGCTGCCGCCGGCCGCGTAGGTGGCGACGTAGCCGTGCTCACCGCGCACCACGGACTCGCGGAACTCCCCCTGCCCGGTGGTGTCGGCGAGCCGCTGGGCGAGCGAGAGCGAGGCCGCCGTCATCGCGGCCAGGCCCGAGGGTTCGGTCCCGTGGGTGTCATGCGCGACCAACAGGCCGTCCACGCTGGCCACCAGCCCGCCCGCGAGGTGCGGGACGCGACGTTTGACGGCGCGGAGTTCGGCGAGCAGCTCGGTCTCCAAGGCGATCAGTTGTCTCCTTCCGACACGCTGCTTGAGTGCCCGCCTCATGGCCGGTACGGCGGGGTCGCGGGCGGGGAGTGACTCAAAGTCGGGCCTCCAGAAGGTCTCGGACCCGGGTCAGCAGCGCGATGTCCGGGTCGGGGACGGCCAGCGGGTGGGCCGCTGCCGTGGTGGGCGGTCGGTCGGAGCGCGTGGGGGCGGGGGCTACGGGGACTGCGGGGGCTGTGGGGACCGCGAGGCCGCCGCCGGCTGCGGGGCCGGGGCCCGGGAGGCCGCGGAGGGTGGCGCCGGGGACCCTGCGGTGCAGGCCGCCGCCAGGTCTGGCGGGCACGGCGGCCGACGGGCCCGGTTCGGCGGCCGGTCGGGCGGGTTCAGCGGCCGACGGGACGGGTTCGGCGGCCGGCGCGGCGTGCCGAGGGGTGTCGAGCAGTCCGGCGGCGGCCAGGCGGCGGATGTCCGCCGTCACGCCGAAGCCGGAGCGGCCGAGCAGCCGGGCCAGGTCCGCCGGGGTTCTTCGGCCGTCGGCGTGGTCCAGCAGTTCGCGCCGCCGACGCCCGGGCGGGCGGTGGGAGGCGCGCCTGCTGTGCTCGACCGGCCGTACCGGCGCGGTGTCGAGCTGTGGCCAGGGCCAGATCCGGTCCAGGAGTTGGCGCCGGCGCTCGACCTCGCGGCCGAGCCGCGCCGGGTCGACCGGCGTCACCGTTCCGAGCCAGTGCCGGGCCTCGGACTCGAACCACCAGGTGCCGCCGGCCCGGTCGGCGAGGACGAAGTAGGCGGCATCGAACAGCGTTCCCAGCTGGCCGAGTTCGAGTTCACCGCGGGTGAGCAGCTGCCGGTCGACCAGTGCCTCGCCGACCCGCCCGTGCGGGCCGTGGCGGTGCAGGAGGTCGGCCCACGCCTCGGGGGTGAGCCGACCGCAGCCGGTGAGCAGGTCGGCCAGGCCGGGCGCGCGGGGGGACTCCGCGGCGGTCACCTGCCCGTCGACCAGCCACAGGATGCCGAGCGGGCCGCGCAGGGCCCCGGTGGCACGGCGGGCGGCGAGCAGGGCGACGGCCTCGCCCGGGGACCTCGGCGCGGTGGGCTGGACGTGGTGGTCGGCGGGCTCCGCCAGGGGCGGCGCGGCGGTCACGCGGGCCACCGCCGGAGGGCTGGCTGGAATGCGACGCTCGGTGCGGGCCCCGTGTTCACCCCAGCACCAGGTCCTCGACGAGGGCCTGGAGGCGGAACCGGGCGACGGCGAGATTGCCCGACTCGCGGTCGAGCCAGAGGTGCAGGACGAGCCGGCTGTCGAAGGCGGTGTCGATGAAGCGGATCAGATGGTAGCTGCGGCCCGCGGTGACGATGATGTCCTCCAACGGCGAGCGCCGGTCCTCCGCCGCGGTGAAGGTCTGGCTCTCAACAGCCGCGCGCACCAGGTCGGTTGCCTCGGCGGCGGCGGTCTCGTGTTCGCCGACCGGGCTTTCGCCCAGGCTGCCGAGGGCGAGTCCGCTGCTCCAGTCGACCAGGCTCGCCGAGCGGGCTCCGGCGATCGCCATCGCTCCGGAGAGACATTCGTCGATACCCGGCACACCGGCTCCTTCGAGGGGGTCTGGGTGGCCGGGCGCAGCGCAGATCCGGCCGGATCGCCACCAGCAGTGGCAGGTTCGACACGGAAGGCTACTGCCGGATTCCATCTGACGAACATTCCAATGGCATATTCACACCAACTACGGCGACTTCCGGCCAAGGTGCGACGATGCGCCGCCCCTACCGGAGCGGCAAAACTGCTGGCCGGTCAGCCGCCGCGGACCGCCACTCGTCGGCCACCTGGCACGGGACCTTGACCGATACCGGATCGGGGCCCGGAGTTTCGAAAGCGAAAGTGCGATAAGAGGCCTCGGCGCACGCCGGCGCCGAGGGCGGGGTACGGCCGGGCGGGGCGCGGGCGAACGGGGCGCAGCCGGACATGACGAAGGGGCCCGTTCCTTGACGGAACGGGCCCCTTCGGATGGAGCGCCAGGCCCGGGTCGCACGGACTCTTCCTACTGAAAGTAGGACGTGCTCTGGTAGCACCGCTGACGCATGTTCGAGGGTTCCTGGGATCCTCCGCTTCGGAAGATCATTTCCCCTCGACGAGAAGAACAGTAGCAGGTCAGCAGGGCTGGTCAGAAATCCGCCCGGGCGCCGGGCCGCAGCGGGTCAGAGCTGGCCGACGGCCTCGGCGAGCAGTCGGTACGAGTCGAGCAGGGCGGACCGGTCGTAGGTACTGGTGGCGATCAGGACCTCGTCCGCACCGGTGCGCGCCACCAGGGCGGACAGCTCGGCGGCCGCCTGCTCCGGGGTGCCCGCGATGTGGCCCTTGAGCGACTGCTCGAAGGCCGCCCGTTCGCGCGGGCTCATCGTGCGCGCCCGGATCTCGGCGGCCGGGGCCAGCGGCGGGAACTCCCCGTGGGTGCGGGAGTAGGCGCCGGCCCAGGCCTCCGGGAGGAGGAGGTCACGGGCCTGCTCCTCGGTCTCGGCCACCGCGACCGTGCCCGAGACCACCACATACGGTTCGGCGGACTGCGCGGAGGGGCGGAAGCGGCGGCGGTAGCCGTCGAGGGCGGCGAGCATCCGCTCCTCCCCGCGCGCGGCGGCGATGACCAGCGGCAGCCCGGCCTCGGCGGCCAGCTCGGCGCCCGCGCCGGTGGCCAGTACGAAGGCCGGCACGTGCAGGCCCTCGGCCGGGCGGGCGTGAACGCCGCGGTGCACCTGCTGGGTGCCGTCGAAGTACCCGAGCAACTCGGTCAGCTGGCCACCGAAGTCGTCGGCCGCGTCCTTCTCCCGCCCGAGCGCCCGCCGGACGCCGTCGGTGAAGCCCACCGAGCGGCCGAGCCCCATGTCGATCCGGCCCGGGAACAGCGCCGCCAGCACCCCGAACTGCTCGGCCACCACCATGGGCTGGTGATTGGGCAGCATCACCCCGCCGGTGCCGACCCGGATCCGGCTGGTGGCCGCCGCGACCGCCGCCGCGAGGACCGTGGGCGCCGACCCGGCCACCCCGGGCACGCCGTGGTGCTCGGAGACCCAGAAGCGGTGGTAGCCCAGCCGCTCGATCTCACGGGCGAAGGCCACGGTGTCGCGCAGTGCCTGCGCCGGCTCCTCGCCCTGCCTGGTCCGGGAGCGGTCGAGGACGGAGAGCCTGGTCGCGGGCGTAGCGCTGGTCACGTGGGTGGACAACGCCCACCCGGCGTACGGGCATTCCCCGGGCCGGTGTGCCCGGGCGCGCCGTCACCGGCCCTCGGACTCCGGGCCGGGAGCGGCCGCGCCCGAGGCACCGGGTATTCGGCCCGGACGTGCGCCCGCGGCCTTGCGGCGGCCCCAGGGCTTGTACACCGAGAGGATCACGTTGAACAGGTAGAGCGCCAGGGCCACCGCCGGCACGATCACCGAGTTGTAGCGGACGAACCCGAGCTCCGCCACCGGGACGGGGCCGGTCGGGTGGGCGTCCGCCACCCGGACCGCGTCGTGCAGCCGGGCGGTGAGGGCGAAGACCGAGGCCACCATCGCGCCGAGCGTCAGCCAGAACTTGGTACTCACCCAGTAGTACCGGAACAGGCCCCAGGACGTGCCGAGCCCCAGCGCCACCCCGCTCAGGAAGGTGAGCAGGCTCAGCGGCAGGACGAGTGCGTCGCCGAGCAGGCCCATCGCCCGGTAGGCCGTTCTCAGCCGGTCGGCGTCGTCGGTGGTGAGAGCCGTCACCGCCAGGGTGAGCAGGCAGAGCATCAGGGCCAGCCAGCTCACCGAGACGACGACGTGCAGCACCACCAGGCGCTTGCGCGCTCCCGGCGACAGCCGGCGGCCGGCGGACCGCCGCCCAGCGCCGGGGGCCGCGACGGCTTCGGTGGACGGGGGCACGGGTACCTCCTTCGAGTCTGGGTCACGATGACGCGCCCAGACTCCCCCGCCCGCCCCTCATCGGGCATCTGACGGCGGAAGTAACCTCGGCTACTCCCCGGCGAGTAGGTGCCCCGGCGTCGCCGCGGCCGACCGCCTCCCCGGGGAGTACCCACGCCGACCCCGACGACCCGTCGGCCGGCAGCCCCTCGGCCCGGCAGTCCGTCAGTCCGTCACCGCGAACCCCCGCGCCGCACCGAGCCGGTGCAGCGAGTCCTGCCCGGGGATCCCGTCCGCGGCCGCCGCCGAGTACCCGCAGCGCCGCTGCCAGCCCGCATAGGCCGTCACCGTGAGGCTGCCGTACGACCCGTCCACCCAGCGCTGTTCGAGCAACCCCTCGTCCGCCAGCGCCTGTTCGACGATCGCCACCTCCGCCCCGTACGTCCGGTGCCCCTGCTCCGCCCCCGGGTCGCTGCGCGCCGCCGCGACGACGTGGGCGAGCGAGACGGTCCGCGGGCCGGGCAGGTAGCCGAGCAGCCGGCGCAGCGAGGCCTCGCCCGGAACGCCGTCCGCCGCCTGCCCGGAGTACCCCAGGCTCGCCTGGTAGTCCGCGTAGTTCTCGGTGTCGGCGTCCGTCCAGTTCGGTCCGGGCCCGGAGTGGTAGTGGGTGCCGAAGCCGGCCGCGACCAGCGCCCGTCCGACGGTGGTCACCTGGTAGCCCTGGGCGCCGTAGCCGTACGCCAGGCCGTTGACGGTGACCTGGTACCGGGCGGGCGTCGGGTCGGCGGGCGGGACGGGGTGCTGCTGGGAGGGCGGGCCGGTGGGCGAGCCGGGGCCGGCGGTGAAGGCGGGCCAGGAACCGGGGTCGACGTGGTCGTTGTACGGCACGTGGGCGTGCGCGTACCAGCCGCCCGCGGTCTCCCAGACCCGCTCGTCGCGGTGCTCGGTGAAGTCGGTCGGCCGCCCCATCGGCCAGACGTCGGGCACGCCCCAGGAGGAGATCCAGGCGTGGATCCGGTCCCAGCCCGCGCACGGGGTGTCGACCAGCCGGGGGTAGACGGTGCCCTGGTAGCGGCAGTAGGGGAAGAACACCGCCTCGATCTGGATCACGACCAGCCCGGCCCGGTTGGTGCGGGTGGGGCTCCGGTCGGGGCTGAGCAGGCTCTTGGAGCGGGAGTCGGCGGGGAAGAGCTGGGCCGTGCGGCCGCTGAACGGGTCCCAGACCAGGTGCGGGGCGTTGCCGGCACCGGCGCCGGTGAAGTACCCGACGAGGTCCTCGTAGGGGCACCAGTCCTGCGGCGCCGCGGCGGTGGCGTTGCGGTCCCAGGTGATGTGGGCGATGGCCTTCGGGGGGTACTGGTGGTCGGTCGGCGCGTGGTCGCCGAGGTCGTGGATCTCGGCACCGGGCAGCCACTGTTCGGGCATGCTGGCTCCTCCGAACGGCGTAATGACGTCCTTGCCGGTATCGGCAGGTACCGGTCACGAATTGACCCTAGCGGCGGAATCGACGGGCTTGAACCGCCCAGGGCCGCACGGCCGTTCGGATCAACGAGGGGAATTCGTCCGCACATGCGGACCCGGCGGCGACAGGGCGCGCCGCCGGGGCCGTGCTCCGCCCTGTCCGGAAGCGGGTCCGGGCTCGGCCCGCAAGGCCCCGAAGGACCTCCGAAGGGCCTCGGAGGATCCCCGAAGGGCCTCCGGAGCCGGGCGGGCGGGGGCGCATTCCACCCCGCCGCAGCCCCGCTGTCAATCGTTGACTTGGGAAGTGGTCTAGTCCACGGTGGTGCGCTCCAAGCCCTCACGGCGCCACTGCCGCAACCGTTCTGACGAACCGACGGAGAGCCACCGACATGCAGAGAGTCTGCCTCGCCCTGCCCACCATGCGTTCCTGCCCCGAGACCATCGCGGAACTCGCCGAGGAGGCGGCCTACGCCGTCGCGAACTTCGGGGCCGAGGTGCACCTGGTCATCCTCGACACCACCGACGCCGCTACCTTCGCGCAGAACGCGGGCGCCGTGGCCGCGCTGGAGCCGACCCCCGGCGTGGTCGTCCACCACCTCGGCGAGGCGCGGCAGCGGGAGTTCCTGCACCGGGTGGCCGAGCGCTCCGGCGCCGCCGACCCCGACCTGCTGCTCGACCTGATGCTCCCGCCGGCCGTCGCGTACGGCTCCTGCGTCAACCGGCTCTTCCTGGGCGCGGCCGCCCTCGGCTGCACCTCGGCGCACCTGCGCAACGACGACGCCGACTTCCAGGTCGTCGACGGCCGGAAGGTCTTCCCGATCCACCACGAGCTGCTCTCGATCGGCCGACCGGCCGGCGAGGCGGTGGCCGGGGTGACCCGCTCCGAACTCGACCCGGCCGACGCGGACAAGCCGGTGATGCTGGTCAGCGGCTCCTTCATCGGCGAACTCAACGTGGACATCAGCGAGATCCACGAGCTGGACCCGGCCGTCTACCGCGACGTGGTGCGCCTGTGGACCCCGCCGGTGTGGCCGGAGGAGGAGCGGGACGCGATGGTCGACGTCTCGTTCAAGGGCGCCGGCTCGGAGCCGTTCACCACCGACGAGTCCGTCCTCGGCGTGCCCGACATCTGGGACGTCTACATGTGCAACATCGCCCTGGACCACCGGGCCTACGAGGTGCTGCCGCTGCTGCCCTCGATCGAGACCATCGGCAGCGACTACGCCCTGCTGCACGCCCTGGTCCACTCCCGGCTGCCCGGCGTCGTCCACAACCGGCACATCGTCAACTACTACACGCCCGAGCGCCGCACCGGCACCGGCTTCGTCAACTACCAGCTGCGGTTCGTCAAGTTCC
The DNA here is from genome assembly GCF_044760155.1 of Kitasatospora sp. NPDC098652. Taxonomy (NCBI): domain Bacteria; kingdom Bacillati; phylum Actinomycetota; class Actinomycetes; order Kitasatosporales; family Streptomycetaceae; genus Kitasatospora; species Kitasatospora sp. NPDC098652. The sequence continues at coordinate 309,296 of NZ_JBIWAQ010000008.1, forward strand.
TGCTCTCGATGCTGTACCTGTACCCGGTCTACGGCGGCATGATCGACCTGGGCCGCGAGCTGCTGGACGAGCGGCACGGGCTGCGGGTCGAGCCGATCATCGACCTGGTGCGCGGCAGCGTCGACTGGGACCGGGCCGGGAACGAGCACTGCCTGGACGTCCTGGACCGCTCCTACCGCAAGCTGGGCGGCAAGTACGCCGAGCTCGCGGACGTGGTGGCCGCGCGGCGCGGGCAGCTCCTGGACGAGGCCCGGCAGGACGCCGAGCGCTGGGCGGTACTGGTCGAGGCCTGGGCGCCGCTGGTGGCCGCCGCCCGCGCCCAGGGGCTGGACGCCGGCCCGGAAGGCCCGGACGCCGGTGCGGAAGGCCCGGTCACCGGTGCGGAGGGGGCGGCCCGGTGAGCGGCGACCCGGTGAGCGGCGACCCGGTGAGCGAGGACCTCCGGATCCGGCCGCTGACCGACGGCGACTGGGACGCCGTGGTCGCGCTCGAACACGACGCCTACGCCGCCGACGGCCTGTCCGAGGGCCGGGAGGCGCTGCAGTCCCGGGCCCGCAGCTCACCGGACACCTGCTACGTGCTGGAGCAGCAGGGCGCCGTCCGCGGCTACCTGCTGAGCCTGCCCTACCCACCGCTGCGCTGCCCGGACCTCACCCAGCCGGAGCGGACCGCGTACGCCTCGGCCAACCTGCACGTGCACGACCTGGTGATCGCCGAGGACCTGCGCGGCCGGGAGGTCGCCCTGGGGTTCATGCGGCACTTCCGCGAACGGGCCGAGGAGCAGGGCTTCGAGCGGATCTCGATGGTCGCGGTGCGCGGCGCGGACATCCTGCTGCGGTTGCTCGGCTACCGGGCGCACCGGGAGGTCACGGTGCCGGAGTACTACGGGCGGCGCGCCGTCTACATGTCGGCACCCGTGATGTCGGCACCCGTGCGCTGACCCGGGCCGACACCCCGGCGGGCGGACGACGGCAGCCGGTCGGGCCCGCACGAAAACCGGCGGCGGGCCCCGGCGGGCGGCGGGCAGAATGCGCGGATGCCCGCCCTGCTGCACGCCGTCGCCCGCAACCCCGCCCTGCCGCCCGAGCTGCTCGGGCGGATGATCGCCCGACTCACCGACGCCGACGAGGAGTTGGCATACGGACTCGCGGAGCGGACGGACCTCGATCCGGGGCAGGTGCGGCTGCTGGCCGAACGGTTCGAGGACGCCGCCGTCCGGCTGGCCGAGCGCGGCCTGCTGCCCGTCGGGGACGTCAACCCGCTCGCCCGGCCGCGGGTCGCGCTCATCCTGCTGGACGAGGGACGCGGGGACCCGGCCTGGGCCTCGTTGTTCGCCCACGGCCCGGACGGGCTGGTGCGGGTACGGCTCGCCTCCGCGGTCGGACTGCCGGAGGAGGTCGCGGCACTCCTCGCGGCCGACGGATCCGACGACGTGGTGTCCGAACTCGCCCTCCACACCACCGGATCGGACCTGCTGGCACGGCTGGCCGCGCACCCGGCGGCGCAGGTCCGACGCTCGGCCGCGGCCAATGAGGCCACGCCGGCGGAGGTGCTCACGGCCCTGCTGGACGATCCCGAGATGACGGTCCGCGAACAGGCGGCAGCCAATCCGGCCACCCCGGGGGCGGCCGCCGCCCGGCTGGTGGCCGACCACATGCTGATCCGGCAGGCGCTCGCCACCCACCCCGGGCTGCCCGCCGGGACGTACCACCGGCTGGCCGGGGACGAGATCCCCTGGGTCCGGTCCAACCTGGCCCGGAACCCGGGGATCGACGCGGCACTGATGAGCCGGCTGGCCGAGGACGACGGCCACGACGTCCGGCGCTTGCTCGCCCACCACCCCGCCGTCCCGTTCGACCTGCTCGCCCGGCTCGCGGCCGCCGTCCGGATCGGCCCGACCCTGCTCCCCCGGATCGCCGCCGCCGCTCCTGCCGAACTCCGTGCCCTCGCGGCCGCGCCCGAGCCCAGGGTCCGCATGCTGGTCGCCGAGCACCGGGCGCTGCCGACGGACCTCCGGGACCGACTCGCCGCGGACGCGGACGCGAGCGTGGTCAAGTCAGTGGCCCCGCATCCGGGCCTCGGCGGTATCCAACTCGCCACCGTGCTGGACCGGTTCGGCACGAAGGTGGCCACCGCCGTGGCCAGGAACCCGGGCACCCCCACCGCGCTGCTGGACCGCATCGCCACCACCCCGCCCACCCCCGTCAAGGCCCTGCGCGCCATCGCCGCCCACCCCAACGCCTCCCCCGCCGCCCTGGCCGCCTGCCTGGCCTCCCCGGACCCCCGCACCGCCGAGGCGGCGGCCGCCAACCCCGCCCTGCCGGTGGCGGTGATGGCGGAGCTGCCCCCCCGTGACGGGCGGGACCGGCGGGCCGCCGGGTTTCCGCCAGGTCCGCACGCGGTTGCAGTTGCGTCTCCGTTCGACCGGAGGGGGGTGTGCCGCGACGGCCGGTCCGGGAGCCTGGAGGCAACGACTCGTACGGCGGGGGGAATTGCCATGGGGGACGGCCGCGAGCTGGTGGCGGGTGCGGTGGGAGCGCTGGTGCGACTGGCCCGGGGCACGCCCGGCGGGCGGGGGCAGGCGGTGGCCGAGGTGGTCCGGGCCCGGCTGCGGCTGCTGCCCGAGGGGGCCCGGGCGCTGGCGGCGATCGAGGCGGACCCGGACGCTCCGGCGGCGCGGGCCGAGCTGGCCGCGGCCGTCGCCCGACTGCTCGCCACCGACCAGGGGTTCGCGCAGTACCTGACCACCACCGACCTCGGCGGGACGGCGGATCCGAACACCGTCCAGCTGCGGACGGACTCGGAGGCGGGCCCGACCACCGTCCAGCTGCGGACGGACCCGAACCCGGGCCCGAGCACCGTCCAGCTGCGGACCGGCCCGGGTTCGGATCCGACCACCGTCCAGCTCCGGGTCGACCCGGACGCCCCCGCCGGCGGCCCGAGCACCGTCCAGCTGAGGGTCGACCCGGCAGCCGCCGGCGCCGCCCGGGCACTGGCCGCCCGGCGCGGCAACGCCGCCGTCCTCACCGTCCTGGCCCTGGTCCTGATCGCCGCGCTGGTCGCCCTCGGGATCAACCTCGGCTCGCGCCCGCTGCTGCAACCCACCGGGCCCGACCTCGCCCACGCCGCCCGGACCATCCGCGATCCCGCGCGGGTGCAGGGCGTGCTGCCGGACGCCGCCGCGATGCCGAGCGGCTGGCAGCAGCAGGGCGCACCGCGCTCCGGGACGGGCAGCGGGCCGGGCGCGCCCTGCCTGCTCCCGGGCGCCTGCGACCAGCAACTCGCCTACGCGACCGTCTCGTTCAGCGCCCCTCCGCTGCCGTCCGTGCAGTTCACCGTGGTCACCTTCAGCTCCGCCGAGGCGGCCGGCCGGGCCTTCGACACCCGGCTCGACCTGCTCAACGCCCGGGGCGACGCGGCCCCGGCGGCGGTCCAGGCGGTCGGCGACCAGAGCGCCGCCCGCACCCGGGGCGACTCGACGGCGGAGACGGTGGCCCGGGTCGACTCGGCGCTGCTCTACGTGCACTACGCCGGCCCGGGGGCAGCGGTGGCACTGCCCGGGCTCACCCCGTTCGTCCGACTGCTCGCCGAGCGCACCCGGCAGGCCGAGGACGGCCGGACCCCGGACGCCGTCCTCCACACCACCGGGGGCTGAACGCCCGGCGCCGCCCGCTGCTCCCAGGAACCCCACCACCCACCACCACACCCGTTCGCCCCATCCGCCCCGCGGGCCCCACCGGCCCGCGGGGCGTTCCGCGTGCCCCGCCCCGCCCCCGACCTGCGCCGACCGCCCCCGTCGCCCGAATGCGTGTATCGCTCCCTTGACTGGCGTCACGAGCGCGCCATACTGGCTTCACTCCCGCTCGCCCGACGAGGTGCCGCCCATGGAGCTCTCCCCCTCGGCGCACATGGACACGTTCTGCCGAGACCATCTCCCACCCTTCGACCAGTGGCCAGAACTCCTCTTCGACCTACCGGAGTTGGCCTACCCCGACCGCCTGAACTGCGCATCCGCCCTGCTCGACGACACCATCGCCCGCCTCGGCCCCGACCGCCGCTGCCTGCTCACCCCCACCACCCGGTGGAGCTACGGCGAACTGCGCGACCACGCCGACCGGACAGCCCGCCTGCTCACCGAGGAACTGGGCCTGGTCCCCGGCAACCGCGTCCTGCTGCGCGGCCCCAACACCCCCTGGCTGGCCGCCTGTTGGCTCGGGGTGCTGAAAGCCGGCGGTGTGGTCGTCACCACCATGCCGCTGCTCCGCGCGGCCGAGCTGACCGATCTGGCCCGGATCGCCCGCCCCACCGTCGCCCTGTGCGACCACCGCTTCCGCACCGAGCTCGACCTCGCCGACACCCCCGGGCTGCGGGTCCTCTCCTTCGGCGGCCCCGGCCCCGAGGACCTCACCGCCCGCAGCGCCACCCAGCGCCCCGGCTTCACCGCCGTACCGACCGCCGCCGACGACGTCGCGCTGATCGCCTTCACCTCCGGCACCACCGGCCGGCCCAAGGCCACCCTGCACTTCCACCGGGACGTGCTGGCCAACGCCGACACCTTCTCCCGCCACCTGCTCCGCCCCACCCCCGACGACCTCTTCACCGGCACCCCGCCGCTCGGCTTCACCTTCGGCCTCGGCGGCCTGCTGGTCTTCCCGCTGCGGGTCGGCGCCGCCAGCCTGCTGCTGGAGAAGGCCACCCCCGAACAGCTCGCCCAGGAGGTGGCCCGGCACGGGGTGAGCGTGCTGTTCACCGCGCCCACCGCCTACCGGGCGATCCTGGCCGCCGGGCTCGCCGACCGGCTGTCCGGCGTACGGCGCTGCGTGTCGGCCGGCGAGCCGCTGCCCGCCGCCGTCGGGGAGGCCTTCCACGCCGCCACCGGCCAGCGGCTGATCGACGGGATCGGCGCCACCGAGCTGCTGCACGTGTTCATCTCGGCCGCCGACGACGACATCCGGCCCGGTGCCACCGGCCGCCCCGTCCCCGGCTACCGGGCGGCGATACTCGACCGGCAGGGCAACCCGGTACCGGACGGCCAACCCGGACTGCTCGCCGTCAAGGGCCCCACCGGCTGCCGCTACCTGGACGACGAGCGCCAGCGCGAGTACGTCCGCGGCGGCTGGAACCTCACCGGCGACACCTACCTGCGCGACCGGGACGGCTACTTCTGGTACCAGGCCCGCAACGACGACATGATCGTCTCGGCCGGGTACAACATCGCCGGCCCCGAGGTGGAACAGGCGCTGGCCGCCCACCCGGCGGTCGCCGACTGCGCCGTGGTGGCCGCGCCGGACGAGCGGCGCGGCACGGTGGTCAAGGCGTACGTGGTGCTGACCGCGGGCACCTCGGGCGGCGCCGAGACCGTCAAGGAGCTCCAGGAGCACGTCAAACGCACCATCGCGCCGTACAAGTATCCGCGCGCCGTCGAGTTCGTTCCCGAGCTGCCGCGCACCGCGACCGGCAAGCTGCTCCGCGCCGAGCTGCGCAGAAGGGCCGCCGTGACACCCCAGAACGCCGCACCCCAGAACGCCGCACGGCAGGACACCGCACCCCAGGACGCGGCACGACAGCACACCGCACCGCCGGAAGCGACCCCGGAACCGGCGCCCGCCCCCGCCGCCATCACCATCGAGCGCCGGGTCGAGTGGTCGGACACCGACGCCGCCGGGCACTACCACTTCTCCGCCGTGCAACGCTGGGCCGAGGCCGCCGAGGCGGCGCTGCTGCGCCGGCTCGGACTGGCCGAGCTGTTCGGACGGATCCCCCGGGTGCACTTCGAGGCCGACTACCGGGAGCGGCTCTGGTTCGGGGACGTGGTCCGCACCGAGCTGCGGGTGGTCCGGGTCGGCGGCTCCTCGCTGCACTACGCCTTCGAGGTGCACGGCCCGCAGGGACTGGCCGCCAGCGGCCGGATGTCGGTGGTGCACGCGGCGCCGCGGGTCAAGGGCGCCGAGCCCTGGCCCGCCCCGGTCCGCCGGGCGCTCACCGAGGCCGGTCCGCAGCAGCCGGAGGTGGTCGCATGACGGTCAAGCCCCAGCCCGCCGGGGCCGGCGCGCCGCAGCAGCGCACGGCCGGCGGCCCGCGCCGGATCGCGGTGATCGGCGCCGGCCCCGGCGGGCTCTACTTCGCCGCCCTGGCCAAGCAGTTGGACCCCCGGCGCGAGATCACCGTGTTCGAACGGGACGGCCGGGAGGACGAGTTCGGCTTCGGCGTGGTGTTCTCCGACGAGACCCTGGACGGCATCGCCCAGGCCGACCCGAAGGTCTTCGCCGCGATCAGCGCCGAGTTCGCCCGCTGGAGCGACATCGACATCCGCTACGCCGGTCAGGTCCGCACCAGCGGCGGGCACGGCTTCGCCGCCCTGGACCGCAACCGGCTGCGCGCCGTCCTCCAGGACCGCTGCGCCGAGCTGGCGGTGGACGTGCGCTACCGCACGCCCGCCCCGCCGGCCGACCGGCTCGCCGCCGAGTACGACCTGGTGGTGGCCGCCGACGGCATCAACTCCGGTACCCGGGCCGCCCATCCGGAGACCTTCCGCACCGAACTGGACGCGCGGCACTGCCGCTACATCTGGCTCGCCACCGACAAGGTCTTCGAGGCCTTCACCTTCATCGTCGAGGAGTTCGACTTCGGCACCGTGCAGGTGCACGCCTACCCGTACAGCGCCACCCGCTCGACCTTCATCGTCGAGGTCGCCGCCGACGCCTGGCGCCGCGCGGGCTTCGAGGCCCTCGCGGCACGGGAGTTCGCGCGCGGCGAGAGCGATCTGGCGAGCGTGGAGCGCTGCGCGGAGCTGTTCGCCGGGCACCTGGACGGCCACCGGCTGATCCCCAACGCCTCCCGCTGGATCCGCTTCACCACCGTCCGCAACGCCAGTTGGCGCCACGGCAACACCGTGCTGCTCGGCGACGCCGCGCACTCCGCGCACTTCTCGATCGGCTCGGGCACCAAGCTGGCCCTGGAGGACGCCCTCGCCCTGGCCGCCGCGCTGAGCGAACAGCCCACCCTGGACGGCGCACTGGCCGCCTACGAGGCCGAACGCCGGCCGGTGGTGGAGTCCACCCAGCGGGCCGCGCAGGCCAGCCTGGAGTGGTTCGAGACGGTGGGGCGCCGTACCGGGCAGGACCCGGACCGGTTCGCCTTCAACCTGCTCACCCGCAGCCGCCGGGTCACCTACGGCAATCTTCGGGCCCGCGACCCGGAGTTCACCGCCGCCGTGGACGCCGCCACCGGCGGCTCCCCCGGGGTGCCGCCGATGTTCCGGCCGCTGAAACTCGGCGCCCTGGAGCTGCGAAACCGGATCGTGGTGCCCCCGCTGGCGACCTTCACCTCCCCCGACGGGCTGCCCAGCGCCTTCGACCGGGCCCAGTTGACCGCCCACGCGCTCGGCGGCGCCGGGCTGGTGATCGCCGGGATGACGGCGGTCGGCCCCGAGGGCCGGGCCACCGACCACTGCCCCGGACTGTGGACCGACCGCCAGCAGGGCGCCTGGGCCGAACTCCGGCGCGCCGTCGCGGCGGTGAGCGACACCCCGGTCGGCATCCAGCTCACCCACGCCGGTCGCCGGGGCGCCACGGCCGCACCCGGACCGGACGGCATCGGCCGCCCGCTCGCCGACGGCTGGCCGCTGCTCGCCCCCTCGCCACTGCCCTGGGATTCCGGCAGTGCCGTCCCGCACGAGGCGAACGAGGTCCAACTGGCGGCCGTCACCGCCGACTTCGCGGCCGCTGCCGAGCGCGCCGCCCGGGCCGGGTTCGACGTGCTGGAGCTCCAGTTCGGCCACGGGCACCTGCTCTCCACCTTCCTCTCCCCGCTCACCAACCACCGCACCGACGGCTACGGCGGGCCGCTCGCCCACCGGCTGCGACTGCCGGTCGAGGTGCTGACCGCCGTCCGCGCCGTCTGGCCCGCCGGGCGGCCGCTGCTGGTCCGGATCTCGGCCGCCGACTGGGCCCCCGGCGGGACCACCGAGGCCGAGGCGGTGGCGATCTGCCGCGCGCTGGGCGAGGCCGGGGCGGACGCGGTGGACGTCTCCACCGGCGAGGTGGTGGCGCACCAGCGGCCGCCGTACGGGCGCGGCTTCCAGACGCCCTTCGCCGAACTGGTCCGCGCCGCCACCGGCCTGCCGACCGTCGCCGTCGGCGCGATCTCCGGCCACGACGACGCCAACTCCGTCCTGCTGGCGGGCCGCGCCGACCTGGTCGCGGTCGGCCGGGCCCAGCTGCACGACCCGTTCTGGACCCTGCACGCCGCCGCCGACCAGGACTACACCGGCCCGGGCGCCCCCTGGCCCGCGCCCTGGCTGGCCGGGCGCCGCAGGCCGCCGGGACCGGGCGCCGACAAGGTCTCCCCGCGCCTGCACCTGCTGCGGGAGGCCGCCCCGCCCGTCCACCGCCGCTGGCGGCCGGCTCCGACCGGGGAGTGAGGAAGACCCATGGACCTGCCGCGCTTCACCGCCGCCGCCGTCCAGGCCGCCCCGGTCTACCTGGACCCGGCCGCCACCGTGGACAAGGCCGTCGCCCTGATCCGGGAGGCGGCCGGCCGCGGCGCGGAACTCGTGGTCTTCCCCGAGGTCTTCGTACCCGGCTACCCGTACTGGAACTGGACGATGACCCCGGTGCAGGGCTCGCCCTGGTACGAACGGCTGTACCGCGCCGCGGTGGACGTCCCCGGGCCGTACGTGGAAACCCTGTGCTCGGCCGCCCGGCAGGCCGGGGTGGTGCTGGTGATCGGCGTCAACGAGCGCGGCCGGCACAGCCTCGGGGTGTTGTACAACACCCTGCTGATCATCGGCGCGGACGGCGAACTCCTCGGGGCGCACCGCAAACTGGTGCCCACCTGGGCCGAGAAGCTGACCTGGACCCAGGGCGACGGCAGCTCGTTGAAGGTGCACCGCACCGCCGTCGGCCCGCTCGGCGCTCTGGCCTGCGGGGAGAACACCAACACCCTGGCCCGCTTCACCCTGCTGGCGCAGGGCGAACTCGTCCACGCCGCGGCCTACATCGCCCTGCCGGTGGGCCCCGAGGACTACGACATGGCGGAGGCGATCGCGCTGCGCGCCGCCGCCCACTGCTTCGAGGGCAAGCTGTTCACCGTGGTCTCCTGCTCGACCATCTCACCGGAGATGGTCGACCTGATCGCCGGCGACGACCCGCAGCTGCGCAGGCAACTCACCCGCCCGCACAGCGCGTTGTCCGGAATCTTCGGACCGGACGGCCGGGCGGTCACCGAGCCGCTGGTGGACGAGGAGGGCATCGTCTACGCCGAGATCGACCTCGGCCGCTGCATCCAGCCCAAGCAGATGCACGACATCGTCGGCCACTACAACCGCTTCGACGTCTTCCAACTGCACGTGAACGACCGCCCACTGCGGCCCCTGACGTACCCCCGCGACGACACCTGACCGAGGAGGAGCCATGAGCACCGAAGGCAGCTACGACGACGGCCGGATCGGCCGGGCCCGCGTCCACGACAGCCCCGAACTCCTGGCCTACTACGAGGAGTTGGCCAAGCACGAGGCCGGCGCCCTGTGGACGGTGGCGAACGAGATCGAACCCTGGTACCCGCAGCCGAAGTCCGTCCCGGTGCTCTGGCGCTACGCCGACCTGCGCCCGCTGGTCCGCAAGGCCCTCCCGCTGGTGAAGGCCGACGACGCGGGCCGCCGGGTGGTGATGCTGGTCAACCCCGGCCGCCGCGAACTCAGCGCCGCTGTCGGCCTGTTGTACACCGGCCTGCAGATCATGGGCCCCGGCGAGGCGATGACCGCGCACCGCCACCAGGCCTCCGCCCTGCGCTTCGTCCACGAGGGCACCGGCGCCTGGACGATCGTCGACGGCCAGAAGCTCCGGGTCGGCCCGCGCGACTTCGCGATCACCCCCAACGGCACCTGGCACGAGCACGGCAACGAGGCCGAGGACAACCCGGTGATCTGGCAGGACGGCCTGGACATCCCGCTGGTCAACACCCTCGACGCCAACTTCTACGAAGTCCACCCGGACCTCTACCAGCGCCCCGGCCCGGTCCCGAACTCCTCGCTGCTCAGCTACGGCGGCAACCTGCTCCCGTACGGCGTCGAGAAGTGGACCCGCCCTTACTCGCCGCTGCTCGGCTGGCCCTGGGGTCCCAGCTACCACGCGCTGTGCCAACTGGCCCGCGCCACCGAGGGATCCCCGTACGACGGCGTGATCATGGAGTACACCAACCCGGTCACCGGCGGCTCGGTGATGCCCACCATGTCCGCCCACCTCCAGCTGCTCCGCCCCGGCCAGGCCACCCGCGCCCACCGGCACACCGGCTCGGTGGTCTACACCGCCGCCAAGGGCCGGGGCGTCTCGGTGATCGCCGGGCAGCGCTTCGAGTGGCAGCAGGGCGACATCTTCGTCGTACCGTCCTGGGCCTGGCACGAGCACGAGAACCTCGACCAGGGCGAGGACGCCTGCCTGTTCTCCTTCAACGACTTCCCGGTGATGCACTCCCTCGGCCTCTACCGCGAGGAGGCCCACCCGGCCCACGACGGGCACCAGGACACCACCGACACCACCGACCCCACCACCCCGTAACAGGAGAGTCCACCCGATGCAGCTGCTGACCTACCGCGCCGACGGCGACCCCACCCCCCGGCTCGGTGCCCGCACCGACGGCGACCGGGTCGCCGACCTGACCGCCCTCGCCACCGGCGCCGGCGTCGAACTCCCCGACGACCTCCTGGGGTTGATCCGGGCGGGCGAACCGGCCCTGGCCACCGCCCGCGCCCTGACCGCCGGGACGCCGGCCACCCGGCCGCTGGCCGAGGTCTCGCTGTGCGCCCCGCTGCGCCCCGGCAAGATCGTCGGGGTCGGCCTCAACTACGTGGAGCACGTGGCCGAGTCGCACCGCACCCTGGACACCGAGCGTGAACTCCCGGACCGCCCGGTGCTGTTCGGCAAGCCGGCCACCGCCGTCACCGGCCCCGGCCAACCCATCCTGCACAACGCCGACCTCACCAAGCAGCTCGACTGGGAGTGCGAACTCGCCGTGGTGATCGGCGAGCCCGCGTTCCGGGTGAGCGAGGCGGACGCCTGGCGGCACGTGTTCGGCTACAGCATCGTCAACGACATCAGCGCCCGCGACCAGCGCCGCAGCGGGCAGTGGTTCTTCTCCAAGGGCCAGGACAGCTACGCGCCGTTCGGCCCGGTCGTGGTCACCGCCGACGAGATCCCCGACCCGCAGCAGCTCGACCTCTCGCTGCGGGTCAACGGCGAACTGCGGCAGGACTCCAACACCCGCCACATGCTGTTCGGCATCGCCCGGCTGATCGCCGACATCTCCGCCGGGATGACCCTGGAACCGGGCGACGTCATCGCCACCGGCTCCCCCTCCGGGGTCGGCGCCGGCATGGTCCCGCCGCAGTTCCTGCAGCCCGGAGACCTGGTCGAGGCCACCATCGAGCGGATCGGCACCCTCGCCAACCCCGTGATCGACGCCCGCTGAGAGGAGTCCGGCGCAGATGACCACCTACCGGATCGGCCAGATCGTCCCGAGCTCCAACGTCACCATGGAGACCGAAGTCCCGGCCCTGCTGCGGGCCCGCGAGGCGGTCGCCCCGGAACGGTTCACCTTCCACTCCAGCCGGATGCGGATGACGAAGGTCACCCCCGAGCAACTGCGCGCCATGGACGGCGAGTCCGACCGCTGCGCCGCCGAGCTCTCGGACGCCCGGGTCGACGTGATCGGCTACGCCTGCCTGGTCGCGGTGATGGCCGCCGGCCCCGGCTACCACCGCGAGGCCGAGCAGCGGCTGCACCGCCGCACCGTCGAGAACGGCGCGCCCGCGCCCGTGGTGACCAGCGCCGGCGCCCTGGTCGCCGGGCTGCGGGCGCTCGGTGCGCGGAAGGTCGCGATGGTCACCCCGTACCTGCGCCCGCTGGCCGCGACGGTGGTCGACTACCTCGGCGGGGAGGGCATCGAGGTGCTGGACCACGCCGCGCTGGAGATCGCCGACAACCTCGACGTGGCCGCCCACGACCCGGCCCGGCTGCCCGGGATCGCCAAGGGCCTGGCACACGGCGACGCGGACGCCGTGGTGCTCTCCGCCTGCGTCCAGATGCCCTCGCTGTCCGCCGTCGAGGAGGCCGAGCAGCTGCTCGGCAAGCCGGTGGTCTCGGCGGCGATCTGCACCACCCACCAGTTGCTCCGGGCGCTCGGCCTGCCCGCCTTCGCCCCCGGCGCCGGGCACCTGCTCTCCGGCGCGTACGCCTGAGCCCGACCGGACCAACGCCCCACCCGCACGCCCGACCCACCACCGGCCCACCCGACCCGCGGTGGCGTCGCTATGATCACCACCAGCCGTCGGGGAGGAGGGCCCGCAGATGCCGGAGAGCACGACCCGGCCCAGCTCCCTGATCAACACCGTCTACGGCGAGTTCGTCCGCCGCCTCGGCGGCTGGATATCGATCGCCGACCTGATCGCGCTGATGGCCGAGCTGGACGTCGACGGCCCGGCCGTCCGCTCGGCCATCTCCCGCCTGAAGAAGGCCGGCACCCTGCTCCAGGAGCGCCGCTCGGGCACCGGCTACCGGCTGGCCCCCGCGATGGGCCCGGTGTTCGACGAGGGCGACCGCCGGATCTTCCACAGCCTGGAACCCGCCGAACTCGCCGACGGCTGGGTGGTGGCGGTCTTCTCGGTGCCGGAGTCCGAACGCGCCCACCGCCACCAGCTGCGCTCCCGGCTGAGCTGGCTCGGCTTCGGCAACGCCGCCCCCGGCGTCTGGCTGGCCCCCGCCCGGCTGCTGCCGGACGCCCGCCGGCTGCTGGAACGCCTCGGCCTGAGCGCCTACGTCCACCTCTTCCTCTCCGCCGAGTACGCCGGCTTCGCCGAACTCCGTACGGCGGTGGCGACTTGGTGGGACCTCCCGGCGATCGAGGCGCAGTACGCGGCCTTCACCGACGCCTGGCGCCCGGTCGCCGAGCAGGTGCGCGGGCGGGAGCGGATCGACCCGGTCGAGGCCTTCCGGGACTACGTGCCGATGCTCACCCAGTGGCGCCGGCTGCCGTACCTCGACCCCGGGCTGCCCGCGCCACTGCTGCCCGACCACTGGAACGCCGTACCGGCCCGCGCGGTGTTCAGCGAGGTGCACGGGCTGCTCGCCGAGCCGAGCCTGCGCTACGTCGAGAAGGTCACCGGACTGTCCCACCCCCAGGAGCTGCCATGACCACCCCGGAGCGGACCCCCGCCCCCGCCGATCTGCTGATCCGCGCCGCCGCCGTGCACACCCTCGTCCCGGGCGAGGCGCCGCAGCGGGCGATCGCCGTCACCGGCGGCCGGATCACCGCCCTCGCCGCCGAACCGACCGGTCTGGACAGCCTGGTCGGGCCGGACACCGAGGTGGTGGACGCCCCGGGCGCGACGGCGCTGCCCGCCTTCGACGACACCCACACCCATCTGATCCTGGCCGGGCACAGCGTCCACGGCGTCCCGGTGCACCGGGCCCGGGACCTCGACGGCTTCCTGGCGCTGATCCGCGAGCGGGCCGCCCGCACCCCCGCCGGGGAGTGGATCGTCACCACGGTCAACTGGCAGGAGGTGCTGCTCACCGAGCAACGACTGCCCACCACCGAGGAGTTGGACGCCGCCACCGCCGCCCACCCGGTGCTGGTGCGCCGCGGCGCGTACAACATGGTGCTCAACTCGGCCGCGCTGCGACTGGCCGGGATCGACGAGTCCACCGAGGCCCCGGACGGCGGGGTGATCGAGCGGGACGAGCGGGGGCGGCTGACCGGACGGCTGATCAACCGGGCGATCGAGGCGGTCGAACGGGTACTGCCGAGGCCGACCCTCGCCGAGCGGATCGAGGGCCTGCGCGCGGCCGCCGCCGACTACGCGGCCACCGGGATCGGGACGGTGCGCGACTGCCTCGTCCCGGTCGAGGACCTCGACGTACTGGACGCGGCCCGGGCCGCGGGGGCGCTCGCCGTCCGGGTCCGGGCCCTGGTCTCCGGCTTCGCGGCCCGCACCCCCGCGCAGGTGGACGCCCTGCTGGACCGGATGGACGGCTGGCGCGCGGACGGCCGGGACGACGCCCGACTGCGGCTGTGGGGCGTCAAGTTCGGCATCGACGGCGGCTTCGAGGCGGGCGCCCTGGAGCAGCCGTACCAGGGACAGCCCTGCTACCACGGGCGGCTGCTCTGGGAGCCGGCCGAGCTGCTGGCCGCGGTCGAGCGGGTGGTCGGGCGCGGCTGGCGGGTGGGCGTGCACGCCTGGGGCGACCGCGGGCTGCGGGTGCTGCTGGACGTCTTCGAGCAGGTGGTGAAGCGCCACCCGGGGCTGCCGCCGGGAACGCTCGTGGTCGAGCACGGCGGGCTGGCCCGGGCCGACCAGCGGGCCCGGGCGGTCGCGCTGGGGATCCCGGTGACGGTGCAGCACCCGCTGCTGCACGACGGCGCGCTCACCCAGCAGCGGGCCTGGGGCGCGGAGCGCACCGCCGCGCTGTTCCCGCTGCGCGAGTGGCTGGACGAGGGAGCGCAGCTGTCGGCCGGCTCGGACTTCCCGGTCGGCCCGTACGGCGCGATGCTGTCGGTGTGGGGCATGACGACCCGGGGCACCACGGCCGGGGTGGTCGGCCCCGAGCACGCGATCGGACGGGCCGAGGCGATCGCGCTGCACACCGTGAACGCCGCCCGGCTGACCGGCGAGGAGGCCGAGCGCGGCAGCCTGCGGCCGGGGGCGCTCGCCGACCTGACGCTGTGGCCGGTCGATCCGCTGCACTGCCCGACGGCGGGACTGCGCGGGCTGCTGCCGCTGCGTACGGTGGTCGGCGGCCGTACCGTGCACGGGGGATGACGGCCCGACCGTGCACGGTAGTTGATGGGACGTCAGGCCGCGATGAGCTCCCGCAGGTCGATGTCGCCGCGGTGCAGGGCGCGCAGGTCGTCGTGCAGGGTGGACGGCGGGACGACGAGCACGCCGCCGCGCGCGTGGTCGAGGCAGTAGCGGGCGACCGAGCCGCGCAGCAGTCGGCGCAGGCGGCCGCGCAGTGAGCCGTGCCGGCCGGCGCTGATCACCAGCAGGTCGCCGGGCCGGTCGGCCAGCGCGGTCAGCACCGGGCCGGCCTCGCCGCGCATCACCAGCGGCTGCACCGGCAGGCCGATCGGCAGGCCGCCGAAGGCCTGGCCGAGCGCGCTCTCCAGCCGGGCTCCGGCGGCGTCCTGCCAGGCGCGGAGCAGCGGCGGGCAGGGCCGGGCGCGGTAGCTGCGCTCGCCGCCGACCGGGGTCCAGGCCAGCACCGGGACGAGGACGGCCTGTCGGGCCCGGGCCTCCTCCGCCGCCCGGTGCAGGGCGGTCACGCTGTGCAGGGAGCCGCTGACTCCGACGATGACGCGGGCGCCGTCCGACATGATCCTTCGCTTTCCGATGTGAAGCCTATCCAGTGTCTGCGATTATGCTTCCACATCGCCGCGCCAACCTGCAAATCGAAGGCATTCACTGAATATCGCCTTGCATCGCTCGGACTTCCTGGAGCAGCCCCCAGGTGAAGTCGGCCGTCCAGGCGACCGTCCGCCCGTCCGCGCCCGGCGCCGCGAAGTCGAGCCGGAAGCGGGTCGGCGCACTCCCCTCGCGCGGCACGGCCCCCGGGAACGCCTCCCCCACGTCGCCCACCACGCAGCCCCAGGGGGCCAGGTCGGCCACCGTCCGCAGTTCGGGCCCGGGGGCTCCCGGCGCGCGGACCAGCCACTCGTTCAGCACCGGCGCACCGATCTCCGCCGGCCCCAGCAGCACCTCGAAGCGCAGCTCCGGCCAGAGCGGCAGCACCCACTGCCGGGCCGTGCAGGCGAGGTCGCCGATCCGCCGGGGCAGGCTCACCTCCGCCGGCCCCAGCACCGCGGCGTACCGGGCGCCGCCGCGCGGGAACCGGGGCGCCCGGACCATCGCCTGCCAGCGCTTGTTCGCCTCCCGCATCGAGGCCCGGGTGGCGCCGAGCCGCCGCACCGCATCCTCGACCAACTCGGGGTGGTAGTCGGCCATCCGTCGTAGCAGGAAGAGCTGGAACTCGGTGACCCCGAACCCGTTGACCGCCATGACGACAGGCTAGATCCCGTCCGGCGGATCCCGCCGGGCGCGCGACACGGGACGGGCCCCGGGGGCGTTGCTCAGCCGTTCCCCGCCAGCGCCAGCGCGACCAGTTCCCGGCGGCTGCGGACGCCCAGCCGGTCGAAGACCGCGGTCAGGTGCTCCTGCACGGTATTGGCCGAGATGCACAGCTCGGCCGAGATCTCGCGGGTGGAGCGGCCGCGCAGCACGAGGGTGGCGACCCTGGTCTGCGCCGGGCTCAGGCCGTAGGCGCTGAGCAGCAGCGAGGACCGCTGCCGTGGCGGCGCGGGCTCGATGGTCACCGCGGTCTGCGGCCGGGGCGGCCCGGTGAGCCGGGTGGCCTGCACGGGTTCTCCGAAGACCACGCCCGACATATTCGCGCACCTGTTCGATTCGCGGCGTACGCTGGTCCCATGCACGGCACCGTCCACCTCCAGCCCTCGCTGTTCGAAGAAGCCGCCGACCCCCGGCTCGGCCCGCTCGACGGCGTCCAGCGCCTGCTCCTCGGCGACGGCGCCTGGCTGGACGTGCTGCCCGGCTGGCTGCACGGCGCCGACCGGCTGTTCGAACAGCTGGCCGCGGACGTCCCCTGGCGGGCCGAGCGGCGCGAGATGTACGAGCGCACCGTCGACGTCCCCCGGCTGCTCGCCTCCTACGGCGCCGACGCCGAACCGCCGCACCCCGTCCTCGGCCTGGCCCGGGCGGAGCTGAGCCGGCACTACGCGGCGGAGCTGGGCGAGCCCTTCCGCACCCTCGGGCTCTGCTACTACCGGGACGGCCGGGACAGCGTGGCCTGGCACGGCGACCGGATCGGGCGCGGCGCCCGGGAGGACACCATGGTGGCGATCCTCTCCGTGGGCGAGCCGCGCGTCCTCGCGCTGCGGCCGCGCAACGGCGGCGGCGCCGTCGTCCGCCGGCCGCTCGGCCACGGGGACCTGGTGGTGATGGGTGGCTCCTGCCAGCGCACCTGGGAGCACGCGATCCCGAAGACCGCCCGCCCGGTCGGCCCGCGGATCAGCATCCAGTTCCGCCCGTACGGGGTCGCCTGAGCGCCGCCCCGGCGAGCCACCCCTCGCCCGTCAGTCCTTGACCGCGCCCGCCAGCCCGGACACCAGCCTGCGCTGCACCGCGACGAAGAACACCAGCACCGGCACCGTCATCAGCGTGGACGCCGCCATGATCCCGCCCCAGTCGTTCTCGTCCGGCTTGAAGAACACCAGCAGCGCGGAGGGCAGCGTCTGGTTCTGGGTGGCGCTGATGATGAAGGTCTTCGCGAAGACGAAGTCGTTCCACGCCGCGATGAAGGAGAACACGCTGGTCGCGGCGAGCCCCGGGGCCACCAGCGGCAGCAGGATCCGCCACAGGATGCGGGTCCGGCTCGCGCCGTCGAGCTGCGCGGCCTCCTCGATCGAGACCGGCACGGCCGCGACGAAGCCGCGCATCATCCAGATCCCGAACGGCAGCGAGAACGCCAACTGCACCAGCACCAGCGAGGCCAGGGTGTTCAGCCCGATGCCCGGTGCGAACCGGCCGGCGTCGCGGAACATGAAGAACAGCGGGATGGTCAGCGCCTCGACCGGGATCATCTGGGCGATCAGGAACATCACCATGATCGTGGTGCGGAACCGGAACCTGAACCGGGTCACCGCCACGGCGGCCAGGAAGACCACCACCGCCGACAGCACCACCACCGACAGCGCGACCACCAGGCTGTTCACGAAGTACCGGCCGAAGCCGTCCACGCTGAGCACCTGCCGGAAGCTGTCCAGCGTCGGGTGGGCGGTCCACGGCCTCGGGTCCAGCGACTGCACCTCGCCCTTGGGCTTGAAGGCCGAGAGCACCATCCAGAAGATCGGGAAGGCGGTGACCACGCCCAGCAGCACGGCACCGCTGTTCGCCGCGAGCCGCCACCGGCCGCGGGGGTTGCGCAGGGCGTTCACAGCTCGTTCCCCGTCCGTCGCAGGCTGCGGATGTACAGAATTGTCGGGACCACCAGGATCAGCAGCATGATCACGCCGATCGCCGCGCCCAGCCCGTACTGCGAGGAGGCGAAGGCCTTCTGGTACGCGTACACGTTGAGCACCAGGTTCTGGCCGGCGATGCCGCCGCCCTCGGTCATCACGTAGATCTGGGTGAAGACCTTGAAGTTCCAGATCACCGACTGGATCACCACGATGGTCAGGATCGGCCGCAGCATCGGCGCGGTGATCCGGCGGAAGGTGGTCCAGGTGCCGGCGCCGTCCAGGGCGGCGGCCTCCATCACCTCCTCCGGGATGGCCCGGATGCCCGCGTAGAGGGTGACCATCACGAACGGGTAGGAGTGCCACACCACCACGGCGCCGACGATCAGGAACGCCGTCCACTTGTCGTAGAACCAGTTGAACTCGTGGAAGCCGCTCAGCCCGAGCCTCACCAGGGTGTGGTTGACCAGCCCCAGGTTGGTGTCGAACAGGAAGCTCCACACCGTCGAACCGGTCATCGCGGGCGCCGCCCAGGCGGCCGTCGCCGCCGTGGTCAGCACCAGCCGCGGCCAGCGGCCGACCCTGGTCAGCAGCACCGCGAGGGTCGCGCCGACGGCCAGGGTGGCGACCACGCAGAAGGCGGCGAAGCCGACGGTCTGCACCAGCACCGTCCAGAACTGGCCGTCCGCCAGGATCCTCGCGTAGTTGCCGAGGCCGACGAAGGAGGTCGGGACGCCGCCGGAGGCCTGGGCCTGCCCGAAGTCCAGCACGGACAACAGCCCGAGCTGGTAGATCGGGTAGGCCACCAGCGGGACCAGGATGACCGCGGCCGGCAGGAGCAGCAGCAGCGGGGGCCGTCGGCGCCGGCCGCCCGGGGGTGCGGCCGGCGCCCTGCCCCCACGGCGTCGCTGCGGGGAGGCCGGCGCCGACGGGGCGGTCGTGGTGGATGCGGACACGTGCGGGACCTGCTCTCTGCTCGGCGGGTCAGTGCGCGGCGAAGGCCGAGTTGATCTGCGCCGCGGCGTCGGCGGAGGCCTTGGCCACGTCCGCCTTGCCCGTGACCACCTGCTGCAGCATGGTCGGGATCACCGCCTGGGCGTCGATCTGCGCCCACGCCTGGTCCAGCGGCACGAAGCGGGTGCCGGCCGCGATGGTGTCGGTGAACGGCTTGAGGAAGGCGTCCTTCGCCCCGACCTCGGCGCTGACCGACCTGAGCGTCGGCAGGTTGCCCATCGCGTCGTACATCTGCTCCTGGTACGCCGGGCTCGCCAGCAGCTCGGCGAACTCCACCGCCAGCGTGCGGTGCTTGGCCGCCTTCATCACCCCGAGGTGGTTGCCGCCGGCGAAGGCGGGGGCGATCGAGCCGGCCTTCTCCCCGGGCAGCGGCACCACACCGTACTTTCCCTTGACCGCGCCCGCGTCCACCTTGCTGCGGTTGGAGTTGACCAGGATCGCCATCGCCGACTTCCCGGCCGCGAACAGGTCGACGGTCCTGCCGCCGGTCAGGTCCGCGCACTGCTGGGCGGGGCAGCCGTCCGGCCCGAACAGGTCGGTGTAGCGCTTGATCCCGGCCTGCGCGGCGGGCGAGTCGATGGCGGCCTTGAAGGCCGTGCCGTTCTTCGCGGCGATGTCGCCGCCCGCGTCCCAGACGAAGGGCAGCGCGCCGTAGGTGTACCTGCCGCCGACCGCGATGCCGAAGGTGTCCGGGTGCGCGGCGTGGATCCGCTGCCCGGCCGCGACCAGTTCGGCGTACGAGGCGGGCGGGTTGAGCCCGGCCTCGGTGAACAGGTCGGTGCGGTAGTACAGGGCGCGCACGCCGACCCACCAGGGCAGGCCGTAGGTCCTGCCGTCGACCACCGCGGTCCCGGCGATCGCCGGGTCGAGGTCGCCCTTGGCCTGCCACCGGTCCAACTCGGCGCCGATCTCGGCCAGTCCGCCGGCGGCGACGTAGCCGGGCAGGTCGGTGTTGCCGAACTCGACCAGGTCGGGCGCGCTGTTGGGGTCGTTGAAGGCGCCCTTCATCTTGGCGGCGCGGGCCGAGGCGTCGGTGTCGATGTAGCCGACCTTCACGGTGACGCCCTGGTGGGAGGCCTGGAACTCGTTGACGGCCTTGGCCACCACGGCCTCCTTGGCCGCATTGCCCGCCTCGTTGTACAGCCACACCTGGAGGGTGCCGGTGCGGTCGTCGGCGGCCCTGCCGCCGGCCGGCGCCGCGGTGCCCGGGGCACAGGCGGTGGCGGCGAGGCAGCCGACGGCGAGCACGACGGCCGCGGCGGCCCGACTGGTGAGTCGCATGGGTGGAGACCTCCCCTCCCGACAGCTGCCGCAAGGACGCGCTCCGCCGGGGGACGGGCGCGTCGAAGCAGGCCCTGACCGGGGCCGGTGGTGGGTGAAGTGGTGGGGGTGACGGCAGGGCGCAGCGCCTCGGGTGGGCGACGCCGCCTGCTCGATGGCAGGGACGTTAGGCGCGGGCGATCGGGCCCAACAAGAGGCGGTTCACGAAGTTTTGCACTGCACAACGTTGTATCGAGGATGCGGTGATCCGGGCCCGAAGGGGTACGTTCTGACCACCCCCGCCGGCGTGCGGGGCCACGCCAGCAGAACCCGGACCAGGGAAACGCACCCATGACGGAGACGTCGCCCCAGCAGCCCACGACGGCGGCCGCGCCCGCGTCGAAGCCCACGACCGAGCGCAACCAGTCCTCCTCGCTGCGCCGCGCACTCGCCGTCCTCGGCCACGTCCGGGACCACGGCGACGGGCGCGGCGTGCCGCTCGCCCAACTCGCCGACGCCCTGGGCCTCAACAAGAGCACCGTGCTCCGGCTGGCCGGCCCACTGCTCGACGAGCACCTGCTCGAACGGGACCGCGAGACCGGCTGGTTCCGCCTCGGCCACGGCTCGCTCCGGCTCGGCCAGGCCTACCTGACCACCCTCGACCTGCGCAGCGTCGCCGCCGAACACCTGCGCCGGCTCCAGCGCGAGGCCGGTGAGACCGTCCACCTGACCGTCTGGCAGGCACCCGGGATCGTCTACCTGGACAAGGTCGAGGACGAGACCAACGTCCGGATGGCCTCCCGGGTCGGCAGCCGGGCGCCCGCCTACTGCACCGCCACGGGGAAGGCGATCCTCGCCTGGCTGCCCGAGGAGGCGGTCACCGAGGTCGTCGCGGCCGGCCTGCGCCCGGTCACCGCCTGGACCATCGCGGACGAGCCGCGGCTGCGCGCCGACCTCGCCCGGATCCGCGCCCGCGGCTACTCGATCGACGACCGGGAGAACGAACCCGAGGTGCGCTGCGTGGCCGCGCCGATCTTCGACCACACCGGCGAGGTCACGGCGGCCCTGTCCGTCTCCGGCCTCACCTCCCGGATGACGGCCGCCCGGGTCCGCGCCCTCGGCCCGGTCGTCGCCCAGGTCGGCCTGCGGATCTCCCGCGAACTGGGCTCCGACCGCCAGCCGTCCTGAACTCCCGCTCCCCGCAAGCGAAAACGCGAACGGGGCCCGGCACCCGTGAAGGTGCCGGACCCGGTCCGACCGTGGAGCGCCAGGCCCGGATCGCACGGACTCTTCCTACTGAAAGTAGGACGTGCTCTGGTAGCACCGCTGACGCCTGACGAGAGATCATCTCCCTCGCGACAGGAAGTACAGTAGCAGCCCCGTGACCACCCACCGAATCGGAGGCGAACCCGGCATGACGACCGCGCGACCGGAGGCCGTTCCGTACGCGGACGGACGGCTGTTGGACGTCCACCGCCCCACCGCCGCCGGCTCCGGGCCCGCCCCCGTCGTGCTGCTCTGGCACGGCTCGGGCCCCGACGAGCGCGACGTGCTGCACACCCTCGCCCGGGAGGCCGCCGGGCTCGGCCTGCTGGTCCTCGTCCCGGACTGGCGCCCCGACCGGGCGGACGGCGGCCGCGCCGACCTGCTCGCCTCGCTGGCCTTCGCCCGGCGCAACGCGGCGGCGTACGGCGGGGATCCGGACCGCTTCGTACTGGCCGGCTGGTCGCTCGGCGGCCGGGAGGCCGTGGCCGTGGCCACCCACCCGGACACCCCGGCCGAGCTGCGTCCCACCGCCGCCGTCGGCATGGCCTCCGCGTACGGCCGCCCGGCGGTCACCACCGGGGACGTCCCGCTCGACCACCTGGCGGCGGGCCCGTCCCCGGTGCCGGTCCTGCTGGTGCTGGGCACCGCGGACGAGGTGGTACCCGCCGAGCTGACCCGTCAGCTGCACGCGGTGGTGCCGGGCGCCGAACTGCTCGAACTCCCCACCGACCACGCCGGGGTGGTGATGACCGCCTACGACCCCGGGGCCAACCGCTGCCTGCCCGCCACCGACCCGGCCACCCTGGCGGCCGGCCGGCGGACCGCCGCACTCCTCGCCCGGGCGGCCGGGCTCGGTTAGACGCTCCGGCGGGCGGGCCCAGGAGGGTGACCGTCACAGCGCCCTCATCCGCGCCCAACGGCCTTACTCTGCCCGCTAGTTTCCTGCCACCAGGTCCCGCAGGCCGTAACCGCGCTCCAGCGCCTCCAAGTCCCGCTGCAGGGGCGGGCGCGGCACGGTGAGCACCGGGCAGGTCGCGTGCCGGACGCAGTAAGCGGTGACCGACGGCCGGACCAGCCGGGAGAGGCAGCCCCGGTCCCGTCCGGCGCCGAGCACCAGGACGTCCCCCGGCCGGTCCGCGCAGCGCAGCAGGGTGTGGGCGGTCTCGCCGCGCACGGCCTGGCAGCGCAGCCGGGCTCCGGTGTACCGCCCGGCGAAGGCCTCGTCGAGTGCCTTCCGCAACCGGGCGACGGCGGCGTCCCGGCCGGCGCCGACCACCGGCGGGCAGACCGAGCGGCGGTACCCGAGCTCCTCCCCCGGCGGGGTCCAGCACAGCACCGCCAGCACCTCGACGTCCGTCCGCCGGGCCTCGGCCACCGCGTGGTGCAGGGCGGCGAGGCTGCCGAGCGAACCGCTGACGCCGACCACGATCCGGCCGTCGCCCGTACCCGTGTCCGTCATCGCCCGCCCCGCCTCTCCGTCCGCGCCGCCGCCCCCGGGCGGATCACCCCAGCAAAGCGGCCCGCCCACGCCCACCCGCACCCGTTGACACGGCCCTGACGCGCCACCCGGTGTTCCGTACGCCTCCCTGATGCCCACGGCCGACGACGGACGACCGATGACCGACGGACGTCAGGCCTCCGGCGCCTCGGCCTCCCACAGGTCGGCGAACATCCGATCCAGGAGCTCCTCGCCGATCGGCGGAACGGGCAGCGGGTGGGCGGCCCGCGCGCGGAACCCGTCCAGCAGCAGGGCGAGGAAGCGGCGCCAGAGGTCCGGGCGCAGCTCGGTGGCGGCGGGCAGGGCGCGGCAGAGCGGGCCGAGCAGGAAGAGCAGGTCCATGGCGACCACGTCGCGCCGCATGGTGCCCTGTTCCTGGGCCCGGGCGATCAGGGTGCCGACGGTGGCGGCGTGCCCGCGACTGATCTCGATCATGCCGGGGATGACCGGAATGGCCTGGGTGACCAGGTCGTTGATGCCGCGGTCGGCGGCGACCAGGGCGAAGATCCGCTCGAAGTAGCCCTCCAGACCGGTCCAGGCGTCCTCGGCGGCGAGCGCCTCCCGCCCGGCTTCGGCCAGTCCGGCCCCGGCGTCCGCGAAGACCTCGGCGATCAGCGCCTCGCGGGTCGGGAAGTGCCGGTAGAGGGTGGCGTTGCCGACCCCGGCCTCCTTGGCGATCTGGTCCAGCGGGACGTCGAGGCCGTGCCGGGAGAACATCTCGCGGGCGGCGGCGAGCAGCTGGTCCCGGTTGCGCTGCGCGTCGCGCCGGAGCCGTCCCGGGGGGTTCGCGCTGCTCGGTGCCATGGGCAGACCCTAGCAACCGCACGGCCGCCGGGCGTTCACCGGCACGACGGCCGGGCCGGCCCGCACCTGCCGTGCAACTACCCTACGGGGGCGAGGAGAAGAGCGGCCCGGGCGGCCGCGGACCACGGGGGGCGACATGGCGAGGGTGACGGAGTTGCGGTACTACCCGGTGAAGGGCTGCGCCGGGGTGCGCACGGAGCGGGCGGAGGTGACCGGGGCGGGGCTGGCGCACGACCGGGAGTTCATGGTGGTGGACCAGGACGGCGTGTTCCGCTCCCAGCGGCGGGATCCGCTGCTGGCGACCGTCCGCCCGGCGGTGGCGGAGGGCGGTGCCCGGCTGTCGCTGTCCGCGCCCGGCGTGCAGCCGGTGGCCTTCGCCGTGGACACCTCGGGCCCCCGGCGCAAGGTCGAGCTGTTCGGCGTGCCGTACCCGGCCGTCGACCAGGGCGACGAGGCGGCCGCCTGGCTGTCCCGGGTGCTGGGCGCGCCCAGCCGACTGGTCCGGGTGCCGCCGGAGCACGACCGGGCGACCGACGGGCTGACGCCGGGGACGTCGGGCTTCGCCGACAGCAGCGCGATGCACCTGCTGTCCCGGGCGACCCTGGACGACTTCAACGCGCGCATTGATGAGGACGTCGACCCGCTGCCGGTGGAGCGGTTCCGCCCGAACCTGGTGGTGGACGGCTGGCCGGAGCCGCACACCGAGGACCTGCTGCGCCGCTTCCGCGTCGGCGGCGCCGAGTTCGGCTACACCAAGCTGGCGATCCGCTGCGCGGTGACGCTGGTGGACCAGTCGACCGGCGCCAAGGCGGGCCCGGAGCCGCTGCGCACCCTGGCGCGGTACCGCCGGGCGGCGGTCGGCGGGGTGGCGCTCGGCAGCAAGTTCGCCGTGCTGCGCCCGGGCACGGTGCGGGTGGGGGACGAGCTGACGGTGAGCGGCTGGGGGCCGTCCGAGCTGTGACCCGGTTCCTGGTGGGCCCGTGGCCCGGCGGAGGGATCCGCCGGGCCACGGTCGTACCGGGACTCGATCAACAGGTCTGGTCGATCAGGGAGAACGTGGCGTAGTGGTCGCCGGTGTAGTAGTCCTCCTGGGCGGCCTCGCCGGTGATGATCCGGCGGGCGCCGCGGGTCGGGGCGCCCGGGGTGATGACGGTGTACTCGTGGTAGTACCCGTACGACTGGCTCGGCAGGACGCCCTCTCTGTTCTGGAAGACCACGCCGTCCTGCGAGTACGGGAACGGCCCGTCGTCGGCGATCAGGTTCAGGGTGTCGGTGGCCTGCGGCGGGAGCGCGGACAGGCACACCGTGCCGCTCACGTCGGCGTGCGCCTCGGTGGCGACGGCGACGGGGGCGAGGGTCATCAGGGCGACAGCGGTGATGGCGGCAGCGCGGGTCTTCCACGCGCGTAGAGTGCGGGTCATGTCCATCAGTGTGGCGGTCCCCCGACAACTCCGGAAGGCTTGAGTCAACTTTTTACCGAGGGGTAACTCCCTTGTCCCACAAGCGACTTCACCCGTACGCCAGCCTCCGGAGCCGGTGTGCCGAAGCCGTCCACGAACCGTCCGCACCATCCTTGGGTCGACCGCCGTCGAACTTCCATCCGCGCCGCTGTCGGGCTCCTCACACCTTCACAGCACTCCCACAGCTCCCCGCCCGCGCCGCATAGAGTGACGGACCGTGCCGGACCGGAACGATCACTGACGGGGTGGACATGGACACGGGCGCGAGCACGGACGCGAGCACTGACGGCGGCGGGCAGACGGGCGGCGGCGGACGGACGGACGGCGGCGGGCGCACGGACGGCGGCGGGCGGACCGCCAGGGCCGCCGCACTGACCGCCCACCAGCTGATCGGCCTGCTGGTCGACCCGGGCGGCTTCCACAGCTGGGACGAACCGCCGCCCCTCCCCACCGCCGACCCCGACTACCGCGCCGCGCTCGACCGGGCCCGCGACCGCACCGGCCTGGACGAGGCCGTCCTCACCGGCCGCGGCCTGATCGACGGCCGGCCGGTCGCCCTGATCGCCTCCGAGTTCGGCTTCCTCGGCGGCTCGATCGGCGTCGCCACCGCCGAACGGATCACCCGGGCCGTCGAGCGCGCCACCGCCGAACGCCTCCCGCTGATCGCCCTGCCGGTCTCCGGCGGCACCAGGATGCAGGAGGGCTCGGCGGCCTTCCTCTGCATGCTCCGCATCACCGCCGCCGTCCAGGCGCACCGCGCGGCCGGCCTCCCCTACCTCAGCTACCTGCGCAACCCGACCATGGGCGGGGTCTTCGCCTCCTGGGGCACCCTCGGCCAGCTGGTCCTCGCCGAGCCGGGCGCCCGGCTCGGCTTCCTCGGCCCCCGGGTGTACGAGGAACTGCGCGGCGTACAGCTGCCGCCGGACGTCCAGCGGGCCGAGGCCCTGGCCGGGCAGGGGCTGGTGGACGCCGTGGTCCCGCCGCAGGAACTGCGCGAACTGCTGCGCCGCACCCTCGCCGTCCTGGGGGCCGTCCCTCCCCCTCACAAGGCCACCCCTCCTCCTTATAAGGGCACCCCTCTTCCCCCGGCGGAGTCCCCCGCCACCGCCGCACCCCCCGACGCCTGGGACTCCGTCCGCCGCACCCGCCGCCCCGACCGCCCCGGCACCCGCGAGCTGCTGCGCCGCACCGCCCAGGAACTGGTCCTGCTCGACGCCCCCGGCGGCCACGACGGCGCCCTGGTCCGCGCCCTCGCCGTGCTCGGCGGGCACCCCGCCCTGGTCGTCGGCCAGCAGCGGCAGGGCGCCGACCACGAGCGCCCCTTCACCGCCGCCGACCTTCGGGCCGTCCGGCGCAGCGCCCGACTGGCCGAGCAACTGGGCCTGCCGCTGGTCACCGTGGTGGACACGGCCGGCGCCGAGCTGTCGGCCGGGGCCGAGCGGGAGGGGATCGCGGTCGAGATCGCGCACTGCCTGACCACCTTGCTGGCGCTACGCACCCCCGTCCTCGCCGTCCTGCTCGGCCAGGGGTCCGGCGGCGGGGCGCTGGCACTGCTCCCGGCCGACCGGGTGCTGGCCGCCGGGCACGCCTGGCTGGCACCGCTACCACCGGAGGGCGCCTCGGCGATCGTGCACCGGGACGGCGCGCATGCCGCCGAGCTGGCCCGGGCCCAGGGCATCGGCGCCGGACAGCTGGCGGCGGTCGGCCTGGTGGACGAGGTGGTCCCCGAGCTGCCGGACGCCGCCGAGGAGCCGGCGGCCTTCTGCGAGCGACTGGGCGCGGCGGTCGCGCGGGCGCTCGGCGAGCTCTCGACCGTCGGCGAGGCGGACCGGCTCGCCGCCCGGGCGCTCCGGCACCGCCGTCTCGGCGACCTTCGGTGATCCCCGGCGGCTTTTGACGACCTTCGGTGACCTCCGGTGGCGCCCGGCGAAGGGGCGGCTGCGGACCGTGACCGAATCCTGTGGCGCCGGGCACAGATCGTCAGTACCCAAAGTGCTGTGACCGGACCGTCCGGTGACGGCCGCGCCCCTCAAACGGTGAGTGCGCTCACAGGCGAATCGCGGCTACGACGGCGGGTAGTGGTGGCCTGGAACCCCCCGCCGCCCCTCCGGACCACCGGCCGGCCGACCGGCGTCCGCCCAGCTCGGACCCGGTCGGAGCACCCCGCCCGGGCCGCCCTTCGAATCCACGGCCACCGTCGCGGCTACGACGGTGCGTCGTAACGAGGGGGTCTTGGCGACGGCCGATCCCGTCTGGCAACAATGGCTCTCGTCGTCAGCCGCACCGGCTCCTGTCCCGCCGGTCGACGGCTTACCGCCGAGTCGCGCCCCACAACCGCAACGGCCCCTGTCCGGCCCGTGGTCCTGGGTGGGGCGCGACTCGGCCCAACCTGATTGAGGTCCTGTTCTACATGCCCGCTTTCAAGCTCCGTATGCGCACTTCCGCCGCGATTCTCGCCGGCGCCGCTGGTCTCACCGCCCTGGGCGCGGGCGTCCTGCCCGCCACCGCGAACGCCGCCACCGCCTCCCCGCAGGCCATCGCCGCCCAGATCGTCCCGGCGAACCAGCTGGCCTCGTTCAGCCAGATCATCTCCCACGAGTCCGGCTGGAACGTGACCGCGACCAACCCGAGCTCGGGCTCGTACGGCCTGGGCCAGGCGCTGCCGGCCTCCAAGATGGCCTCCGCCGGCGCGGACTGGAAGACCAACCCGGCCACCCAGATCAAGTGGGCGCTGGACTACATGAACACCCGCTACGGCAGCCCGAACGCCGCCTGGGCCTTCTGGCAGACCCACCACTGGTACTAAGCCGCCCGACCACCGGCGTACCGAGCTTCCACCCGTCTCCTGACCACTCCCCCCTCACCCCGGGGGTCGGACAGGGACCACCGGGGTGACCCGAGAGGGCCCGGGCCCGCGCGATCCGCGCGAGCCCGGGCCCTCCGGTGCGTTCCCGCCCTGCCGTACGTTCCCGCTCTGCCGTACGTTCCCGCGCGTTCGCGCGCCCCTGGGCTCGCGCCCGCCCCGCTCGCGTCCTCAGAGCTCCCCGGTCAGCCCCAGCAGCTCCCGCATCCGCGCGTACTTGGCGGCCAGCCGCTCGGCGGTCGCCCCGTCCAGCGCGGCCAGCCGCGCCGGGTCCGAGTTGTGCGCCAGGTCCGCCCGCTTGACCAGCAGCGCGCCCGGCGTGGCCAGGATCCGCGCGGTGTACGCCTCCACCGGCTCCCCGGGCCGCCGGGTGAGCGCGTCCACGATCGCCTTGGTCTCGGCCGGCAGCGCGGCCCCCGCCAGCCACTCCCGGCTCAGCCGGTCGTCCTCGACGGCGTCGTGCAGCCAGCCCGCCGCGATCTGCGCCTCGCTGCCACCCCGCGCCGCCGTCCCGCCCGCGACCGCCGCGATGTGCTCGGCGTACGGGTGCCCGTTCTTGTCCACCTGCCCCTGGTGGGCCCGGCGGGCGACGGCCTCCACCTCGGACAGGCTCAGGTACTGGTTCTCCACCCGCTCATCGTAGGCCCGCCCCCGCGCCGCCCTCCCGGCGCGGGCCACCGGCCGGCGGCCCGCCCCGGACCCGGGCCCCTTGATCAACACCCGGACGGCCACTGATTTACTGCCACGGGGGGTTCTCGGCGGCACCGGCGTTCCGGGGCCCTCCGGCGGGCGATCCCCGCCGCACCCGGCAGACCCGTCCGAGCGATCCGAGGAACCATGCCAGACCTCCACCCGCTGCTGTCCGCCTTCGCCCCGATCTGGGCCCTCACCGCGGTCGGCTACGTCGTCGCCCGCGCCGGGCTGCTCGGACCGCAGGCGGAGCTGGTGCTGACCCGCTTCGTCTTCCACGTCGCCATGCCGGCCGCGCTCTTCCTGATGATCTCCCGCACCCCGCTGGGGCACTTCGCCAACCCGTCGATGCTCGCCTTCGTGGCCGGCACCACCGTCTCCACCGGCCTCGGACTGCTCGCCGGGTGGCGGCTGTTCCGCCGCAAGCGCGGCGAACTGGCGATCGGCGCGATGGCCTCCGGGTACGTCAACTCCGCCAACCTGGGCATCCCGGTGACCATGCAGGTCGTCGGCGACGCCTCCTTCGTCGGCCCGGTGGTCCTCTTCCAGATCCTGGTGGTCACCCCGGCCGTCCTGGCCGTCCTGGACAGCGGCGCGGCCGGCCGCCGGGCCCTGGTCACCCTGCCGCTGCGCAACCCGATCCTGATCGCCACCGCGCTCGGCGCCGTGGCCTCGGCCACCGGATTCCGGCTGCCCGCCGAACTCCACCACTCCGCCGACCTGCTCGGCGGCGCCGGTGTGCCGACCGCCCTGGTCGCGCTCGGCATGTCGCTGCACAACCGCCCGGCGGCCGAAGGCCGTTCACGCCGCGCCGAGGTCGGCCTGACCGTCGCGATCAAGACCCTGGTCCAGCCGCTCGTCGCCCTGGTCGTGGCCGGCCCGGTGCTCCACCTGCCCACCCACCAGCTGCTCACCGTGGTGCTGTTCTCCGCCCTGCCGACCGCGCAGAACATCTACACCTACGCCCGCGAGTACGGCCAGGGCACCGACCTGGCCCGGGACACCGTGCTCTGGTCGACCCTGGTGTCGATGGGCACCCTCTCGCTGATCACCTGGACCCTGGGCCCCGCCTAGGGCAGGCCCCGAGGGTCCTGCCGGGCGGCGGCCACCACGGAGGTCATCGCCTCCAGGAAGCGGCGGGCCGTCGCCAGCTCCGCCGGGTCAAACCGGCCCATCGCCGCGACCAGGTCGCCGATCAGCCCGCCGAAGAAGCCCTCGCCGAGCTCCATCGCCCGCTCCTCCACCACCAGCCGCACCCTGCGCCGGTCCTGCGGGTCGCGCTCGCGCCGGATCAGCCCGAGCCGCTCCAGCCGGTCCACCAGGCCAGTGGTCCCGGCCGAGTTCAGCCGGAGCGCCTCACCGAGCCGCCCCGGGGTGACCACCTGCCCGGCCCGGGCCGCGTCCAGCAGGTGGATCAACGCCCGCAGATCGGTCGGGTGAAGTCCACTGCGAGCCGCGAACTCGGCCCCGAACAGGTCGAGTTCGACCGTCAGACCACGCAGCAGGTGGACCAGCCGCATCGGCTCCTCACGTTCGGACACCCTCTCGTCCTTCCTCGGGCACTCCCGTGCCATTATTCTCTCGTTCAGCGAGATACTTGTCCAACGAGCAATCCGGTGGGCGGGCGATCCCCGCCTGCCCGCACGCTCTCACACCACACCCCGCGGAGGCCCCTCATGTCCGCCCGCACCGCCCCCTTCCTCGCCTACGACAACTTCCTCGCCGCCTACGACAAGCTCCTCGCCCGCTGGCCCGTACCGGTCGAGCCCCTCACCGTCCGGACCGCCCACGGCACCACCCACGTCAACGCCTGCGGCCCCGCCGACGGCCGCCCCCTCGTCCTCCTCCACGGCGGCGGCGCCACCTCCGCCATGTGGTTCGCCAACGCCGGTGCCTGGGCCGCGGCCGGCCACCGCGTCCTCGCCGTCGACCTGATCGGCGACCCCGGGCGCAGCGTCCACGACGGCACCCCGCTGCGCGACGTCCCCGGCCTGCTCGGCTGGCTGGACGCCGTACTCGACGGGCTCGGCGTCCGCGAGGCCGACCTCTGCGGCCACTCCTACGGCGCCTGGACCGCCCTCCAGTACACGCTCCACGCCCCCACCCGGGTCGGGCGCCTCGCCCTCCTCGACCCCACCCAGTGCTTCACGGGCTTCCGCCCCGGCTACCTGCTACGTGCACTCCCCCTCTTCCTCCCGCACCGCACCCCGGACCGCGCCCGCTCCTACCTCGACTGGGAATCCGGCCCCGGCCCCGCCGTCGACCCCGACTGGCGCGAGCTGTACGCCCTCGGCTACGCCGACTTCCCCGCCTCCCCCATCGTCACCGGCCCACGCCCCACCCCTGCCCGACTCCGCACCCTCACCACCCCGGTACTCGCCCTCTACGCCGCCCACACCCGCACCCACAACCCCCACCGCACCGCCGAGGCCACCCTCCGCGCCCTCCCCCACGCCACCGTCGCCACCGTCCCCGACACCTCCCACCACACCCTCCCCACCGCAGGCGCCGCCCAGGTCAACCCCCAGGTCCTCACCTTCCTCACCCACCCCTGAGCCCTGAGCCCCCACCCCACACGAGAAGTCGGCCATGCCGACTTCCTGCGCGCACCCAGCCGCCCTCCCCCGTGGGGGGAAACAGTCGGACACCGCTCCTACGATGCCGGCCATGGCACGCTTCGAAGATCTCCAGCGCTCCCTGTGGGACACCAGTAGCGAGTACACGGTGCAGCCGGCGCTGACCGACCAGGCGATCGTGGAGGCCCAGCGACTGCTCGACGTCACGCTTCCCGGCTCCCTGCTCGCCCTCCTGCGCCATCGGAACGGCGGCGAGATCGCCGACGACTGGAACGCCTTCCCCACCAGCCGGCCGACGTCTTGGAGCACCGACCACATCCCCTTCGACAGCATGCTGGGCATCGGCCGTCGCGAGGGAACGATTTCCCTGCTCGACAGTCCGTACCTGGTCAAGGAATGGGGCCTTCCAACCGGGTCGGTGCTGTTCTCGGGAGACGGGCACTGTTGGATCGGGCTCGACTACCGGGCATGCGGCCGGCACCACGAACCCTCCGTTACCTGGTTCGATGCGGACTTCGACACCGAACTCGCCCTCGCCCCGGACTTCCGCTCCTTCATCGAAGGCCTCACCGCTGCCCGAAACTTCGAGTGAGAGCCGGGCTGGCCGTAGCGGGGGCGGGTGGTGATCAGGACGGCGTCGAGGAACGCGTCGCAGGTGAGTGCGGCTCATGTGATGGCGCACACCCTGCGGCCGGAAACCGACGCGTGCTGGACACGGGCGTCGGCCACCCAAGTCCCTTGCGCTGGAACAAACTTGAAGACCAGGCGCCGCAGTGCGTGCGCCCGCGCCGGATACGGCACAGCCGAGTTCAGTAGATCAGGTAGCCCGGGCGGTGCCCCTCGTCGTCGATCTCCCCGTTGGCCTGGGCCCGCAGCTTGCGGGACAGTTCCTCCAGGGCCCGGGAGGCCGCGACCTCCTCGCCGATCCTGGCGAGCGGACGGTCCTCCGCACTCTTCTCGGCCTCACCGTGCGCGCTCAGGCCCGGCGCCCGCGCGCCCGTCAACCTGGCGTCGCACACCGTGTGCACGCCGTCTTCGTCGAAGCTGAGCTCCACGTCCCACTGGTTGTGCATGCCACACCTCCTGGCGCAGGCCCCCGTCGCGCCGGTCCCGGCCGACCCGGGCGGTGGGCCCGTGGCGGCCGCTCACACCAGCGTGCGCCCGCCCCGCCCGTGGCGGCAAGCGCGGGGCGCGTGGCCCGGGCCCGCTCCGATCCGGCCGCACGGCGTCCGCTCGGCCCGGCCGCCGCCCCGGCGGTACGCTGGCGGAAGCGCGCCGCGATCGCCGTCCCTCCCCGGAGCCGCCGGCGCGGCGCGGGGCAGCGACAACCTGGTGGTCCCTCCGTGGCGGTCTTCCTCCTCGCTCTGAGCGCGGCCTGCTGTCTGGGACTCGGCTTCGTCCTCCAGCAGCACGCGGCGCAACGGGCCCCCCGTGCCGACATGCTGCACTGGCGCCTGCTGCTGGACCTGATGCGGATGCCGGAGTGGCTGCTCGGCACCGGTTTCATGGTCAGCGGCCTGCTGCTGTCCGCGCTCGCGCTCAACCAGGGCGAGGTGTCCCTGGTCGAGCCGCTGCTGGCGACCAACCTGATCTTCGCGATGGCGCTGTCCCGGGTGCTGACCCGTCAGACCCTCGGCCGCTCCGGCTGGGTCGGGGTGCTGCTGCTCGGCCTGGGGGTGACGTCGTTCATCGTGGCCGGGCGGCCGACCGGCGGCGGCCCGGCCGCCGGGGAGCTGCGCCACTGGCTGGTGGTCGGCACGGTGGCCGGGCTGACCCTGCTCCTGGTCGCACTCGCCCGACGGCTGCCGCTGTTCGAGGAGGCCACCCTGCTGGCCCTCGCCGCCGGACTGCTCTACGGCCTCCAGGACGCGCTCACCCGCACCACCACCCAGCGCCTCGACCACGACGGGCTGGCGGTGGTGCTGCGCACCTGGCAGCCGTACGCGGTGGTGGCGGCGGGCGTGATCGGGCTGCTGCTGGTGCAGAGCGCCTTCGAGGCCGCCCCGCTGCGGATGTCCCTCCCCGCGCTGACCGCCGCCCAGCCGCTCTCCGGGATCGCCTGTGCGGTCGGCTTCCTCGGCGACCGGCTGCGGGTCACCCCGGGTGCCCTGGCCTGGCAGGCGGCCGGGCTGGTGGCGATCGTGATCGGGGTGATCGTGATCGGGCGGCACCCCGCGATGCCCGGCAGCGTCCGCGAAACCCTGGAGTCCATCGGCGCACCACCGGAGGACCGGTCCGGCAGCACCGACAGCGGCGACGGCCCCGACCGTGACACCGACCCGGACCGCAGAACCGAGTAGGCCCACCGATGTGCTGGAGCGCCCAGGCGGACGCCGTGGCCGGCACGGTGGTCGCGGGCGTAGGCGTGGCCTGCCTCGTACGCGCCCGACGGTCCGGCCGACCGCAACGCCTACCGCTCGCCGCACTCCCGCTGGTCCTCGGCGTGCACCAGCTCGTCGAATCCCTGGTCTGGCTCGGCACGGACGGTGAGCTACCCGCCGGCCCCGCCGGGGCGGCCCGCACCGCCTGGGCGGTGATCGCCCTGCCGCTGCTGCCCGTCCTGGTACCGGCCGGGGTGTGGTGCGCGGCCCACGAACCCGGCCACCCGGCCGGCCCCTCCCGTCGCCGACTGCTCGCCCTCCTCACCCTGCTCGGCACAGCAGTGGCGCTGCCCCTCGCAGCCACCGTCGCCACCCACCCGGTGACGGCCACCCGCCACGGCCACACCCTCGACTACGGAACCGCCGCCCCCCACCCCGCCCTGCTACTCACCGGCTACCTCCTCACCACCGTCGGCTCCCTCCTCCTCAGCGCCGACCACCTACTCCGCCGCCTCGGCCTCCTCACCGCAACAGGCGCCCTCGCCTGCGCCCTACTCTGGCGCCTCGCCTTCATCTCCACCTGGTGCGCCCTCGCCGCCCTCGCCAGCCTGCTACTCCTCCACTGGTCAGCACACCCACCCGCACCACCCCACCCCCAAACCGCCCCACCCACCCCCCAACCCCCACCCCCCAACCCGCACCAACCCACCCACCCCCACCACCCCCCTCCCCTCACCCGCCCAAGGCGAGAGGGACGCGCTGCGGGAGGGGGCGGTGGAGGGGGTGGGTGCGGAGAGGGGCGTGACGGGTGATTTTC